>NZ_JBIBBY010000009.1:5213-237858 GCF_042900905.1 Streptomyces sp. NPDC012827 | reverse complement strand
TCAACAACACGGCTCCGGTTCCGGCTGCCCCCCCTTATCCTCCATCACCAGGCGGGCGGGTGGGTTACACCGCACGCGGGGGGCCCCCGGC
Organism: Streptomyces sp. NPDC012827; assembly: GCF_042900905.1. Classification (NCBI taxonomy): domain Bacteria; kingdom Bacillati; phylum Actinomycetota; class Actinomycetes; order Kitasatosporales; family Streptomycetaceae; genus Streptomyces; species Streptomyces sp. NPDC012827. The sequence goes on along the minus strand of NZ_JBIBBY010000009.1, from coordinate 237,767 downwards.
GCGCCGTGCGCGCCGGGGGCCCCGGGCCGGTCGGTCCTGGACCGCCGCGTCACTTCACCGCGCCGGCGGTGAGTCCCGCCACCACCTGACGCTGGAAGATGACGTACGCAGCGAGCACCGGCAGCATGGCCATGACCAGGCCGGCGAAGAGGCCGGACCAGTCGCCCTTGTAGCCCTGGCTGACGGCGAGCTGCACCAGGCCCTGGGAGAGCACCTTCTGGTCCTGCTCGGTGTTGAGCACGGTCGGCAGCAGGTACTGGTTCCACTGGCCGAGGAAGTTGAAGATGCCGACGCTGATCAGGCCCGGCTTCGCCATCGGCAGCATCACCTGGAAGAAGGTCCGGGTGTGCGAGGCGCCGTCCACGAAGGCGGCCTCCGCCACCGAGGTCGGCAGGGTGCGGAAGAAGGCCGTGAGGAAGAAGACCGTGAAGGGCAGCGAGTAGGCGATGTAGACCAGGATCAGGCCGTGCGGGGTGTTGAGCAGGGCCATGTTCTGCATGACGTAGAACAACGGGACGAGCGCCAGGATGATCGGGAAGCTCATCCCGCCGATGAAGAGGAAGTACAGGAAGCGGTTGCCCGGGAAGTCGAAACGGGCGAGCACGTAGGCGGCCATCGAGCCGAACAGCAGGGTGCCGAGGAGCGAGCCGCCCACCACCACGATCGTGTTCATGAAGTAGTCGCCCATGTGCGCCTCGGTCCAGGCGCGCGACCAGTTCTCGAAGTGGAGCCGGTCGGGGAGCGACCACGGTGAGGTGAAGATCGCCCGGTCGGTCTTGAAGGAGGTCATGACCGCCCAGAGCAGCGGCATGACCACCATGATCGCCCAGATGATCAGGACCCCGTGCGAGAAGACGTTGAGGACCCCGCCCTCGCCCTTGGGCTCCTTCACGGCGGCGGGGGCCGTGGCGCCGACGGGCAGCGGGCCGCCGCCCGCCGGGGGGCCGGGGGTCTTCTCGACGTCGGTGGAGGCAGTTTCGGTGATCTTCATCAGAACTCCAGCCGCTCGCGCCGGCCGACCTTCATCACGACCGCCGCGAAGGCGAGCGTGAGCAGGAGGAGGGCGACGCCGATGGTCGTTGCGTAGGCGGCCTGACCGTCCCGGAACGCCTTCTGGTACACGTACAGCGGCAGGACGATGGTCGAGTAGTCGGGCCCGCCGCCGTTGGGGCCGACGGTCATGATCTGGACCACGGCGAAGGACTCCGCGCCGAGCGCCAGGATGCCCATGTAGATCCAGCCGGACTGCACGGTGTCCCAGAGCAGCGGCAGGGTGATCCTGAAGAAGGTGGTGAAACGGTTGGCGCCGTCGAGCAGGGCGGCCTCGTAGAAATCCCTCGGAATGGACGCCATGCCCGCAGAGAAGAGGACGACGAAGAATCCGACGGTGGACCAGACGAGAACGACCATCACGCACATGAGGGCGAGATCCGGGTCGCCCAGCCAGTCGGGCCGGACACTGCCGAGGCCCACGAGTTCCAGGGCGGAATTGATGGCGCCGCTGTTCGGGTTGTACGCGAACTGGAAGAGGAGCGCCACGATCGCGATGGACAGCACCTGCGGGAAGAAGTACACGATCTTGTAGAAAGACGATCCGCGCACGCCCGTCACGGCCGCTCCCTTGCGGCGGCGGCCCCCGACATTCAGCATGAAGGCGAAGAACAGGGCGAGGCCGACGGTCACCAGCGGCAGCACCACGGCGAAGGTCAGGCTGTGCTGGAGCGATTTCCAGAAGATGTCGTCGTCCAGCATCCGGCTGTAGTTGTCGAAGCCGACCATCGAGAATTCCGGACTGAGCCCGGACCAGTCCGTGAACGAGTAGTAGATGGACTGGATGAACGGCCAGATGACGAACAGCGCGTAGAGCGCGAGGGGGATCGCCAGGAACCCCACGATGAAACGGTACTTGCCGTGTTGCATTCCTACCGACCCCGATCTTTCCCGCCGAGGCGCGCCGCCGGTGCCGCGCGCGAGGGTTCCGGGGCCCGCTCCCGGTCGGCGGGAAGGGGCCCCGGCGCTGCTCACTGGTGCTTGTAGTGCTTGATGTTCGGGTCCTTGGCCGCGTCGTCGGCGAACTTCTGGATCTTCTTGATCGTCTCGGCGGGCGTCGCGCGGCCCGCCATCATCTCGCCGATGCCGGCGACACCGATCTTCTCCTTCTGCAGGGCGACGTACCAGTCCTGGAGCCGCGGGTTGACGACGTTCTGGCCGGCCTTCTCCAGGGCGGCGACTCCGGACTTCAGGCCCGGGGTCAGCTCGATGCCGTCGGTGCCGCCGTTGAAGGCGGTCAGGGACTTCACGGACCGGGTGAAGTTCTTGGAGGAGGCCTCGCTGAGCATGATGCGCAGCTGCTCCATGCCGCCCTCGACGTTCTTCGCCTTGGCCGGGACGATGAAGGGCTCGCCGCCGGAGGCCCAGATCGTGCCGAAGGGCATCTTGTCGGAGGAGTCGAGGCCGGTCGGGGCGGAGACGGCCAGGTCGAAGTCGGCCGGCATGGTCTTGGCCGCCTCGTTCTCGACCCAGGAGCCGTTCGGGATGAAGAGGGCCTTGCCCTCGGTCCAGGCGGTCTGCGACTGGATGTGGTCGAGGCCGGGGGTGCCCTGGAGGATGTAGCCCTTGCGGACGAGCTCGTAGTAGGCCTCGAAGCAGGCCTTGACGGCCGGGTGCTCCCAGGCCTTCGGCTCCAGGTTGTCGATGGCGTCGAGCACCTCGCGGCCGCCGACCTTGCCGATCATCGGGTAGAGGGAGAAGGGGACGTAGTACGGGTGCTTGCCCGCGTACGTCCAGCCCGCGATGCCCTTCTTCTTGGCCTTCTCGCAGACGGCCAGCATCTCGTCCCAGGTCTCGGGGTACTTCGCGTCGAGCGAGTCGAGCAGCTTCTGCGAGTACCAGACGCCGTAGACGGTGTAGGCGTAGTAGAGGACCCAGACGGGGGCGCCGTCGAACTGGCCCATCTCGACGATGCCGGGCCGCAGGGTGTCGCGGACCTTCTTCTTCGGGTCGTCGACGGAGGGGGCGTCCAGGAGCGGCGTGAGGTCGGCCAGCTGCTTCTGGCCGACGAGCACGCCCATGTCCATCTGCTCGGCGCCGGAGTTGTCGATGAGGTCCGGCGGGTTGCCGCCGTTGAAACGGGGCTGGAGCTCGGTGGTGATCTTCTGGGTGGGCGTGAACTTGACGGCGGCCCCGGGGTAATTCTTCTCGTAGAGCTTGATGGCGTCCTTGGCGTACTGCTGGCCGAAACCACCGTCGAAGAGGACGAAATCGAGCGGCGCCGACTCGTTCACCCCGAGCGGGTTCTTGTCGGATTTCGTGCCCTTCTCGACCTTCTCGTTCCCGCTGCCGCCACCGCTGGCACAGGCGGACAGGAAGCCCATCGTCGGCACGGAGATGAGGCCGATCGCGGCGGAACGCTTGATGAGGTCGCGACGGCCGAGGCCCTCACTGGTGCGGGCGGAGGTGGATCCCATGCTCAAGTCCTCGCCTTCATTCAGGACTCAGGCGGTGTACCGGTCACCCGTACGCTCGCCACAGGCGAAGGGCCCCGCCACCGCGGTCAATTGCTGGGTCGTGCAGGCGTCGGGCCGTCGTGGATTCGTACGACGGGCGGGACGCCGACAGGTATAGTCCACTTCCCTTCGCCGGAGCAAGATCGAAAGCAGGTTTCGGCAGCCATCTTTCCCGAGTTGAGACCTCGGGGATGAGCACCTCGCATCTGCGGCGTTTCGTCCCGCCCTTCCCCGCCAACACCCTTGACACCTTGTGCGACTTGACCCCTACTGGAGTCTGCGCCATGGATCTGACAACGTTGTCCAAGACCAGCGGCAGGAGCGAAGAAACCGCATGCAGACCGGATTCCCTCCCCGATCACGGCCCCGGCCCGGTGGCCCGAGAGCGCTTGCGCTCGCCGCCTCGGCGGCCCTGATCCTGACCTCACTCCCCGCGCTGACCCCGGTGGCCCAGGCTCTTCCCGGCCAGCGGGAGAAACCGGACCGGGAGTTCCACACCTCCTTCGAGGCGGACGAGACACCACCGACCTGGCGGAACACGGTGGAGACGGCCCCCGACGGCACCGCGCGCGCCTCCGGCGTCGACGGCGGCTTCGCGAGCGGCATCCCCGGCAACGTCACGGACCGCGTCACCGGACTGCGGGCCAGCGGCGAGCACGCGGGGGCGGGCGAGACCAAGGAGAACCTGATCGATCTCCAGCCCGGGACGAAGTGGCTGGTCTTCGCCCCCACCGCCTGGATCGAGTTCGACCTGGACGAGCCGGTCGCCCTCGCCTCCTACGCCCTGACCTCCGCCAACGACGCCGCCGAGCGGGACCCCCGGGACTGGACGCTCAAGGGCTCGGCCGACGGCAGGGAGTGGACCGTCCTCGACACCCGGTCGGGCGAGGACTTCGCGAAACGGTTCGAGACCCGTACGTACGACCTCCCCACCCGCGGCCCCGCCTACGCCCACTACCGGCTCGAGATCACCGCGAACCACGGTGCCGGTCTCACCCAGCTGGCGGACGTTCAGTTCTCGAACGGGGACACCTCCGCGCCCGTGCCCAAGGAGATGCGCACGGACGTCGACCGCGGCCCGCTCGGCTCCCCCACCGCCAAGGCCGCCGCCGGCTTCACCGGCCGCCGGGCGCTGCGCTACGCGGGCACCCACCGCGCGGACGGTCGCGCCTACGCGTACAACAAGATTGTCGACGTGCACGTCCCGGTCCGTCCGGACACCGAGCTCTCCTACCTCGTCTTCCCGTCGATGGCCGAGACCGATCTGAACTATCCGGCCACGCACGTGGCGGTCGACCTGGCCTTCACCGACGGCACCTATCTGAGTGACCTGGGCGCCGTCGACACCCACGGCGGGCCGCTCACCCCGCGCGGACAGGCCGCGGCCAAGCGTCTGTACGTCAACCAGTGGAACCGGGTCGGCTCCCGGATCGGCGCCGTCGCGGCCGGCAGGACCGTGGACCGGATCCTCGTCGCGTACGACTCCCCGAAGGGACCGGCGAAGTTCCAGGGCTGGATCGACGACCTGAGGATCGGCGCCGCGCGGCCGGAGCCCCGCCCGGAGCACCTTTCCGACTACGTCTCGACCACCCGCGGCACGAACTCCAGCGGCGCCTTCTCGCGCGGCAACACCTTCCCCGCCACCGCCGTGCCGCACGGCTTCACCTTCTGGACGCCGGTCACCAACGCCTCCACCCAGAGCTGGCTGTACGAGTACGCGCGCGGCAACGACGCCGACAACCTGCCCAGGCTCCAGGCCTTCTCCGCGAGCCACCAGCCGAGCCCGTGGATGGGCGACCGGCAGACCTTCCAGGTGATGCCCTCGGCGGCGGCCGGCGACGCACCCACCGACAAGGCGGCCCGGGCGCTGCCCTTCCGGCACGCCCGGGAGACCGCCCGGCCCTACCTCTACGGCGTCACCTTCGAGAACGGGCTGCGCGCCGAGGTCACCCCCACCGACCACGCGGCGATGATGCGGTTCACCTATCCGGGTGAGGACGCGAGCCTCGTGCTCGACAACGTGACCGACGCCGGCGGTCTGACCCTCGATCCGGCGACCCGCTCCTTCACCGGGTACTCGGACGTCCGCTCCGGCCTGTCCACCGGCGCCGGACGCATGTTCGTGTACGGCGTCCTCGACGCGCCGGTCACCGACGCGGCGGCCGAGGGCGTCCGGGGCCGGCTCCGCCTCGACGCGGGCGAGGACCGCACGGTCACCCTGCGGATCGCGACCTCCCTCATCTCCGTCGAACAGGCCAAGGCCAACCTGGCCCAGGAGATTCCGGACGGCACCTCCTTCGAGAAGGTCCGTGACCGGGCCCGGAAGGCCTGGGACGCGCTGCTCGGCCGGGTCACCGTGGAGGGCGCCACCCACGACCAGCTGGTCACGCTCTACTCCGGGCTCTACCGCCTGTACCTCTACCCCAACTCGGCCTTCGAGCAGGTGGACGGGCGGCCCCGCTACGCCAGCCCGTTCGTCCCGCCGGCCGGACCCGACACCCCGACCCGTACCGGCGCGAAGATCGTCGACGGCAAGGCGTACGTCAACAACGGCTTCTGGGACACCTACCGGACCACCTGGCCGGCCTACTCCTTCCTCACGCCGCGGAAGGCGGGCGAGCTGGTCGACGGCTTCGTGCAGCAGTACAAGGACGGCGGCTGGATCTCCCGCTGGTCCTCCCCCGGCTACGCCGACCTCATGACGGGCACCTCATCCGACGTGGCCTTCGCCGACGCGTACGTCAAGGGCGTGAAGTTCGACGCCGAGGCCGCGTACGAGGCGGCACTGAAGAACGCGACCGTCGTCCCGCCGCACCGGGGCGTCGGCCGCAAGGGCATGGACACCTCACCCTTCCTGGGCTACGCCTCCACCGAGACCCACGAGGGCCTTTCCTGGTCCCTGGAGGGCTACCTCAACGACTTCGGCATCTCCCGCATGGCCGAGGCGCTGTACGAGAGGACCGGGAAGAAGCGTTACCAGGAGGAGGCGGCCTACTTCCGCGACCGCGCCCAGGGGTACGTCTCCCTCTTCGACGCGGAGGCCGGCTTCTTCCAGGGCCGGGACGCGAAGGGGACCTGGCGGGTGCCCTCGGCCTCGTACGATCCCCGGATCTGGGGGCACGACTACACCGAGACCAACGGCTGGGGTTACGCCTTCACCGCTCCGCAGGACTCGCGGGGCCTGGCGAACCTGTACGGCGGGCGGGCCGGTCTCGCGAAGAAGCTGGACGCCTACTTCTCCACCCCCGAGACGGCGAGCCCCGAGTTCACCGGCTCGTACGGCAGCGTCATCCACGAGATGACCGAGGCCCGGGACGTCCGCATGGGCATGTACGGCCACTCCAACCAGGTCGCGCACCACGTGCCGTACATGTACGACGCGGCCGGGCAGCCCTGGAAGACGCAGGAGAAGGTGCGCGAGGTGCTGTCCCGGCTCTACACCGGCAGCGAGATCGGGCAGGGCTACCACGGTGACGAGGACAACGGCGAGCAGTCGGCCTGGTACCTCTTCTCCGCGCTCGGCTTCTACCCGCTGGTGATGGGCGGCGGGGAGTACGCCATCGGCTCGCCCCTCTTCAAGAAGGCCACCGTCCGCATGGACAACGGCCGCACGCTGGTGGTCGAGGCTCCCCGGAACAGTGCCCGGAACGTGTACGTCCAGGGCGTCACCGTGAACGGCCGCGCCTGGCACTCGACGGCCCTCCCCCACGACCTGCTGGCCCGCGGCGGCATCCTGCGCTTCGACATGGGCCCGCGGCCCTCCTCCTGGGGCACGGGCCCGGGCGCGGCGCCCTCCTCGATCGCGCGGGACGACCGGGTGCCGGCCCCACCGTCGGACGCGCTGGCCCGGACGGGACCGCTCACCGACGACACCTCGGCGACCTCGGCCGCGCTCACGTCGGAGCCGCTGCCGGTGACGGCCCCGACCCGGGCGATCCGCTACACGCTGACCTCGGCGGCGCGGGCGGAAGCGCCCTCCGGCTGGGTGCTGCAGGGCTCCGCGGACGGGGCGCACTGGACCGATCTGGACCGCAGGGCGGGCGAGTCCTTCGCCTGGGACCGGCAGACGCGGACCTTCACGATCGCCGCGCCCGGCTCGTACACGGCGTACCGGCTGGTGGCGGAAGGCACCTCCCGGCTGGCGGAAGTGGAGCTTCTGCGTTGACAAAAGGGATATAAGTCCGGGATCGAAACAGTTGTGTCACAAACCAGTTGACCTGTGAAGATCCGATGAGAACGATCCTGGATCATAAGGTTTCCGCCGTCGGCCGTCCGGGTGACGCGCCGGTGGCGGAACCTTTCCTTTCGTCTTCCTCTCAGGAGAACTACGTGGCCAACTCCACTGGCCTGAACCGCACGGGCATCCTGTCCCGTGTCACCGTCGCGGCCATCACCGCGGCCCTCGTGGGCACCACCACCGCCGCGGTCGCCGCGGACGCGCCGGCGCCGGTCGGCAAGACCTCCGCCGCGGCCGAGAAGGCCACCCCGGGCGCGGGCACCTTCGCCGCCGAGTCCGCGGCCGACGCCCCCATCGGCGAGCTGCGCGCCGCCGACGGCAACGGCAAGCTCTGGTCGTACTGGCCGAACGGCTCGGGCGGCTTCGAGTCCCGCGAGGACGTCGGCTCCGGCTGGGGCGGCGTCTCCAAGGCGACCCAGGTCGACCAGGACGCCGACGGCGTCTCGGACGGCGCCTGGATCGTGTCCTACGGCACGCTGTACTGGCTGGAGTGGAACGCCAGCCCGGTCAGCCTGGGCAGCGGCTGGGGCGCCTTCAACACGGTCGTCTCCACGGCCAGCCTCGGCGGTGCCGCCGCGGACGACCTGCTGACCCGTGACAGTTCGGGCAACCTGTACCTGTACCTCGGGTACGGCAACGGCCGCCTGGCGCCCCGCGTCAAGGTCGGCACCGGCTGGCACATCTACAACGCCATCACCGGCAAGGGCGACCTGAACAACGACGGCAAGGCCGACGTGATCGCCCGTGACGGTTCCGGCAACCTGTGGCTCTACAAGGGCACCGGCAACTACAACGCCCCCTTCGGCGCGCGCGTCAAGGTCGGCACCGGCTGGGGCATCTACAACTCGGTGGTCTCCACCGGTGACGTCGACATCGACGGCGTGGCCGACGTGCTCGCCCGTGACGGTTCCGGCAACCTGTGGCTCTACAAGGGCACCGGCACCACCGCTCCCGCCTTCAAGCCGCGCGTCAAGCTCGGCACCGGCTGGAACACGTACCGCCTGATGTTCTGATCCGCGCCCCGCGCGTGTGAGACGAACGAACGGGCCCCGCTCCTCCTCCGAGGAGCGGGGCCCGTCCCGTTTCACCGGCCGGCCGGGACCGGGTCAGCCGCGGATCAGGTTCCGCAGCACGTACTGCATGATGCCGCCGTTGCGGTAGTAGTCGGCCTCACCGGGGGTGTCGATGCGGACGACCGCGTCGAACTCGACACCGGTGTCGGTGGTGACCTTGACCGTGCGCGGCGTGGTGCCGTTGTTGAGCTCCTGGATGCCCGCGAAGGAGAAGGTCTCCTCGCCGGTCAGACCGAGGGTCGCGGCGGACTGGCCCTCCGGGAACTGGAGCGGCAGGACGCCCATGCCGATGAGGTTCGAGCGGTGGATGCGCTCGTACGACTCGGCGATGACGGCCTTGACGCCGAGGAGCGCGGTGCCCTTGGCGGCCCAGTCACGGGACGAGCCGGAGCCGTACTCCTTGCCCGCGAGCACGACGAGCGGGATGCCCTGCTCGATGTAGTTGCGGGAGGCGTCGTAGATGAAGGAGACCGGGCCGCCCTCCTGCGTGAAGTCGCGGGTGTAGCCGCCCTCGGTGCCCGGCGCGATCTGGTTGCGCAGGCGGATGTTGGCGAACGTGCCGCGGATCATGACCTCGTGGTTGCCACGGCGCGAGCCGTAGGAGTTGAAGTCACGACGCTCCACACCGTGCTCGGTGAGGTACTGGCCGGCCGGGGTGTCGGCCTTGATGGCACCGGCCGGGGAGATGTGGTCGGTGGTGACCGAGTCGCCGAGCTTCGCCAGCACGCGCGCGCCGGTGATGTCGGTGACCGGGGTGGTCTCCATCGTCATGCCCTCGAAGTACGGGGGCTTGCGGACGTAGGTGGACTGCGGGTCCCACTCGAAGGTGTTGCCGGTCGGGATCGGCAGCGCCTGCCACTGGGCGTCACCCGCGAAGACGTCCTGGTAGGACTTGTTGAACATGTCCTCGCCGATGGCGTTGGCGACGACGTCGTTCACCTCGGCCTCGGAGGGCCAGATGTCCGCCAGGTAGACCGGCTTGCCGTCCTGGTCGACACCGAGGGCGTCCTTGGTGATGTCCACCTTCATGGAGCCCGCGATGGCGTACGCGACGACCAGCGGCGGGGAGGCCAGGTAGTTCATCTTGACGTCGGGGTTGATACGGCCCTCGAAGTTCCGGTTGCCGGAGAGGACCGAGGTGACCGCGAGGTCGTGGTCGTTGACGGCCTTGGAGACCTCCTCCGGCAGCGGGCCGGAGTTGCCGATGCAGGTGGTGCAGCCGTAGCCGACGAGGTTGAAGCCGACCTTGTCGAGGTACGGGGTGAGGCCCGCCTTGTCGAAGTAGTCGGTGACGACCTTCGAGCCCGGGGCGAGGGTGGTCTTGACCCACGGCTTGCGGGTCAGGCCCTTCTCCACGGCCTTCTTCGCGACGAGCGCGGCGGCGACCATGACGTACGGGTTCGAGGTGTTGGTGCAGGAGGTGATCGCGGCGACGGTGACGGCGCCGTGGTCGATCTCGTACGTCGAGCCGTCGGGGGCGGTGACGGTGACCGGCTTCGACGGGGCGCCGTTCGGCGTGTTGGCCGGGGCGTCGGAGGCCGGGAAGGACTCCTTGCCCGCCTCGTCGACGCCGTCCACGTAGTTGCGGACGTCCTGGGCGAACTGCGCGGCGGCGTTGGCGAGGACGATGCGGTCCTGCGGGCGCTTCGGGCCGGCGATCGACGGGACGACGGTGGAGAGGTCGAGCTCCAGCTTCTCGGAGAAGTCGGGCTCGGCGGCCGGGTCGAGCCAGAGGCCCTGCTCCTTGGCGTACGCCTCGACGAGCGCGACCTGCTGCTCGGAGCGGCCGGTGAGCTTGAGGTAGTTCAGGGTCTCGCCGTCGATCGGGAAGATGGCGGCGGTGGAGCCGAACTCCGGCGACATGTTGCCGATGGTGGCGCGGTTGGCGAGGCTCGTCGCCGCCACACCCTCGCCGTAGAACTCGACGAACTTGCCGACGACACCGTGCTTGCGGAGCATCTCGGTGATGGTCAGCACCAGGTCGGTGGCGGTGGTGCCGGCGGGCAGCTCACCGGTCAGCTTGAAGCCGACGACGCGCGGGATGAGCATGGAGACCGGCTGGCCGAGCATGGCGGCCTCGGCCTCGATGCCGCCGACGCCCCAGCCGAGCACACCGAGGCCGTTGACCATGGTGGTGTGGGAGTCGGTGCCGACGAGGGTGTCGGGGTACGCCTGGCCGCCGCGGACCATGACCGTGCGGGCCAGGTGCTCGATGTTCACCTGGTGGACGATGCCGGTGCCGGGCGGGACGACCTTGAACTCGTCGAAGGCGGTCTGGCCCCAGCGCAGGAACTGGTAGCGCTCCTTGTTGCGGCCGTACTCCAGCTCGACGTTCTGGCCGAAGGCTTCCTTGGTGCCGAACTTGTCGGCGATGACGGAGTGGTCGATGACCAGCTCGGCCGGGGCCAGCGGGTTGATCTTCGCCGGGTCGCCGCCGAGCTCCTTGACGGCCTCGCGCATGGTGGCGAGGTCGACGACACAGGGCACGCCGGTGAAGTCCTGCATGATCACGCGGGCCGGCGTGAACTGGATCTCCTGGCTCGGCTGGGCCTGCGAGTCCCAGTTGCCCAGGGCGCGGATGTGGTCGGCGGTGATGTTCGCGCCGTCCTCGGTGCGGAGCAGGTTCTCCAGCAGAACCTTCAGGCTGTAGGGGAGCCGGGCCGAGCCCTCCACCTTGTCCAGGCGGAAGATCTCGTACGACTCGTCGCCCACGCGCAGCGTGCTGCGGGCGTCGAAGCTGTTCGCCGACACGACAGTCTCCTTCATCAAAGTGCGCGTACTACCGTCATGCTGCCGCCACGACTCCTCGCCGATCCGCTAAGGTAAGGCTTAGTTAGGTCACCCTTACCGGGCAGGCGGCCGCAGTGCGCCGTAAGCAGTTATCTCGATGTCGAGATAACTCTAGTGCATCCCCGGCGTCCGGTCATGCCCGGCCGCGCCCGTTCTCCGCCCGCGCTGCGGGCGCGCGGGCGGAGGAGCCGGACCGCGCGGCGACGGAGCGGGACGAACCCGGACGGACGCGGAGGAATTGCCGCCACCGCGGGGCGGGCCGAGGATCGGACCATGTTCAGCGGCGCGCATGTGATTCTCTACACCCGGGACGCCGAGGCCGACCGCGACTTCCTCAAGGACGTCGTCGGCTTCGACCACGTGGACGCCGGGCGCGGCTGGCTGATCTTCCGGCTGCCGCCGGCCGAGATCGCCGTGCACCCCACGGAGGGCGAGCCCCAGCACGAGGTCTACCTCATGTGCGAGGACATCACGGCCACGCTCACGACCCTGGAGGACCGGGGCGCGCACATCTCACGGCCCATCAGTGACCAGGGGTGGGGCCTGCTCGCGGCGGTACGGCTGCCGAGCGGCACCGAACTGCCCCTGTACGAACCGCGCCACCCGATCGCGCACGACACGCCACCCGGATGAACCACCCCGATGATCGCTTCATCTCATATCTGAGATAACGTGACGCCATGGCAGACGACTACCTCGTACGTATCGGCAAGCTCATCCGTGACGCCCGCCAGCACCGCGGCTGGACACAGACGCAGCTCGCCGAAGCACTGGCCACCAGCCAGAGCGCCGTCAACCGGATCGAACGCGGCAACCAGAACATCAGCCTTGAGATGATCGCCCGCATCGGTGAGGCCCTCGACAGCGAGATCGTGTCCCTCGGCTACTCCGGCCCCATGCACCTGCGCGTCGTCGGCCGCCGCCGCCTCTCCGGCTCCATCGACGTCAAGACGAGCAAGAACGCCTGTGTCGCGCTGCTCTGCGCCTCCCTGCTCAACAAGGGCCGCACCGTCCTGCGCCGCGTCGCCCGCATCGAGGAGGTCTTCCGCCTCCTGGAAGTGCTGAACTCCATCGGCGTCCGCACCCGCTGGATCAACGACGGCGTGGACCTGGAGATCGTGCCGCCCGCCGAACTGGACATGGAGTCCATCGACGCCGAGGCCGCCATCCGCACCCGCTCCATCATCATGTTCTTCGGCCCGCTGCTGCACCGCCTGGACCGCTTCAAGCTGCCGTACGCCGGCGGTTGCGACCTCGGTACGCGCACGATCGAGCCGCACATGATCGCGCTGCGCCGCTTCGGCCTGGAGATCACCGCCACCGAGGGGCTCTACCACGCGCGCGTGGAGCGGTCCGTCTCCCCCGACCGCCCCATCGTGCTGACCGAGCGCGGGGACACGGTCACCGAGAACGCCCTGCTGGCCGCGGCCCGCCACGACGGCGTGACCGTCATCCGCAACGCCTCCTCCAACTACATGGTCCAGGACCTCTGCTTCTTCCTGGAGGCGCTCGGGGTGCGCGTCGACGGCATCGGCACCACCACCCTCACCGTGCACGGCGTGCCGCAGATCGACGCCGACGTCGACTACTCACCCTCCGAGGACCCGGTCGAGGCGATGAGTCTGCTGGCCGCCGCCGTCGTCACCGAGTCGGAGCTGACGATCCGCCGGGTCCCGATCGAGTTCATGGAGATCGAGCTCGCGGTCCTGGAGGAGATGGGCCTCGACCACGACCGCTCCCCCGAGTACGCCGCCGACAACGGCCGCACCCGCCTGGTCGACCTGACGGTCCGCCCCTCCAAGCTGGAGGCGCCGATCGACAAGATCCACCCGATGCCCTTCCCGGGCCTCAACATCGACAACGTCCCCTTCTTCGCGGCCATCGCGGCCACCGCCCAGGGCAAGACCCTCATCCACGACTGGGTCTACGACAACCGGGCCATCTACCTCACCGACCTCAACCGCCTCGGCGGCCGCCTCCAGCTCCTCGACCCCCACCGCGTCCTGGTCGAGGGCCCCACCCGCTGGCGCGCCGCCGAGATGATGTGCCCCCCGGCACTGCGCCCGGCCGTGGTCGTCCTGCTCGCGATGATGGCGGCCGAGGGCACGTCGGTGCTGCGGAACGTCTACGTCATCAACCGGGGGTACGAGGACCTGGCGGAGCGGCTGAACTCGGTGGGGGCGCAGATCGAGATCTTCCGGGACATCTAGGAAGCGCTGCACGACCCCCGGCTCCTCCTTCGGGAGGGCCGGGGGTTTCGTCATGTCCGGGTGAGAGCCCCCGCGGTGACCGGCAGTGCCGAGGGGACCGCGGGGATCGCCGGGAGAGGGAGGGGGCCCGGGAGGATGAGGTGGCCGGCGAGGTAGGGCAGGACGGCGAAGAAGCCGACGTTGGGGGTGAACTGGCCGGCCACGAGGAGACGGCGAGCGGGGTCACGCGGTGAGTCGTCCTTCGCTCATGGTCAGGACGCGGTCGCAGACGTGCCGTACCGCCGCCCGGTCGTGGGAGATGAACAGTGAGCCGACGCCGAGGGTGTCCTGGAGGTCCATCAGGAGGTTGAGGATCCCGGCCCGTACGGAGGGGTCGAGCGCGGAGGTCGGTTCGTCGAGCACGAGCAGCTCGGGGCCCGTGGCGAGCGCGCGGGCGATGCCGACGCGCTGGGCCTGGCCGCCCGACAGTTCGTGCGGCAGCCGTTCGCCGAGGGCGGGGCCGAGGCCGACGCGGTCGAGGAGTTCGGCGACCCGCAGCGGGCCGTCCGTCCGGGACCAGAGGCCGTGGATCCGCAGCGGTTCGGCGATCTGGTCGCGGACACGGCGGCGGGGGCTCAGGGCGGCGTACGGGTCCTGGAAGACGGGCTGGAACCGGGGGCGCAGGGCGCGCAGGGGCCTCGCGCCGAGGGCGGTGAGCTCGGTGCCGTCGAAACGGACGGAGCCGGCGGCGGGGCGCAGCAGCCGCAGGACGGCGGCGGCGGTGGTGGACTTGCCGCAGCCGGAGGGGCCGACGAGGCCGACGGTCTCCCCCGCCGCCACGTCGAAGGACACCCCGTCGACGGCGGGGCGGTCGCCGTACCGGACGACGAGGTCACGGACCTGGAGCAGGGGGTTCACGCCGCCTCCTCCTCGGCGTACGGGTGGTGGCAGGCGACCCGGTGTCCGGCCACGGACCTCGGTTCGGGCTCCTCGGCGCGGCACCGGTCGGTGGCGCGCGGGCAGCGCGGCGCGAAGGCGCAGCCGGGCGCGCCGGGGAGGAGCGGGGTGCCGTCGGGGGCGGGCAGCCGGGAGCGGTGCGGCAGGTCCTCGGTGGGGAGGGCGGCGAGGAGACCGCGGGTGTACGGGGCGGCCGGCCGGGTCAGGACGCGGGCGGCGGGCCCGAGTTCGGCGAGGCGTCCGGCGTGCAGGACGGCGACCCGGTCGGCGTGCCGCCGGACCGCCTCCAGGTCGTGGCTGACGAGGAGGAGCGCCGCGCCGGCGTCGGCGCAGCGCTCGCGCAGCAGGGTGAGGATCCGCTCCCGCCGCTCGGGGTCGAGGGCGGTGGTCGGTTCGTCGGCGACGACCAGCTCGGGGCCGTTGACGAGGGCCGTCGCGATGACGGCGCGCTGCCGCATCCCGCCGGAGAGGGCGTGCGGGCGCGCGGCGGCGGCCTCGGGGCCGAGGCCGACCTCGGCGAGGGCCCGGCGTGCCAGCGCCCGTGCCTCGGCGCGCCGCAGGGGCCGTACGGAGCGGGCGGCGAGGGCGAGCTGGTCCTCGACGCGGTGGACGGGGGACAGCGCCGACTGGGCGTCCTGCGGGATGCGGGCGATGCGGCGGCCGAGGTCGGCGGGGGTGACGGGGGCGCCGCGCAGCAGGACGCGGCCGGTGACGGTGGCGGCGCGGGGCGCCATCCCGAGCAGGGCCCGGGCGGTGAGCGACTTGCCGGCGCCCGACTCGCCGACCAGGGCGAGGACTTCGCCCGCGTACACCTCGAAGGTGACGCCGCGGACGGCCTCGGTGCCGCCGAAGGAGATCCGCAGGTCGTCGGCGGTGAGGAGCGGTTCAGGCCGGGGCCGGGAGTGTGGCGGTGTCGTCGGCATGGGCGGGGGCCTTCCTGAGGGGGGTACGGCGGGAGGCGCGGCGGACCGGGGCGGTGCCCGCCAGGCGGGCGGCCAGGGCGGCCAGCAGGGCGAGGGCCACGGCGGGGGCGAGGGCCGCGACCGGGGCGCGCTCCACGTAGTCGGCGGACTCGTCGAGGAGCAGCCCCCACTCGGGCGAGGGCGGACGGGCGCCGAGCCCGAGGAAGCCGAGGGAGGCGAGGGCCAGGGCGACGCCGGGCAGCCGCAGGGCGGCGTGGCGGGCGACGGGGCCCGCGACACCCGGCAGGACGTGCCGGGTGGCGATCCACCACGGTCCGGCGCCGAGCGCCCGCTGGGCGAGGAGGAACCGGGAGGCCCGTATCTCCTCGGCGAGAGCGGCGGCGTGGGCGGCCAGCGGCGGCCAGGACACCAGGGTCACCGCGAGCGCGGCCGCTTCCGTGCCGGGGCCGGTGACGGCCGCGACGAGAAGGCCGGTGATCACCGGGGGCAGGGCGTTGGCGATGTCGGCGAGGCCCGCCGCCGTACCCGGCAGGAAGCCGAGGACGAGGGCGACCAGCCAGCTCAGCGCGGTGACGGCGACGGCTGTGCCGACGGTCGCGGCGGCGCCGTGGCCGAGCCGGGCGAGGACGTCGCGGCCGAGGGCGTCGGCGCCGAGCGGGTGCGCGGCGGACGGGCCGGCGAGCCGGGACGCGAGGTCGACGGCGTACGGGTCGCGGAGCAGGCCCCAGCCGATGACCGCGGCGAGGCCCGCCGCCAGGATCAGCGGCACGCGGGCGGAGGCGCGCGCCGGGCGCGGCGGCGGCAGGCTCAGGCCGGATGCGCGCAGTGCCGGTCCGAGGAGGCGGCGGCGTACGAGGGCGGCGGCGGCGCCGGTGAGCAGGCCCAGGCCCAGGAGGGCGAGGACGCAGCCCTGGAGCAGCGGGAGGTCCTGGGAGGTGGCCGCGCCCAGGGCCGTACGGCCGAGGCCGGGGACGGCGAAGACGGTTTCGACGGCGACGGCGCCGCCGGTCAGGCCGACGACCACCAGGGCGGCCTGCGGGACGAGCGCCGGCAGGGCGCGGCGGAGGGCGGCGGTGGTGATCCGGCGCCGATTGGTGCCGGCGCCGCGCCACAGTTCGGCCCACGGTTCGTCCAGGACGGCGGGGAGCGCGTCGGCGACGAGCCGGCCGAGCAGCGCCCCGGCGGGGACGCCGAGGGCGAGCGCGGGCAGCACGAGGTGGGCGGGTCCGGCCCAGCCGGAGGTGGGGAACAGGCGGAGCCAGACCCCGGCGACGACGAGCAGGCCGAGGGAGAGGAGGAACTCGGGGAGCGAGGTCAGCATCGCGGCGACCGTGCCCGTGGTGGCCCGGCCCCGCAGGAGTACGGGGGCGGCGACGAGCACAGCGACGACGAGCGCGACGGCGAGGGCCGCGCCCATCAGGGTCAGGGAGACCCCGAGGCCGGCCGTGACCGTGGGCAGCACCTCGGTGCCGGACACCCAGGAGACGCCGAGGTCACCGTGGAGCAGGCGGCCGGCCCAGCCGGTGAACAGGCCCCAGGGGCCGGCGTCGAGGCCGAGGTCGGCGCGGATCGCGTCGAGCGCCTCGGCCGTGGGCGCCTGTTCGGCGGACCGGGCCCGGAGGAGGCTGAGTGCCGGGTCCTTCCCGGACAGCCAGGGCAGCAGGCCGACGGCGGCGACGACCCCGGCGAGCGCGCCGGCCCGGGCGAGCGGCGCGGCCGGGACGGACGGCCGGGGCCGGGAGAGGGGCTTGCGGGGTCGGGGGTGGTGGGTCATCGGTGGTCCTCAGGTGACGGGGGACCGGTCGGAAGGGTCCTCGGGGCCGTGCGCCCCCACGGGGCGACGGCGTGGGGGCGCATGGCCACTCGCCCGCCCCGGAGGGCGAGCGGGCCCTTCCCCGCGGCGGACTGCCCGGCCGGGAGCAGGCGCGTCTGCGTGGCCGCGCGCCAGGCCCGGAGCGCCGGGCGACGAGCCCCGGCCACCGGGCGGCCGGCCCTCGTGGCGAACGGACGCTCCCTCACGGCCGGGTGGCCGCCCCGCGCGGCGGAGGCACGGGGCTTGACGGCTACGTGCCCGCAGGCGCGGGGGGCCCGTCCCGGGGGCGGGCCGTCGGCCGGGGGGGCGGTCATCGGAGGTGGGTGCGGGCGGTGATCAGTTCGCGTTCGCGCGGGTCGTGGGCCGCGTCCACGACGTGGGTGGCCTCGCCCTGGATCACGCGTTCGTGGAGCATCGGCACGGCGGCGTCGGTGGCGAGGACGGCGGCTTCGGCGGCGAGGACCGCGCGGCGGCGGGCGGCGCCGGCCGGGGTGCCGGCGGCGGTGGCGAGTGCGCGGTCGACCGCCGGGTCGGCGAGCTGGGAGATGTTGAAGGAGCCGTCCGTGGCGAAGTCGCTGTAGAGGTACGCGGCGGGGTCGCCGGAGTCGAGGACGGTGGCCCGGGAGAGGACGAAGGCGTCGAACTTCCCGGCGAGCGCGTCGGCCTCGATGTGGGCGTACTCGCGGATGTCCAGCTCGACGGTGAAGCCGGCCTTGCGGAGCTGCTGCTGGAGGAGCTGGGCCGCCTCGGGCAGTTCGGCGCGGTCGGTGAAGGTGCCGAGGGTGACGGTGGTGCCGCGCGGGGTGGCGGGCGCGACCGGGTGGCGCACCGGGCGGCGGAGTTCGGCGGCCCAGGGCAGGGCGGGGCCGAGGAGGCCGTGGGCGAGGTCGGCGCGGCCCTCGTACACCCCGGTCACGAGGGCGCGGGCGTCGACGGCCCGGCGGGCGGCGGCGCGCAGGGCGGGGTCCTTGAAGGGGCCCTTGCGGGTGTTGAGGTAGAGGGTGTTGGTCCGGGGCATGGGGACCTCGGTGATCAGGTCCGGGTCCAGGAGCCGGGCCTGGGAGACGGGGGCGGCCTCCACGATGTCGGCCTCTCCGCTGCGCAGGGCGGCGGCGCGGGCGGTGCCGTCGGGGACGTACCGCACGTCGATGCCCGGCGCCTCGGGGCGGCCGCCCCAGTAGCGGTCGTACCGGTCGAGGGTGGCGGAGGCGGTGCCGTCGGCGCGGACGAGGACGAAGGGGCCGGTGCCGGCGCCGACGGGGTTCACGGTGCGGCCTCGGTAGGCCTTGGCGGCCAGGATCGACAGCTGGGGGGAGCTGAGGCGCTGCGGGACCAGGGGGTCGTCGGTGGCGGTGGTGACGGTGACGGTCCGGGGTCCGGTGGCGCGGGTGGTGAGGTCGACGCCGTCGAGGATCCGGGGCTTGGGCGAGGCCTGGGCGGCGGTGGTGAGGGAGCGGACGACGGCCTCGGCGGTGAGGGGGGTGCCGTCGTGGAAGGTGACGCCCTCGCGGAGGGTGAAGGTCCAGGTCCGGCCGGTGCGCTGCCAGGCGGTGGCGAGGGCCGGGACGGCGTTGCCGTCGGGGTCGAGCCGGACGAGGGTCTCGGCGGTGGACCAGCGGGAGAGCTTGAAGGCGTCGTCGGAGAGCGGGGAGAGGCCGGAGCGGGGCGGCTGCATCATGGCGACGCGGATCCGTCCGCCGGAGGCCGCGTCGCCGCCGCCGCCCGGCCGTCCTCCGCTTCCGGCGGTGGTGCCGGAGCCGGCGAAGCAGCCGGTGAGCAGGGTCGCCGCCGCGGTGGTGAGGGCGAGGGCGGTGGCGAGGGGGCCGCGTCGGGTGGCGCGGCGGGTTTCGGGCAGGCGGAACACGGGGGTCCTCTGAGGGCGCGGGGGGCGGGTGTGCCGATGACCATATCAGCATGACAATCGTTTTCATTAACCCGCCCGCAGCGGCCCCCGCCGGTGACTCAGCCGCCCGGCATCAGCCCGCCGCCCTTGAGCCGCTCGATGTCGGAGGGGCGGACCTGGATGACGACGAGCGCGATGACGAGGGAGACGATCGCGAAGGCGGCGGCCACGATGAATCCGGCCGAGACGCCCGCGGTGAGCACCTCGTCGCCCCAGGGGGGCGGCAGCTGTCCGGTCTCCGCGAACCGGGCCTTCTCGGCGGGGCCGGCCTGGGAGAGGAAGGCGGGGACCTGCTCGTCGGCCTCGCTCCGGCTGACCGTGCCGAAGACGGTGACGAGGATCGACAGGCCGAGTGAACCGCCCACCTGCTGCGTTACGTTGAGGAGCCCGGAAGCGGCGCCCGACTCGTCGGGGGCCACGTTGGACAGGGCCATCAGGGTCAGCGAGACGAACATCATGCCCATGCCGAGGCTGAAGACCAGCATCGGTCCGAGGATCGAGCCCGCGTACGTCGAGTGGACGTCGGTCAGGGTGAGCCAGGACAGGCCGGCGGCCAGGCAGAGCGAGCCGAGGACCATGAAGGGCTTGGGCCCGTATTTCGGCAGGAGCTGGGAGGTGAAGCCGGCGGCGACCGCGATGACCGCGCTGACCGGCAGGAACGCGAGGCCCGCCTCCAGCGGGCTGAAGTCCAGGACGCTCTGCACGAACAGGGTCAGGAAGAAGAACATGCCGAAGATCGCGGCGGCGAGGCCGAGCATGATGCCGTAGGTGCCCGCCCTGTTGCGGTCGGCGAACATGTGGAGCGGGGTGATCGGCTGCCGCGAGCGCCGCTCCACCAGGACGAAGAGGACCAGCAGGACGACGGCCGCGGCGAACGAGCCGAGCGTGTACGCGTCGCGCCAGCCCTCCTGGGCGGCGCGGATGAACCCGTACACCAGGGCCACCATGCCGAGCGTCGACGTGAGCGCGCCGGCCAGATCGAAGTGGCCCGGGTGCCGCTCGGACTCCTTCACATGACGGGGGGTCAGGAAGGCGATGAGGAGGGCGATCGGCACGTTGACGAAGAAGATCCAGCGCCAGTCGAGCCATTCGACGAGGACGCCGCCGGCGAGCAGGCCGATGGCGCCGCCGCCCGCCGAGACTCCCGCGAACACCCCGAAGGCCCGGTTGCGTTCGGGCCCTTCGTCGAAGGTCGTGGTGATGAGGGAGAGCGAGGTCGGCGAGGCGATGGCGCCGCCGACGCCCTGCAGAGCGCGGGCCGCGAGCAGTTGCCAGTCGGACTGGGCGAAGCCGCCGAGCAGCGAGGCGAGGCCGAACAGCAGCACGCCGAAGACGAACACCCGGCGGCGGCCGAGGATGTCACCGGCCCGGCCGCCGAGGAGCAGCAGGCCGCCGAAGGTCAGCGTGTAGGCGTTGACCACCCAGGAGAGGCTGGTGGTCGAGAAGGCCAGCGCGCTCTGGATGTCCGGGAGCGCGATGTTCACGATGGTGATGTCGAGGACGACCATCAACTGGCACGAGGCGATCACGAACAGGGCGATGCCCTTGCCGTCCCCGCCCGTGCCGCGCGGAGAGGTCGCCGCCGGGGTCGTCGGCTTCGGTGTCCTACTCATGGTCGTTCATGGCGCATCGCGCCCCCACCGGAGGAACCGTGGGCCGGTCGGTCCACTGTTCGACCCTAAGCCCGCCCCGGTCACCTTTCCAGTCGATCAGGCGGGCGGGGGGTCGTCCAGGACCGCGAAGCCGTCCAGCTCGACCCGCGCCTGCTCGTCCCAGAGCCGTACGACACCGACGACGGCCATCGCCGGGTAGTCCCGGCCCGCCAACGCCCGCCAGACGCGGCCCAGTTCGTGGGCGCGCAGGCGGTAGTCGGCGACGTCGGTGGTGTAGACCGTGACCCGGGCCAGGTCGGCCGGGGTGCCGCCGGCGTGCCGCAGCGCGGTCAGGAGGTTGCCGAGCGCGGTGGCGAACTGCTCGGTGAGGGTCTCCCCCACGACCTTGCCGTCGGTGTCCAGCGCGGTCTGGCCGGCCAGGAAGACCAGGCGGGTGCCGGTGGCGGTGACCGCGTGCGAGAAGCCGGTGGGCGGCGACAGTTCGGCGGGGTTGTGCCGGTGCAGGCTCATCGGGACCGGACCTCCTCGAACGGGGTGGAGGCGGAAGCGATTTCCGCCGTGCGCGCACGCCCGTACAGCTCCTTGGCGACGATCGCGCGCTGGACCTCGCTCGCGCCCTCGTAGATCCGGGGGGCGCGCACCTCGCGGTAGAGGTGTTCGAGGAGGTGGCCGCGCTGGAGGGCGCGGGCGCCGTGCAGCTGGACGGCGGAGTCCACGACGTACTGGGCGGTCTCGGTGGCGAACAGCTTCGCCATGGCGGAGCGCCGGGGCACCTCCGGATCGCCCGCGTCGTACGCGGCGGCGGCCGCGTACACCAGGAGGCGGGCGGCCTCCGTGCGGGTGGCCATCTCGGCGATCCGGTGGGAGACGCCCTGGAGGTCGGCGAGGACGCCGCCGAAGGCGGGACGGGCGGCGGTGTGGGCGAGGGCCGCGTCGAGGGCTGCCTGCGCCATGCCGACGGCGAAGGCGCCGACGCTGGGCCGGAAGAGGTTGAGGGTGGTCATCGCGACCCGAAAGCCGCCGTCGGGCGGGCCGAGGAGGTCCTCGGGGCCGACCGGCACCCCGTCGAAGGTGAGGGTGCCCAGGGCGTGCGGGGCGAGCATGTCGAGCGGTTCCCCGCCCAGGCCCGGCCGGTCGGCGGGGACGAGGAAGGCGGTGACGCCGCGCGCGCCGGCGCCCCGGGTGGTGCGGGCGAAGACGGTGGCGAAGTCGGCCTCGGGGGCGTTGGAGATCCACTGTTTCTCGCCGTGCAGCCGCCAGCCGCCGCGCCCGTCGGGGACGGCGTCGAGGGCGAGGGCGGCGGCGTCGGAGCCCGCGCCCGGCTCGGAGAGCGCGAAGGCGGCGACGGCCCGCCCGGCGGTGGCCCCGGGGAGCCAGCGGGCCCGCTGCGCGGGGGTGCCGAAGGCGGCCACGGGATGGGCGCCGAGCCCCTGGAGGGCGAGGGCGGTCTCCGCCTCGGTGCACTCGCGGGCCAGGGACTCGCGCAGCAGGCAGAGGTCGAAGGCCCCCGCCTCGAAGACGCGGGCGAGGAGGCCGAGCTCACCGAGCGCGGCGACGAGGGGCCGGTTGACGCGGCCCGGTTCACCCTTCTCGGCGAGGGGGCGCAGGCGCTCGGCGGCGAGGGCGCGGAGCTCCGCACACCAGGTGGTCTGTTCCGGATCGAGCGAGAATGCGGGCATGTGGGCCCTCTCCGACGCCCTCGGGCGTCCCTCTTCCCGCGCCCTGGAGCGCGTGTGCCACGGCGCCCTCCGGCACCCTTGTCGCGAACCGTTGACTGTCGTCACCATCACGATACGCTCGTGGGGCGCCGGACGACCCCACCTCGACAGGGGGACGGATCCATGGAGCTGACGCCCTCGGCCCATCTCGACACCTTCGCCCGCGACCATCTGCCGCCGCCGGAGCGGTGGCCGCGCCTCCTCTTCGAGCTGCCCGAGCTGGCCTACCCGGAACGGCTCAACTGCGGCACGGAGCTCCTCGACCGCACGCTGGAACGATTCGGCGCGGACCGGCCTGCCTTCCACGACGGCGAGGGCGGGGTGTGGAGCTACGGGGAGCTGCGGGACCGGGTGGACCGGATCGCCCATGTGCTCACCGGCGACCTCGGCCTTCTTCCCGGCAACCGCGTCCTGCTCCGGGGGCCCACCACCCCGTGGCTCGCCGCCTGCTGGCTCGCCGTGATGAAGGCGGGCGGGGTGGCCGTCACCGTACTCGCCCAGCAGCGCGCCCCCGAGCTGGCCGTCATGGCGGAGATGGCCCGCTGCACGCACGCGCTCTGCGACGCCACGGTCCTGGACGAACTGCTCGCCGCCCGGGTGCCCGGCCTGCGCGTCACCCCGTACGGCGGGGACGGTCCGGAGGACCTGCTCGTCCTCGCGGAGCGCCGGTCCGCCCCGTACGGGGCGGTGGCGACGGCCGCCGACGACGTGGCGCTGATCGCCTTCACCTCGGGCACCACCGGACGGCCCAAGGGCTGCGTCCACTTCCACCGGGACGTCCTGGCCGTCGCCGACACCTTCTCGGCGCGCGTGCTGCGGCCCGCGCCCGACGACGTGTTCGCCGGTTCGCCGCCGCTCGCCTTCACCTTCGGCCTGGGCGGGCTGGTCCTCTTCCCGCTGCGGGCCGGGGCGAGCGCGGTGCTCCTCGCGCAGGCCGGACCGAAGCAGCTGCTCGCGGCCGTCGAACGCCACCGGGTCTCCGTCCTCTTCACCGCCCCGACCGCCTACCGGGTGATGCTCGACGAGCTGGACGCGGGCACCGCGCCGGACCTCGGCTCGCTGCGCCGCTGCGTCTCCGCCGGGGAGAACCTGCCCGAGGGCACGTGGAAGGCCTGGTACGCGCGGACCGGCCTGCGCCTGATCAACGGCATCGGGGCGACCGAACTGCTCCACATCTTCATCTCGGCCGCCGACGGCGACATCCGTCCCGGCACGACCGGCCGCCCGGTGCCCGGCTGGCAGGCCCGCGTCGTCGGCCCCGACGGGGCTCCGGTCCCCGACGGCGAGGAGGGGCTGCTCGCGGTACGCGGTCCGGTCGGCTGCCGCTACCTGGCCGATCCCCGCCAGGCCGAGTACGTCCGGGACGGCTGGAACATCACCGGCGACACGTACGTCCGCGAGCCGGACGGCTACTTCCGGTACGTCTCCCGGGCCGACGACATGATCATCTCGGCCGGTTACAACATCGCGGGACCCCAGGTCGAGGAGGTGCTGCTCGGTCACCCGGACGTCGTGGAGACGGCGGTCGTGGGCCGCCCGGACCCGCTGCGCGGCCAGGTCGTGGTCGCCTACGCGGTGGTTCGGGACGGGGTGCCGCGCGACTCGGTGACGGCCGCCTCGCTCCGGGCCTTCGTCCGGGCCCGTCTCGCCCCGTACAAGTCGCCGCGCGAGATCGTCTTCCTGGACGCCCTGCCGCGCACGGCGACCGGCAAGCTCCAGCGCTTCCGGCTGCGCGATCCCGCCTGACGGGCGGGGAGCGGGGCACCGGCCGGTCCGCGCGGGTGGCACGACAGGCCTAAAGTGATCACCGTGGCCGAGCAGCACACCCCCCGTTCCCTGATCGTCTCGTTCTACGGCGCCTACGGCCGTGGTCCCGACGACGCCCCCGTACCGGTGGCCGCGCTGATCCGGCTGCTCGCCGTGGTCGGTGTGGACGCGCCGTCGGTGCGGTCCTCGGTGTCGCGGCTGAAGCGGCGCGGGCTGCTGCTGGCACGCCGGACGGCGGACGGGGCCGCCGGATACGCCCTGTCGGAGGAGGCGCGCCGGCTGCTCGACGACGGCGACCGCCGCATCTACGCCCGCACGGAGCCGAAGCTGTCGGAGGGCTGGGTCCTCGCCGTCTTCTCCGTGCCGGAGGCCGAGCGGCACAAGCGGCACCTGCTGCGCTCCCGGCTGGGGAGACTGGGCTTCGGCACGGCGGCGCCGGGGGTGTGGATCGCGCCGGCGCGGCTGTACGAGGAGACCCGGAACACCCTGGAGCGGCTCGGGCTCTCGGCGTACGTCGACCTGTTCCGGGGCGACCACCTCGGGTACACGGCGACGGCCGGGGCGGTGGCCCGCTGGTGGGACCTGCCGGCCATCGCGGCGCTGCACGAGGAGTTCCTGGCGGCCCACGAGCCGGTGCTGCGGGCCTGGCGGACCGGGGGCGGCGGGAACGCCGAGGACGCCTACCGGGACTACCTGTTCGCGCTGGACTCCTGGCGCCGGCTGCCCTACGCGGACCCGGTGCTGCCCGCCGAGCTGCTGCCGGCCGACTGGCCGGGCCGCCGCTCGGCGGAGGTGTTCACGGCCCTGCACGAGCTGCTGCGGGACCGGGGCGCGGAGTTCGTGCGGGGGGCCGCCGGCCGGGGGGTCAGGTGACCGTTTCCCGGCGTCCGGTCGGGGGCCGGCGGCTGCCCGCGCGGTACGGGGCGGGCCAGGGGGCGGCCGGACCCCGGTAGTCCTGCTCAGCGGCTGCGTGCAGGGTCCAGTGCGGGTCGTAGAGGTGGGGGCGGGCCAGGGCGCAGAGGTCGGCCCGGCCCGCGAGGAGCAGCGAGTTGACGTCGTCCCAGGAGGAGATGGCGCCGACGGCGATCACGGGGACGCCGGTCTCGTTGCGGATGCGGTCGGCGTACGGGGTCTGGTACGAGCGCCCGTACTCGGGTTGCTCGTCGGGGACGACCTGGCCGGTGGAGACGTCGAGGGCGTCGGCGCCGTGGTCGGCGAAGGCGCGGGCGAAGGCGACGGCGTCCTCGGCGGTGGTGCCGCCCTCGGCCCAGTCGGTGGCGGAGATCCGGACGGTCATGGGCCGGTCGCGGGGCCACACCTCCCGTACGGCGTCGAAGACTTCGAGGGGGAAGCGCAGCCGGTTCTCCAGGCTGCCGCCGTAGGCGTCGGTGCGGTGGTTGGTGAGCGGGGAGAGGAAGCCGGAGAGCAGGTAGCCGTGGGCGCAGTGGAGTTCGAGGAGGTCGAAGCCGCTGCGGGCGGCGCGGCGGGCCGCGGCGGTGAACTCCTCGCGGATCGCGGTCATCCCGGCGCGGTCGAGGGCGTGCGGGGTCTGGTTGACGCCGGGCCGGTACGGGAGCGGCGAGGCGGCGACGAGCGGCCAGTTGCCCTCGGGCAGGGGCTGGTCGATGCCTTCCCACATGCGCCGGGTGGAGCCCTTGCGGCCGGAGTGGCCGAGCTGGACGCCGATCGCCGTGCCGGGTGCCGAGGTGTGCACGAAGTCGGTGACGCGGCTCCAGGCCGCGGCCTGTTCGTCGGTCCACAGGCCGGCGCAGCCGGGGGTGATCCGCCCGTGTGCGCTGACGCAGACCATCTCGGTCATGACGAGTCCGGCGCCGCCGAGGGCGCGGGCGCCGAGGTGGACGAGGTGGAAGTCGCCGGGGACGCCGTCCTCGGCGACGTACAGGTCCATGGGGGAGACGACGATCCGGTTGCGCAGGGTGAGGCCGCGCAGCGGGAAGGGGGTGAACATGGGCGGGGTGCCGGGCGGGCAGCCGAAGTCGCGTTCGACGGCGGCGGTGAGGGCGGGGTCGCGCAGCCGCAGGTTGGCGTGGGTGACGCGGCGGCTGCGGGTGAGGAGGTCGAAGGCGAAGCGGCGGGGCGGGCGGTCGACGTGCCCGGCCAGCTCCTCGAACCAGCGCAGGCTCGCGGCGGCGGCCCGCTGGGTGGAGGCGACGACGGGTCGCCGCTCGGCCTCGTAGGCGGCGAGCGCCTCGGGGAGGGTGGGGTGGTCGCCGAGGGCGGAGGTCAGGGCGAGGGCGTCCTCGACGGCCAGTTTGGTGCCCGAGCCGATGGAGAAGTGGGCGGTGTGGGCGGCGTCGCCGAGGAGGACGGTGGTGCCGTGGGACCAGCGGTCGTTGACGACGGTGCGGAAGGCGGTCCAGGCCGAGTTGTTGGAGCGCAGCGCCCGGCCGGCGAGGGCCTCGGCGAAGATCTTGGCGCAGCGGGAGGTGGACTCGGCCTCGTCCAGCGCGTCGAAGCCGGCCGCGCGCCAGACCTCCTCCCGCATCTCCACGATGACGGTGGAGGAGTCGGCGGAGAAGGGATAGGCGTGCAGTTGCATGACGCCGTACTCGGTCTCCGCGATCTCGAAGCGGAAGGCCTCGAAGGGGAAGCCGGCGGCGAGCCAGATGTAGCGGCAGCGGTGGGTGGTGATCCGGGGGCGGAAGCGGTCGGCGTGGGCTTCGCGGGTGCGGCTGTGCACGCCGTCGGCCGCGACGACGAGGTCGTGGCCGGCGGCGAGCCGCGCGGCGGGCGGGGCCTCGGCGCGGAAGCGGAGCCGTACGCCCAGCTCGGCGCAGCGGGCGTGCAGGATCTCCAGGAGACGGCGGCGGCCGAGGGCGGCGAAGCCGTGGCCGGTGGAGGTGGTGAGGTGGCCGCGGTGGACGATGTCGATGTCGTCCCAGTGGACCAGTTCGCGGGCGAGGGCGGCGTACACGACGGGATCGGCGTCCCGGATGCCGCCGAGGGTCTCGTCGGAGAGGACGACGCCGAAGCCGAAGGTGTCGGAGGGCGCGTTGCGCTCCCAGACGGTGATCTCGCGGGCCGGGTCCTGCCGTTTGAGCAGGGCGGCGGCGTAGAGGCCGCCGGGGCCGCCGCCGATGACGGCGACGCGAGAGAGGGGGACGCCGCCGGGCCTCGGCAGGTCTTCCGGGACGAGGCCGGCCGTCGGTACGGGGCCCGTGGGGGGCGGCATCGTCAGCGCCCCCGCCACTTCGGGGGGCGTTTCGCGGTGAAGGCGGCGTGGAACTCCGCGTAGTCCTCGCCGTTCATGAGGAGGGCCTGCGTGGCGGCGTCCAGTTCGACGGAGGCCGCGAGCGGCATGTCGAGTTCCGCGGTGAGCAGGGCCTTGGTCTGCGCGTGCGCCAGCGCGGGGCCGTCCGCGAGGCGGCGGGCGAGGGCGGCGGCGCGCTCCCCCGCGCGCCCCTCCTCGGTGAGCTCGCTGAGCAGGCCGATCCGCTCGGCCTCGGCCGCGTGGACGGCCTCGCCGAGCATGAGGAGGCGGGTGGCGTGTCCGAGGCCGACGACCCGGGGCAGCAGGTAGGCGGCGCCCATGTCGCCGCCGGACAGGCCGACGCGGGTGAAGAGGAAGGCGAAGCGGGTCGTGGGGTCGGCGATCCGGAAGTCGGCGGCCAGCGCGAGGACGGCCCCCGCGCCCGCGGCGACCCCGTGCAGGGCGGCGACGACCGGGAAGGGGCATTCGCGCAGCGCCCGGACGACCTGCCCGGTCATCCGGTTGAAGTCGAGGAGCTCGGCGGTGTCGAGGGAGAGCGTGGCGCCGATGATCTCGTCCACGTCGCCGCCGGAGCAGAAACCGCGGCCCTCGCCGCCGAGGACGAGGGCGCGGACGGCGCGCTCGCGGGAGAGTTCGGCGAGCAGGTCGCGCAGGTCGGCGTAGGCGCCGAAGGTGAGCGCGTTGAGTTTGGCGGGGCGGGCGAGGGTGACGGTGGCGACGCCCTCGTCGAGGTCCAGGCGGAGATGCCGCCAGCGTTCGGTACGGGTCGCGGAGCCGGTAAAGGGGCTCATTCGGCGGCCTCCTTCCTCCACCGGGAGGGTATCACTCTGTTGTGACCGTCGTCACGAGTGCGCGATAGCCGGGTCGGAGGGAGGGGCCGCTGGGAAACGGATGTTGCGCCTCGTATGGTTGAAACCAGGACGTCTCGGGTTCGCCCCCCCGCTCGCCTGCCCGCCCCCTCCTCCGTGAAGGGACCCGCCCCTCATGCCCGAAGCCCCGGCCCCCGCGCCCGGCACCGCCCCCGCTCCCCCACCGGTCGGCCCTCCCGGCTCCTGGTGCGCGCGGCTGCCGCACACCACGGCCGCGGTCCCCCTGGCCCGCGCCCTGGTCCGTACCGCGTTCGACGACGCCGGGCCCGACGTGGACACCGCCGAGCTGCTCACCGCCGAGCTGGTGGCCAACGCCGTCGAGCACACCGGGGGCCGCGGCCCGATCGACCTCGTCGTGGAGGTGTGCGCGACCTCCGGCGGCTGTCAGATCGAGGTCCACGACCCCGAACCGCCGGAACCGGACCGGCTGGTCCACCCCGAGCCGGGCGAGGTGGACCCCTGGCAGGAGCACGGGCGCGGACTCCTGCTGATCAGGGCGCTGAGCAGCGACTGCGGCCACCGCCCGACCCCGCGCGGCAAGGCGGTCTGGTTCACGCTCCCCGGGGTGCCCGCGCAGCGCCGTCGCCGGGAGCCGTGACCGCGAGGCGCGAGTGGCGGCGCCCGTACACCGCGTACA
Organism: Streptomyces sp. NPDC012827; assembly: GCF_042900905.1. NCBI lineage: Bacteria > Bacillati > Actinomycetota > Actinomycetes > Kitasatosporales > Streptomycetaceae > Streptomyces > Streptomyces sp. NPDC012827. The sequence continues at coordinate 208,540 of NZ_JBIBBY010000009.1, read as the reverse complement.
GGAGCGTGCCCGCGGCGAGGAAGACGGCGAACTGGATCCAGGTCGTCCAGCCGGTTCCGACCATGAGGTAGAGGCAGAAGCCGATGCCCAGGAGGGGGCTGAGCGGGAAGAGGGGCACCCGGAACGAGCGCTTCAGGCCGGGGTGGCGGCGGCGGAGCACGATCACCGCGAGGTTCACGACGGCCATGACGGCGAGCGTGCCGATGGTGGTGAGGTCCACGACCACGTCGAGCGGGGCGAAGGCGGCCGGGACGGCGAAGACGGCGGCGACGATCCAGGTGTTGGCCACGGGGGTCGCGGAGCGGGGCGAGACGCGTTCGAAGACGCGCGGAACGAGCCCGTCACGGGACATCGAGAGCAGGATGCGCGTCTGCCCGTACATCACGGCGAGGACGACGGACGCGATGGCGACCACCGCGCCGAAGGCGATGATCCCGCCGCCGGTGGACGAGCCGGTGACGCGGTCCACGACGAGGGAGAGCGCGGCGGGCTGCCCGGCGACGGCGTCGGCGCCGAGCGCCCCGATGGCCGAGAGCGCCACCGCGCCGTAGAGCAGGGTGACGATCCCGATGCAGATGAGGATGGCGAGCGGGACGTTCCGGCGCGGGTCGCGCACCTCCTCGCCCGCGGTGGTGATCGCGTCGAAGCCGATGTACGAGAAGAAGGCCACCGAGGCGCCGGCGGTGATCCCGGCGACGCCGTGCCCGGCGAACGGCGAGAGGTGCCCGGCGCGGAAGGCGGAGAAGCCGACGGCGCAGAAGACGAGCAGGATCGCGATCTTCAGGACGGCCATGGCGGCGGTGGCGCGGGCGCTCTCGCGCACGCCCCGCACGAGGAGGCCGGCGGCGAGGGCGATGACGACCACGGCGGGGAGGTTGACCACCCCGCCCTCGGCGGGTCCCGCGGTGAGGGCGGCGGGCAGCCGCAGCCCGGTCAGGCTCTCCAGGAGTTCGTCCACGTACTGGCTCCAGCCGACGGCGACGGCCGAGACGGAGACGCCGTACTCCAGGAGCAGGCACCAGCCGACGAGGAAGGCGGCCCGCTCGCCGAGGCTCGCGTAGGCGAAGGAGTAGGAGGAGCCGGAGACCGGGATGGCGCCGCCCAGCTCCGCGAAGGAGAAGGCGGTGAAGACGCAGGTGATCGCGGCGAGGACGAAGGAGAGGACGACCGCGGGGCCGGCCTCGGCGACGCTGCCGGAGAGTCCGACGAAGATGCCGGTGCCGACGATCGCGCCGACGCCGAAGCAGACGAGCTGGAAGAGGCCCATGGTGCGCCGGAGGCCGTGGCCTTCGAGGTCGGCGCCGGACTCGGCGACGAGTTGCTGCGGCGACTTGATCCGCGAGGACATGCGGGGTGCTCATCTCTGGTCGTGCGTGCGCGGGCCCCGGGGTGCGGGGGCCGCGCAGGAGGTGGGAGGACACACGGAGGGGGGTCCGGACGTGTGCGTCCGGACCCCCCTGAACCGTGCGATGGTAACCGCACCTCGCATACGGACCCAATCCGGCGTAAAGCTATGCCGGGTCCGCCGTACCGGCGAGGGTCGCGACGAGGACCGCCTTGATCGTGTGGAGGCGGTTCTCGGCCTCGTCGAAGACGACGGAGTGGGCCGACTCGAAGACCTCGTCGGAGACCTCCAGCTCGCTTAGTCCGTACCGGGCGTGGATGTCGCGCGCCACGGCCGTGCCGAGGTCGTGGAAGGCGGGCAGGCAGTGCAGGAACTTGACGTCGGGGTTGCCCGTGGCCCGCAGGACGTCCATGGTCACCGCGTACGGGGAGAGCGCGGCGATCCGCTCGTCCCAGACCTCCTTGGGCTCCCCCATGGAGACCCACACGTCGGTGACGACGAAGTCGGCGCCGCGCACGCCGTCCTCGACGTCCTCGGTGAGGGTGATGACCGCGCCGCTGGCCTCGGCGAGCTCGCGGGCCGCGGCGACGACCCCGGCCGCCGGCCAGTACGCCTCCGGGGCGACGATCCGGACGTCCATGCCGAGCAGGGCGCCCGTCACGAGGTAGGAGTTGCCCATGTTGAAGCGGGCATCGCCGAGATACGCGAAGGCGATGCCGTCCAGGGGCTTGTCCACGTGCTCGGTCATGGTGAGCACGTCGGCCAGCATCTGGGTGGGGTGCCACGCGTCGGTGAGGCCGTTGAAGACGGGGACGCCCGCGAAGGCGGCCAGCTCCTCGACGGTGGCCTGGCTGTCGCCCCGGTACTCGATCCCGTCGAACATCCGGCCGAGGACGCGGGCGGTGTCCTTGATCGACTCCTTGTGGCCGATCTGGGAGCCCGAGGGGTCGAGGTACGTGGTGGAGGCGCCCTGGTCGGCGGCGGCGACCTCGAAGGCGCAGCGGGTGCGGGTGGAGGTCTTCTCGAAGATCAGGGCGATGTTCCTGCCGCGCAGCCGCTGCACCTCGGTGCCCGCCTTCTTGGTGGCCTTGAGCTCGGCGGCGAGCTCGACCAGACCGCGGAACTCCTCGGCGGTGAAGTCCAGCTCCTTGAGGAAGTGGCGGCCGGTGAGGTCAGTGGCCATGGGAAGCGCTCCTGTGTGAGGGTGGGGCGGGCCGGGGCTCGGGCGCCGCACGCGCGGCACCCGGACCCGGAGACCCTGGAAGTCTATACGTGAGACAACATTTATATACAGCCCCCTGGGGTCTCCCGCTGACGGCCCCCGCTCCTCAGACGGCGTCCCGCTCCACCGGGCAGCTCATGCAGCGCGGCCCGCCCCTCCCCCGGCCCAGCTCACTGCCCGGGATCTCGATCACCTCGATGCCCTGCTTGCGCAGATGCGTGTTGGTCGTGACGTTCCGCTCGTACGCGACGACCACCCCCGGCTCCACGGCCAGCACGTTGCACCCGTCGTCCCACTGCTCCCGCTCCGCCGCGTGCACGTCCTGGGTGGCCGTCAGGACCCGGATGTCCTGGAGGCCGAGCGCGGCGGCGATCGCGCTGTGCATCTGCTCCGGCGGATGGTCGGTCACCCGCAGGGACTGGCCCGCGTCCCCCGGTTCGATCGTGTACGACCGCAGGTTGCCGAGCCCGGCGTACTGGGTGAACGTGTCGTGGTCCACCATCGTCATCACCGTGTCCAGGTGCATGAAGGCGCGCCGCTTCGGCATGTCGAGCGCGACGATCGACCGCGCCGAGCCCGCCGCGAACATGCGGCGGGCCAGCATCTCCACCGCCTGCGGGGTGGTCCGCTCGCTCATCCCGATCAGTACGGCCCCGTTGCCGATCACCAGCACGTCGCCGCCCTCGATGGTGGACGGGTAGTCCGGCTGCCCTTCCGACCAGTGGTGGAAGTGGCCGGCCTCCGGGCCGGTGAAGAGGGGATGGTGCTTGTAGATCGCCTCGAAGTGCACGGTCTCGCGCTGCCGGGCCGGCCAGCGCATCGCGTTGATCGACACGCCGTCGTAGATCCACGCCGAGGTGTCCCGGGTGAAGAGATGGTTCGGCAGCGGGCCGAGGACGAAGTCGTCCAGGTCCAGCGCGTGGAAGCGGACGGAGGTCGGTTCCCGGTGCGCCGCCAGGAACTCACGCTTCGTCATGCCGCCGACGAGCGCCTCCCCGAGCGAGGCCGCGTCGAGGGAGTCGAAGGCGGCGCGCAGGTGGTCGGCGGCGAGCGGCCCGTACTCCTTCTCGTCGAAGACCCGGTCGAGGACGAGCGCGCGGGCCGCGGGCACCTCCAGCGCCTCCCGCAGCAGGTCGCCGAAGAGGTGCACCACCACCCCCCGGTCGCGCAGGACGTCGGCGAAGCCGTCGTGCTCCTGGCGGGCCCGGCGCACCCACAGGACGTCGTCGAAGAGGAGGGCGTCCTTGTTGCTCGGCGTGAGCCGCTTCAGCTCCAGATCGGGCCGGTGGAGTATGACGCGGCGAAGCCGCCCGGTCTCGGAATCGACATGGAATCCCATGCGTCCCATCCTGACGGAGCCGGGCGGCGAGAGCCCGTCTTTCGGCGGAGGCCTTTCGGAACGCACGCCTCGGTGGAAGTCCCGGGGAGGCCGGGGAACCGGGAGCCCGGCGGTCATTCCTCCGGCGGGTCGCCCCGGCCGGAGGAGGGCCGGGCCGGGCGGGGGAACCGTCTGCGCCGGCCCGGCCGCGCGCGGTCGTAGGGATCGTCCCGGTCGTAGCGGTCGTAGGTCTCGTCGCGGTCGTAGGCGTACCTGCGGTCGTCGTCGCGCTCGCCGCGCTCGTAGGCGTCACCCCGGCCGTGGGGGGCGTCCCTGCGGTCGTCGTCACGGTCGCCGCGCCGGGACGCGTCACCCCGGCCGTGCGGGGCGTCCCTGCCCTCCGGGTCCGGCCGGCCGTCGCTCCGGTCCCGGCCCCTCTCCCGGCCCCGCTCCCCACCCCCTTCGCGTTCGCGCCGCTCGGCGGCCGATTCGACGCGGGTGGGTTCGTGCACCCGCGGGGCGCGGGGCGCGTCCCGGTGGCCCGCGTGCGCCACCCGGCCCTCACCCCCGTCCCCGCGCCCCGGGTCCGGCCGCGGCCCGGACTCGTCGAGGGCCGGTCTGGTCCTCGGGGCGTCGTCACAGGGGCCGGAACCGCCGGCGGCCTCCGCGCCGCCGAGCGTCCGCAGGTACATCAGCACCTGGTACAGGTGGTCGCCGATGTCCTCCCGCCCGATGACCCCGGCCACGAGCAGCCGGTCGAGAACGGCCGTCACGTCCTGGTGGTCCTCCCGGCCCTCCCGCCCGTCGCGCCGCTCCTGCTGGAGCCGGAGGCGGATCTCCGCCCGCTTGTCGGCGTACCTGGCCACGTGGTGGGCGATCCGCGCCAGGTCGCCGCTCCGGAGAAGGGCTTCGACGGCGCGGACGCGGTCGGCGATCCGGGCCCATTCGGCCGCGTCCCTGCGCCGCTCGGCCTCGGCGAGGCGCTCGTCCGCCTCCATCGTGACGCCGAGGGTGTCCCGGCGGGACACCTCCGCCCTGACGGTGGCGTCCAGGTCGATGAAGACGTAGACCCGTGTGCGCAGGCCGATGGCGCGGCCGAGCCCGAGGTTCCCGGTGTCGAGCGCGTGCCGTACGGCCTCGTCGGCGCGCTGCGCCTCGGTGATGCCGAACCTCCGGGTGATCCGGCGCAGGCCGTCGAGCAGCTCGTCGTGGAGGAGTTCGGCGACGTCCCAGACCTGTTCCCGGACCACCAGGCGCGGATCGGTCACCGTCCAGTGGACCTTGGCGACCGCCTCGAAGGACACGCCGTCGCCGGCGGCCGGCAGGTCGAGCCGGAACTCCGTGACGTGCGTGCCGAGCCGCACCTCGAAGACGGTGTAGGGGGAGCCGAAGAGGGGTTTGTCGACGTCCTCGTTGCGGTCGGGCCAGACGACCCGGTGGCCGCCGTTGCGGTAGAGGAGGACGGCCGCGATGCCGCCCTTGCGCTGGTACGGGGGCGGCGACTCGCGCAGCAGCGGGCCCCGCGGGCGCCGTACCGCGTCCGGCTCCCCCGGGCCCCGGTCGGCAGGCCGCTCCCGGGTCCGGCCTCCCCCGCCCGCGTGGTCTCCGGTGCGGTCGTCCGCCGGTTCCTCCGGCCTGTCGCCCGGCGGTGCCTCCGGTCGCGCGTCCCTGTCCCGTTCCGGCCCGGTCATCGGCTCGCCCTCACCCCCGTACCGCTCGCCCGGCTTCCGGGGCGGGACCGCCCCGGACGACCGGTGGCGGCCCCGGCCGGGTAACGGCCGTGCGAGCGGGGCTTGTTGACGTCATGTCACCTCAGATGGAAGAGGCGCGTCAACGGGCATTCGGGGGCGCACGGGGAGCGTCACCCCCGGCGCCCCTGCGCCCCTGCGCCCCCGGGCGCGGGGCCGGCGAGGGCCGGGCCGGGGGCCCGGCCCCGCCGCCGCGCGTCAGAGCCTCGGGTCGACCGGCTCCGACTCCAGGGCGAGGACGGCGAAGACGGCCTCGTGGACCCGCCACAGCGGTTCGCCGTCCGCGAGCCGGTCCAGCGCCTCCAGGCCGAGGGCGTACTCGCGCAGGGCGAGCGACCGCTTGTGCCCCAGCGAGCGCTGCCGCAGCCGCTCCAGGTTCTCGGGCCGGGTGTACTCGGGGCCGTAGACGATCCGCAGGTATTCACGGCCACGCACCTTCACGCCCGGCTGACCGAGCCGGCCGGACGCGTCGCGCACCAGGGCCGCGAGCGGCTTGACGACCATGCCCTCGCCGCCCGCGCCGGTCAGCTCCAGCCACCAGTCGGTGCCCGCGCGGACCGAGTCCGCGTCACCGGTGTCGACGGTGATCCGGCGGGTGACCTGGAGCAGGCCCGTCGGGTCGTGCTCGACGAGCCGGTCCAGGCGGGCCAGCTGCTCGTCGTGCGGTTCGGCCGCCAGCGAGCGGCCGCGGACGGCGAGCACCTGGAAGGGCGCGAACCGCACGCCGTCCAGACCGTCGGTGGGCCAGCAGTAGCGGCGGTACGCCTCCGTGAACGCCCGCGCGTCCGCCGCCCGGCCGCGCTGCCGGTCGAGGAGTCCGCCGAGGCCGCCGACACCGCGCCCGGCCGCCCGCTCCAAGGCGGCGAGCGCGTCCGGGAGGACGGCGCCGGAGGCCGCGCCGACCGCCGCGTACTGCGCGCGCAGCAGCCCGGCCGACTTGACCGACCAGGGCATCAGCTCGCCGTCGAGCAGCAGCCAGTCCGTGTCCAGCTCGTCCCAGAGCCCGGCGGTGCCGATCGCGGTCCGCAGCCGGCCGAGGACCTGCTCGGTGACGTCCGGGTCGGTGAAGAACGGCCGTCCGGTACGGGTGTACAGGGCGCCGGTCGGCCCGGTGACGCCGAACCGCCCGGCGGCCGCGCCCGCGTCGCGGCAGACCAGGGCCACGGCCCGGGAGCCCATGTGCTTCTCCTCGCACACCACCCGTTCCACGCCGTCCGCCCGGTACCGTTCGAAGGCCTCGGCCGGGTGCTCCAGGTAGCCGTCCTCCTTCGAGGTCGGCGTGGGCGCCATGGTCGGCGGCAGGTAGGTGAGCAGCCGGGGGTCGACGGCGAAGCGGCTCATCACCTCCAAGGCCGCGGCCGCGTTCTCCTCCCGTACGGCGACGTTGCCCAGGTGCCGGGTCTCCACGGTCCGCCGGCCGTGCACGTCGGCCAGGTCGAGGGGGCGGCCCTGGTGGCCGCCGGGTGCCCCGGTGGCGAGCGGCCGGGCGGGCTCGTACCAGACCCGTTCGGCGGGGACGTCGACCAGTTCGCGCTCCGGCCACCGCAGTGCGGTCATCCTCCCCCCGAAGACGGCGCCGGTGTCGAGGCAGATGGTGTTGTTGACCCACGAGGTGTTCGGGACGGGTGTGTGGCCGTAGACGACGGTCGCCCGGCCCCGGTACTCCTCGGCCCACGGGTAGCGCACCGGCAGGCCGAACTCGTCGGTCTCGCCGGTGGTGTCCCCGTAGAGGGCGTGCGAGCGGACCCGGCCGGAGGTGCGGCCGTGGTACTTCTCCGGCAGGCCGGCGTGGCAGACGACGAGGTTCCCCCCGTCGAGGACGTAGTGGCTGACGAGCCCGTCGATGAACTCCCGCACCTGCTCGCGGAACTCCTCCGGCTCCCGCCCCAGCTGCTCGATGGTCTCGGCGAGGCCGTGGGTCTCCTGGACCTTCCGCCCCTTGAGCCAGCGGCCGAGCTTGTTCTCGTGGTTGCCGGGCACGCACAGCGCGTCGCCCGCGGCGACCATCCCCATGACGCGGCGCAGGACGCCGGGCGAGTCGGGGCCGCGGTCGACCAGGTCACCGACGAAGACCGCCGTACGGCCCTCGGGGTGGTGGCCGTCGACGTACCCGAGCCGGGCCAGCAGGGTCTCCAGCTCGGAGCGGCAGCCGTGGACGTCACCGATGATGTCGAAGGGCCCGGTGAGGTGGCGCAGGTCGTTGAAGCGGCGCTCCCGGACGATCCGGGCCGCCTCGACCTCCTCGGCGGAACGCAGCACATGGACCTTGCGGAAGCCCTCGCGCTCCAGGCCGCGCAGCGAGCGGCGCAGCTCGCGGCGGTGGCGCGGGATGACGTGGTCGGGCATGTCCGCCCGGTCGGCACGGCCGGCGTTCCGGCTCCGGCACACCTCCTCGGGCAGGTCGAGGACGATCGCGATCGGCAGGACGTCGTGGGACCGGGCCAGCTCGACGAGCTGCCGGCGGGCCTCGCGCTGCACGTTGGTGGCGTCGACCACGGTCAGCCGGCCGGCGGCGAGCCGCTTGCCCACGATGTAGTGGAGGACGTCGAAGGCGTCCTTGCTCGCGGACTGGTCGTTCTCGTCGTCGGCGACGAGGCCGCGGCAGAAGTCGGAGGAGACGACCTCGGTGGGCTTGAAGTGGCGCCGGGCGAACGTGGACTTGCCGGAGCCGGTCGCACCGACGAGGACCACGAGGGACAGGTCGGTGACGGGCAGGGCGCGGGTCTCGGTCGCGGTGGTGGGGGTCGTCACGGTCCCTCCTCCTTCTCCATGGGTGTGTCGGTACGGGTGAAGGCGGCCAGCTGGGTGGGCGCGCCGACCTCGGGGTCCTCCGGGCCGACGGGAGTGAACTCCACGTCGTACCCGTACCGGCCGGCGACCCCGGCCGCCCAGTCGCGGAACTCCGCCCGGGTCCACTCGAAGCGGTGGTCCTGGTGCCGGGCGTGCCCGGCGGGGAGCGACTCCCAGCGCACGTTGTACTCGACGTTGGGGGTCGTCACGAGAACGGTACGGGGCCGGGCCGAGCCGAACACGGCGTCCTCCAGGGCCGGCAGCCTCGGCAGGTCCACGTGCTCGACGACCTCGCTGAGCACGGCCGCGTCGTAGCCGGTGAGCCGCTTGTCGGTGTAGGTGAGCGAGCCCTGCAGCAGCTTCACGCGGGCGGCCTGGCGCTCGCCCATCCGGTCCAGGCGCAGCCGGCGCGCGGCCACGGTCAGGGCGCGCACGGAGACGTCGACGCCGACGATCTCGGTGAAGGCCGGGTCCTTGAGCAGGGCCTGCACCAACTGGCCCTGCCCGCAGCCCAGATCGAGGACGCGGGTGGCGCCGGCGGCGCGCAGGGCGGCCAGGATCGCCTCGCGGCGGTGGTGTGCGAGCGGCACCGGCCGGTCCTCGGTGTCGGTCGTCTCGTCGACGGCGTTGTCGACGTCCTCGACGCCGACGCCCTCCGCCTCGGCGAGCCGGACCAGTTCGAGCCGTTCGGTGGCCTCACGGGTCAGACCCCGGCGGCGGGCGAGGTAGCGGGCGGTGATCAGGTCCCGCTCGGGGTGGCCGGCGAGCCAGCCGTCCCCGGCGCGCAGCAGCTTGTCGACCTCGTCCGGTGCCACCCAGTAGTGCTTGGCGTCGTCCAGGACGGGCAGCAGCACGTACAGGTGGTTGAGGGCGTCCGCGAGCCGCAGCTCGCCCTCCAGGACCAGCCGTACGTAGCGGGAGTCGCCCCACTCCGGGAACTCGGCGTCCAGCACGATGGGTTCGGCCCGCACCGTGTCCCAGCCGAGCGGCCCGAAGAGCGCCCGGACCAGCTCGGCGCCGCCCCGGGCGGGTACCGCCGGGACCTCGATGCGCAGGGGCAGCGGCGCGGCGGCCCGCTCGGGCAGGGCGCGGCACTCCCCGTGCAGGGCGGTCTTGAACACCTTGGCGAGGGCGACGGCGAGCAGCGAGGAGGCGGCGTAGGGCCGGTCGTTCACATACTGCGCGAGGGCGGAATCGGGGGCTCCGCCGCGGCCCTTCCCCTTTCCGCGCCGCACCAGCGCCACGGGGTCCACCTCCAGGAGCAGCGCGGCGGTGCACCGCTCGGCGCTCGCCTCGGGGTAGAGGACGTGCGCCGTGCCGTAGGAGGTCGAGAACGCCTGCGCCCGCTCGGGATGCTTGTGCAGCAGATGTCCGAGGTCGGTCGCGGGCCGCTCCGGGGTGCCGTGGGTACTGATCGTCATGAACACACGCCCGAGTATGAGCGCCCGTTCCGGTCCCCGACGAGGCAATTTCCGGCGCTCGGCCCGGCCGGCGGCGGCAGCTCTCGGAGACCTCCCCGCCGGGGGGGCGGGTGCCCTGCCCGGAGCCGGGCTCGAAGCCGCGCGGGGGACGCGGCCGGACTCCGGCGCGCCGGGCCACGGGGGCGCGGACGGCGCGCCGGGCGTCGCGGTGCGGCTTCCGCATCGCGTTCGGATTCCGTCAGGGGCCGGCGCCGCCGGGAAGCAGGGCCGAGAGGGCGGCGATCGTGGCGGGGCCCACGCGGCAGCAGCCACCGACCAGTCGGGCGCCGGCGGCGGTCCACGCCGTGGCGAGGGCCGGGTCGAAGGCGACGTCACCGCGCCAGCCGCGGGCCTCCGCGTCCCACCGCTCCCCGCTGTTGGGGTAGACCACGGCCGGTTTCCCGGTCACGGCGACGGCCGTCGCCACAGCCTCCTCGGCGTCCGCCGGATCGCAGCAGTTCACGCCGACCGCCACCACCTGTTCGTTCCCGGCGGCGACGGCGAACGCCTCGGCCTGCTCCTGACCGGCGCGGGTCCGCCCGCCGTCGACCGTGTACGAGAGCCAGACGGGCACCCCGCACCCCGCGACGGCCCGCAGCAACGCCTCGGCCTCGTCGGCGTCGGGAACCGTCTCCAGCGCGAGGACGTCGGGGCCCGCCCCGGCGAGCACCTCGATCCGGGGCCGGTGGAACCGTTCCAGCTCCCGCACCGACAGCCCGTACCGGCCCCGGTACTCGGAGCCGTCCGCGAGCATCGCCCCGTACGGGCCGACGGACGCGGCGACCCACACCTCCGCCCCCGCGCCCGAGGCCGCCTCGCGCGCGAGCTCCACGCTCCGGACGAGAAGCCGCTCGGCCTCCGCCCTCTCCACTCCCCGGCGGGCGAAGCCCTCGAAGGTGGCCTGGTAGCTGGAGGTGAGGAGAACCCGCGCGCCGGCCCGTACGTAGGCGGTGTGCGCCGCCTCGATCTGCTCGGGCCCGTCGGTGAGGAGCCGCGCGGACCAGAGGGCGTCCGACAGGTCGCAGCCCTGTGCCTCCAGCTGGTTGGACAGCCCGCCGTCGAGGACCAGCACCCCGTCGGCGAGCGCCCTGGCGAACGTACGGTCCGGCTTCCTCACCGCCTCACCCCAGCTGCGTCCGGACCTGCGCGGAGATCAGCTCCAGGTGGTCCAGGTCGTGCAGGTCCAGGACCTGGAGGTAGACCCGCGAGGAGCCGACGGCCGCGTACCGGCCGAGCTTGTCGACGACCTCGGCGGGCGAACCGGCCAGTCCGTTCGCCTTCAGTTCGTCCACCTCCCGCCCGATCGCGGCGGCCCGGCGGGCCACCTCGGCGTCGTTCCTGCCGACGCAGACGACCAGCGCGTTGGAGTACACGAGGTCGTCGGCCGCCCTGCCGCCCTCCTCGGCGGCGGCCCGGACCCGCCCGAACTGCCGCTCGGTGTCCTCGACGGAGGCGAACGGGATGTTGAACTCGTCCGCGTACCGCGCGGCCAGCCGGGGCGTACGGCTCGCGCCGTGCCCGCCGATCAGCACCGGGATCTTCGCCTGGGCCGGCTTGGGCAGAGCCGGCGAATCGGCGAGCCGGTAGTACCGGCCCTCGTAGGAGAAGGTCTTGCCCACCTCCGTCTCCCACAGCCCGGTGACGATCGCCAGCTGCTCCTCCAGCCGGCCGAACCGCTCCTTGGGGAACGGAATGCCGTAGGCCGTGTGCTCCTCCTCGAACCACCCTGCTCCCAAGCCGAGTTCCACCCGGCCGCCGGACATCTGGTCCACCTGGGCGACCTGGATGGCGAGGACGCCGGGGAGGCGGAAGGTGCCGGCCGTCATCAGCGTGCCGAGACGGATCCGCTTCGTCTCCCGCGCCAGTCCCGCCAGCGTGATCCAGGCGTCGGTCGGGCCGGGCAGCCCGTCCGCCGATCCCATGCTGACGTAATGGTCCGAGCGGAAGAAGCCGTCGAAGTCGAGCTCCTCGGTGGCACGGGCCACCGTGAGGAGGGTGTCGTAGTCGGCCCCCTGCTGGGGTTCGGTGAAAACGCGGAGATCCATACCTCCATCCTGCACCGTCGGGCGCCTGTCCATCGCTCCGTCAGCGCCGGGCGCGCTCCGGCCCGCGCGGGTGAACATCCTCCGGTGGGCGGGCCGCGTCCGGCCCGGCCAGTGACCGGGGCCGGGTACCCGTCGTTGGCTCGGGCGGAGCCGGACCGCCCGGCCCGCGCGCCGGCGGCCAGTGCCGGTGCGCCGTACTCTCTTCCGGCCCCGTGCGTGTCGACCGGGTCCGGGCCGAGGAGGCCGCCATGTCCCAGGAAGCCGCGCCGGAGCGGACCGCCCCCGACCAGCCGGGAGCCCACCCCGTGCCCGAGCAGCAGGGCCCCGGTGCCCCCAAGGGCCTGCTGGAGCAGATGGAGGAGCTGATGGCGGCACTGTCCGCCGATCTGTCCCAACTGGACGCCGACCTCCAGTCCTCGCCCGACCACCCCGCCCCCGACCACCCCGAGCAGAACCCGGAGTCCTAGGACGGCGAGCCCCCGGAGGGCGGCGACCGGTCCGCCCACGGCGGGCACACCACCGGGGCGGAGGCCGGCGCAGAGGCCGGGCGGCCCGAGCCCGGCCCCGGCCGCGCCCAGGTCGTGGGCCGGGGCCGCCCCACGGGCGGGGATCAGGCGCGCGTGTTGACGCTCACGGGCCGGGAGCCGGTCGGCGGCGTCCAGCCCTGCAGGGTGGCGGGGATGCCGACCCTCGTGTTGCAGTCGATGACCTGGAAGTGGAGATGGGCGCCGCTGGCCGCGCCCGTCGCACCCGACCATCCGATGACCCGGCCCTGCGGCACCCAGTCGCCGGTGTTGTAGATCGCCCGGTTGAGATGGGCGTAGTGGGTGCAGCGTCCGTTGGAGTGCCGGATGATCACCTCGATGCCGTTCTGCCAGTAGGGCGACCAGTCCGATATCACGATCGTGCCGCCCTGGGCGGCCGAGACCTCGTAGTTGGCGGGGAGCCCGAAGTCCCACGCGTACTCGTTGTAGGGGCCGGTGTGCGAGTACGTGCCTTCCGGGCCCTGCGTGACCGTGTAGGCCTCGCCCGCCGGGTAGGGCAGCTCGTAGTAGTAGTCGGCGGCCGCGGCCGGCGGAGCCGCCGCCAGGCCGAGGCCCACCGTGGTCAGCGCCGCGCTCGCGGCGGCCGCCAGTCTCCTCAGGGACCTTCTCGCACCAGGGGTCACAGTGCCTCTCCCGTTCCTGTGTCCGTCCACGGATCGCCGGGCCACCCGCTCGCCCCAGCGGTACAACGCTTCCCACGAACACGCCCCGGTAACACCGGAGTTGACGGCGGGCCGCACGCGACCGCCCGCTCGCCACCGTCACGGCCGCGCCCCGGGCCACCGCACCGGTTTCCGGAGGGCACCCCGCCGGCCGCCCGGGGCGCCGCGCGGCCGGGCCGCGCACCTCACGCTCCTCGCTCATCCCGCGCCTTCCGGCACTTCCGGCCGGGCGGGGCCCGCCCGGCCCCGGGCGCGGTCGGGCGGGCGGGCCCGCGCCCACTCCCGTACATCCAGCCGTCGCAGCATCCCGCGCACCCGGTCACCGGCCTCGTCGGCGGCGTCGATGGCCTCGATGCACTGCCAGTAGAGCCCCTCCTCGTCCGTCGCGCAGGCCACTCCGACGAGGGCGATGCCCACCTCCTCCAACAGCTCCCCGAGCGCCGCCAGCGCGGGCTGCGGGTCGAGCACCTCGGTGAGCTGCGCGGCTCTCGGGCCCGCCGCGCCCCACGCCGGGTACTCCCCGGTCTCGCTCAGCCCTCGCGCCTCCCCGCGCAGCTCCATCGGGCCGCAGAGCGCCAGGTGACTCCCTATCGCCTGGGCGAGAGCCTGGGCCTGCCATGCCTCCGCCACGATGTCCTGTGCCGTGCCACTTGCCGCCAGCGCCTGCCGGCCCGCGGCGATCAGTCGCTCCGCATCCACCAACACCGCCCCCGTTCGTACGACTTACTGCCCACTCAGTCCACTACCCAGAGTGAGGCCGTCCGAGCCTCCGCACCAGAGGAATGCGGAAATCTGTGGACAGTAAGCCCGATGGGGAAAAGTCGATCACTCCGCAGAGTGACGATCGTCCGGCACGGCCCCTTCCCCACCCCCTTCGGCGCCTCGCCGCACCGGGAACCGGAGTTCGTTCCGGTCGATCTTGGCGGCGAGAGCGGCCAGGGGATCGATCCCGAGCACCGCGCAGAACTGCAGGAGGTAGGCGAGGACATCGGCCACCTCGTCGGCGACCCGGTGCGCCGTCGCCGGATCCTCCATCACCCGTTCCGCCTGGTCCGGGGTCAGCCACTGGAAGATCTCCAGCAGTTCGGCCGCCTCCACGCTGAGCGCGGCGGCCAGGTTCTTGGGCGTGTGGTAGGGCTGCCACTGCCGGGCCGCCGCGAATTCGGCCAGCCTGCGCTGCAGTCCCGCTACGTCGTCGTCCGTCACGGCGTCAGGTCTACCACCGTCACCCCGGCGACACCGCGCGCCTCCTCGGCCGTACCGGTCCCGGCGGCCGCCGCGACGCGGATGTGCCCGTCCCCGGCGATGGCGGCGGCGAGGCCGGCCAGTTCACGCGCCTGCCGCCCGTCGAGCCCCCGGTCCAGGTCGTCCGCGAGCAGGGTCAGGCTCTGCATGGCGTCGGGGACCTCGGCGATCCGGTCCATCGCGAGCACGCCGGGCCCGGTGAGCAGGGTCAGAGCCAGTGCGAGATAGCGCAGTTCACCGTCGCCGAGGCGGCCGAGCGGGGTCACCGGGCGCCCGCCGCCCCGTTCGAGGACCGCGCGCACCATGCCGTCGGGCAGCTCCTCCACCCCCACCCCCGTGACGGGCCCCACGCACCCCGCCGCCGCGACCGCGGCGAGACGCCGGTGCCGCCGGGGGCATTCGTTGTGGGTGCGGTGGAGGACCTCGGCCAGGTTGCCGCAGTGCCGGAGCAACCGGCCGTCGCCCGGCGGCACCGGGGTGCGCATGCCCTCGGGGCGCGGCTCGCACGGGAACACCGACCGCAGCCCCAGGACGACCTGTTCGGCGGCGGCCAGCACCTCGCGCTGGCCCTCCGTCTTGCCGGCGACCCTCAGCGGCAGCAGGGCCGTACCGAGCAGGTCGTCGGGGAGCGGAGCGCGGGTGACGGGTGTGGCACCGGCGGTCAGCCACTCGGCCTGGACGGCGCTGCGGCCCGGGTCGCGCAGGGCGGTGGCCAGCAGCGTACGGCCGTGGCGGGTGAGGCGTTCGCCGACGATCCGGAGCCGGGGTTCGGCCTGGACCGCGAGGTCGAGGCGGACGGGGCCGGCCGGTCCGTCGACCGTGCATCCGATGCGGAACCCGCGCCTGCCCTCGGCGTCGGGCCGCGCCCGCTCCGGAACCAGGTCGGCCGCGTCCGGGAACACCTCCTCGAGGGGATCGCCCGCGCCGAGCCGGGCGAGCGCCTCGTACGCGCGCAGGGTGGTGGTCTTGCCGCTGCCGCTGGGGCCGGTGAAGAGGGTGACCGGGCCGAGCGTGTGCGCGACGGCACGGCGCCCGGCGAAGGCGGAGAGCCGCAGCTCGGTCAGCGCCGGCCGGGCGAGCACGGCTCCGTCGCCAGGACCGGCGGCGACGCGGGAACCGGACCCGGCCGGCCCCCGCGCCCCGGGGACCAGGGACGCGGCGCCGGGCGTCACCCCCGCCGCGGGAGCCCCCGAGGCGGCGGCACGGGTGCGCCGCGGGTCGGGGGTGCGGGCCTGGACAGTACGGCACTCCGGGGTCCGCGCCTGCGGGCTGGGGACCTGCGGAGCCCAGGGTTCCGAAGCCCCCGGGCCGGGAGCCCCGACCCGGGAGGCGCGGGGTTCCGGGTCCCGGGTGTCGGGGGCAGGAGACTCCCGATCCCAGGGGACCACGGTCTCGGAATGCGGGTTCCCGCGCCCCGGAGGGTGGGCTTCCGGGGTGCGGCTGACGGGCGTACGGGCGGGCGTGGGGCCGCCGATGAGGTCCATGCCCGGACCGTACGCAGTCGCGAACCTGACGAACCGTTACACCGTATGGAGCTTCCTACGAACGGGGGACACCGGCCGTCGCCGCGCTGCCGACGGCCTCGTCGTCCTCGGCCGCGCCCTCGACCTCGGTTCCGGGAGGCGCGAGAAGGAAGACGTTCCGGTCGACCCGGTGCATGCCACTGCCCAGGCCGAAGACGACACCGCTGGTGAAGTCGAGGATGCGCTTGGCGACATCGGTGTCCGCGCTGGTCAGGTCGAGAAGGACCGGAACCTGGGCGATGAGGTACTCGGCGACCTCGCGGGCGTCGGCGAACACCTGCACCCGCAGCACGACCATACGGCGCTGCGCGGCGGACTCGTACTGCTCGGGAATCGTGCGGTGATCGACCCTGGACGGCCATTCGTCACGGCCGCGCAGGGGCACGACCTGGGCCAGGCCCTCCCACTGCTCGTCGGTGACGTCGTACCTCTCGTACCTACTCATGGGGCCATCCTCCCGCTCCTCACCCGTTCGGCCCAACAACGACACGAAGTCGGCCGTGGCACACCCGTCTCGTACCCCCGGTTCCCGGGCGAAGGCCTCCCCCGGCCGGCGCGGTCCCTCGTGGATCTCGCACCCGCCCCGGCCCGGCTCGGGCGTCGACCCGCCCGCCCCTCAGGGCGTGTGGACGGTGGGGCGCGGCGCGGCCGGCATGCCGGCGCCGAGGAAGAACCCGGGGTGCGGTGGCTGGTTGTACGCGGTGTTCTGCCAGGCGAGCGCGGTGCGGTACGTGGTGTCGTGGAGCAGCGTGGTGATCCTGGTGCCGGTCGGGTACGGGGTCGAGTGGATACGCAGGGCGCGGTTGTCCGACGTCCGCCAGACGATCTCCTCGCGCCAGTCACCGAGGAGGTCACCGGAGAGGACGGGAGTGGCCTTCGTCCCGTTGTTGGCGGAGACGCCGGAACCGGTGAGCAGGCGGGTGTCACCGGTGGTGCCGTACTTGTCGACGCGGGTGCCGTCGAGGAGTTCGCGGACGGGGTCGCCGTCCCACCAGGCCAGGAAGTTGACGCTGGACGGCTCCCGGCCGAGGGAGGCGCCGGTGGCCGAGCGCAGGGTGGTGTCGGAGGCGGACCAGGCCTCGGCGCCGGGGCTCGCGGCGTGGACGTCGGCGGCGACGCCCCGGCCGTTGTCGGCGCCGGAGGCGGTCTGCCACAGGAGCTGCCCGGTACGGGCGTCGGCCAGCCAGGAACCGGGTTTGCCCGGGTCCTCGGAGACCTTGAAGTACTCCAGGCCCGGCCGGGACGGGTCGAGGTCGCCGACGTGGCCCGCGTCGCCGTGGCCGAGCCGGGTGGTCCAGAGTCCGGCGCCGTTGTCGTCGACGGTCATCGCGCCGTAGACGATCTCGTCCCTGCCGTCGCCGTCGACGTCGGCGACCGAGAGACTGTGGTTGCCCTGGCCGTCGTAGCCCTTGCCCGCGTTGGTGGAGGAGTTGGTGTCGAAGGTCCACCGGCGGGTGAACCGGCCGTCCCGCCAGTCCCAGGCCGCGACGACGGTACGGGTGTAGTAGCCGCGCGCCATGATCAGGGAGGGCCGGGCGCCGTCCAGATAGGCGGTTCCGGCGAGGAAGCGGTCGACGCGGTTGCCGTAGGAGTCGCCCCAGGAGGAGACCGTGCCCCGGGCGGGGACGTAGTCCACCGTGCCGAGCGCCCGGCCGGTCAGGCCGTCGAACATGGTCAGGTACTCGGGGCCGGTGAGGACGTAACCGCCGGAGTTGCGGTGGTCGGCGGAGGCGTTGCCGATCACGGTGCCCGTGCCGTCGCGGGTGCCGTCGGCGGTCTTCATGGCGACCTCGGCCCGGCCGTCGCCGTCGTAGTCGTAGACCTGGAACTGCGTGTAGTGGGCGCCTGAGCGGATGTTGCGGCCGAGGTCGATCCGCCACAGCCGGGTGCCGTCCAGCCGTATGCCGTCGAGGATCGTGTTTCCGGTGTGTCCGGCCTGGGAGTTGTCCTCGGCGTTGGTCGGCTGCCACTTCAGGACGAGGTCCAGGCGGCCGTCGCCGTCGAGGTCGCCGGGGCCGGCGTCGTTGGCCTCGTAGGTGTAGGCCACTCCGTCCGGGGTCGTGCCCCCGGCCGGGGGTGACAGCGGCACGTCGAGGTGACCGGAGCGGAACTGCAGGGCCGGCTCGGAGGCGGGCTGCTCGACGCCGTTCACCACCGGCCGGACCGTGTACGCGGCGGAGGCGGGGGCTCCTGCGTCGAAGTGGTTGGTCGAGGTGGTGAGCGGTGCGGAGGTGAGCCGTGTGGCGCCTCGGTAGACGTGGAACCCGACGCCCTCCGGGTCGGTGGCGAGCCATCGCCAGGACACCAGGTTTCCGCTGCCGGTGTGGGTGCTGGTCAGGCCCCGGTCGAGCCGTTCGACCTGTCGTCCGGTGGCGGCGTGGGCGGGCTGCGGCAGGACGGCGGGGGCGGCGAGGGCCAGCGCGGCGGCGACCGCGAGGGGGCCGGCGAACCGGCCGCGCCAACGGGCTCGGGGGCGAGGGGCCGGCGGGTGGGTGGGGGGTGCGTCGGTCACGGTGACCTCCGGGAGGCGGGGACGAGCACGGTGGCGCACGGGGAGAAGGCAGTGACAAACCCTGGTCCGGCATGTCGGGCGTTCGAGATGTCGGACGCTGTTCGTCGGCGTGGCCGCGGGTCGTTCGGGGCGGCGGCGCTCTCCTCACCGCGCTGTTCGACATGTCGTCACAGGGGCGAAAGGGTGGGCGTGACCGTAGGCAGCGCCGCTCGCCGTGTCAACGGTGCGGACAGCGCCGCGCCCGGGGACGGGGGCCGTGCTTATCCGCCGCCGGCGGGGACGTGCGCGTCCTCAGGCAGGGTCCTGCCGCGCCGCGGGGAGGCGGATCACGACCACGCCGCCGTCGAGGTCGATCGGGCCCCGATCGGGGTCGGCGTCGCCGACCTCGTCGAGCGTGAGCTCCAGGCGCCGGCGCTCCTCCTCGGTATGCCGCCGACCCGGAGCGAACAGCTCGTTCAACGCGCTACCGAACATGATCACTCCTGTCGCAGGCGGGCTTGACCCCTCATCTTACGAACGCGCGTGCGGTCGCGGAGGAGTCCGGGGCGTGCCGTGCCCCACAGGTGACCGTGGCCAGGAGCGCTGCCCCTGCGCACACACGCGTACGGGCCCGCCCCCGGGAAAGGGGACGGGCCCGTACGTTTCGGCAGAATCCGACCGATCGGTCAGGAACCGGACTCCGGCGGCGTCACGGCGATGCCGCCGACCGGAGTGCCCTCCGGCAGTTCGCGGATCTGGAGCGCGATCTGGGTGCACAGTTCGAAGTACACCTGGCGATCGGTGAGCTCCATGTTCTCCACGGCGTCCTCGCCTCCGAGGGCGAGCGGCACCTTGTAGCCGACCACCTGGTCGAAGGCGAGCGGCACCGTGCCCGGGTGGGCGTCCCGCCAGTCCTCGAAACAGGGGTGGGCGAGTGCGTCCTCGTCCTCGTCGGCCACGGCCTCGAAGAACTCGTCCAGTCCCAGACCGGTCTTGTAGTACTCGCCCTCCGCCGGGTCGATCATGATGACGTAGCGGGGGCGGGCTTCGGGGTCGCGGATGTCGAAAAGGAGCTCACGTCCCGACCAGTCGAAGGCGAAGGGGAAAAAGCGCCCCTCCACTCCTTCGATCATCCGGGCACACGCCTCGTACGACGTGAAGGCCGACGCGGGCGTGTGGAACCGAAGGAAACCGTCGCCCAAGGTCCTCCCCGCCGCCTTCCGGAACAGGTCGGTCAGGGTGGCGGGCACCTCGCGCCCGTCCTCACCCGTTTCCACGGTTCCCGTCACCGGAAAACGGCGCAGGAGGACCTCGAACGACATCTCCACTCCTATTTGATCTCGACCTTGCCGATGGTGTCACCCGGCTTCAGGCCGAGCTTCTTGATCCGTGCCGCGATCTGCGCGCCGAGGCTGCGGTTGACCGACCGGTCCAGCGGCCACATGTTCGAGAATACGTCCTTGCCGCCGAGCTGCAGGTCGACCGCGTGGTCGACGTCCTCGTCGGAGTCGACCTTACCGCCGCCCTTCTCGAAGGTGCGCCGCTGGTTGGTGCGCTTGCCGACCCGGGTCACCACGAGGTTCGCCGAGTTCAGCAGGGCGACCTTGGCGTCGGCCTCCTTCTTCTGGTCGGTGGTCCACCCCTCCTTGTACTCGAGGGTCAGGACGGGGCAGTGCGTGTTGTGGACCAGGACGTCCTGGTCCCCGAGCCGCACGTAGTAGGTGTGGGCGTCGCTGACCGTCAGGTTGTAGACGGTCGTCCGCTCCTCCCACTCCTCGACGGCCGAGATGCGGATCTCGACACCGGAGCTGGTCCGCACGGACGCGCCGACCTCGAGGTCTCCTGCCTTCACCCACTCCCGCAGTTCGGGAACCCAGAACGGGTGGGCGTCGGTGGCGACCACGCTGCGGGTGGCGCCGTCCTTGGCACCGCCGTACAGGGTGATCTTCGCGAGCTTCTTCCTGCCCTTGCCGACGATGGTGCCGGTGACCGTCCGGACGCTGGTCTCGCCGGTCTTCGGGTCCGTCGCGACGACCTTGTCACCGACCCTGACCTTCTCGATCGGCTTGTGCGAGCCGTCGGCCATCAGGACGAGGGTGCCACCCTTGAAGCTGTTCGGCCTGGCCGGACAGGTGGCGCTCTCCATCTCCTGCTCGACGGTCTCCTGCGCCTGCTCCTTGGCCTCCTCGCGGAGTTCCTTGGCCACCTTCTTGACGGCCCTCGCGACCGGCTTCTTGGCCTGGGAGGGCCTGGGCTTCGGCTTCGGCTGGCTGCGCGGCTTCGGCCTCGGCTTCGGACGGGACGCGGCCTTGCGCGCGGCAGCGCGCTTGGCCGCCGCCCGCTTCGCCGCGGCACGCTGCGCCCGGGCCCGGGCCTGTGCCGCCGCCCGGCGCGCCGCGGCGCGCTTGGCCGCCGCACGCTGAGCCGCCCGCTTGGCCGCCGCGCGCTTGGCGGCGGCCGCCTTCCTGGCCGCTTCCCGCCTGGCCTTGGCGGCCGCACGCTTGGCCGCCTCGATGGCGCGCTTGCGGGCCAGGGCCGCGGCACGACGCGCCGCCGCCTGGGCCGCCTTGCGGGCCGCGATGATCGCCGCACGGCGGGCCGCCGCGCGGATGGCCGCCTGGATGGCGATGCGGGCCGCGATGCCGATCAGGATCGGGAAGAACTCTCCCGACGGGTCGGAGAACGTCGCCGGAGCGTTGTTGCTGTAGGCGTACGGGTTCATCGTGGACGGGTTGCCGTAGTCCACCACCGGGTCGACGGTGATGAACCGGCCGGTCGCCGGGTCGTAGTCCCGGGCACCGAGCCTGGTCAGGCCGGTGTCCTTGTCGACCGTGCCGCCGACGAAGCCGCGCTGTCCCGGCCAGGAGGACGGGGCAGCGCCCCGCTCCTCACCGAACGGCATGAGCTTGCGCCGGGTGACCGCCATGCCGGCGTCCACCATGTCGACGACGGTGTTCGAGGAGCCGTGGTGGTCGGACAGCATGACCTGCCGTACGCCGCCCGTGGCCCGTACCGTCACCGCGCCGTCGGGGTGGGCGTAGAAACGCTCGGCCTTCTTGGTGGTCAGGTCGGGGCTGACGGTCAGTTCGGCGTCACCGAGGTACAGCGTCCTGCTGCCGTCCGCACCGGTGCGGATCAGCCGCGAGCCGCTGGCGTCGTACAGGTAGGAGGTGGTCTTGGTGCCACCGCCCTCCACCGGCTCGGACACCGTGCGGAGGTTGCCCTCCACGTCCCAGCTCAGCGTCTGCGTGGTGCCGTTCTGCTGACGGGTCGTGGTGTTTCCGGCCTTGTCGTACGCGAAGGTGTTGAGCCGCTCCCCGTCGGGGCCGACCGACCTGACCTCGGCCAGGGCGTTGGGCCCGCCGACGCCGGCCTTGCCGTAGGTGTACGTCCGGGTGACGTTCTTGGTGACGTCACCGGCCGGGTCGTGCTCGACGAGCTGCGTCCGGTTCCCGGCCGCGTCGAACTGGAACGACTGCCAGTACGCGTCGGGCCCGCCGACGGTGTCCTTGGACGGGCCGGCCGCGCAGTCGTCGGTCTTCGCCGACCACGCCGAGGTCATCTGCCGCAGCTTGTCGTAGACGAAGCACTGCGTGTCGGTCTTCCCCGCGTCGGGCGCCGCGCCACCGGGAGTGTCCGTGATCTTGGTGACGTTGCCCGCGTCGTCGTACGCGTAGGTGGTGTCACTGATCCGGCCCGGGGACACGGAGCGGTCGAAGATCGACTGCGTCATGCGGCGGGTGAACTCGTCGTAGAAGTAGGACCCGTAGACCTTCTTGCCGGCCGGGCCGGCCTCGGTGCGCAGGATCTCGCCGAACGCCGAGTACTGCACGTCCCCGAGGTAGGTGGAGGCACCCGTGATGGCGATCGGCAGGTCGTCGGAGTTGTAGCGGAAGACCACGCGCTCGCTGACCAGACCGCCGATGCCCGGCACCTGCGCCCAGGCGAGATTGCCGGTCGGCGTGTACGAGTAGTCGTAGACGTACGTGCCGGCGAGGCCGGCCTCCTCGGCCGGGATGACGGTCTTCGTCTGCTTCACCCGGTAGGCCTCGTCGTACGCGGTGACCTCGTCACGGTACTCGCGGCCGTTCTCGTAGCGGATCGCCGCCGTGGGCAGTCCCTTTCCGAGGGTGTCGTAGATCCACTGGAGCCGCATCGGTCCGGTGGCGCTGCCCTCGCGCAGCGACGTCGGGCGGCCGCCCGCGTCGTACGTGGTCACCGTCGTGTTGCCGCGCGAGTCGGTGATCGAGGTGACGTTGTCGGACAGGTCGTACGTGTAGGTCGTACGGCCGCCGTCGGGGTCGACGACCGCCGTCTGGCGACCGCGCCCGTCGTACTCGAACGTGGTCACGGCACCGCCCGGGGCCGTGACCTTCCTCAGGTTGTCGAGGGCGTCGTACTCGTAGAGGGTGTCGCGCCAGGCGCTGCGGTCGTCCTTGGTGTACTCGCGCAGCTTGACGACATTGCCCTCGGCGTCCTCGAACGCGGCCGTGACGGTCTCGCCCTTCGGCGGGATCGTCGTCGAGACGTCCCCGTCCACCTCCGTGGTGGTGCGGAGCTTCTCCACGCCGCGGTGGTAGGTCACCTCGGCGACGGGCTCACCCATGCCGTTGAAGGTGGTCCGGTTCTGCGACGGCACCTCGTTGTCGCCGACCTGGAGGAGCTTGGGCTCGGGCTCCAGGTCGTTGTAGTAGCCGTCGTTCTCCTTCCACTTGCGGCCCGCGGTGTCGTAGAAGACGTCGTTGACGATCCGCCCGGCGCCCACGGCCTCGTCCTGCGTCTGGCGCTCGCGCAGCAGACCGTCGAGGATCTCGTAGGAGACCGCGTACTGGCCGTTGTCCTTGAGCGTCCTGCTGGTGACGACCGTGGGGCCGTCGCGGCGCACGGTGTAGTCGTACTCCGCGGTCGGCGTCTGCGTCGCCGGGTCGCGGTCGATCTCCCAGACCTTCAGCAGCCGGCCCAGCGGGTCGTACTGCATCGTCGCCTTCTTGCCGTTGGCGTCCGTCTCGACCAGCGGCATGCCGCGCACGTCGTCGAAGTCGGTCGTCTCGGTGTGGCCCAGCGGGTCCGTCGAGACCTGGCGCGTGGGCCGTGCGACCGTCGCCGGCGTGTAGACGACGGAGGTCTTGCGGTTCTCCGCGTCCCACGTCGCCGTCTCACGGCCGTGGATGTCGTACTCGGTCCGGTCGATGGTGATGTAGCCGGTGCCCTCGGCGTTCAGCTCCTGGACCTCGGTCGCGAGACCGCGCGTCGGCACGGCGCCGAAGGCCAGACCGTCGTAGAGCGTCCGGGTGTCCTCCACGACCTCGCCGCCGGTGGTGCCGCAGGCGCCGAGCGTGGTCAGCTCGCGGGACTCCGACTCCAGCAGGTGCGCCGCGGTGTTGCGGGCGTACGTCGTGGTGGTGCACATGCGCTTGCCGCCGGGAGTCACCTCGTCCACCTGGTACGGCAGGCCGTAGCTGTCGTACGCGGTGGTCTCGGTCGACGTGCGCCAGGTCTCGCCCTTGACCCGCTCGCGGGTCTGGACGCTCGCCGGGCGGGTCATCCACGCCTCGAGCGGCGTGGTGCCGGCACGGGCGCGGCTGGCGGTCTTCACCGCCCACGGCGTGGTGAGCGCCGTGGAGTCGACGAGTCCGCCGTCGGACTGGTACGTGATCTGCTCACGCAGCTGGCCCTGGTACTGCGGCAGGTCGTCGACGCTGCCGCCCTGGGAGTCCTCGACGACCGAGACGCGGGTGCCGGTGGGCAGCTTGTCGCCGTGCATGCCGCGGAAGTAGCGGTGCTCGGAGAGCTGCTTGACGTCGGTGCCGCTGCCGAGGCGGGTGCGGACCCGCTCGTAGCCGCGGTACTGGGACCAGGTGCGGTACTTGGTCTCGGTGAACTCGCTCTCGTCGTAGGCCCACGCGACGTCACCGATGAAGTCGTACGAGGTGACCTTGGGCGGGCTGTCGGTGACCAGGTCCTCCTCACGCACCTCGGTGACGACGTACTTGTGGAACCAGTCCTTGACCGGGGCCAGCGCGCCCTTGGGCATCCAGTACTGCGGGAAGCAGCGCATGGTGTTGGTCTCGGGCGAGGCCGGCATGCGGCGCGGTTCCAGGGCCTGGCACTCGCGCGGCGAGTAGGTCACGCCGATGCGGCCGCCGGTCTCGGTGTCGATCGCGTTGATGCGCAGGCGGGAGAAGGGCGGCAGGCCCTCGACGCCGTCGACACGGTTGTCGAGCTGGACCCAGGAGAAGCTGACCTTCGGCATCGACGCGGAACCGCCGGCGCCGTGGCCGGTGCGGGTGATCGAGTTCAGCCAGAGCGCCGGGGACGTGCCGTCACCGGTGTCGGGGAAGGAGTTCTCCAGCGTCCAGGAGTCGACGTTCTTCAGCGCGGTGCCGGAGAGCACCTGGGTGCTGATCTTCGTCAGGCGCTTGGTGGACCAGAACGTCGGGGAGTACTTGTCGGTGCACGGGGTGCCGGAGAGGCACTGCTGGTCCAGCGGGGTGTCCGGCCAGTACTTGGCGTTGGCCGTGGTCCGCTTGGACTCCGCGCAGTCGAACGTGGCGTCGGGGACGCAGCGCTCGGAGACGGTGAAGGAGACCCGGCCGGCGGGCTGCGCCGTGAACAGGGTGTCCGACCGCTGACCGTAGTCGATGCGGGCCAGGTCGGCGGAGCGCACGTACGAGATCTGCTGGTCGGCCTTCATGTTCTGGCCGTAGTAGTTCGTGCGCTTGTTCCACCACAGGGTCATGGCGTCGCCGAGCGGGTCGACGACGTAGTCCAGGTTCCAGCGGTAGGCCTGGGTGCAGTCGGAGTCCATGAACGCCGTGGCGTGGCAGGGCTCGCCGGGGTGGTTGCCGAACACCGGCACGGTCAGGGCCGAGTTGGTGGTCTGCGTCGTGGCGCCGGGCAGCTTGTTGAGACCGAAGTGGTACTTGACGCCGTCGGTGCCGGTGACGATCCAGTACTCACCGTTCTTGGTGTCGTTGGCGGCGCCGGTCTTCTGCTCGACCTTGACGCCGTCGTCGTCGGCCGGACGCCACTTTCCGGTGGTGTCGTCCTTGACGAGCTCGGTGGTGTTGCCGCCGAGCGACATCACGACGTGGTCCGAACCCCAGCACAGGTCACCGCTGTCGGTGGTGTTGTTGGGGGCCACACCGTCGACCTTGGCCTTGTCGTCGGAGCAGGAGCGGTACTTGCGCTCGATGAATCCGGGCTCGTAGTCCCAGCCCTCGGCGATCCACGACGACTGGGCGTTCGTGGAGGCGGTGCGGCCGTCGACGGACTGCGAGGAGTACGAGAGCGCGATCTCCGGCTGCGGTCCGCCCGGGACCTCGGGGGCCTCGATCGGGTACGTCCAGGAGAAGCCGCCGGAGGAGCTGCCGCCCATCCAGGAGCCGGACGGCGACAGCGAGGTGGCCTCGTGGCTGCCGCCGGGTCCCGACGCGGCCGCGGTGGCGGCGAGCACCATCGGGGCCATGGCCGCGCTGCGCGTGCTCACGCCCGACTCGGGCGCCTTGCCCAGGTCGACGGTGGCCTCGACGGTGCGGTCGGCCGGGTCGTTGGTGCCGCGCAGCTCGGTGCGGGTGCGGCACTCGGCCTTCTCCGGCGTCGTCAGCGCGCAGGCCGGGAGCTGGACGAGGCGGAGCCGGGAGCCCCAGTCACCGCCGTAGGTGTCCTTGATGGCCGAGTAGTCCAGCTCGACCTGCACGGCGCCGGAGGCGGCGTCGGCGGTGCCGTTCTCGGCGGGTGCCGGAGCGGCGGTGAAGAGCACGCCCTCGACACCGGCCCGGCGGGCGGTGGCGGCGTCCTTGACCTGGACCCGGGCGGCGGAACCGGCCTCGGCCTTGGGCGCGTCGGTACGTGCCCCCTTCGACTTCGGTGCCGTCCGTGCCTGGCGCAGGCGTACGGGCAGCTGCCCGAAGGACTCCCGGGCCGTGCCGAGCGCGGAGCCCGACGCGTTCGGGGCGGCCCGGAGGCTCTGCTTGGCGGCCTTGCCGGGGGTCCTGCCCCCGGCGTCGGTCACCTGGACCAGGAAGTCCCCGGTCGGGACCTTGCCCACGAGGGGCCGCCAGTCCTTGGCGGCGGTGTTCCCCTCGGAGCGGCGCTCCGGGGTGAACACCCGGCCCGCGACCGAGCGGTCACGGTTGAGCTCTTCGAGATCCGGGCCACGGCCCGCGGCGGCGGCCGGATCGTCGGGTATGAGCGTGATCATCATCGCCATGAAGGCGACAAAAGTAGTAGATCTGTGCCAGTGCCCCAAATAGCGCAACTGGCGTAGGAATTGGTGCATACGAATCCCCACCCGGTAGTAGAACAGTTGATCGCCCGCGACCTTAGATCGCCCGGGACCACCCGATCAAGGCGAGCCCGCCCCGGGCTAAACCTCCTGATCAGCCATGGTTGGGTAAAAGCTGCGTCAAGGCCACCCTGTACTGTTCGGCCGAAGTCCGATCGAGAACAGCTCGACGGCCGACAGAAAGGATCAGGGGGGCTTCACCTGATGTCAGACATAACCATCGGAAGACGGGGGGCGAGACGTGCCGCGGGCACCGCGCTCGCGGCCCTGCTCGTCGGAGGAACGCTGGGCCTCACCCCGCTCGGCCTCACCCCGGCCGCGGCCGAGGAGACCCCGCCCACCGCACCCGTCGGCTCCGAGGCGCACGCCCTCCAGCAGGCCGAGCGGACCGGCGAGCCGGTCGAGGTGCTGTCGGAGCGCACCGAGACCAGCGAGACCTACGCCCTCCCCAACGGCAACCTGCGCCACATCGAGCACACCGTCCCGCAGCGCGTGAAGCGCGAGGGCGCGTGGGCGCCGGTCGACACCACGCTCGTGAAGTCGAACGGCCGCGTCGCGCCCAAGGCCGCCGCGGGCGCCGTCACCTTCTCGGCGGGCGGCGTCGCCCCGCTGGTCGTCCTGGCCGACCAGGGCCGCAAGCTCTCGCTGCACTGGCCGAGGCCGCTGCCCGAGCCGGTGCTCGACGGCTCCACCGCCACGTACCGCGAGGTGCTGCCGGGCGTCGACCTCTCCGTCGCCGCGGGCGTGGACGGCTTCAGCCAGGCGCTGATCGTCAAGACGCCCGAGGCGGCGGACAATCCGGCACTCGCCGCCATCAACTTCGACCTCCGGGTCGACGGGCTGACGCTGAAGAAGGACACCGGGAGCGGCAGCCTCCGCGCCGTCAACCCGGCCGGCCAGACGGTCTTCGCCACCTCCACTCCCCGGATGTGGGACTCGTCCGGCTCCGACCCCGTGCCGGCGCCGCTCACGAAGTCCGCCTACGCGGCCCTCGCCGACGTCGACGTGGACATGGCCGACGTCAACCCGGTCCCGACGGACCTGACGCCCGGCACCAACAGCGCCGACGTCGGCGTCACGGTCGCGGGCGGAAAGCTCACCCTGACGCCCGACCAGAAGCTGCTGGACGACCCGGAGACCACCTACCCGGTCTACATCGACCCCCGCATGACGGGCACGCGCCAGGCCTGGACGATCGCGTACAAGCCGACCCCGACCAGCAGCTACTGGAACGGAACCGGCTGGAGCGGCGGCACCACCAGCGAGGCCCGCGTCGGCTACGAGAGCTCGTCCGGCGGCACCGCCCGGTCGTTCTTCCGCGTCGACTCCAAGTTCCTGGCGGGCGTGAAGGTGATCGACGCCCAGTTCCAGATCACCGAGACGCACTCCTGGTCCTGCACGCCGAAGCCCGTCGAGCTGTACCTGACCGGCAGCATCAGCTCCTCCACCACCTGGAACAACCAGCCCGCGTGGTCCACGCGTCAGGACAGCCGCAACTACGCGCACGGCAACGACACGTACGGCTGCCCCGACAAGGCGGTCGACTTCCTCGCCAAGGACGCGGCGGTCAAGGCCGCCGCGAGCAAGTGGACCAACATCACCTTCGGCCTGCGCGCCCCGCAGACCGCCGAGGACGCCAAGGACACGTACAGCTGGAAGAAGTTCAAGCCGGACGCCAAGCTGATCGTCGACTTCAACCGCCCGCCGAAGGCCCCATGGGCGCTGGACACGATCCCCAGCACCAAGGTCAACACGACCGAGTGCGGCAACGGCACCTCGTACGTGACCCTCGGCAACACCGACGTGACGCTGACCGCCCAGGTCTGGGACCCGGACGGCGGTGACGTCAACGTCCAGTTCCACCTCTGGGCGACCGGCAAGCACGACGTGGCGCCCGGCGTCTTCTTCGACAAGAAGATCAAGGTCACCGTCTCGTCGACCAACTCCGCCGGCGCACCCGCGCGGGTCGTCGTCCCCAAGACCCTGCTGGACCAGTACAAGGGCGCGAGCAACGGCCAGTTCTCCTGGAAGGCCCAGGTCGAGGACGTCGCCGACGCGGCCTTCGCCTCCGACTGGACACCCACCCAGGGCGCTCCCGGCTGCCGCTTCGGATTCGACCCGACCGCCCCGTCGGTGATGCCGACGGTGCAGTCCGTGGACGCGGTCTACCCGGAGAACGCCGAGGGCGCGCTCGCCCGCACCGCCGGTGACTTCGTCTTCGGCGCGAACGGCGTCGCCGACATCACCGAGTACCGCTGGGCCCTGGACCGTACCCCGCCGAACAACTCGGTGAAGCCGACCGCCCCGGGCGGCTCCGTCACCGTGCCCGTCACCCCGCTCACCCCCGGACCGCACACCCTGTACGTCCAGGCCTTCGACGCGGGGAAGAACGCGGGCCCCATCTACCCGTACCGGTTCTACGCCAAGAGCCCCGGCGTCATGGACAAGCCGGGCGACGTCAACGGTGACGGTCTGCCGGACATGTTCGCCGTGGACGGCACGGACAACCTGAAGCTGTACGGCGGTACGGGCAACGGTGCCGTCGCCACCACGATCCCGCTCTCCTCGGGCGGCGGCTGGGCGGGTGCGCTGCTGACCCATCGCGGCGACTGGAACGAGGACTTCTACGAGGACCTCGTCGCGCGCAAGGCCGACGGCAAGCTCTGGCTCTACCCCAACAGCGGGCAGGGCGAGTTCACCGAGGACACCAAGCAGGAGGTGTGGTTCTTCCCCGAGGAGCAGAGCGGGGCCGAGTTCGCTCCCTCGACGATCAAGCAGATCGTCTCCGTCGGCGACATCACCCCGAACGCCGAGAGCTACAACCCCGACTTCGTGGCCGTCGTCGGTGACCAGCTGTGGTTCTTCCCCGGCTACTCGGGCGGCACCCTGGAGTACGGCTACCCGATCGGCAGCAGCGGCTGGGGCAAGATGACGCTCGCCTCCCCCGGCGACGTCGACGGCGACGGTTTCGTCGACATCATCGCCCGTGACACCACCAACGGCGAGCTGTGGCTCTACCACGGCAAGAGCCGCGGTGACGCGGACGGCGACGGCGTCCCCGACGGCGGCACCGACCCGTCGTCGCTGGGCGCCGGCAGCAGCCGCACCGCCTACGGCACCGGCTGGACCACCACGGCCCGCCCGCTGATCACCGCGAGCGGCGACTCCAACGCGGACGGCATCCCGGACATGTGGAGCACCACCTCCACCACCACCGCCGGACTGGAGTTCATCCCCGGCCGCCGGACCGGCACGGTCGGGGCGCCCACCGTGGTCGGCACCAACGGCTGGCAGACGATCAAGGCGATCTCCTGACACCCGGCCCGGACCTCTGACAGGACCGGACCCGTCGGCAGGACCGGCCCTCACCGATTCCCTCGGTAGGGGCCGGTCCCGTTTCCGCCCCGACCTCCCACCCCCTCGCCCCCGGAGAAGCACCCATGAGTCCCCACAGCAGCCAGGCCGACAAGACGGCCGCCCGTGAGCGGCTGCGCGCCGAGCGCGAGCGCGAGGCCAAGCGGAAGAAGATCCTGCGCCAGGCCGTCGTCACGGCGTCGGCCGTCGCCGTCCTCGCCGTCGTGGGCGGCGTGAGCCACCTCGTCCTGCAGGCCGCCCGGCCGAGCGGCTGGGAGGCGGCCAAGGAGGCTCCGGTCGTCAAGCCCCGGAACACCGAGGGCGAGAGCGGCACGACGGTCGTCATCGGCAAGCCCACCGCGACCAAGGTCCTCGAGGTGTACGAGGACCCGCGCTGCCCGATCTGCGCGAGCTTCGAGCAGGCGGCCGGCGAGACGCTCAAAAGGGATGTCGAGGCCGGCACCTACAAGGTCAGGTTCTTCGGCGGGACGTTCATCGACACCACCGCCAGGGGCGAGGGCTCGAAGAACGCCCTCTCCGCCCTCGGCGCCGCCCTCGACGTGAGCCCCGAGGCGTTCCTGGACTACAAGAGCGCCCTCTACTCGGCGAACTTCCACCCCGAGGAGAACGACGACAAGTTCGCCAGGGACGACTACCTCATCGAGGTGGCCGGCGCGGTCCCCGCCCTGAAGAACAACGCGGCCTTCGCGAAGGCCGTCCGGCAGGGCACCTACGACGCCTGGGCGCTGAAGATGTCGGCCGCCTTCGAGGCGAGCGGCGTGACGGGCACGCCGACCCTGATGATGAACGGCAGAAAGATCGTCGCGGAGGGCACCGGGAACGCCCCGATGACCGCCGAGCAGTTCACCGCCGCCATCGCCAAGGCGCTCAAGGGATAGAGGGACGGAGCGCCGGACCGTCACCGTGGCGCCCCCCGGCGTCGTTCCGGTCGCCGAACCGGTGCAAGGGGACGGCCGCGACGGATGATCGTTTACCGGACGTACACAGGGGCTGGGGTCACCCGCCGTGCGGCGGTTGCCGTGCCGACACCCTCCGCGATCAGGCTTCGCGGGTCCGACCCCCTACGCAGAGAAGGCACGCATGAATCGCTCCACCATCGTCCGGTCGACCGTGGTGACCGTGGCCGCGGCTCTCGCGGCGGCGGCGCTGGCCGTGCCCGCCGAGGCCCGGCACCGCGTGTCCGCCGACACCCTGCCGGCCGTGACGCCCCGCGCGGAGACGCCGGTGCTCCACGACGACGACGAGGGCGGCAACGCCGACGCGGACGACCCCGCCATCTGGCGCAACGCGTCGGCCCCCGACCGCAGCCTCGTCGTCGCCACCGCCAAGGAAGGCGGCCTGCGCGTCTACGACCTGGACGCGCGGCTGGTGCAGTCGATAGCCGCGCCCCCCGCCGCGGGCGAGGACGACGCCCCCGGCCGGTTCAACAACGTCGACCTCGTCCACGGCCTGAAGCTCTCCTCCGGGCGGGCCGACCTGGCCGTGACCAGTGACCGCGGCCACGACCGGCTGCGCTTCTACCGCATCGACCGCGACCGCGCCGGCGGCCCGCTGACCGATGTCACCGACCCCGCCGCCCCGCCCGTGTTCTCCCAGGACCAGGCCGAGATCAACGACCAGCGGACCGCCTACGGCCTGGCGACCTGGACGGACCCGTCGACCGGCACGTCCTACGCCCTGGTCAGCCGCCGCGAGCGCACGAGCATCGCCCTCCTGGAACTGCTCCCGGCCGCGGACGGCAAGGTCACCTACCGCAAGATCCGCACCCTGGCCCTGCCGTCCTCCTTCCAGCTCCCCAACGGCACCTCGTGGTCCCCGTGCGGTGAGCCCGACGAGCTGCCGCAGGTCGAGGGCATGGTCGTCGACCCGGCCAACGGCATGCTCTACGCCGGCCAGGAGGACGTCGGCGTCTGGCGGATGCGCGCCGACCTCACCGGCACGCCGAAGCTGATCGACAAGGTCCGTGAGTACGGCGTCCCCGGCGTCTACGACGAGGAGACCGAGGAGTGCACGCCGGGCACCGACCCCGGCTACGGCGGCACGAAGATCTCCGCCGACGTCGAGGGCCTCACTCTGCTCACCGAGTCCGACGGTGACGGTTACATCCTCGCCTCCAGCCAGGGTGACGACACCTTCGCCGCCTACGACCGCGAGGTGGAGGACGCCAACGAGTACGAGGGCGGCTTCCGGGTCACCGCCGCGAACGACACCCTCGACGGCTCCGAGGAGTGCGACGGCGCCGCGGTGCTGAACGCCCCCCTCGGCTCCAAGTACCCCAACGGTCTCCTCGTCGTCCAGGACGGGCACGACGCCCCCGGCGACGGCGACCGCGACGCGACCAACTTCAAGTTCGTCGACCTCGGCAAGGTCATGGGCGCCCTCGACAACTGACCGCCCAGGTCCCCGGACGCCCCGTTCGCCGATCGCGCCGGGGCCGGATCCCGGCCCTTGTCGTCGAGCGTGGTGCGCGGCCGGCCGGGACGCGGCCGGCCGCCACCCGCGCAGCCGACCTGGAGGTCAGCGGTTGAAGGTCAGCCGCGGGGCCGCGTTGCGGGCGAGGGTGTGGGCCTGGTCCGGCCACCAGGTGCCCGCGGGCGGATCGACGATGCCGTACTCGGGGTCGATCGTGCCGCCGGTGTTGCGGGTGCAGCTGCCGTCGGACTCGCCGGGGATCTTGACCCACAGGTAGGCGTCGACGAGCGGGACGCCGGTGTTCGCGGTCGGGCGGGGGCCGAGGCCGCGACCGGGCGCGTTGCACCAGATCTCCGGGTCGCCGGTGTACTTGCCGGGCTCCGGGACCCAGGCTCCCAGACCGTTGCGGCTGGTGTCGATGACGAAGTGGTGCAGCGCGTCGTCCGGCGGGGTGCCCACGCTCCGGTCGAACCAGGCGTCGGTCCAGCGCCAGGTGGCGGGGTCGGCGGAGTCGACCGCGTTGCCGGGCGCGCCGTCGTTGGGCGCGGCGGGCGAATAGTACTGGGTGGCGCACCAGTCCGTGCGGCCGCGGGCGTGCTCGGGTCCTTCGGTGGCGAACCACATGCACTTCGCGATCCAGGTGCCGTAGCGCGCGTTGTGCTCGGTGGGGTGGGTGTTGGACACGTTGAGGGCGAAGCCGTCGCTGTCCCGCACGCCGGCGTCGAGCAGTCGCTGGGCCATCGTGCCGACGGGCCGCCACAGGACGTTGCCCGCGTCGAGGTACACCGCGGTGCGGGCCCTGGCCTTGAGGGTCCTCACCGCGTACGCCAGATCGGCGATGCGGGCAGCGGTGAGCTCGCCGGTCGGGTCCACGTCCCGCCCGCAGTCGCTGGGGAGGAGGGCCAGGCCGTCAGGCTCGACCACCACGACGGCCTCGCTGTCGCCGATGCCGGCGGCGAAGGCGTCGATCCACTGCCGGTAGGCGGCGGAGGACGGGGCACCACCGCTGGAGTACTGGCTGCAGTCCCGGCCCGGCACGTTGTAGGCGACGAGCACGGGGGTCCGGTTCACCGCCCGCGCCTCGCGGACGAGGCCGCTCACCTTGGCCCGCACCTCGTGGGGCGTGCCCTCGGTGAACCACTCGGCCTGCGGCCAGCTCGCGAGCTTCGCCATGTTGACCGCGTTCGTGAGGTCGCCGTTCCGCAGGTCGGTGAGCGCCTGGCGGGCGGCCTTGCTGTGCGGGTCCACGTAGAACTTCGTCGTGGGAGTGAGGGTGTCCCCGGTCGGTGCGGCCTGTGCCTGTCCCTGTGTCGCGGTGAGGGCGGCGCAGGCCGCGAGCGCCGCGAGGGCGGCGGTCGCACGGCGCCGTAGGCTGCGTGACTTCATGAAGGCTCCTGGTCGAGGCGTGGTGGGGGCGAGAAGGGCCCCTGTGGCCCGGTCGCGGTGCGGCGGACACCGGGCCGCAGGAGTCGGAAGGTCAGTGGCCGTAGATCATCTTGTAGGCGACCTCGGGGAGGAACTGCCCGGCCGTGGACCCGGTTCCGACGCCGCAGTTGCCGTCGGACTCGCCGGGAGCTTTGATCCACAGCAGCATCTCGGCGCCGCCTCCCAGCCGGGTGGGGGTGCCGATGCGGCGGCCGGCCGCGTTGCACCATTCGCCGTTGGAGCCGTTGCCGTTGCGGCTGGTGTCGACCACGAACGGCTTGGTGTAGCCGTAGCGGGCGGCCAGTTCGCTGTTGACGGCGTTTCCGTAGGCGGTGTTCTGGGCGGTGGTGTAGTAGTTCGAGACGTTGAGCGAGAAGCCGTGGGCCTGCCGGAGGCCCGCTTCGTGGAGGCGCTGGGCCATCGCCGCCGCGCTGATCCAGCCGGGGTTGCCCGCGTCGAGGTAGACCCAGGTGTTGGGTGCCTGGCGGTTGAACTCGGCGAGGGCGCCGCTGATCATGCCCTGGCGTTCGCGGATCTGAGTCTGCGTCAGGCACCCGTAGTCCGCGAGGGAGTCCGGTTCGAGGATGACCACGGCCGGGCGGTGGGCGATCCCGCCGGCGAACTGGGCGATCCAGGAGGCGTACGCGGCCGGGCTGGTGGCGCCGCCGCCGGAGTGTCCGCCGCAGGAGTCACGGAGATAGATGTTGTAGGCCACCAGGACGGGGAGTTTGTCCGCGTGGTCGGCCGCCCCCGCGTACGCTCCCGTGGCGGTGCCGATGGTGCCGCTCCAGGCGCCGAACCAGCGGGCCATGGGCGTGTTGGCGAGGGAGGCGTTGATCGCGGGCGCCCGGCCGTCACCGGGGTGGGCGGCGACCCACTGCTTCGCGCTGGAGTTCGGGTCCACGTAGAACCCGCTGGTCATGGTGGTCGGGTCCGCCGCGTGGGCGGACGGGGCGACGGTGAGCGCCAGCGGCAGCGCGAGGACGGCTGCCGCGAGGGCGCGGATGCTGCGGCGCATGACGGTACCTCGATTCCTGAGGGGGGAGCGCCGCACGCTCTCGTCCCGAGCGGGCGGCGCACTGAGGAAGTGCGGTGGTACGGCACCCCTGAGCGTGGAAGCGCTCCCACTGGAAGCGGTCCCAGAGCGCCTCTCGATGCCCCTGGGGTGTGGCCGGTATCGTGTGATGCCCCGTTCGTCCTGTCAAGCGACCGCGCTCGAACGGCCCTTCACATCACTACGGGAAGCCTTTACAGTCACGGAACTGGAAGCGCTTCCAGTTTTCCCCGTGTTCCGGTCGCGACAGGAGAGGCGGATCATGACCGAAGGCGTGTCACGCCGGCAGTCGACACTCGACGAGGTGGCCGAACTGGCCGGAGTCTCACGATCGGTGGCCTCCCGCGCGCTCAACAACGCCCCGCACGTCAGCCGCGTCAAGCGCGAGGCGGTCGAGCGGGCCGTCCGTCAGCTCGGTTACGTGCCCCATCCGACCGCCCGGGCACTGGCGACCCGTCAGACCGGTGCGGCCGCTCTGGTCGTCTCCGGGGAGGACCCCTCGATCTTCGCGGACCCGTTCTTCGCCCAGGTGATCGTGGGCGCCTCGGCCGCCCTGGAGGACGCCGACCTGCACCTCATGCTCTGCCTGGCCGCCTCCGACCGGGGGCGCAGACGCGTGGAGCGGCTGCTGAGGTCCAAAGGCGCCGACGGCGTGATGCTGATGGCGCTGCGCGAGGACGATCCGCTGGCCCGCATGGCCGAGGAGGCGGAGCTGCCCGTGGTGTTCGGCGGCCGACCGGTCGGCACGGATCCCCGCTGGTACGTGGACGTCGACAACGCCGGCGGAGCCCGCGCGGCCACCGAGTACCTGATCGCGTCCGGCCGGACCAGGATCGCCACGATCTGCGGACGCCTGGACACCGAGGTCGGGCGGGCCCGCTACCGCGGCTACCGGGACGCCATGCTGGCGGCGGGACTGGAGCCGTACCCCTCGGAGGGCGGCGACTTCACCGAGCCCAGCGGCGCCGCCGCCATGGCCGCGCTCCTCGCACACCACCCCGACCTGGACGGGGTGTTCGCCGCCGGTGACAACATGGCGGCCGGGGCGCTGCGCACGCTGCGCGAGGCCGGCCGCCTGGTCCCCTCCGACGTCGCCGTGGTCGGCTTCGACGACCTGGCCGTGTCCCGGATCGCCGACCCGCCGCTCACCACGGTGCACCAGCCCATAGAGGGTCTCGGCCGGGAGATGGCGCGGATGCTCGTCGCGCTCATCGACGGCCAGGACCCCACCCCGCTGATCCTCCCCACGCGCCTGGTCACCCGCGCCAGCGCCTGACGGACCGGCCGCGCCGCCCACCCCTGCCCTTGACGTGGGCGTACGGCCACCGAAGCGCTTCGGCGCCGTTCACGTCGGCCGCGCCACCGGGCTCGGAAGGCCGCCCTCCCACCGATGTGTCACACCGGCGGGAGGGCGGTCCTCCGCTCCTGGTGGCGCGTCAGCTCACGCGTGTGGGGCGGGTGTCCGCTCCGGCGACGGGGTCAGGACGGGTCGCCGTACTGGAGGCCGCGTCCGTTGGTGCCGACGTACACGCGGCCGAAGGTGTCGGGGTCACCGGTGATGACGCCGACACCGCCGATGCTGCCCCACTGGTGGGCGTCGTCGTTGACGCGGAGCCAGGTGGCGCCCCGGTCGGTGGAGCGGAAGACTCCGGTGACGTCCTTGACGGTGCCGATCAGGTACAGGGCCTGGTAGGAGGTGCCGGGGGCGGCCTTGCCGAAGCCGAGGGCGGAGGCGGACTTCACCGTGGTGAGCCGGGTGAAGGTGCGGCCGCCGTCGGTGGAGTGCAGCAGGCCCTGACCACCGCCGGCGATCCACAGGTCCCCCGCGACGCCGGGGACGGCCGTGAGCCGGCCGTCGGCGGGAAGACCGGTGGCACGGGCGGTGAAGGTCGCTCCGCCGTCGGTGCTGGCGTGGAGGGTGCCGCCGGACAGCGAGTAGAACGTCCTGGCCGAGGCGCGGTCGCCGACGACCACCGCTCCGGTGCCCAGGCCACCCACCCTCGACCAGCTCGTCCCCTTGTCGACCGAGCGGTACGGGGCCTGGCCGGCCTGGGTCCAGACGATGGCGGAGCCGTCCGCCGCCAGCGCGACACGGCCGTCCCGGGCGCCTGCCACCGGCTCCGTCCTGAAGCCCTTCCAGCTGTTGCCGCCGTCGGTGGAGTAGGCACCGTCCTGCGCGCCCCCACGGCCGACACGCACCATCACCGAGGGGTTGGCCTGGGCGAAATCGATGTCGGTGCTGTTGGTCATCGTCGGGTTGCCCAGCCGCCCGGCGGGCACCTTGGTCAGGTCGTCGTGGCGGAAACCGCCTTGGTCCCCCATGGCGGTGATGACGGTGGCACCGCCGGGCGGGGCGACGGCGTCCATCAGCGCCGTCTCCTCGAGGCCGCGCGCGGCCACGGACCAGTGGCTGGTGCGGCCGCTGTCGGTGGCGTCCGCGTCCTTGCTGCGCCAGATGCCGTTGCCGGTGCCGTACAGCACATGCCCGGAGTCGAAGGGGTCGACGGCCAGGGCCGTCATCCAGTGCCCGGTGTGGGTCCCGATGTACGGAGCGGCTGAGGCGTCCCGGACCGACCTGCCCGACAGTGCCTTCCAGGTCGTGCCGCCGTCGGTGGTGCGGTAGATCTCGTCCTCGGGCCACCAGCGGTCGAGGGTCGTGACCATCACCGTGGACGGCCTGCGCGGGTCGACGGCCAGGCCGGCGAAGCCGTAGCCGCCCCGCGAGGGGGAGATGTTCTTCCACGCCCCGCCCCGCGGCGTGTACTTCCACACCGAGCCCGCCGTCACGCCGTTGGGTCCGAGGGCGTCGGTGTACGTCAGGTACAGCGAGCCGTCTCCGGAGACCACGCCCCGCTGCGGCAGTTGGCCCGCCGGCTGCCCGGGGACGGCCTGCCAGGTGCGGCCGCCGTCGGTGGAGCGGTAGAGGGAGGTGGACCTGTCCGCGACGCCGACGTAGATCGTCCTGTCGCCGGCCGGACCGTACGTCACGAAGGAGACGCCCGCGCCGCTGCTCGCCCCGTCCTTGACGGGGAACGAGGAGACCTGCCGCCACGTCACACCGCTGTCGGTGCTGCGCCACAGCCCGTTCTTGCGGGTGCCGAGCAGCAGGGTGCGGCCGTCCGAGGGGTCGACGGCGAGCCGTTCGCCCGCCCCGCGGCCGTCCTCGTTGCCGCCCAGCTTGAACGGCAGGTCGGTGCGCCGGAAGGTGCGGCCCCGGTCGGTGGAGCGCAGGATCGCACCGTTGCCGGCCCAGTCGTTGGTGTAGGTGCCCGCCGCGAGGTAGAGCCGGTCGGGGTCGGCGGGGTCGGTGGCCAGCGCGTCGATGCCGAGCAGGTTCCAGTCCTTCTCGCCGAGCCAGTCGGTCAACGGGATCCACTGCTCGGCACCGGTGTCCCACCGGTAGGCGCCGCCCATGTCGGTCCGCGCGTACAGCAGGCCCTTCTCCCGCGGGTGGAACATCAAACCGGTGACGTATCCGCCGCCGACCACCTGGGCGTTCCGCCATGTGTAGGGGCCGGCCGCGGCCGACGCGGTACCGGCCACCTTCACCAGCTTCCACTGCTGGTTGGTGGTGCCCCTGCCCGGGTACTGAATGACCGCCGCGCCCTGGGCCGTGGAGCCTCCGGAGACGTCCAGGACCATGCCGCTGGCGCGGGAGGTGAAGGTGACGGCGTCGGTGCCGCTCACCGCGTCGATCCGCCACTCCTGGGACGGCGACGAGCTGTCGGTCTGCTGCTCGGCGGCGGCCGACCGGACGGTCGAACCGCCGGCTATGCCCAGCACTTTGCCGCTGTTGCGGTTCACCAGTTCGTGGAAGCCGTTCCCGGTGGGCCTGAGTCTCCACTGCTGGTTGGCGGTGTTCTGGTCGGTCCACTGCTGGATGCGCGTGCCGTCTGCGGTGGAGAAGGCGTTGACGTCGAGCGCCTTGCCGCTGCGTACGGAGACCAGCCGGTAGTAGGCGTTGGCGTCGACCGTCGCCGCCTGCGAGTCGTCCTGCACGAACAGGAGGTACGGCACGACGGTGGCGGGCACGCCGAGCAGCAGGGCGGTGGCGGTCCTGCGGCGGCGGTGACGTCCGCGGCGCCCGGCGTTCGTGGGGTTGTCCATGGGGGGTGTTTCTCCTTGTACGACTGTGGATCGGGCAGCTCAGCGCCGCAGGGTGAGGACACCGGGCCGGTACGGCAGCCGGTCGTAGGGTCCGCCCGCCTGCGGGGACTTGCCCTGGTAGAGGAACTGCAGGTTGCAGGGGTCGACGGTCATGGTCTGATCGGCGTTGACGCGGATCAGGTCCCCGTGGCTGATGTCGTCGGTCCAGGTGGCACCGCTGTTGGCCTTGCCCGCGAAGGGGGCGTTCTCGCTGACGGCTTGCGGGGTCCACGAGCCGCTCAGGCTGGTGGCCGTGAAGGAGCGGAAGTAGCGGTGTTCGTTCGCCCCCCGGGCCTCGACGATCATGAGGTACTGGTTCCGGCCCTGGACCTTGTAGACCTGCGGCGCCTCGAACAGGTTCTTCGCCGTGTCGCTCATGACCGTCGTGTACGACGAGCCGAAGTTGCCGGGGAAGTTCCCGATCGGCATGCTCGCCCGGTAGATCTTGCCGTTGTCCCCGGCGAAGAAGAGGTACATGTTCCGGTCGTCGGCGATCAGCGCCTGGTCGATCGGGCCGGTGGGGGAATCGGTGCGCGGGATGCTGCCGGTGAACAGCGGCTGCGGCGCGGACCAGCCGTTGGGATCGGTGGGGTCGTGGGACGTGCGGTAGCTGAAGGGTGAGGCCCCCCACTGGTACGCCAGCACCCAGATCTTCTTGGGCGCGAAGTAGAACAGCGTGGGCGCCACCGCGTTCCGGTTCATCCCGGTCTGCCCGGCCGCCCCCATGTCCGGCCAGTTCGTGAAGGGCCTGAACGCCATCGAGCCGTAGGAGGTGCCCGACGCGCTCGACGCGTAGACCAGGTGCTTGCCGCCCAGCGTCACATGGGTGAAGTCCTTCAGCGCGGCCCACCCGTGTGCCGGCTGCGCGAGGGGGCCGGTCGAACTCCACTTGTACGTCGAGGGAAGAGCACACGTACCGCCGTCCGTCCCGGACGGCGCGGTCCACCTCTGGTTGCCGACGGACGCGCAGGTGTACAGCTGGAGCCCGGTGCCGTTCGTGGTCGCCGCGCCGATGGCGTCCAGGCACAGGCCGGACTGGACGCCGGTGATCGTGCCGTCGGTGTTGACGTTCCACTGCTGGTTGGCGCCGCCGTTGCAGTCCCAGACGACCACCGCGGTGCCGTTGGTGACGCCCTTGCCCTTGGCGTCCAGGCACTTGTCCCCGTGGACCTTCAGCTGCCTGGCGGCGGTGTAGGTCCAGCGCTGGCCGGCCTGTCCCCCGCAGTCCCACAGCCGCGCGTGTGTGCCGTTGGCCGTGGTGGAGCCGGGGATGTCGAGGCAGCGGCCGGAGGCCACGCCCTTGATCGGTCCGACACGGCCGGCCGGGTCGACCGGGGGCGTACCCGAGCCCGACCGGAACGCGCGCACGACGGCGCCGTACGCGGGCTTGGGCGTGCCGTTGCCGTCGAACAGCAGGGGGTTCTCGCCGCCGCGCCAGGAGTCGCTGTCCCGGACGCCCCACACCGTGATGCCGGTGCACCGCGCCACGGACAGGCACGCGCCGACCGCGTCCGCGTAGTGGGTGGGCGACGCCTGGGCGATGTCCAGCTCGGTGATCTGGACGTCGACCCCGAGGGCGGCGAAGTTGGCCAGGGTGGTCCTGAAGCTCGCCGGCGGGCCGCCCGCCCCGAAGTGGCTCTGGAAGCCAACGCAGTCGATGGGCACACCGCGGGCCTTGAAGTCCTTGACCATGCGGTGAACGCCCTGGGTCTTGGCGTCCGCCCAGTTCTCGATGTTGTAGTCGTTGTAGCAGAGCTTGGCCGCGGGGTCGGCCGCCCGGGCGGTGCGGAACGCCTCCTCGATGAAGCCGTTGCCGAGCACCTTCTGGAAGACCGAGTCGCGGAGCCGGCCGCTGCCGCCGTCGGCGAAGGCCTCGTTGACGACGTCCCAGGCGTAGATCTTGCCCTTGTAGTGAGTCATCTGCGTGGTGATGTGACGGTTCATCACGCTGCGCAGCGTGCCCGCGTCGCGGATGGCGCCGACCCAGGAGGGCAGCTGCGCATGCCAGACCGTGGTGTGGCCGCGCACGCGCTGGCCACGAGCCAGGGCGCGGTCGACGATCCGGTCCGCGGGGCCGAACCGGAAGGTGCCGCGGGACGGTTCGACGGCGTCCCACTTCATCTCGTTCTCCGGGGTGATCATGTGGAACTCCCGGTCCGCGATCGCGGTGTACGCCGGGTCACCGAGCCTGCCGGAGGCCACAGCGGTGCCGAAGTACCGGCCCGAGGAGGCCGCCTCGGCCCCCAGGCCGCCCGCGGCGTCGGCGGAGTCGGGGACGAGCGTCACGACGCCGGCCACCAGCGCCGTGGCCGCCAGTCCCGTCATCAGTGTCCGGTGACGCCGGCGGAGCCGGTGCAGGCCCTTCATGCTTCACCTCGGAAGTGGCGGGTCGTCCCGGGTTCACGGGTGTGTCGTGTCATGGGTGTGACTTTCTTCAGGGGGACAGGCGTAGGGGGAAGCCGGGAAGCCCGCTTCACCGGAACGTCGCGGTGAGGCGGGAAGGGCACCCCTGAAGTGGAGGCTTGAGCAGGCGCGGTCCCGTAACGGAAAAGTCGCGCCGTCGGGACGATCGCTCCGTGATGCATCCCGCAGATGGAAAGCGTTATGCCGGGCCCCGCGAACCGGTCGCCCCCCTGAGAAGGCGCGGCACGGGCCGTACCGCCGGATCACCCGCCGTCATGGAGACGGTCCGGTGCCCGCTGGTCGGGGAACGGTTCTCAGGCGGAGGGTTCGCGCACGAGGAAGGAAGCCTGGCCGGCGAAGGCCCGAGTGCCGTCGGAGCCGTCGAGCCAGATGCCGCCGTCGCGGTGGCGGACGACCGAGCCGGGATAGTTGTGCGCGTGCAGGGTCACCGACCCGGCGACCGCCCCGGGACGCGGGCAGAAGGTGGCGTCCTCCCGGAACAGTTCGCTGCCGTCGTCGGCGCTCAGCCGCAACCGCAGGTAATGGTGGCGAAGATACCGGCCGTCGGCGGCGCGCAAGGTG
Organism: Streptomyces sp. NPDC012827; assembly: GCF_042900905.1. Lineage (NCBI taxonomy): Bacteria > Bacillati > Actinomycetota > Actinomycetes > Kitasatosporales > Streptomycetaceae > Streptomyces > Streptomyces sp. NPDC012827. Next base: position 166,462 of record NZ_JBIBBY010000009.1, on the reverse strand, counting down.
ACGCACCGTGTGTCGGCCAGCCCCCTGACGACCGTGAAGGTGACCCGTCGCCGTGCCCGCTCACCGTCCGACGCGGGGACCGGGCCGAGCGCCGCGAAGTCACCGTCGTACGTGACGAACAGGCCGGGCCGATCCACGGACTCCAGCGACCGCGCGCCCAGCGGAACGGTGCCCGCGCCGGCGGACGGAGCCACCGGCGACGGTGCGGCCGGCGGGGCCGGCGTGACCGGCGGGGTCGTGGGCGACGGGGCCGGCGTGGGGGTGGCGCTCGGGGAAGCGGCGGTCGTAGGAGTGGCGACGACGCCGGGCACCCGGGTTTCCTCCTGGGGCCACACCGCGTAGGTGACGGTCCCGGCGACGAGCACCGCGCCGGCGGCGAGGCCCACCAGCGGATGGGCGGTCACCGCGTGGAGTTTGCCGAGCAGCGCGCCGTGCGGACCGCCTCCCCCCGTCGCCGTGCCGGCGGCGACATGTGCCGTGGCCAGCCCGGCGGCGCTCGCCGACGTACCCGACAACAGACCCTTGGCGGTCAGCGCCGCGACAAGTGCGGCCGGGACGGCCAGCGGCGCGAGGCCCAGGGGCAGCAGCTCGGCCGGAACCCGTTCCGTCGTCGTCGCCGTGCAGACGGGGCAGTCGCGGGTGTGCCGCGCGATCCGCTTGCGCCACACGGACGTGGGCGCACCGTCCCAGCCGGCGACGGTCTCGCTCAGCCGCGGACAGCGCGGGTCCGCCTCCAGCGCGGCGACGATCGTCCGGCTCAGGTCCAACTGCTCGCGCATGCGCTGCACGCGCACTCCGGCGTGGGCGACACCGAGCCCCATCGCGTCGGCGATGTCCTGACGGCTCAGCAGGCCGGCGCACTCCTGCCACCACAGCGACAGCAGCACCCGATGATCCGGGTCGAGCCACCGGCCGGCTTCGACCACCTGACGGCGTTCGTCCGACATGCGCAGACGCAGGATCGTCACGTCCTCGACCGCGCCGCCGGCGTTCGGCACGCGGAGCGCCTCGTCGATGACCGTGGTCCGCTCGGCGAGAGTCCGCTGCCGGTGCCAGTGGGTGTTGATCTGGCGGAGCGTGATGGACACCAGCCAGGACCGGAAGCTCTCCGGGGCGCGCAGGGCCGGCAGGTCGCGCACCACGCGTATCAGGGTCTCCTGGACGACGTCGTCGACGTCGGCATGTCCGCTCAGCGCCCGTCCGACGATGTTGTAGACCAGCGGGAGGTAGGCGGCGACCAGCTTCTCCCGCGCGCGATCGTCCCCGGCCTGCGCCGCGACGACCAGCTCCGCGTGATCCGCGTCCATGAGCCCCATCCCCACCTCTTCAAGAGAACAAACCGCCGAGTACGGCGCCACACCCTAACGCCGACAAGGCACGCGCCCCGAGGCGGAGGGCCGCACGAGGAAGAAGCGGACGCCGTCGATCCCGGTCGCCAGCCCACCGGCGGGGGCCGGCCACCCGGCGCGTCGACTTCCTTCATGCGCCGATGGCTAGCGGGAGGGCCGGGCACTCCCAGGCCCCGAGCACAGCCTTGTGAGCGTCCGGCTTCAGGTGCTCGTAGCGCTGTGTGGGCCAGAGGCTCTCGTGGCCGCGAAGGTGCTGGATTTCGTCCGGGAGATTCTCTTTTGGACGAGCCACGAGGCGCAGGTGTGTGGCGCATGGAGTGGGGCGGATGGTGCGGGACGGGGAGCTGCTCCCCGTCGGTGTCGAAATAGTGGGTGTTCTCGATGCCCGACCACCAGGCAGATCCACGGGCTGCAGGCGTACATCGGGGCCTGTGCGCCAGCCACGCTCGCCGGTCCGATCCCCAGGACGCGCGTCCGCTGCTGCCCGCAGTAGGGCCAGCAGACGCCATCGACCCGGTCCACCCCTCCGACGACGGCACCGAGTACGACGGCACCGCCACCGTCCACGGGCGGGACTGCGTGATGCCGTCCGACACCACGGCCGGTGAGGCGGCCCGGTTCCTTCTCTGGCTGCGGGACACCTACCTGCCCGGCCCCGACCTCGTCCGCTTCAGCTGCGGCCCGGTCGCGCCCCGGTCACCCCGACGCGTCGAGTTCCAGAGCCGAGTGCCTGCGCCCTCACCGACGGGGATCCGCCGTCAGCTGATTCACGGCTGCGGGGGCTACCAGATCCTGATCTTCGTGATCTTGTGGATGGGCTCACCAGGGACGTTGCCGAAATGCCACTTGTCAATGGTGGCGCTGGTCACCGGCGCGCCCAGCCTCGGCACGTACTCCAGCGTGACCTTGTTGTCTCCGGTCCAGATCCGGTCCACGCCATAGATCGCCACGCTCTGCACGCCCGCGTTGGCGAAGCAGAGTGAGCCGCCTGCGTTGTGAAGCGACAGGAGGCCCAATCCGTTGCAATCGGTGCGGTTGATGGCGTACGCCGATGAAGCAGGCAGTACAACGGCCAGGGCTCCGGCCGCCGCGACTACCCCGAGGCGTGTGATGAAGCGCTTCACTAGTGAGTTGTTCCTTCCCTTCTGGTGCGATCCCGCCGGGGGCCACGGCCCACGGCGGCATCGCAGGGACGCACGCGCGTCCAACCAGCGCAACGCGAGGAACGGCGGTCCGGTTCACCACGTGAGCGCCTTACTTCTGACACGGCCGCGGTCGCGGCGGAGCGCCGGAACCAAGCGCGCCCCGCCGGCCGGGGGCCGCCTGCCCACTCCAGCCCGAGGGTCATAAGCGTCTCGGGGCCCGCCCCGCAAGCCCCCGCGCGGCATGCGGCGTGAGAGCCGTCAACCGGCATCCGGTGGGCCTGACAGCGCGACTGAACGAGGTTCGCCGACCTTCGGCACAGTCGCGGCACCTCTCCAGTCCTTGAAGTCAGCAGGCGGTGGAGTCCAGGACTTCGTAGACAGTCCTGATGTAGTCGTGGGTGCGCTCCGATCCGAGGATTCCGTCGCCCAGCAGGTTCATCGTGTACGAGAACGTGACGCGCCGGTCGAGGTCCATCATGACGATCGAGCCGCCCCGGCCGACCCAGAAGCAGACTCTTCCGGTGGGCATGTGCGGCATGGTCCTCGCATCGGCGAGCGCGAAACCCATGCCCCAGCGCACGGGAACGCCCAGGAACAGGTCGACCCCGTCCGCCTGTACGTCGAGGACCTTCTCCGCCGTCTCCTCGGAAATGAGCCGCAGGCCGTTCACCTGGCCTCGTCGAGAGATCACGGAGAGGGCGCGGGCCATGCCTCGTGCGTTGCCGTGGCCGTTGACCGCGCCGAGTTCGGCACGGCGCCACCGAGGAGTGTCGACGTGCTCGTCCCTGGCGGGGCTTCCGAGCAAGGTCTTGGTGAAGATCCCCTCGGGATCGAGGCCCGCGGGTATTCCGGAGAGCTGTGACGGGGGCACCAGTTCGGCGATGCGCGGCCAGTCGGCCTGCCGCGCGCCGATCTGGACGTCGGCCTGCGCCGGTTTGGCGATCTCCGTGTCGACGAACTCGGTCAGGGTGCGGCCGCTGACTCGCCGGACGAGCTCTCCCACGAGCTGTCCCTGGGTCTGCACGTGATAGCCGGAGGCGCTGCCCGGTTCCCACCAGGGCGCCTGCGCGGCCAGCCGGGCGCTGGCGGTAGGCCGGTCGTACAGATCGTCCATGGTGAACGGCTGCTGCCAGCCGGAGAGCCCCGAGGTGTGTGCCAGGACGTGCCGCACCTCGACGTCCTGCTTGCCCTGAGCGGCGAATTCGGGCCAGTAGTGCGCGACCGGGCGGTAGAGATCCAGTGCCCCTCTGTCGACGAGGACGAGGGCCGCCAGACTGCTCAGGGTCTTGGTGGTCGACCACAGGTTGACCAACGTGTCCTGGTGCCACGGGACGGCCCGCGCTTCGTCGGCGTGCCCGCCCCACAGGTCGACTTCCATGACTCCGTCGACGTCCACGGCGATCGACGCCCCCAGCTCCTCGCCGGACTCCAGGTGCGCTGCCAGCGCCGCTCGGACCGGTTCGAACCGGGCGGTGCTCGTTCCTTCGACAGGGACCATGTCTTCTCTCCACTCCTGACGACGACCGTTCGCTCACCGAACGGAGCGGATGTCGTGCCGGTTCACGCGTTGCCGCAGGTGAAGGGGTGTCTGCTCGGACGCACCCTGGCGGGACCTGGCCTGTGGAGATCACCTGCACCGGCCACGTGGCGCGGAGGCCCGTGGTTCAGCAGGCCGGAATCCGCGACGCCTTCGCGGGATGGCCGTTCCGGCGCCCGGCCAGGGATGGACCTGTTGCGGATCGCCCCAGCCTGTACGGCACTCCGCAGGCCGGGCCCGGCTGGACGAGGAAGGCATCCAGCGCATGGCCGCCTCCGAAGCCTTTGAAGGGATCATGCCGATCGGGGTCCTGCTAATGTCCCGTGTGGTACGCGGGAAGGGGACGACGGGGTCCTCGCCGCTCCGATCACCTGAGCAGCCCCCACCTCGGCGGTCGGGTCACCGCGACGGGATCACGTGGTCCGGTTTTCGTCACAGCGGGAGCGGGTCGCCCCCCGCGGCCACGGGGCATGGTCATGTACGTGCTTCCGACGGTGGCGTCGGCGAGCGGGATTCTGGATGAGTACGGTGGCAGGCGTGGGACAGGATCTCGACTTCGGACTGCTGGGTCCGCTGGTGGTACGGCGGGCGGGGGCGGTACTCGATCCGGGCCGGCGCCGACAACGGCTGCTGCTGGTCCGCCTGCTGCTCGACGACGGCCGGGCGGTCGCTCCGCAGACGCTGTGCGACGAACTGTGGCCGCAACAGCCGGGCCGGACACCGGACGCAGCGATGGGCTCCCTGCACGCCCACGTCAGCAAGGTGCGCGCGGTCCTGGAACCCCGGCACCTGCGCCGGAAGGGCACCTACGAGGTGCTGGTCACCGAACCCCTGGGCTACGCCCTGCGGGTGCCGCCGGAAAGCCGTGACACCGTACGCTTCGAGCGGGCCGTCGCCCGGGCACACCGGTTCATGGACCTAGGGCGTCCCGAACGCGTCGTGGACGAGGCGCGAACAGCCCTGGAGATGTGGCGCGGCCCCGCGTTCGCCGACGCCGCACACCACCTGTTCGCCGTCAACGAAGCTGCGCGCCTGGAAGAACTGCGCCAGTCCACCCGTGAGATCCGGGCCACTGCCCTGCTCCTGCAAGGACGGGTCGTCGAGGCCCTGGACGCGGCACAGGAGATGACCGCGGAGCACCCCCTGCGGGAAACCGGCTGGGCCCTGCTGCTGCGCGCCTTGTACCTGGCAGGCCGGCACCCCGAGGCACTTCAGCGCTACGCGGACCTGCGCCGGCACCTCGCCGAGGAGCTCGGCCTCGAACCCGGCCCGACCCTGCGCGCGCTGCACCACGGCATCCTCCACCACGACCTGCCGCCCCTCCGCCCAGCCGATGAGCCGAACAGGTTCGGCACGGCATCCGTATCCGGAGCGAGTACCGGCGACGGGCGCGATCCGCTCGGGCCGAACACGTCCGGGACGCCGGAGGAGGACGGAGCGGCCACGTCCGCGGGCCCGGCCGACGAAGGGCCGACCGGCGCCGGTGATCGGCCCGATGCGCGTCGCGACCCGGCCGCGGATGTCGAGGGAATTATGCCCACGCCCCGGATGCGTCCTGCACAACTGCCGCGTAGTCTGACGGTGTTCGCGGGACGCGAGGCCGAGGGCGCGTGGCTGTCGGCCGCGAGTGGTGTGCCTGCCCGGTCCGGAACGACAGCTGCCTCCGCCGTCGTCATCAGTGGGGCTCCCGGGGTCGGCAAGACCACCTTTGCCGTCCACCACGCCCACCGCATAGCCTCCTCTTTCCCCGACGGACAGCTTTTCGTCGACCTGTGCGGTTTCCACCCCCACGCGCCCGCCGTCGAACCCGGCCACGCTCTGCGCGGCTTCCTGACCGCCCTCGGCGTTCCCGCCCAGCGCATCCCGGAGGACACCCCGGGCCGCAGCACGCTCTTCCGCAGCCTCCTCGCCGACCGGCAGGTCCTCGTCGTCCTGGACAACGCCCGCGACGAGCGACAAGTGCGCCCTCTGCTGCCCGGCGGAGGGGGCTGCCTCACGCTGGTCACCAGCCGCAACCAGCTTCCCGGGCTGATCACCACCGACGGCGCCCGGCCCCTTGCCCTCCCTCTGCCCTCGCAGGCGGAGGCCCACCAAGCCCTCGAACGACGCCTGGGTACCGAACGAGTGGCCGCCGAGCCCGCCGCGACGGCCGACATCATCCGTCTGTGCGGACGGCTTCCCCTGGCCATGGCGGTGGTCGCCGCCCGCGCCGAACTCGATCCGTCCTTCCCCCTTCACGCCATCGTCGACGACCTCCGGGACACCGATGGCCTGGATGCGTTCAGCGGCTTCGACTCCACCACCGACGTACGCGCCGTCTTCTCCTGGTCCTACCGGTCCCTGGACGAACCCACAGCCCGGCTCCTGCGCCTCCTGGCCCTGCACCCCGGCCCCCACATCACCGCCCCCGCCGCCGCCAGCCTCACCGGTCTGCCCCTCGCCCGAACCCGCCGCGCCCTCGCCGGCCTGGTCGGCTCCTGCCTCGTGGAACAGCCGCTGCCCGGCCGTTACGGCCTGCACGACCTGCTGCGCGGCTACGCCACCGAACTCGCCCACGCCCACGACACCGTCCAGGAACGCCATCACGCCACCCTCCGGGTCCTGGACCACTACATGTTCACGGCCCACGACGCGAACCAGCTCCTCAAACAGGACACGCCGCCCGACCTCGACCTCGGTGCGCCCGGCCCGGGCGTCACCCCGGAGAGCCTCACCACCGTCGGGCAGGCGACCCGATGGCTGACCGCCGAACACCGGGTGCTGACCGGCCTGCTCCACACCGCCGTCGACCAGAAGCTGGACCACCACACCACCGGCCTTGCCTGGTCCCTCAAGGAGCATCTCAACCGCCAGGAATTCTGGCCCGAGGCCATCACCGCGCTGACCCCCGCCCTCGACGTGGCCCGGCGCCGGAACAACCTTCTCGAAGAAGGCCGTTGCCTGCGCCACCTCGGCCACATCCACGCCTATCTCGGCCACCAGGAGCAAGCCCTTCACCATCTGCGACGCGCCACCACGATCTTCGAAGAGCTCGACGCGACCGGCGAACAGGCCCGAGCCCACTACGTCAGGGCGTGCGCGCTGTTCCTGTTCGGCCGGATTCAGGAGGCCGTGACGTTCTCCGAACGGGGACTGGAGCTGTCCCGGAAGACAGGTGAGGAGTTGTGGCTGGCCGAGTGCCTCGTCGAGCTCGGCTGGTTCCACTCCAACCTCGGGAACCTCGAGAAGAGCCTCTCGTACAGCGAGGAGGGCATCGCCTTGTTCCGGCGCCTGGGCGCGCCGTGGCAGCTGGCCCAGGCCTGGGACATCCTGGGTTACACCCTCCGTATGCTCGGCCGTCACGAGGAATCGGTGGCCACCTACCAGCGGGCGACACGGGCGTTCGAGGAGCTGGGCGACCACAGGAACGCCGTCGGCTCACTGATGCGGCTGGGCGACACCCGGCTGGCGCTGGGTGACCGGGAAGGCGCGCGGGCGGACTGGGTCCACGCCCTCGAAAGGGCCGACGCGCGCGCCATGTCCCACAGTGCCCAGCAGGTCCGCGACCGGCTCACCGCCCTGGACAGGGGGGTGGACCCCGCACCCGCCGTGCCGGAGAGAGCGGCCGCGTGTCACGGTCATGAGCTTCCGACTCCGAGAAGCGGCCGTCCCGCGGCTTAGGCTTCTTCCATCGCCCCGAAGAGTTGCGGCTGCCGAGCGGCCCGTCCGGGGCGACGTCCGGCCTCACACCGGAGGCCGGACCGGGACGCCTTCGAGGCGAGCCCGAACGCGGCGACGAGGGCGGGCTCCGGCCGTCCGCCCGGCTCTTTCGCTGCCCGGACGGCGAGGGAGCGTCCGGAAGCGCGGTCATCGCCGCCGGCACGGTGGTCACCGTGGTGCGTCCTTCTTCTCCGGCTGCGGTGGGCGGCGAAGACGGCGCCCCGTCACCGTTCGACGGTGACGGGGCACGTGCGGGTCGCCTTCCGGCCCGTGGGAGACCGCCGGCCTCCGGGGCTACTTGGCGAGGAAGGCGAGGAGGGCGTCGGTGACCTCCTGGGCGTGGGTCCACAGCAGGCCGTGCGGGGCACCCTCGACGACGACGTAGTCGGCCTGCGGGAGCGCCTTGTGGAAGAGCTCGCCGGTTGCTTCGATGGGCAGGATGCGGTCGGCGGTGCCGTGCAGGATCAGTGCTGGCACGTCTATCTTCCGGATGTCGGAACGGAAGTCGGTGGTCCACGTGGAGACGCAGGCCAGCGAGGCGTACCAGGAGGCTCCGGCGGCCACGTTCCAGCTGTTGCGGACGGCCTCCTCGCTGATCCGGGTGCCGAGGTTCTCGTCCAGATTGTAGAAGTCCTGGTAGAACGCGCTGAAGTAGGCGTACCGGTCGGCGGTGACGGCCTGCTTGATGCCCTCGAAGACGCTCCCGTCGACACCTTCGGGGTTGTCGTCGGTCTTGAGCAGGAACGGCTCCAGTGAGGCGAGGAAGGCGGCCTTGGCGACCCGCGCCGAGCCGTAGGTGCCGAGGTAGCGGCCGACTTCGCCGGTGCCCATGGAGAACCCGACGAGAACGGCGTCGTGGAGGTCGAGGGTCTCCATGACGGTGTTCAGGTCGGCGGCGAAGGTGTCGTAGTCGTAGCCGGTGGTGGGCTGGCCGGAGCGGCCGAATCCGCGCCGGTCGTAGGTGATGACACGGTGGCCGGCATCCAGCAGGGCCGCAGCCTGCTTCTCCCAGGAGTGGCCGTCGAGCGGGTAGCCGTGAATGAGCACGACCGGCTGCCCGGCACCGTGGTCCTCGTAGTAGAGGTCGATGGTGGTGGAGTTCTCCTGGCCGACGGTGATGAACGGCATGGTTGGTGCTGCCTCTCGTTGCGGGTTGTGGCGCGGGATGGTGGTGCGCGGTCGGTGCAGGCCGCGACCTCGGTCGACCGGCGTCGCGTCTGCCATACCGGAAACGGGGACGGGGTGGGCGCGGTTCACATCTGGACGAAGGGGATTACTGACGCGGCCGGAATGCAAGGGGGCATCAGCGACCTCTTGGCGTCGGTCCGCAACGGACCCCGCGACGCGCGCTTCCGACCGGGCGCTCCGCCGGCGGAAGCGCCCGGTCGGAACGACTCCCGTGACCGGACCGGCAGGTCCCGGTCAACGGACCGTACGAGCCGCCTTCTCCACGATGCGGGCGACGGCGTCGGGACGCGAGACGGACACCGCGTGCGAGGCGTCGATCTCGGTCGTACGGGCGTGCGCCCGGGCCGACATGAAGCGCTGGGCCGCCACGGGGATGTTCTGGTCCTCGGTGGTGACCAGCGACCAGGAGGGAATCGTCCTCCAGGCGGCACGGGTGGAGTTCTCCTCCAGCGCGGCGGCGGCGATCGGACGCTGCCCGGTGGCCATGAGCCTCGCCTTGTCCACGGGGACGTCGGCGGCGAACTGCTGGTGGAACTTGTCCGGCTTGATGAAGACGTCGGCGCCCGAGGCTCCGTCGGGAAGCGTGTAGTTCACCGGAGCGATGACCTGGCCGAGGGTGCTGCCGGGAAACTTGTTCGTCAGACCCAGCGAGTTCTCGCCCGTGTCGGGCAGGAACGCGGCGATGTAGACAAGCGCCTTGACCTTCTCCTCCAGGCCCGAGGCGGCCTGGCTGATGACGGTGCCTCCGTAGGAATGGCCGACCAGGACAACCGGGCCGTCGATGTGCTCGACGACGCTGCGCAGGTAGGCGGCATCGGTGGCCGGACCGCGCAGGGGGTTGGCGGCGGCCACCACCGGGTAGCCGGCCCGCTGCAGTCGCTCGACGACCCCGTCCCAGCTGGAGGCGTCGGCGAACGCCCCGTGCTCCAGCACGATCGTCGGCCGGACCGGCTGGCGGGGCGCCGCGCCGGCCGTGCCGGGCAGGGTGATCGTCGTGACGGAGAGGCCCACGGCCGCGACGCCGAGCAGGGTGACCAGACGGGCGGGTCTGGCCGGTCGGTTGATACGCATCTTCGATGTCCTTCTGTGTGCGGGCCGTAGCCCTGAGAGGACGGGGCCGGCAAGACGAACCGGCTCCGGCGGGAAATGGGGCACGACGTCACATTGCGATCAACTGAGTCGTGCGCGGTGAAATTGGCGTGTGACTTCGTTCTGTCTGAGCGAACGGTGGTGGCTCCGGAGCCTGGCCCGCCCTGCCGACTGCCGCCACAACAGCCGACAGGGCTGATGTCCGGTCAGGGCTTTCCTACGGCCGGACGTCACTGCTTCCTACGAACAATCCCGCACTGCGGTTCACCGACGGTGGCGTCCTCGGCTCCGGCCCCCTCCGGGTCCCGGACCACTGCATTCGACGGCCGACGAAGCCGGCTTGTCCTGTTCGAGCAGGGGTCACCACCCGGCCTCGGCCTCGGTTCCCGGCACGGGCGTCGTCCCGGAAGACGTCCACCACCGTCGAACAGGCACGCCTGTGGTTCGCCGACAGGCACCGGGTACTGGCCGGACAGCTGCGGACCGCCGTCGGCCGTCCCTCCACCCCCACCGGCCTCGCGTGGTCGCCGAAGGAGCACCCGCACGCCAGGAGTGGAGCCCGAGGCGATCTCCTCGCCGGCCCTCGCCCCTGGAAGTGGCACAGCGCCAGGCCACCGCCCCCTGCCAGGAAGCACTGGGCGTGAGGCCCAGTGCTCGGACAGCGTGGGCCGTGCCCCACATCGACCCGACCGGTACGAGGAGGCGGCGGGCGAGCCGAGAGCCGGCGTCATGGAGCGACGAGCAGCGCGACAAGGAGACGACAAGGTTCCGCAAAGGGGTCCCGCCGAGTGTGGAGCCACTCCCCCGCGCAAGCGGGAGAGCACGCCACGGAACACTCGAACAGAATTGGCACCACCCATGAACGGGACCATGAAGGCGGGGACGGCCACCCTCGCTCCGAGTCGGCCACACCTCCGGCACGTCGCTTCGGAGACCGACCACGACGCCTTCGTACGAGACGTCTACGAGCAATACGGTCCTCTGCTCGTCCGGTACGCCGCCCGACTGCTGGACGGCGACTGGCACAGAGCGGAGGACATCCTCCAGGAGACCGCGGCGCGCGCCTGGAAACACGCCCCGTTCCTGAGCACCCGCAGTGAACACATCCGACCGTGGCTTTTCACCGTGGTCAGGAACCTGGTGATCGACCATCATCGGGCACGGCAGATCCGGCCACTGGATCTGATGGCCGTCGAGGACCTGACCACCTCCTGGGACGCCACGGAGTCCACGATCACCTCCCATGCAGTGCTGGAGGCGCTGCGGGAGCTGAAGGAGCAGCACCGGACCGTCATCCGTCTCATGTACTACCTGGAATGCAGCGTGGCCCAGGCGGCCGAGCACCTCGGCATCCCGCCCGGCACCGTCAAGAGCCGTGCCTTCTACGCCGCGCGGGCCATGCGCAAGGCTTTGGAGAGGCAAGGCGTGCTCGGCACATAGCTCGTGTTCCGGCTGCGGCAGGGGGGCGTCGGTACCCGTGCGAGGGACTGACCGGTGGTGGCCGACCGGGTCGCGGCCACGCTCCTCCAGCTCGGCCTCCGGGGCTGGCGCGGCATTCTGCCCGCCGGTCGGCGTGGACCTCTCCTCCCACCCGGGCTGCCCACGAGGTGTGCGCCCCCTCCGGTGGCGCCGCAGTCGACGACCGGCGGTCACCCCGTCCGACAGCACGCGCGACCTTGTCAGGCGCGGTTCTCCGCCTGGAACATCCAGGACTGCTTCTCCAGTTCGGCGGTCAGTCCGATGAGCAGATCCTGGCTCACGGCGTCCACCGGACCGGTCGCCTCGATGCGTTCCCGCACCCTCCCGATGACCGCGGAGAACGCCTGCACCAGCGCGTCGACGGCGTTGCCGTCCTTCGTCCAGCCCGACGGGAAGGCGGGCAAGCCGCTGGTACCCGCGATGGTGCCCGCTCGTCCGTCCGGACTCACTCCCAGCGCAGCCGCGCGTTCGGCCACCGTGTCCGCGTGATCGCGTGCGATCGCGGCGACCTCGTCGAGCTGGACGTGCACTGATCGGAAACGGGGACCGTACAGGTTCCAGTGGGCCTGCTTGGCCACCAGGGACAGATCGAGCAGGTCGACCAGGGTCGCCTGGAGGGCCGCGCCGGCGATCTCGCGATCGCCCTCCGGCAGTGGGCTGTTGATCATCGTCATGGGTCTGCGGTCCTTTGGAGTGGCGTCGGCATCATGAGAAGGAGGCCGACAGGTTGCCGTCTGGATGAACACCGGCCATCACGCGCACCCGCTGGGAGCGCCGACGGCCTCGGCCCTGTGTACGGCCGCGGACCCTGAAGGGTTCAGCCCCTGCACGTTCGTCCTGTGCCTCAGACGTGCGTCGAGACACCGCGCCACACGCACGTAACGCCGTCAAGTAATCGGCGAAAGGCCGGTCCAGCACCCTACTGAGCAGGCTCCGGAACCGCCACGCACTCCACGTCGGGCCATGGGGAACATGGAGGTCCACAGCAGGTCAAAGAAAACCGCAGGTCGGCTCGTCAGCTCTTGACGGCCTGTGGGATCTGCAGGGCGGCCCGGGCGGGCGTGAGGTGCGGTGTCGACGATCTCGGCCTCGGCGTGCGGCCGCGTGTGGGCCGGGTCGGTGTACGGCTCAAGGTACGGAGACGGCATGGGGAGTCGGGGCCAGGAACAGTGTCGCCCGCGATGCGTCCGCGGAGGGTGTCCTGGTCGGCATGGACGTGCTGCGCAAGGCCGGAGGGTCGCACTGCGTCGCCCGTGCGCCACGTGTGTCAGGTATCGCACCCAACGCACGTGACGCCCATGACGCACGCTCAGGAAAACGCCAGGTCAGCGGCCCTTTGCGGCAGGCTCCAGGATCGCCACGCACTCCACGTGGTGCGTCATCGGAAACAGGTCGAACGCCCGCAGCGTGCGGACGCGGTAGCCGTTGTCCGCGAAGTAGGCGAGGTCGCGGGCGAGGGCGGCGGGGTCGCAGGCGACGTAGGCGATGCGGCGGGCGCCGAGGGTGGCGAGGTGGTGGACGGTGGACCTGCCGGCGCCGGCGCGCGGGGGGTCCAGGACGATGAGGTCGACGTCGGTGATGCCCGTGCGCGGGAGGACCGCTTCGACCTTGCCCTGTTCGATGCGGACCCGGGGGTAGTCGGCCAGGTTGTGGCGGGCGTCCTCGACGGCGCGCTTGCCGGACTCGATGCCGAGGATCGCGCCCTTGTCGCCGACGCGGTCCGCGAGGGCGCCCGCGAAGAGGCCGACGCCGCAGTAGAGGTCGAGGGCGGTCTCGCCCTTGCGGGGCATGAGGCCCTGCATGACGGCGAGGACGAGGGTCTGGGCGGCCTTCGGGTGGACCTGCCAGAAGCCGCCGTCGCCGACGCGGTAGGTGCGGTCGTCGGCGCGCTCGCGGACGAAGGCGCGGCCGTGGACGCGGTGGACGGCCTTGTCCCGCTCGCCGATACGCATCACGGAGACCGGCTTGTCGAGCTCGACGAGAGGCAGGCGGGCGCCGGGGCGGGGGGTGAGGATGACCTGGCGGTCGCCCGAGCCGGAGGCGGCGATGGCCTCGATCGAGGCCATGCCCTCCCAGGTGCGGGCCTCGATGCCGAGCTCCGACACACCCTCGGCGGCGATCATGCAGTGGTCGATGACCTGGACGTCGTGCGAGCGGTGCTTGCGCAGGCCGGCGTGGCCCTCGGCGTCGACGGCGTACTGGACGCGGGTGCGCCACTGCGGGACCTCGCCCGGGGGCAGCTTGTCGCCCTCGGCGGGCATGACGGTGCCGTCCCAGCCGGCCTCCTCGGGGGTCAGGCCGGCGAGCCGCTCGAGCTGCTCGGCGATGACCTCGCCCTTGAGGCGGCGCTGGGCGCCGGGCTTGGCGTGCTGCCAGTCGCAGCCTCCGCACTTGCCCGGGCCCGCGAACGGGCAGGGCGCCTCGACGCGGTCCTTCGAGGCCTCCAGGATCTCGACGGCGTCGGCGCGCAGGAAGCGCGAGGTCTCGTCGCCCTCGGTGACGCGGACGCGGACCTTCTCGCCGGGGAGGGTGTGGCGGACGAAGAGGACGCGGCCCTCCTCGGTGCGGGCGATGCAGTGGCCGCCGTGGGCCACCGGGCCGACCTCGACCTCGTACTCCTGGCCGATCAGCGACGGGACGGGGGCGTTCTGCATGACCGGGGACTCCAGGGGAAGAAGAAGGTGGGCTGCCGTACGGACGGCAGCCCACCAGTCTAGTTGCTCTTTCCCGCCGGTTCCTTCGCCCGTTTTTCGACGGGCCCGCGGCGGACGGAGCCCGGCGCGTTCCACTCCTGGCGCTTGCGGGCCCGGCGCTTCGCGGCCTCGGAGGAGCGGAGCTGGTACGGGACCGAGGTCACCATCACGCCCGGTGTGAACAGCAGCCGGCCCTTGAGGCGCAGGGCGCTCTGGTTGTGCAGCACGTGCTCGTACCAGTGGCCCACGACGTACTCCGGGATGTACACGGAGACGGCGTCCCGCGGGCTCTCGTGCCGCAGGTTCTTCACGTACTCGATGACGGGCCGGGTGATCTCGCGGTACGGGGAGTCGAGGATCTTCAGCGGCACGTTGATGCCGCGCCGCTCCCACTCCTCCTTGAGCGCCTTGGTCTCGGCCGGGTCCACGTTCACGGTCAGCGCCTCCAGCTCGCCGGCGTGCATGAGCTTGGCGTAGGCGAGGGCGCGCAGGGTGGGCTTGTGGAGCTTGGAGACGAGGACGATCGAGCGGACCCGGGAGGGGCGCACGTACTCGTCGGGGCGTTCCTCGGCGGCGGCGATCTCGGCGGCCACGGAGTCGTAGTGCCGGCGGATCGCGGTCATCGTCACGTAGAAGATCACCATGCCGAGGAGGGCGACCCAGGCGCCGTGGGTGAACTTGGTGGCGAGGACGACCACGAGGACGAGGCCGGTGAAGAAGGCGCCGAAGGCGTTGATCGCACGCGAGCGGATCATCCGCCGGCGCTTGGCCGGGTCCCGCTCGGCCTTCAGGTGCCGGTTCCAGTGCCGGACCATGCCGATCTGGCTGAGGGTGAAGGAGACGAAGACGCCGACGATGTAGAGCTGGATCAGCCGTGTCGAGTCGGCGCCGTAGATCCAGACGAGGAGCGCGGCGGCGCCGGCCAGGAGCACGATGCCGTTGGAGAAGGCGAGCCGGTCGCCGCGGGTGTGCAGCTGGCGCGGCAGGTAGCGGTCCTGGGCGAGGATCGAGCCGAGGAGCGGGAAGCCGTTGTACGCCGTGTTGGCGGCCAGGAAGAGGACGAGGGCGGTCGCGGCGGCGAGGACGACGAAGAGGAAGGTCTCGTCGCCGAAGACGGCGGCGGCGACCTGCGAGATCACCGGGTCCTGCACGTACTCGGGGCCGACGGGCACCCCGTCGCGCAGCAGGTCCTGGGCGGGCTTCTCGGCCATGCGCACGTCGGTGGCCATGGCCAGGAAGATGATGCCGCAGAACATGGTGACGGCGAGGCCGCCCATGAGGGCGAGGGTGGTGGCGGCGTTCCTCGACTTCGGCTTGCGGAAGGCCGGGACGCCGTTGGAGATGGCCTCGACGCCGGTGAGGGCCGCGCAGCCGGAGGAGAAGGCGCGCAGCAGCAGGAAGACCAGGGCGAAACCGGCCAGGCCCTGGTGCTCGGGCTTGATCTCGAAGGCGGCGGTGGGGGCCTTCATGGTGTCGCCGAGGACGATGCCCCGGTACGCGCCCCAGGCGATCATGAGGAAGACGCCGGCGACGAAGACATACGTCGGGATGGCGAAGAGGGTGCCCGACTCCTTGACGCCGCGCAGGTTCATCAGCGTCAGGAGCACGATCACGGCGACGGCCGAGGCCACCTTGTGCTCGACGATGAAGGGCACGGCGGAGCCGAGGTTCTCGATGCCCGAGGAGATCGAGACGGCGACGGTGAGGACGTAGTCGACGAGCAGCGCGCTCGCGACGGTCAGGCCGGCCTTGGGCCCCAGGTTGGTGTTGGCGACCTCGTAGTCGCCGCCGCCGCTCGGGTACGCGTGCACGTTCTGCCGGTACGAGGCGACGACCGTGAACATCAGGACGACGACCGCGAGCGCGATCCAGGGGCTGAAGTGGTACGCCGACAGGCCCGCGATGGAGAGGACCAGCAGCACCTCGCCTGGTGCGTACGCCACCGAGGACAGCGGGTCGGAGGCGAAGACGGGGAGGGCGACCCGCTTGGGAAGGAGGGTTTCTCCCAGCCTGTCGCTGCGCAGGGCCCGCCCGATCAGGATGCGTTTGGGCACGTCGGTCAGTTTGGACACGGAGAGGATCGTAAGCGTTCGAAAAGGGCCATGTGCATCGGCACCCCCGATGCGCACCGAATCTCCCTGACTACCACCTCGGATGCGGTCCCGGCCATCGTTGCCGCTTAAGCTCGGACCGGGCAACCCGGCAAGGGCGTTGCCCGCCGTGGCCCGGGCGATCGGGCGAGGAAAGTTGTGAGCAGGGTGTTTTCGCAGGTCAGCAGGGCGATCAGGAGTGCGGGGTAAGGGGACGTGCACATCGTCATCATGGGCTGCGGGCGAGTGGGAGCCGCTCTCGCGCAGACGCTCGAACAGCAGGGCCACACCGTCGCGGTGGTGGACCAGGACCCGACGGCTTTCCGCCGTCTGGGCTCGGGCTTCGGCGGCCGGCGCGTCACCGGTGTCGGCTTCGACCAGGACACCCTGCGTGAGGCGGGCATCGAGGAGGCCGGCGCCTTCGCCGCGGTGAGCAGCGGCGACAACTCCAACATCATCGCCGCCCGGGTGGCCCGCGAGATGTTCGGCGTCGAGAACGTCGCCGCGCGCATCTACGACCCGCGCCGTGCCGAGGTCTACCAGCGTCTGGGCATCCCGACGGTGGCCACGGTCCGCTGGACCGCCGACCAGATGCTGCGCCGGCTGCTGCCCTCGGGCGCGGAGCCGCTGTGGCGGGACCCGAGCGGCGGTGTCCAGCTCGCCGAGGTGCACACCTCCCCCGCCTGGATCGGCCACAAGATCAGCACGCTGCAGGAGGAGACCGGCGTCCGTGTCGCGTTCCTCACCCGGCTGGGCGAAGCGGTCCTGCCGACTTCCCAGACGGTGCTCCAGGAAGGTGATCTGGTGCACGTGATGATGCGTACGGAGGACATCGCGAAGGTCGAGGCGGTCTTCGCCGAGGGTCCCGAGGAGGGCGGTCACTGATGCGTGTCGCAATTGCGGGCGCGGGCGCGGTGGGCCGTTCCATCGCCGGCGAGCTGCTCGAGAACGGGCACGAGGTGCTGCTGGTCGACAAGGCGCCGACCGCCATCTCGGTGGAGCGGGTGCCGCAGGCCGAGTGGCTGCTCGCCGACGCCTGCGAGATCACCTCGCTCGACGAGGCCGCGTTGCAGCGCTGCAACGTGGTGATCGCGGCGACCGGCGACGACAAGGTGAACCTGGTCGTGTCGCTGCTCGCCAAGACGGAGTACGGCGTGCCGCGGGTCGTCGCCCGCGTCAACAACCCGAAGAACGAGTGGCTGTTCACCGAGGCCTGGGGGGTGGACGTCGCGGTGTCGACGCCGCGCCTGATGTCGGCCCTGGTGGAGGAGGCGGTGAGCGTCGGCGACCTGGTCCGGCTGCTCCGTTTCAGCCACGGCGACGCCAACCTGGTGGAGCTCACGCTGCCGCCGGAGTCGGCCATCGCGGGGACGGCGGTGGGTGACGTGGCCTGGCCCCAGGACACCTCCCTCGTCACCATCATCCGCGGCTCGCGGGTTCTCACCCCGAGCGCGGAGGAGACGCTGGAGGCGGGCGACGAGCTGCTGTTCGTGGCCGCCCAGGCGCGCGAGGAGCAGCTGGAGGATCTGCTGTCCGTCCGCCGGGAGCTCACCGAGGACTGAGGCGGGCGGGGGGCATGCCGCCGGGGCCGTACGACCGCCGGTCCCCCGCGGCCCGGCGCCGTACCACCGCCCGTGCCCCCCCAGCTCACGCGAAAGGGCCCGGACCCCGTCGTCACCGACCGGGTCCGGGCCCTTCCCGCGTGTGCGGGTACGGCGGCGTGGTGGCCGTCAGGCCTCGGGGCCGTCCCCGGTGCCGGGGCGCGGCGCCGCCGCGGCGGCCTTGCGCTCCTTCTCGGCGCGCTCCTCCGCCTCCATCTCGGCGAAGACGTCGATGGGCGGCGGAGCCTTCGCCAGGAAGACCCAGGTCAGGTAGACGGCGAGCAGGAACGGCGGGATCTTCAGGGCGACCGACACCCAGCCGAACTTGGTGGGGTCGGCCCACCAGTACAGGGGGAAGAGGATCGCGCACTTGCCGAGGAGGATCAGGCCCCAGGCCCAGCTGGCCTTCGCGTAGGCCTTCTTCCGTCCGGGGTTACGGGTGCGCCAGGAGAGGTTCTCCTTGAAGACCGGGCCGAGGATGAGGCCGATCAGCGGGACGCCGGCGAGGGTGGTGACGATGTACGCCAGGGCGAGACCCAGGGTGTACAGCATGCCCGGCAGGTAGAAGTCCTTCGCGTTGCCCGTCATCATCGCGAAGACGACACCGAAGGCGACGCCGAAGACGCCGCTGAAGGCGTGCTTGACGGTGTCGCGGCGGATCAGCCGGACGGCGACGAGGACCAGCGAGACGGCCAGGGCGGCGACGGCCGAGACGTGCAGGTTCTTGTTGACCGTGAAGATCGTGACGAACAGCAGGCCGGGCAGCACCGTCTCGATCATGCCCCGCAGGCCGCCGAAGGCCTCGAACAGGGCGGCCTCGGTCACCGCCTTGTCGGCCTGCGCGGACTGGTCCACCGATCCGGCGGGGCCCGTCGGTCCCGTCCGGCCGGTGGGGTCCGTCGGGCCGAGCGGGCCCGTCGGGTCGGCCGTCGGCTTGTCGAGAGACGTCACCGGCTACTCCTGTCCGAGCGGTCGGAGCTCGTATTTGGGGTTGAAGAGGACGCGCCGGCCGTGGCTCAGGGAGATCCGGCCGGAGGCGATCAGCCTGCGGCCGGGCTCGATGCCCACGATGGACCGCCGGCCCAGCCACACGACGTCCAGCGGTGCCGTGCCGTCGAACAGCTCGGCCTCCAGCGCGGGTACACCGGCCCGCGGACGCAGCGTCACCGTGCGCAAGGTACCAGTCACCTTGACTATCTGGCGGTCGGAGCACTTGGCGATGGCCGTGCACCCCGACGCCTGGGCGTCCTCCTGGAGCTCCTCCGTCTCCAGGTCCTCCGGCGAGGAGGACAGCCGGTCGAGCATCCGGCGGAACCGCCCGGCCGGCTTCTCTGTACGCGGTGCAGCACTCATACAGAAAGCGTACCGGCCACCACCGTCACGGGACCCGGCCCGTCGGGCCGCGTTCGCTTCAGCGTTCGAAGCGGTATCCCATGCCCGGTTCGGTGACGAAGTGGCGCGGGTGCGAGGGGTCGCTCTCCAGCTTCCGCCGCAGCTGCGCCATGTACACGCGCAGGTAGTTGGTCTCGGTGCCGTACGAGGGCCCCCAGACCTCCTGCAGGAGCTGCTTCTGGCTGACGAGCCGGCCGCTGTTGCGGACGAGGACCTCCAGGAGGTGCCATTCGGTGGGGGTCAGCCGGACGTCCCGGCCGTCCCGGTGGACCTTCTTGGCGGCGAGGTCGACGGTGAAGCCGTCGGTCTCCACCACGACGATCCCGTCGTCGGCGCCGCCGACCGGTTCCGCGCGCCGGACGGCGGCCCGCAGCCGGGCGAGGAGCTCGTCCATGCCGAAGGGCTTGGTGACGTAGTCGTCGGCGCCCGCGTCGAGGGCCTCCACCTTCTCGTCGGAGGTCTGCCGCGCGGAGAGGACGAGGATCGGGACGCGGGTCCAGCCGCGCAGGCCGCGGATGACCTC
This sequence comes from Streptomyces sp. NPDC012827, assembly GCF_042900905.1. Taxonomy (NCBI): domain Bacteria; kingdom Bacillati; phylum Actinomycetota; class Actinomycetes; order Kitasatosporales; family Streptomycetaceae; genus Streptomyces; species Streptomyces sp. NPDC012827. The sequence continues at coordinate 146,677 of NZ_JBIBBY010000009.1, read as the reverse complement.
GACCCCGTCCATGTCGGGCAGGCCGAGGTCGAGGACGACCACGTCGGGGTGGCGTTCGGCGGCGAGCCGGAGCGCGGTGGCGCCGTCGGGCGCCGCGTCGACCTCGTACTTCCGCGCCCGGAGGTTGATCACCAGGGCGCGGACGATCTGCGGCTCGTCGTCGACCACGAGGACCCGGGTCATGGCTGGGGGCCTTCCTTCTGCTGCGTTGCCGTGGGAGTGGCGGGGCGGGCGGTACGGGGGCGGGCGGTGGTACGGCGTCGGCGGTACGGCCCTGGGGCCGGCGCCCGGCTCCGGGACCGCGCCTCGCGGCTCAGGTCACCGCCCGCTCCGGGAGGCCGGTGACCGGCGGCGGGGCTCCGCGCGGCGCGGCCCTGAGGGTGAGGACCATGGTGAGGCCGCCGCCCGGGGTGTCCTCGGCGCCGAGCGTGCCGCCCATGGCCTCCACGAAGCCGCGTGCCACGGCGAGCCCGAGGCCGACGCCCGCCCCGCGCGGGGCGTCGCCGAAGCGCTGGAAGGGCTCGAAGATGCCGTCCTTGCCCGCGTCGGGCACGCCGGGGCCGCGGTCGACGACCCGCAGCTCGACCCGCTGCCCGATCGTGCTGGCGGCGACGGCCACCGGCACGCCCTCGGGGCTGTACTTCACGGCGTTCTCGACGATGTTGGCGACCGCGCGCTCCAGGAGGCCCTTGTCGACCTCGACCATGGGGAGCGATTCGGGGATGTCGAGCTCGGCGCTGCCGTCGGGAACCCCGCCGAGGGCCATCGGGACCACCTCGTCCAGGTCCACGGCCCGGATGAGGGGCGTGACGGTGCCGGTCTGGAGCCGGGACATGTCGAGCAGGTTCCCGACGAGGTGGTCGAGGCGGTCGGCGCCGGCCTCGATGCCGGCGAGGAGTTCGGCCCGGTCCTCGTCGGACCACTCGACGTCGTCGGAGCGCAGGGAGGTGACGGAGGCCTTGATGCTCGCGAGCGGGGTGCGCAGGTCGTGGCTGACGGCGGCCAGGAGCGAGGTGCGGATCTTGTTGCCCTCGGCGAGTTTGCGGGCCTCCTCCGCCTCGCCGACGAGCCGCTGCCGGTCGAGCACGACGGCCGCCTGGGCGGCGAAGGCGCCGAGTACCCGGCGGTCCTCGGCCGGCAGCACCCGCCCGCTCAGGGCCAGGGCGAGGCGGTCGCCCACCGGCATGTCGACGTCCGCGTCCTCGGGCCGTACCGCGGGATGGGGTCCGACGCTGGCGGCGCAGGTCCACGGGCCGGTGCCCTCGGCCCGCTCCAGGAGGGCGGCCGACTCCATGGAGAAGGTCTCGCGGACCCGCTCCAGGAGGGCCTCCAGACTGGTCTCGCCGCGCAGCACGCTGCCGGCGAGGTAGGAGAGGACCTCGGACTCGGCGCGCAGCCGGGCCGCCTGGTGGGTGCGACGGGCGGCCAGGTCGACCACGGAGGCGACGGCCATCGCGACGCCGAAGAAGACGGCGATGGCGACGATGTTCTTGGGGTCGGCGACGGTCAGCCGGTGGACGGGCGGGGTGAAGAACCAGTTGAGGAGGAGGGAGCCGACGGCGGCCGAGGCGAGGGCCGGCGGGAGTCCGCCGAGCAGGGCGGAGGCCACGGTGAGGGCCAGGAAGAGGAGCATGTCGTTGGCGAGCCCGAGGTCCGCGTCGACATGGGTGAGGAGCAGGGCGAGCCCGACCGGTCCGGCGACGCCGGCGAGCCAGCCTCCGAGGATGCGGGAACGGCCGAGGCGGGCGCCGTGGGCGACGGGCAGCCCGCGCCCCTTGGCGACCTCGCTGTGGGTCACGATGTGGACGTCCAGGTCGGGGCCGGACTCCCGCGCCACGGTCTGTCCGACGCCGGGCCCGAGGACGTACTGCCAGGTGCGGCGTCTGCTGGAGCCGAGGACGATCTGGGTGGCGTTGACGCCGCGCGCGAACTCCAGCAGCGCGGAGGGTATGTCGTCCCCGATGACGTGGTGGAAGGTGCCGCCGAGGTCCTCGACGAGGGTGCGCTGGACGGCCAGTTCCTTCGGGGAGGCCGCGGTGAGGCCGTCGCTGCGGGCGATGTAGACGGCCAGGACCTCGCCGCCGGCGCCCTTCTCGGCCAGGCGGGTGGCGCGGCGTATCAGGGTGCGGCCTTCGGGGCCGCCGGTGAGGCCGACGACGATGCGCTCGCGGGCCTGCCAGGTCGAGCGGATGTTGTGCTCGCCCCGGTAGCGCTGGAGGTACTCGTCGACGCGGTCCGCCGTCCACAGCAGGGCCAGTTCGCGCAGGGCGGTGAGGTTGCCGGGGCGGAAGTAGTTGGAGAGGGCGGCGTCGACCTTGTCGGGGGTGTAGACGTTGCCGTGAGCCATGCGGCGGCGCAGGGCCTCGGGCGACATGTCGACCAGCTCGATCTGGTCGGCCCGGCGGACGATCTCGTCGGGGACGGTCTCCCGCTGCCGTACGCCGGTGATCGACTCGACCACGTCGCCGAGGGACTCCAGGTGCTGGATGTTGACGGTCGAGACGACGTCGATGCCGGCCGCCAGCAGTTCGGCCACGTCCTGCCAGCGCTTGGGGTTGCGGGAGCCGGGGACGTTGGTGTGGGCGAGTTCGTCCACCAGGGCGACGGCGGGCCGGCGGGCGAGGACGGCGTCGACGTCCATCTCGGGGAAGGTGGTCCCCCGGTACTCGATCTCGCGGCGCGGCAGCTGCTCCAGGCCGTGGAGCAGCACTTCCGTACGCGGGCGCCCGTGGTGCTCCACGAACGCCACCACGCAGTCGGTGCCGCGCTCCACCCGGCGGTGGCCCTCGGAGAGCATCGCGTACGTCTTGCCGACGCCCGGTGCGGCGCCGAGGTAGATCCGAAGCTTGCCGCGTGCCATGCCCCGACCCTACGTCCAGCCAATCGGACATTCCGCACCCGGGGAGGGCCCGCGGTCACGTCTTGACGTGATCCTGATGCGGGGCGGCCGGCGGCCGGCCCCTCCGGTCGGCAGCGGTCGGTTCGCCGCCGAGGGGACGCGGCCGTCGCCGGGTCGGGGAGGGTGGTCGTGCCGTGGCCGGAGGCCCTTCGAGCGCCACGCACGCGCCGCACGCGATGCCGGGGAGGCGCCGCGCGGGGCGCGGACGGCGGCGTCCGTGCCCCGGAACACAGCCGCAGGGCCGCCTCCCCGCGGCGTGTGCGCGTACGGAAGCGGCCCTGCGGCGAGGCGGGCCCGGTCGGAGCCGGGCCCGCGTGTCAGCGGACCTCGGTGATCTCCGGGCCGCGCTGGAGCTGGCCCATGCCGCCGGAGAAGCGGGAGCCCTCCTGCTCCTCCTGCTGCACGCCGTCCGGCACCATCTGGGCGTCGTTGGGCAGCTTCAGGACGATCGGGTCGCGGGGTGCCATCGGGCCGTCGCCGCGCACGACGACGGTGTCCCGGACGATCTGCTCCAGGAGGCCGGCGGCCTCGGGCTGCACCGCGCCCTGGCCGGAGATCACTCCGCGCAGGAACCAGCGGGGGCCGTCGACACCGACGAAGCGGACCAGCTGCACGCCCCGGTTGCCGTCGGGCAGCTGGACGGGGACCTGCGCGCGCAGCTCCCAGCCGAGCGGGCCCTCGACCTCCTCGATGGCACCGCCCTGCTGGACGATGCCGGTGGCGATCTCCTCGCGGACCTCGCCCCAGATGCCTTCCTTCTTCGGTGCGGCGAAGGCCTGCAGCTGTACGGCGCTGTCGCGCAGCACGACCGTGGCCGCGACGATCGCGTCGCCCGCGACCTCCACCCGCAGCTCCATGCCCTCGACACCGGGCACGAAGATTCCGCCGAGGTCCACGCGGCCCTCCTCGGGCCTGGCGACCTCGGAGATGTCCCAGGGACCGTCGGGCCGGGGCGCCGGCGGCAGGTTCACCCTGCGGGGCGCCTCGGCGCCCGCCGTGTCCTCGCCGTCCACCGCGTCGACGACCTGCTCGGCCTCGCCCGCCGCGTCGGCAGCGGCACCGCTTTTCTTGCGACGTCCGAACACGTCACTGTCCTTCCCGGTCGGATACGACCGAAGCGTATCGATTCCCACCCGTTGTGCCGTCCACGGCGGCATGACCGCCGGTGGACCCGAAGCCCCCCTCGGCCCGCGCGGAGCCGGGCAGCTCCGCCACCTCGTGGAAGCGGACCCGCTCGACCTGCTGGACGACCAGCTGGGCGATCCGGTCGAACCGTTCGAACCGGACGCTTTCGCGCGGGTCCAGGTTGACCACGATCACCTTGATCTCTCCACGGTACCCGGCATCCACCGTCCCCGGGGCATTCACGAGCGCGACGCCGCAGCGGGCGGCGAGTCCGGAACGGGGGTGCACGAAGGCGGCGTACCCGTCCGGCAGCGCGAGGGAAACCCCGGTGGGCAGGACGGCGCGTTCGCCGGGGGCGAGGACGGCGGCCTCGGTGGTCACGAGGTCGGCGCCGGCGTCGCCGGGGTGGCCGTAGGAGGGGATCGGGACGTCCGGGTCCACGCGGCGGATGAGGACGTCGACAGGGTTGCGCATCAGGGGTTCACCTCGAAGGCGCGGGCGCGCCGGACCTGGTCGGGGTCGGACATGGCGGCCCGGATCTCCTCCGGGCGGCCGTTGTCGATGAAGTGGTCGACCTTGACCTCGATGAAGAGGGCGTCGGCGCGGACGGCGACGGGGCCGTCGGGCCCGCCGATCCGGCCGGTGGCGGTCGAGTAGATCTTGCGGCCGTGGACGGCGGTGACCTCGGCGTCCAGGTGGAGCACGGTCCCGACGGGAACGGGCCGGACGAAGTCGGTCTCCAGCCGGCCGGTCACGGCGATGACCCGCAGCAGCCAGTTCAGGGAGCCGAGGGTCTCGTCGAGCGCGGTGGCGAGGACGCCGCCGTGCGCGAGCCCGGGGGCGCCCTGGTGGTCGGCGGTCACGGTGAACTCGGCGGTGACCGTGACACCCTCTCCCGCCCGGGCGTCCAGGTGCAGGCCGTGGGGCTGTCCGCCGCCGCACCCGAAGCAGTGCGCGTAGTGGGAGCCGAGCGGCTCGCCGGGGGCCGGCGCGTCGGCGTGGCGTACCGGCGCCACGGCGTCGGCCGGTGGGGTGAGGGCGGCAGATGTTGCGGTCACAGGCGCAGACCTTACCCGCGCGGCCGGGCGGGGGGCGCGCCGTGCCAAGCTTGGAGACATGCAGCAGCCTTCCGTGCCGTCCCCGGCGTCCTCGTCCCCGTCCCCCGCGGCGCCGGTGCCGCCCGCCGCGCCGCGTTTCGACGAGCGGCTGACCGCGCCCCGCTCGTGGTGGGTGATCGCGGGCCTGCTGGGCCTCTCCGGGGGCCTGGTGATGTTCCCGCTGGGTACGGTGCCGACGCTGGGCGGTGTGATCGCGGCGGCGGTGCTGGCCGGTGTGGCGGTCTCCTCGTACGGCTCCGCGCGGATCCGGGTGGTGGCCGGTTCGCTGGTGGCGGGCGACGCCCGGATCCCGGTCGCCGCGCTGGGGGCGGCCGAGGTACTGGACGCGGAGGAGGCGCGCGCCTGGCGCACGCACAAGGCCGACCCGCGCGCCTTCATGCTGATGCGCAGCTACGTGCCCCGGGCGGTGCGGGTCGAGGTGACGGACCCGGCGGATCCGACGCCGTACGTCTACCTGTCGAGCCGTGAGCCGGAGGCGCTGGTCGCCGCGCTGGACGCGGCGCGCGCCGAAGGCTGAGCCCTCGTACGGGCCCTCCGTTCCGCCGGGGGCCTCACAGGGGCGCGGCTCAGAAGCCGAGCTCCTTGGGGTTCTCGGGCTGGTCGAGCGCGGGCAGCTCCGGCAGGTCCTCCCAGGGGACCTGGCGGGCCCGCAGGTCCTTGCGGACGTGGGCGGCGAGCTTCTTGGTGTCGCGCCGGTTCATGACCGCTCCGACGGCCGCGCCCACCATGAAGGGGGCGAGGTTGGGCAGATTGCGCACCATGCGCTTCATGATCTGCTGGCGCAGTTCGCGCTTGAGCTGTCCGCCGAGTGCGGCGTTGACGGTGGTGGGCTTGGTCGGGTCGATGCCCCGCTCCTCCGCCCAGGCGGTCAGATAGGCGACCGAGCGCTGGGTGAGGCGGCCGGGGGGCCGCAGTCCGTACACCTCGTGCAGCTCGGCGATGAGTTTGAGTTCGACGGCGGCGACGCCGGTGATCTCCGCGGCGAGCTCGGCCGGCATGGCCGGGGGTACGGGCAGCATGGCGGCGGCTCCGACGCCCGCGCCGACGGTGGAGCTCGCGTTGGCGGCGCCCGCGACGAGCTTGTCGGCGATCTCCTCCGGGCCCAGGCCCGGGAACTGCCGGCGCAGGGTCTCCAGGTCGCGGACGGGAATCCGCGGGGCCAGGTCGATCAGCCGGTCGGCCAGGAGGCCGATGCCGGCCTTCGCGCCCTCTCCGCCTCGTCTGACGCCGTGCCGCACGCTTTCGGTGACGCCGCGCCGGACGGCGTCGATCCGCGACGACTCGGTCCTGAGTCGGTCGAGTCGCCCGCGCGCCGGGTCGGCCGGGCCTCCGGCGTCCGGTCGCCCGTCGCGCGCGGCGGCGGCCGGTACGCCCGGGGATGTGGTGTCCCGCTCCGCGGGAAGCGGTGCGGTACCCGGCTGCGGGGTCTCGGCGGCCGCTTCGAGCGAGGCCGAGGGGCCTCGCTCGTCGTCAGGTGCGCCGGGGGAGGGCAGGGGGGCGGTGCGCTCGGCTTCGGAGGCCTCGTGGGCGTCCTCCGCCGGGCCCGGGCCGCCCTTGTACGTCTTCGGCCTGCCGGGGAGCCGTAGACGCCGCTTCCGGGACGGTGTGTCGCCTGCCACGGTCGAGCGTTCTCAGTCGCAGTCGCGGCAGATGGGCTGACCGTTCTTCTCCCGCGCCAGCTGGCTGCGGTGGTGCACGAGGAAGCAGCTCATGCAGGTGAACTCGTCAGCCTGCTTGGGCAGGACCCGGACGGCCAGCTCCTCGTTCGAGAGGTCGGCGCCCGGCAGCTCCAGGCCCTCGGCGGCCTCGAACTCGTCGACGTCGACGGTCGAGGTCGACTTGTCGTTGCGGCGGGCCTTCAGTTCTTCAAGGCTGTCCGAGTCGACGTCGTCGTCGGTCTTGCGTGGGGTGTCGTAATCCGTTGCCATGTCGCTCTCCCCCTCTGGGTGGTTGCGGGTGTCTCCAGCGCACGTAACGCGTGAGAGGTCGGACTTGTGCCCGACCTGAGGCGGAGATTTTGCCTCACATCAAGGTCTGTTACTCAATCGACACCCGTCCCGCCCTCTCACGAGTGAGGGGGTTGGGGTGGCGAACCGGACCGTACACGGTCCTCGGGGCGCCGCTCGCACGCGCCACCCCGTGTACTTCCCGTCATCCGAAGCCCGGGAAACCCGGATTTTTCCCGGTTTTCCGGTGGAATCCTCGATCACGGAGCGTGCGACCGACCACCCTTCGCCCTGTGATCGATCACACACGCGCGTCTCAGCATCAGAGCTCGGGAATTCCGCGCAAAGCGAACGGAACCGGTCGCGCGCACTGTGTCACATCGGCAGGGTGACTCGCATCACGAGACCGCCGCCCTCGCGGGGCTCCGCGATGATACGGCCGCCGTGGGCGCGGGCCACGGACCGGGCGATCGACAGGCCGAGACCGACGCCCTTGTCGCTGCCGGTGCGCTCCTGGCGGAGCCGGCGGAAGGGCTCGAAGAGGTTGTCGATCTCGTACGCGGGGACCACGGGGCCCGTGTTCGAGACGACGAGGACCGCCTGGCCGTGGGCCGTCTCGGTGGTGACCTCGACCCATCCGCCCTCGGGCACGTTGTACCGCACGGCGTTCTGGAGCAGGTTCAGGGCGATCCGTTCCAGCAGGACGCCGTTGCCCTGGACGACGGCCTGGGCGCGTTCGCCGCGGATCTCGACCCCCTTCGCGACGGCCTCGGCGTGCGTCTGGTCGATCGCGCGGGAGGCGACCTCGGCGAGGTCGACGGCCTTGCGGTCGATGATCTGGTTGTCGCTCCGGGCGAGCAGCAGCAGGCCCTCCACGAGCTGCTCGCTGCGCTCGTTGGTGGCGAGGAGGGTCTTGCCGAGCTGCTGGAGCGCCACGGGGGCCTCCGGGTCGGAGATGTGGATCTCCAGGAGGGTGCGGTTGATGGCGAGCGGCGTACGGAGTTCGTGCGAGGCGTTGGCGACGAACCGCTGCTGGGCGCTGAAGGCCCGTTCCAGGCGCTCCAGCATCTCGTCGAAGGTGTCGGCGAGCTCCTTCAGCTCGTCGTCGGGGCCGTCGAGCTCGATCCGCCGGGCCAGGTCGGAGCCGGCCACCTGGCGGGCGGTCCGGGTGATCCGGCCGAGCGGTGAGAGGACCCGGCCGGCCATGGCGTAGCCGAAGGCGAAGGCGATGATGCTCAGGCCGAGGAGGGCGAAGAGGGAGCGGCGCAGTAGGTCGTCCAGGGCCCGGTCGGTCTGGTGGCGCAGGCAGATGGAGACGGCGTCGTTGAACTGGTCGCCGGTGCCCGTGTCGGGCAGCACGCACCAGGAGGTGGTGGGCTGCACCTCGCCCTTGACGATTTTGAACGGGAGCTGGGCCGCGCTGTCGCTCAGTGCCTGCGCGGTGAAGAGGTAGATGATCGACAGCAGCAGGATGCCGGCGATCAGGAACATGCCGCCGTAGAGCAGCGTGAGCCGTATGCGGATGGTCGGGCGCAGCAGGGGGCGGACGGGGTCCCGGGGGTCCCAGGTCGGCTTGGGCGGCGCCTGGGGGTGGGGCGCGGGGGTGGTTCCCATGGGCGTCAGATCCGGTAGCCGGAGCCGGGGACGGTGACGATCACGGGGGGTTCGCCCAGCTTGCGGCGCAGGGTCATGACCGTGACCCGGACGACGTTGGTGAACGGGTCGGTGTTCTCGTCCCAGGCCTTCTCCAGGAGCTGTTCGGCGGAGACCACGGCGCCCTCGCTGCGCATGAGGACCTCCAGGACGGCGAACTCCTTGGGGGCCAGCTGGACCTCGCGGCCGTCGCGGAAGACCTCGCGGCGGTTGGGGTCGAGCTTGATGCCGGCGCGCTCCAGGACGGGCGGGAGCGGCACGGTGGTGCGGCGGCCGAGGGCGCGGACGCGGGCGGTCAGCTCGGTGAAGGCGAAGGGCTTGGGGAGGTAGTCGTCGGCGCCCAGCTCCAGGCCCTCGACGCGGTCGCTGACGTCGCCGGAGGCGGTGAGCATCAGCACGCGGGTGGGCATGCCGAGCTCGACGATCCTGCGGCAGACGTCGTCGCCGTGGACGAGGGGCAGGTCGCGGTCGAGGACGACGACGTCGTAGTCGTTGACGCCGACGCGTTCCAGGGCGGCCGCGCCGTCGTACACGACGTCGACGGCCATGGCCTCCCGGCGCAGTCCGGTGGCCACGGCATCGGCGAGCAGCTGCTCGTCCTCGACGACGAGTACGCGCACGTCGTGATCCTTCCTTCGGGTCCTGGTCCGAGGCGGGGACCAGGGGTGGTTCTGAACGGTCCCGCGGGGGGCCGGGGACTGACTGTGCGTGTCCATCCTGCCCCGTTCGCGCGTAAACCGGCTGTAAGGCGGGGTGCGGACGGGGAGGGTCCGGGCGGGCGGAGAACGGGGAGGACGCGGGCCGGCGGGGCGGCGGCGTCGGAGGGCGAGGGTCCGGTGAACGGGCGGTGGCGCTCCGGGGCGCGCTCGGTGGCCGCGAAGAATTCGCTTGATTCGCGGGTCAGTTGAGGTTTCTCTGAGGAAGCGGCTGGGGAGGAGGTGTGCACACCCCGCGATCACAGCTGAAGGTGGCACGTCGTCCGCCACTCTCTGTCCCCCAGAGCTCACAGCGTGTGATCCACCCCACCGGCACACCCCGTGCCACCGGACCCATGACGAGGGGGCGCACGATGGACGCTTTCACCGCAGGACTGCTGCACCGGATCAGGACCACGCAGTCGGACCTCACGCGGGCCCGCGAGACGGGCGACGACTTCCTCGCGGACGTCGAGCAGGCGGAGCTGGACGACCTGCACCGCCTGGCCGCCGAGCACGGCGTGGAGGTCGCCCCGGGCGTCTGACGCCCACGGACCCGTGCGAGGGCCCCGGAGCCACCACCGGCTCCGGGGCCCTCGCGCGTCCGGCTCCCGCCTTCCGCGCGGACGGCTCCGGGGCGCTCAGTCGCGCCAGGCCCCGTGCTCCTCCAGCAGCTCCTGGAGAGGGCCGAAGAGGCCCGGAGGGGCCGCCACGACCAGCTCCCCCGACTCGGGCTCACCCGGCCGCCCGCCGGTCAGCGCGCCGGCCTCGCGGGCGATCAGGGCGCCCGCCGCGAGGTCCCAGGGGTTCAGCCCTCGCTCGTAGTACGCGTCGACGCGGCCGGCGGCGACGTCGCAGAGGTCGATCGCCGCCGAGCCGCCGCGCCGGATGTCGCGCACGCGCGGGATCACGTGCCGGACGACCTCCGCCTGGCGGGCGCGGCGCTCCGGGAGGTACCCGAAGCCGGTGGCGACGAGGGCCTGGCCGAGTTCGGGCGCGGGGCGGACGGCGAGGGGCCGCTCGCCGCAGCGGGCGCCGCCGCCCAGCACCGCGTGGTAGGTCTCGCCGCGCATCGGTGCCTCGACGACGCCGACGACGGTCTCGCCGTCCCGCTCGGCGGCGATGGAGACACCCCACGAGGGCAGGCCGTAGAGGTAGTTCACGGTGCCGTCGAGCGGGTCGATCACCCAGCGGACGCCGCTGGTGCCGGCGGTGGCGGCGCCCTCCTCGCCGAGCAGGCCGTCCTGCGGCCGGTGCTCGGCGAGGAAGCCGGTGATCAGCTTCTCGGCGGCGATGTCCATCTCGGTGACCACGTCGACCGGGCTGGACTTGGTCCGGGCGACGGCCAGGTCCGCAGGCCGGCCGTCGCGCAGCAGCGCGCCGGCCGTGCGGGCGGCCTCCAGGGCCAGCTCGTGCAGTTCGGTGAGCAGGGGGTCGGTCACAGGGTGGCTCCTCAGGCGTAGGGACTGTCGGCGCCGGCCGCGGCCGGCCGCTCCGCCCGGGCCGGGCAGCAGCCGACGGGGCACAGGTCGTGGGAGGCCCCGAGGGTGCCGAGGGCGCAGCGCTCCACCCGCAGGCCGCGTTCGGTCGCGGCCCGCTCCAGGACGAGGTCGCGGACGGCGGCGGCGAAGCGGGGGTCGGCGCCGACGGTCGCCGAGCGGCGGACCGGCAGCCCGAGTTCCTTCGCCTTGGCGGTGGCCTCGGTGTCGAGGTCGTACAGGACCTCCATGTGGTCGGAGACGAAGCCGATGGGGACCATGACGGCGGCGGGCGCCCCGGCGGCGTGCACCTCCTCCAGGTGGTCGCAGATGTCGGGCTCCAGCCACGGGATGTGGGGGGCGCCGCTGCGGGACTGGTAGACGAGCCGCCAGGGGTGCGAGACGCCGGTCTCCGCGCGGACGGCGTCGACGACGAGGCGGGCGACGTCGAGGTGCTGCTTCACGTAGGCCCCGCCGTCGCCGTGCTCCGTGACCGGACCGGAGGTGTCGGCGGCGGAGTCGGGGATGGAGTGGGTGGTGAAGGCCAGGTGGGCCCCGGCCCGTACGGATTCGTCCAGTTCCGCGAGGGAGGCGAGGACGCCCTCGACCATCGGGCGGACGAAGCCGGGGTGGTTGAAGTAGTGGCGCAGCTTGTCGACCCGGGGCAGCGGGAGCCCCTCCGCCTCCAGGGTGGCCAGCGCGTCGGCGAGGTTCTCGCGGTACTGGCGGCAGCCCGAGTAGGAGGCGTACGCGCTGGTGGCGAGGACGGCGATGCGGCGGCGGCCGTCGGTGACCATCTCGCGGAGGGTGTCGGCGAGGTACGGCGCCCAGTTCCGGTTCCCCCAGTAGACCGGCAGGTCGAGCCCGGCCTGCGCGAAGTCCGCCCGCAGCGCGTCGAGCAGCGCGCGATTCTGGTCGTTGATCGGGCTCACGCCGCCGAAGAGGAAGTAGTGCTGCCCCACCTCCTTGAGCCGTTCCTTGGGGATGCCGCGGCCACGGGTCACGTTCTCCAGGAACGGGACCACGTCGTCCGGGCCCTCGGGGCCGCCGAACGAGAGCAGGAGCAGGGCGTCGTACGGGGCGGGATCGTGCTGATCGGACATGGCACCGATCCTCCCACCCGCCACCGACACCCGGTGGTGCGGCCCGGCCGGAACCGGCCGCCCGTCCCGCGCCGGCCGCCCGCCCCCGACCGCGCCCCGGCCGGGCGGGCCCGGTCGGGGGAAAGGGGGATGCCGCATCAAATTCAACACCGTAGGCTTTAGCTGTTAATTACACGTGTCGACTCGTCGCGCCGCCCCGCGCCGCAGCACGAGGATCCGGAGCCCCCCTTGCCCAGTCCCTACCGCGCGATCTTCTCGGCGCCCGGCACCGCGTCGTTCACGGTGGCCGGATTCTTCGGCCGGATGCCGCTGTCCATGATGGGCATCGGCATCGTGACCATGATCTCCCAGGTTACGGGCCGGTACGGGCTCGCGGGCGCCCTGTCGGCGACCCTCGCGATGTCCGCGGCCGTCCTCGGTCCCCAGGTGTCCCGGATGGTCGACCGGTACGGCCAGCGCCGGGTGCTGCGGCCCGTCACGCTGATCTCCCTCGCCGCCGCCACCGGCCTGCTCCTCTGCGTCCAGCAGCAGGCCCCCGACTGGACCTTCTTCGTCTTCACCGCCGTGATCGGCTGCGTGCCCAGCGTCGGGGCGATGACGCGGGCCCGGTGGGCGGAGATCTACCGCGGTGACGGGCGCAGCCTCCACACGGCGTACTCCTGGGAGTCGATCGTCGACGAGGTCTGCTTCATCTTCGGCCCGATCGTCTCCATCGGCCTGTCCACCACCTTGTTCCCCGAGGCGGGACCGCTGCTCGCCGGCGTGTTCCTCGCGGTGGGCGTCTTCTGGCTGACCGCGCAGCGCGCCACCGAGCCGAGCCCGCATCCGCACCGGGACGACCGGGGCGGTTCGGCGCTCCGCTCCCCCGGACTCCAGGTCCTGGCCCTGGCCTTCGTCGCGACCGGCGCCATCTTCGGCTCGGTGGACGTGGTGACCGTCGCCTTCGCCGAGGAGCAGGGCCACAAGGCCGCCGCCAGCCTGGTGCTCGCCGTCTACGCGCTGGGCTCCTGCCTGGCGGGCGCCGTCTTCGGACTGCTCCACCTCAAGGGCGAGCCGTCCCGCCGGTGGCTCCTGGGCATCTGCGCGATGGCCGTGAGTATGATCCCCCTCCTACTGGCCGGGAACCTGCCGTTGCTGGCCGTGGCGCTCTTTGTCGCGGGCCTGTCCATCGCACCGACGATGGTGACCACGATGGCCCTCGTCGAAGCGCACGTACCGCGCACCAAGCTGACCGAGGGCATGACCTGGACGGGTACCGGGCTCGCGATCGGCGTGGCGCTCGGCTCCTCGGCCGCCGGCTGGGTGGTCGACGCGTCGGGGGCGGAGGCGGGGTACGTGGTGCCCGTCGTCTCGGGCGCGCTCGCGGTCGTGGTGGGTCTCCTCGGACACCGCCGGCTCAGCAGGCCGGCGCCGAACCGGGAGGGGCAGCGTGAGCGGGACGACGACAGCGGGACGGACGGGGCCGACGGGGGCGCGGAGGCCCGGGACGGTGAGCGCCCCGTGGCGTAACTGGGCGGGGAACGTCTCCTCCCGCCCGGTGCGGGAGGAGAGCCCGGCCTCGGCCGAGGAGCTCGCCGAGGTGGTGCGCCGGGCCGCCGAGGACGGGCTGCGGGTGAAGACGGTCGGCACCGGCCACTCGTTCACCGCCATCGCGGCCACCGACGGGGTCCTGGTCCGGCCCGGGCTGCTCACCGGCATCCGGCGCGTCGACCGCGAGTCGATGACGGTGACGGTCGAGTCCGGCACCCCGCTCAAGCGGCTCAACGTGGCCCTGGCCCGTGAGGGCCTGTCGCTCACGAACATGGGCGACATCATGGAGCAGACCGTCGCCGGGGCCGTCTCCACCGGCACCCACGGCACCGGCCGCGACTCCGCGTCGATCGCCGCGCAGATCCGCGGGCTCGAACTCGTCACGGCCGACGGCCGGCTGCTCACCTGCTCGGAGAAGGAGAACCCCGAGATCTTCGCCGCCGCCCGGATCGGGCTCGGCGCGCTCGGCGTGATCACGGCGATCACCTTCGCCGTGGAGCCGGTCTTCCTGCTCACCGCGCGCGAGGAGCCGATGAGCTTCGACCGGGTCACCGCCGAGTTCGACGCCCTGCACGCGGAGAACGAGCACTTCGAGTTCTACTGGTTCCCCCACACGGACAACTGCAACACCAAGCGCAACAACCGCAGCGCCGGTCCCGCGGCTCCGCTCGGCAGGGTCGGCGGCTGGATCGAGGACGAGCTGCTCTCCAACGGGGTCTTCCAGCTGGCCTGCTCCCTCGGCAGGGCGGTGCCGCCGGTGATCCCCGCCCTCGCCAGGGTCTCCAGCCGGGCGCTGTCGGCCCGGACGTACACCGACATCCCGTACAAGGTCTTCACCTCGCCGCGCCGGGTGCGCTTCGTGGAGATGGAGTACGCGCTCCCGCGCGAGGCGGCGGTCCCGGCGCTGCGCGAGCTGAAGGCGATGCTGGAGCGGTCGCCGCTCAAGGTGAGCTTCCCCGTCGAGGTGCGCACGGCGCCGGCGGACGACATCGCCCTCTCCACGGCCTCGGGCCGCGAGACGGTCTACATCGCGGTCCATCTCTACAAGGGGACGCCCCACCGCGGGTACTTCACCGCGGTGGAGCGCATCATGACGGCCCACGGGGGGCGCCCGCACTGGGGCAAGATCCACACCCGTGACGCCGCCTACCTGGCCGGGGTGTATCCGCGCTTCGCCGAGTTCACGGCGCTGCGCGACCGCCTCGACCCGGACCGCCGCTTCGGCAACGACCACCTGCGCCGGGTGCTCGGCGACTGACCCGTCAGCCGGTCGCCCCGGGCGCGGGCTGCGGCGGGAGCGTCCGCCCCGGGGACTCGGGGACGGGGGCCCCGGTCGGGGCCGTCGGCGCGGTCGGCTCGGCGGGCCCCGTCGGGGCCGTGCTCGGCGCCGGGCCGGAGGGCTCGGGGTCCGGGGCCGGGTCCGTGCCCGTGGGGCCGCCGGGGGAACCGGTCGGGCCGGTGGAGCCGCCCGGTGTCGGCTCCGGCGCGGGCGTCCCCGTGCCCGCACCCGTACCGGGGGTGGAGGTGCCCCGGCCGTCCGGGGCGGACGGGGTGTCCCCGCCCGGTGCGGCGCCGCCGTCCGGCTTGCCGTCACCGTCGCGTGCCGGGCCGGAGGGGGCGGGGGGCGGGGTCCCGTCGTGGCCGGGGGTGCCCCGGCCGCCGTCCCCGCCGCCGCGGACGACGGAGCCGAAGGTGGTCCGCCCCTTCGTCCCGCCGAAGTCCTCCCCCGAGACGAGTTCGTACGCCGTGATGCCGCCCATCGTGACGCCGAAGACCAGGGCCGCGGCGAGGGCCGGACGCTTCCAGCCCCGCATCCGGGTGCCGTGGGTGGTCGCCCGGCCGAACGCGCCGTCGGCGGGCGGGCCGCCCGGCGCGACGGTGCCGAGCATCAGGGTGTGCTCGTCGGTCCGTTCCGGCCGCGCCGGGCGCCGGCCGCCGGCGGCGCGGCGGCCGAGCTGACGGGGCTTCGGCTTGACGGCGGCCGTCGCGCCGCGCACCTGCTCGCCGGTGCGCTTGAGGAGGTGCTGGAAGACCGGTCCGCCGCAGGTGGCGATGACGCTGATCACGCCGGCGCCGACGATCGTGCCGTACACCCCGAGGGTGGAGGCGAGTTTGGCCGCGATGACGGCGGCCAGGGCGCTGCCCGACACCTGAGCCACACTCAGGTCGATCCTGGCCCGGCCGCCCTGCTCGTGATCCTGTCCGGTTTCCCGCGCCTCCCCGGCTTCCGCCCGCTTCACCGGCCCTCCCGTTCCACCCCTCTCGTCGGTCTCCTGCGGCCCTTCCGGCGCGGCCCTCGGCCTGTGATCCATCTCCGACCTCTGCTTGCTCATCTGTTCCACCATGCACCCAGAGGGGACAAATGGGCGAAGCGATTAGTTCCGTTTCTGGTGGTTCTGTGAACAGGGACACGCGGTCCGGGACATCACGGACACTCAACTCGTGTGGACCCCGAGAAGTTGGGCGGCGCGGCGGTCCACCCAGGTGGCCCGAATGGAGTACATTGACGATCCCTGGGTACGGACGCTCTCACGGGTGCCCGGAATCACGGGGAGGGGGCCGAACCCGGCACTCGAAACCGGCGGCGCCGCGGCACCGCACGGAAGCCCGCTGCACAGCGTGACCGCCAGTCACTCCGCGTAGCGATCCGGTTACCGTGCCATAACGGCGTTCCAGGGTCCACGCCCGACACGCCGGGCAACTCGGCAAGGTAGTGGCAGGCTGCACCCGGGCAGGCCACACTCGACTAGCGGAAGCAGCGACGCACGTGACGTCGGCAGGCACCACCCGGGAGGTCCCCATGCCCGAACTGCGTGTCGTGGCCGTCTCCAACGACGGCACACGACTGGTGCTGAAGGCTGCTGACAGCACGGAGTACACGCTTCCGATCGACGAGCGGCTGCGCGCCGCCGTGCGCAACGACCGCGCGCGCCTCGGCCAGATCGAGATCGAGGTGGAGAGCCACCTCCGCCCCCGCGACATCCAGGCGCGGATACGTGCCGGTGCCTCCGCGGAGGAGGTCGCCCAGCTCGCGGGCATCCCCGTCGACCGCGTACGCCGTTTCGAGGGCCCCGTCCTGGCGGAGCGCGCCTTCATGGCCGAGCGGGCCCGCAAGACGCCCGTCCGCCGGCCCGGTGAGAACAGCGGTCCGCAGCTCGGCGAGGCCGTGCAGGAACGGCTGCTGCTCCGCGGTGCCGAGAAGGACACCGTGCAGTGGGACTCGTGGCGCCGGGACGACGGCACCTGGGAGGTGCTGCTGGTCTACCGGGTCGCCGGTGAGGTCCACACCGCCAGCTGGACCTACGACCCTCCGCGCCGGCTCGTCCAGGCCGTGGACGACGAGGCCCGGGCGCTGATCGGCGAGACCGACGACACCCTCGCCGCCGCGCCGGAGCCGAGCTTCCCCTTCGTGCCGCGCATCGCACGCCTGCCCCGGGACAGGCCGCTGGACCGTGCCCTGGACCGGCAGATCGAACGGCCGGTGCCGGTCGCCGCCGAACCGGAGGAGGAGCGGGACTCGCTCACCAGCCTCCTGGAGGCCGTACCGAGCTTCCGGGGCGACATGGTCGTGCCCGAACCAACGGAGACGGAGCCCTCGGAGGAGGTGGAGGCGGAGGAGCCCCCGGCTCCCGCCGCGTCCGCCGGGGCGGGGTCGGCGTACGCCGATGTGCTCATGCCGCGTGCCGTCTCGGGCCACCGCGACCGGCTGCACGGCGCGACCGACCGCCAGGCCGAGGCGGACGGCGTCCGCCCGGGCCGCCGCGCGGCGGTCCCCAGCTGGGACGAGATCGTCTTCGGCACGCGCCGCAAGAAACAGGACTGACCGGCCGTCCCCGGTCGGCCCCGCGCCGCGACCCGGCGCGGGGCCGACGGGGCGGCCGCCCTACCGCGGGTCCGGGCCCGTGGCCACCGGGCGGGTCGGGTCCGAGGACCATTCCGACCAGGAGCCCGCGTAGAGCGCCGCCGGGATGCCCGCGATCTCCAGGGCGAGGACCTCGTGGGCGCCGGAGACGCCGGAGCCGCAGTAGACGCCGACCGGCGTGCTCCCGGCCGCGGCGCCCAGGGCGGTGAACCGCGCCCGCAGGGCGTCGGGGTCCAGGAAGCGGCCGTCCCCGGCCACGTTCTCCGTCGTCGGGGCGGAGACCGCCCCGGGAATGTGGCCGCCCACCCGGTCGATGGGCTCCACGTCGCCGCGGTACCGCTCCCCCGCCCGGGCGTCCAGGAGCAGCCCCGAGCGGGCCAGCGCCGCCGCCTCGTCGGCGTCGAGCAGACCGAGCGCGCCCGGCTTCGGCCGGAAGTCGCCCGGCCGCGGGGCGGGGGTCTCCCGGGACAGTTCACCCGTCCAGGCGGCGAGCCCGCCGTCGAGGACCCGCACGTCCGGGTGACCCGCCCAGCGCAGCAGCCACCAGGCGCGGGCCGCGCCCCAGCCGAGCCCGCCGTCGTAGACGACGACCGGCCGCCCCGCCGACACACCCGCGCGCCGCATCGCGGCCCCGAAGGCCTCCACGTCGGGCAGCGGGTGGCGGCCGCCGGTGCCGGGCGGGCCGGCGAGGTCCGTGTCCAGGTCGACGTACACCGCGCCGGGGAGGTGGCCGGCCTCGTACTCGGGCCGCCCGGGCGGGCCCCCGAGCGTCCACCGGACGTCGAGGAGCACAGGCGGACGCGCACCGGCCGACTCGCTGAGGAGTTCGCTTGCGGAGATGATGGGAGTCATGGGTGCCATCCTCGCGCAGCGGGGCCGCTGCGGAGGAGGAACCCGGCGTCCTTCCCACCGGACCTGCCGCCGGTTCGCGCCGACGGCGCGGGCGGGGCGCGCCGCGCGCCGTCCGGTGCGGCCACCGGTACGGCAGTACGGCCACGACCAGGTCCGAGGAGAGAGCGACGATGACCGAGGCGACGCGGCGCCCACCCGGTACACCCTGCTGGGTGAGCCTGATGGTGCACGGGCTTGACTCCACGCTCGAGTTCTACCGCGCGCTGTTCGGGTGGGAGTTCGTTCCCGGGCCGCAGCAGCTCGGACCGTACGTGCGGGCCCTCCTGGACGGCAAGGAGGTGGCCGGCGTCGGCCAGCTGCCTCCCGACCGGCACCTGCCCATCGCCTGGACCACCTATCTCGCGACCGACGACGCCGACGACACGGCCGAGGCCATCCGCGCCTGCGGCGGCACGGTCGCCGTGGGGCCGCTGGACGCCGCCGACGCGGGCCGGCTCGTCATCTGCTCCGACCCGGCCGGCGCGGTGTTCGGGGTGTGGCAGGCGGAGGCGCACCACGGCACGGCGGCGGCGGGACCACCGGGAACCCCGGTGTGGAACGAGCTGCTGACGTACGAGACCTCCTCGGTCGGCAAGTTCTACCGGTCGGTCTTCGGGTACGAGGTCGAGCCGGCCGCCACCGCCGACTTCGACTACGCCACGCTCCACCTGGCCGGCCGGCCGGTCGCCTCCCTGCACGGGGTCGGCAACGCGCTGCCCCGGGACCGGGGCGCGCACTGGATGACGTACTTCGAGGTGGCCGACACCGACGAGGCCGCCCGGCTGGTCACGGAGCTGGGCGGGCACGTGCTCCGGCCGCCGAGGGACGGCACGGCGGGGCGGCTCGCCCTGGTGACCGACCCCGAGGGCGCGGTCTTCACCCTCGTGCGGTCGGCCGGCGGGAACTGAGACACCGGGCCCGTCGGGCGGACGCCCGCTCCCCCGTCAGCCGCGCCGGGAGCGGACGAGGCCGCGCCGCGGAGGCGGTCCCGGTGCCCGGGGCGGGGCCGGCGGTACCGGGTCCCCGCCGGGCAGGCCGAGCTGCGTCAGCCGTACGGCGTCGAAATGGGGGGCGATGCCGGGGTCCGCGAGGTGCGCGGCGAGGTACCGTTCGGCCTCGGCCCGCAGTCCCGGATGGCTCTTGGGCCGCATGCAGTAGCCGACGGCACGGACGAGCGGCGCCAGTGACTCCGGCGCGCGGCCGGGTACGGCGGGCTCCTGCGGGCCCTCCAGGTCGGCGAGGAGCCGGTCGACGAGGGTGAGTGGGACGCGGTTGCTGTTCTCGTACGGGCTGAGGCGTTCGAGCAGCTCGGCGGTGCCCACCCGGGCGACGGGGATCCCGTGGTACACGGCGGCGGTGAGCAGCGCGGTGGAGAAGCAGCCCACGACGAGCCGGGGCCGGCAGCGCGCGAAGAAGGTCTCGGCGAGCAGCGGCCCGCCGAGCACGGTGAGCCGGACCCCGGCCTCCTCGGCCGCCTCGTGGAGGACCTGGGAGTAGCGGACGGGTGCGCTCGGGTGGGGCTTGAAGACGAGGGAGCGGTGGCCGGCCGCGGCGGCCCCCCGCAGCATGCGGACGTGGAGCGCCTCTTCCTCCTCCACGGTGAGGAGGGACAGGGCGGCCAGGTACTGGCCGAGCAGCAGGGCGGTGGGCGCGGCCGCCGCGGCGCGCTCGATCTCCGGGTCGCCGTCCGCCTCCCGCGCGATCTCGGCGAGGACGGCGCGGAAGGCCTCGTCGGGGACCAGTTCCGAGCCGACGCCGTACTCGGTGAGCAGCAGCGGGCGCAGGCCCGGGACCAGGTCGAGGTGGAGGACCCGCCGGACGCGGCAGGCGACGGACTGGGCGAGGTCGTTGCGGGTCGGGCCGTAGCTCATCAGGCCGTCGGCGTAGA
The DNA here is from genome assembly GCF_042900905.1 of Streptomyces sp. NPDC012827. Lineage (NCBI taxonomy): Bacteria > Bacillati > Actinomycetota > Actinomycetes > Kitasatosporales > Streptomycetaceae > Streptomyces > Streptomyces sp. NPDC012827. The sequence goes on along the minus strand of NZ_JBIBBY010000009.1, from coordinate 126,489 downwards.
CGTGGACGGAGCTCTCGGGGAAGGTTCCGGCGAGCGCCTTGGCCGGGTTGACCTGGATGGACTCCACGACCAGTTCGACGGGCGCGGTGCCGAGGTCCCAGGCGGTGCGCAGGACGCGCTGCCAGAGCGGGGCCTCCTCGGGCCGGGGGGCCCAGGTGGCGGGGTGGTACGGGTGGATGGTCTCGTTCCAGTCGAGGGTGCCGTCGAAGCGGGCGGCGATCCGCTCGTACCCGGTCATGTCCTCCAGGCGCAGCGCGGTCTCGGGGATCTCGGCGTTGCGGGAGATGAGCAGGAGGCGGCGGGCGTCCTCGCGGGGGCCGAACTGTCCGGCGTCGAGCGCGGCCGCGACGGTGGCCGCCCCGTAGAGCGTGGACACCTGGAAGATCTGGACCCGGCGGGGGTCTCCGGTGGGGTCGGGAGCCATGGGTCAGGCGGTCCTTCCGGTGTCGCGCAGGCTCCGGAGGAGGGTGCTGCGGGGGGTGTCCATGGTGGCGAGGGTCTCGTCGAGGACCTGCTGGGGCATGCGGTGCAGGGCGTCCGCGACGTCGGCGCGCAGCCGCCGGGCGACCTCGGGCTCGTACCGGCCGGCCTTGTTCACGTGGAAGGCGATCATGGCGCAGTAGGTGCGGACGGCCTTGGGCAGGAAGCGGTCGGCGTCCCGGTCCCGGGAGACCTCGTCGAGCAGGAGGTCGTAGGAGGGGATGAAATCCAGCTGCCGGTTGTCGGTGATCTGGGTGAGGGAGGTGGTGACGCCGCGCCGGTAGAAGACGCCGTGCAGGGAAAGCGCCGCGAACGTGCGGGCGGTGAGATGGAGCCGCCAGATCCAGAGGCGGTCCTCGGCCGTGCGCAGAGAGGTCTCGAAACGTGAGGCGCCGTCCCGGAAGAGTGATCCCCGGTAGATTCCGAAGGGGACGAAGGGATAGTCGACCATGGTCACCATGCTGGCCGGGGAAATGCCGTCCCGGGGGTCCATGACGGTGTCGCGGACCTTGGCCGGGGCGTATTTCACATGCCTTTTGCGGCCTTCCGCGAGGACGTGGTCGGTCCGGGCGAAATCACAGCCGAGCCGGTCCATGCCGGCCACGGCGGCGGCCAGGTGGCCGGGGGCGTACCAGTCGTCGCCGTCGAGGAAGGTGAGGTATTCACCGCGTGCCGCGTCGATTCCGGTGTTCCGGGCCTGGGCGACGCCGAGGTTCGTCTCGTGCCGGATGACCGTGGCGTTCGGGACGCGGTCGCGCCAGCGGTCGAGGATTTCCGGGGTGTCGTCCGTCGAGCAGTCGTCGACCAGCAGGAACTCGAATTCCGGGTCCGCGTTGCGGGCGAGACTGCGCAGGGTGTCGGGAGCATAGGCCCCGACATTGTGGAAGGGGACGACGACGGACAGTTTTGGCACGCGGATTCCCCACACTGAAATCGAACGATCAAACGCCGGTACGGCGGGCAGAGTAATCGGGTTGTTTTCCCGGGGAACGATCCCCGCGTGCACTGCGGGTGAACTCTTGTCGTCCCCGGCGGAAACCGGAACCCGGGGTCACCTCCTCCGGGCCCGTGCGTGGAGGACGGCGGTCAGCGCCAGGGCGAGCAGAGCCGCCGCGCCGACCCCTGTGCCGAGGCGGAGGCCCGGGGGCCGGAAGGAACAGGTGACCGTGGTCGCCCGGCCGTCGAGCGGGACGGCGACGAGGCCCCGGTGGTCGCGGGCGGGTGCGAGCCCGGCATCACCGGCGGCGCAGTGCCAGCCGGAGATGCGGGGGGCCGCGAGCACGGCGATGCCGGTACTGCCCCGCGGAAGCTCCGCGGTGACGGAGTGTCCGGTGGCGTGCACCCGGGTGGCGCCGGTGGCGGTCAACTGCCGTACGGCGGCGTCCAGACGCTCCCGCACCAGGCACCCGACCGCCTGCGCGGGCAGCCGTACCTTCTCGCCCGTCCTCCTGTCGGCCTTGGCCTTCGGGTCGGGACGCAGGGCGATCCGTACGGCACCGGAGGCCGGGACCGCGCCGAGGGGCCGCATCGGGGCGCGGACGGCGGGCGGCCTGCCGTCGAAGTCCACGGGCCCGTCCCCGCCGTCGAGGGCGGCCGTGCCGTGGAACTCGGGGGCCCAGAACCACACTTCCGAGCCGGCCGGGCAGCGGGCCGTGAGGGTGCGGCCGGTGCGCCGGACGGCCGGCAGCTCGTACACCGGGGACCCGAGGAGCAGTTCCTGGTTGCGGAAGGCGGAGTCGCCTGGGGCCGTGGCGGCCGGGCGCGGGGCGGGGCGGACCGTCACCAGCGGGGGCACCGGGGTCGTGGTCGCGGTGATCGCGGCCATGGGCGGCCGGTCCTGGCGCAGCGGGCCGGCGGGCCGTGAACGCATCCGGGTCCCGATGGAGAAGAGGGCGTCGGTCACCGGGTTGTCGAGCGTGACCGGGTGCCGGCCCTTCGCGTAGAAGCCGAAGCCCAGGCCGGCGAGAGTGGCGGACGTGGTGGCGGAGGTGAGGCTGCTGTAGACGTCGGCGCCCTGCCCGCCGACGAGGAGGGTGTCGTTGCCGCCGGGCACCTCGCCCGGGTCGGTGCGGTACCGGGGCCAGGCGTCCGCGCGGGCCACCTCGGCGGCCATCTCCGCGTGCCAGGGGCCGAGCGGCGGGGCCCAGGAGACCTCACTCCGCTGCTGCTCCTCGATCCGCTTGCCGGTCACGGCGGTCTCGCCCGTCTGGGCGGCGAGGAGCAGGAGCACGGCCAGGGCGGGCACCAGGGAGCGACTCGCCGATCCTGCCGGGCTCGCGACGCCCGGCGCGCGCCCTCGGCCGGCGAGGAGGGCGAGGAGCGCGGCGCCGAGAGCCGCGAGGAGGGTCGCGGCGAGGACCGGGAAGGTCCACCGGTCGATGTCGGCGCTCCCCCGGCCCGCCCACGCCAGGGCGCCGAACAGCGCGCCGCCCGTGAGGAGCGCCACCGGGCGGGGCACGCCCCCGGCCACCGACAGCCAGGCCGCGATGACCAGCAGGCCGCACAGGACGAAGGTCTGGCGGTACGGGATGCCGTTGGGCGAGGCGCCCGCGTGCCAGAGCAGATGGGTGGGCTCCCACTGGAGGGAGAGGGTGACGAGGAGGACGGCGGCCGTCCAGCCGGCCCGGACGCGCGGGGTGACGGCCCGCTGGAAGGGCAGGGCCAGGGCGAGGAGGAGGGCGGGCGTGCCGATGAACAGGGCGGGGGTCGCCACGCTCGCCGTGGCCGGCAGGAAACGGGCGAACAGGTCGGTCCAGGCGGCGGGCGCGAACGTGGTCGCCGGGGTGGGGTCGGCGCCCTTCGTCGCGAGGAAGACGACCGTGACCAGGGGCGCGGCCAGCCCGACGCCGATGAGGACGCTCCGGGCCGCCCGCAGCAGCCCGGCGAGCCGCTCCCGGGCGGCGGGGCCGTCCGGGTCGGTGGTGAGGAGACGGACGGCGAGAACGACGGCGGCGCCGACGGTGGCCATGTAGGCGGTGTAGAAGTTCGCGATCCACGCGAGGGCGACGACGAGCGGACCGAGAACGGGCCGGCACCCGGTCCTGGCCCACTCCCCCACCAGGCAGAGCAGGGGGAAGGCGACGAGGCCGTCGAGCCACATCGGCACCGAGGCGCCGTAGTTGAAGGTCCACCCGGAGAGGGCGTAGGCGGTGCCCAGGAGGGCGGCGACCGGCCAGGGGCCCGGGCGCAGGCGCGGGAGCAGCGCGGTGGCCGCGGCGCCGGCGGCCATGATCTTGAGGGCGGTGACGACGTAGAGCGCGGTCTCGATCCGGTCCGCCGGGAAGACGACGACGAGCAGGTCGAAGGGGCTGCTCAGGTAGGTGCCGATGTCGCCGAGGAAATGGGAGCCGAAGCCGGAGTTCCAGTTGAGGAAGGCGTCACCGTGGCTCTCCCCGAGGAGCACCTTCCGCCAGTAGGCGTGGTACGGCAGGTACTGCTGGCCCAGGTCGACGATGTTCCTGGTGACCGGCCCGAACGGGGCGGTGCGGGAGAGGGCGGTGGCGAGGCAGAACAGCACGCCGCTCAGCAGGGCGGCGGCCACGGGGCCCCGCAGCGGGCCGCTCGCCCGGCCCCGGGCCGTCACCGCGCCGCGCGCCGCGTCCTCCCGCACCCCGCCCGGCTCACCGTCGTCGTCCTCGTCGGGCACGGTCGGGGCGGCGGAACGCACACGTCCTCCAGGGTCGTACGGCACGGGTGACGCCCGGAGGCGGGTCGTCACGGGCCGCCGCCCATTACCCCCGATCCGGGCGACCCGCAACCGATCGCCGGGCCGTCATCCGGTGACCCCCGAGTGAACTCCCGGTGCGGGTACGGGCCGTGCGGTCCCTGGTACCCGCCCCCGGCTTCACCGCTCCGGCGGCCGTCAGGAGGGCGTGACGGGGAGGACGTCCGGGGAGAGCGCGCCCGCGCGGGCCGAGGCGCTCGTCATCCGCTTGCGGTGGTGGCGGCGGCAGAGCACCTCGTAACCGACTTCCTCCCTGGGCCGGTTCACATCGCCGACGACGACCTGTTCGCCCTCCACGACCATCTCGCCGCCGACCGTGCGGGCGTTGTGGGTGGCGCGGGCGCCGCACCAGCACAGGGCCTCGACCTGGAGCTGCTCGATGCGGTCCGCCAGTTCGATGAGCCGCTGCGAGCCGGGGAAGAGCTTGGTCCGGAAGTCGGTGGTGATGCCGAAGGCGAAGACGTCGAGCCCGAGGTCGTCCACGATCCGGGCGAGCTGGTCGATCTGCTCCGGGGCGAGGAACTGCGCCTCGTCCACGATCACGTAGTCGGCCTTGCCGCCCTTGGAGAGTTCACCGACCAGGTAGGCGTAGAGGTCCATGCCCTGGCCCGCCTCGACCGCCTCCGTCACCAGGCCGAGCCGCGAGGACAGCTTGCCCTCGCCGGCCCGGTCGTCCCGGGTGAAGATCACGCCCTGCAGTCCGCGGGCGGACCGGTTGTGTCCGATCTGGAGAGCCAGTGTGCTCTTTCCGCAGTCCATCGTTCCGGAGAAGAACACCAGCTCGGGCATGACGGGTCGGGACCTTTCAGGTCGTCGGGATCAGGTGGGAGGGCGGGGCGGGCTGCTCAGGAACGGACTTCGAGGAGCGGGACGAACTGCTCGGCGGGGGTCATCGAGCCGTGCATGCCGACCATCGCCGACTCGTGGGGCTCGCTGACCGAGGCGGTGATCGCCACGTCGTCCAGCGCCGCGGCGGCGACCACGTCACCGATGCGGCCGTGGACGCGCTCGTCGATCTCGTCGCCGAACCAGCCGAGGGCGATCGCCTCGTCCCGGCTCGCCACCCAGAACTGCTCGCCGAGGACCTCGCGCCAGCAGGTGAGGACGTCCGCCTCGGCGCCGGGCACGGCGTAGACGTGGCGGGCACGTCCCTCGCCGCCGAGGAGGGCGACGCCGGCGCTCAGCTCCCAGTCCTCGTCGAAGTCGATGCGGTGGTCGTCCCCCTCGGGGATGTCGACCATGCCGTGGTCGGCGGTGACGTAGAGGGCGGAGCGCGGCGGCAGCTGCTCGGCCAGCCGCTGGACCAGCCGGTCCACGAACATCAGCTGGCCGCGCCAGGCGTCGGAGTCGATGCCGAAGCGGTGTCCCGCGCCGTCGAGCTCGCTGTAGTAGGTGTAGACGAGGGAACGGTCGCCGCCCGCCAGCTGCTCGGCCGCGCAGTCCATGCGGTCCTCGCCGGAGAGCTGCCCGTGAAACGTTCCGCCGCTCAGCGCGATCTTGGTGAGCGGGGTGTCGGAGAAGATGGGCGAGGAGACCTGGGCGGTGTGCACGCCCGCCTCGTGGGCGAGGCGGAAGATCGTGGGGTACGGCTGCCAGACGTGCGGCGCGGTCCACGGCTTCCAGCGGAGCTGGTTCATCAGCTGGCCGCTCTCGGGGTTGCGGACGGTGTAGCCGGCCAGCCCGTGCGTGCCGGGATAGCGACCGGTGCCGACGGAGGCCAGGGAGGCCGCGGTGGTGGCGGGGAACCCGGCGGTGACCGGGCGGCCGGTGCCGCCGCGCGAGGAGCCGAGGAGCGAGGTGAGGTACGGGGCCTCGTCCGGGTGGGCCCTGAGCTGCTCCCAGCCGAGCCCGTCGATCAGGAAGACGCAGTTCCGGTCGGCCGGGGTCAGCTCCTGGATGCGGGGCGCGAAGCCGGACACGCCCTGGCCGGCGACGAGCGTGGGCAGCAGGTCGCCGAGGGAACCGGAGGCGTACTCCGGTACGGGCGCGGTCTCCGGCGCGAGCGGGACCGGGTCGTCGGGCCAGCCGTGGGAGGGGGCCGTGGGCTGCACCATCAGCGGGCGGCCACGGTGGCTTCGGAGAGCGCCTGGGCGAAGGCGAGCGTCTGCCGGACGGTGTCCGGGCCGTCGCCGGCGTCGCTCACCCGGAGGCTGAGGTCGTCGGCGGTGGAGTTGCCGGTGTAGCCGTGGTCGGCGTCGCAGTTGGGGTCGCCGCAGGCGGCGGGCTCCAGGTCGATGCGGGAGACGGCTCCCCAGCCGATGGTGAGGACCACCTCGCGGGGCAGGGTGCCGGGGGTGTACGACTCCGGGTTGGCGACGACCCGGCTGACCACGACCGACGAGATCCGGTCGAGCTTCACGGACTCGGTGGAGGTCGTGGCGTAGGGGGTCGGGGAGCTGTTGTCGGCGGCCTGCTCGTCGGTGTGGCTGACGATGAAGCGGCTCGGCGTCAGGACGAGGACGGTGACGTGGCGCCGGACCTCGTTGGAGTCGAAGGTGGTCTCCTGGTGCACCACGTACGACGCGACGGCCTCGCCGCCGACGGCGGCCTCCACCGCCTCGGCCACGAGGGCCGGGTAATAGCCGCTGCGCTCGATCGCCGCGCGCAGCCCCTGGGTCGTCGTACCGGTCTTCGCCATGGACTCCATCCTAATCCGTGGGCAGGGGCCTCTCGGCCGGTTGCGCGGGCGGTGGGGCCGTTCGCGCGGGCGGACGCTGTGACATCCGACTCCCCGCCGGGGGCGGCGGCCGGGACGGGCGGGGCGCCGGCGCTCAGTAGCTCGGCAGGCTGCGGGGGCCGAGGTCCGTACGCGGCGGGGGCGGGGCGAGGCGGACGGTGGCGCCGAGGACGGAGAGCCCGCGGGGGGCCACGACGACCGGCTCCAGGGAGACCGCGACCACCTCGGGGTGGTCGTCGACCAGCCGGGACACGCGCAGGAGCAGCTCCTCCAGGGCCGGGGTGTCGACGGGGGCGGAGCCGCGCCAGCCGAAGAGGAGCGGGGCGGTCCGGATGGACCGGACCAGCTCGGCGGCGTCCCGGTCGGTGGCCGGAACCAGCCGGTGGGCCGTGTCCCCGAGGAGTTCGGAGGCCGCGCCCGCGAGCCCGAAGGAGAGGACGGCCCCGACGGCCGGGTCGATGGCCGAGCGGACGACGGTGTCGACGCCCCTCGGGACCATGGCCTGGACGACGGGTTGCAGCTCCTCCGGCTTGCCGAGGACCTCGGTCAGCTCGGTGTAGGCGGTGCGGAGCTGCTCCTCGGTCGCCAGGTCGAGCCGGACCCCGCCGAGGTCGGGGCGGTGGCGCAGGTGGGGGGCGGTCGTCTTGAGGGCCACCGGGTAACCCAGGCGGGCGGCCGCGGCGACGGCGGCGTCGGGGGTGGGCGCGGGCAGGGCGGTCAGGACGGTGATCCCGTACCGGGCGAGAAGCTCAGCGGCCTGTGCGGCGCCTAGGGTGATGCCCCGGCCGTCCTCGGTCGCCTCCGCGAGGCCCCGCGCGATGAGCGCGGCGGCTCCCGTCTCGTCGATGTCCTCGTACTCGGGCACCCGCCCCGGCTCGGCGGCCTGCCGGCGCCACTGCCCGTACCGCACGGCCTCGGCGAGCGCGCGTACGGCCCGCTCGGCGGCGGGGTAGGCGGGAATCGTGCGGCACTCGGCCCCGTCGGCCCCGGCGTCGGGGCCCTCGGTACCGGGCGCGGCGGCCTCCGTCTCCCGCCGCCCGGCTGCCGGGGAAACCCCGTCCACCCGGGCGGCCCCTCCCGCGTGCGCCACCGGCCGCGCCGCGTGCAGGCCGGCGCCGGCGGCCGTACGGGAGGACGACCCCGCGCCGGCGGCCGCGCCCGTACGGGGTACGGCTGCCGCTCCCCCGCCGTCCGGGCGGCCCGGGGCCGGCGGGCGCGTGCTCGTGGCGGCGGCGAGGGCGTCCGCGAGGGCGCCCATCTCGACGTGGACGACGACCACCGGCTTGGCCGCGCCCGGGACGGAGGCGACGGCCTCGCGCAGGGCGGCGGCCAGGGTCTCGCCGTCGCCCGACTCGGTGGCGCCGTTCTCCCCCACCCAGGGGATCGCGGTCACGACGACCGCGTCGCTCGTCTCGTCCGCCAGCGCCGCCGCCAGCGCGTCCCGGAAGTCGGCCGGGCCCGCCGCGGTCGTCAGGTCGAGGGGCCGCATCGGGCGCAGCCCCTCCGTGAGGCAGGCGTCGTACGTGAGGAGGCCGAGGGACTCCGAGTTGCCGAGGATCGCCACCCGGGGCCCGGCGGGCAGCGGCTGGGCGGCGAGGAGGAGGCCCGCGTCGACGAGCTCGGTGACGGTGTCGACGCGGATCACCCCCGCCTGGCGCAGCAGCGCCGAGACGGTGGCGTGCGGGACGCGGGTGACCGGCACGCGGTGGCCGGGCGGGGCGCTGCCGCTGTGCCGGGCCCCCTTGACGACGACGACCGGCTTGACGGCGGCGGTGCGCCGGGCCAGCCGGGTGAACTTGCGGGGGTTGCCGATGGACTCCAGATAGAGGAGGACGACGTCGGTGCCGGGGTCGTCGTACCCGTGCTGGAGGAAGTCGTTCCCGGAGACGTCGGCGCGGTTGCCGGCGGAGATGAAGGAGGACAGGCCCGCGCCTCGCCGGTGGAGTCCGGCGAGGAGGGCGATCCCGATGGCGCCCGACTGGGCGAAGAGGCCGATCCGCCCGGCGGCAGGCATCTGGGGGGCGAGCGAGGCGTTGAGCCGGACGTCCTCGGCGGTGTTGATGATGCCGAAGGCGTTGGGGCCGATGATCCGCATCCCGTAGGAGCGGGCCTGGCGGACGAGGGCGCGCTGGCGCTCCCGGCCGGCCGGGCCGCTCTCGGCGTATCCGGCGGAGAGCACGACCAGGCCCCGGACGCCGTGCTCGCCGCAGTCGGCGACGGCCTCGGGGACCCGCTCGGCGGGGACGGCGACGATCGCGAGGTCGACCGGTTCGCCGACGGCGGCGACGGAGGGGTGGGCGGGGACGCCGTCGAGCCGGTCGGGCCCGTCGGTGAGCGCGGCGTTCACCGCGTACACCCGTCCGGTGAAACCGCTGTCGAGCAGATTGCGCAGGACGGTCCTGCCGACGCCGCCGGGGGTGCGTCCGGCGCCGACGACGGCGACGGACCGGGGGGCGAGGAGCCGCTGCACGGAGCGGGCCTCGGCGCGCTGCTCGCGGGCGCGCTGGACCGCGAGGGAGCGATCGGTGGGTTCGAGGTCGAGGTGGAGGCGGACGGAGCCGTCCTCGAAACTCCGCTTCTGGGTGTAGCCCGCGTCCGTGAAGACCTTGATCATCTTGGTGTTGGCGGGCAGGACCTCGGCGGCGAAGCGCCGGATGCCGCGCTCGCGCGCGACGGCCGCGATGTGTTCGAGGAGGGCGGAGGCGACCCCGCGCCCCTGGTGCGCGTCCTGGACGAGGAAGGCGACCTCGGCCTCGTCGGCGGGAGCGGAGGCGGGCAGTCCCTGGGCGTTGATGCGGTCGTAGCGCACGGTGGCGATGAACTCGCCGCCCACGGTCGCGGCGAGACCCACCCGGTCCACGAAGTCGTGGTGGGTGAAGCGGTGCACGTCCTTGGCGGAGAGCCGGGGGTAGGGCGCGAAGAAGCGGTAGTACTTCGACTCGTCCGAGACCTGCTCGTAGAAGCTGACCAGCCGGTCGGCGTCGGCGGCGGTGATGGGCCTGACGCGCGCGGTCCCGCCGTCGCGCAGGACCACGTCCGCCTCCCAGTGGTCCGGGTAGACGTGCTCCGGCGCTGCCGGTGGTGCCTGCCGTGCCGCCGCTTCCGGCTCTTCCGACGCGCTCTGCATGGGGCAAGCGTACGGCGGGGGTACGACAGTGGCACCGGTCGCGCGGCAGGGGTGTGCCGTGCAAGGTGGGGAGGGCCGGGCGGCGGCCCGCGCGGGGCCGGGCCCTGCGCGAGCACCGCGCATCCCGTGAGACACTGGTCTAGACAACCCGCTTGAGACTTGAAGGGCAACACCATGGCTGAGCGCCGCGTCAACGTCGGCTGGGCCGAGGGCCTGCACGCCCGCCCCGCGTCCATCTTCGTCCGTGCCGCCATGGCCTCCGGCGTTCCGGTGACGATCGCCAAGGCCGACGGCAACCCGGTGAACGCCGCGTCCATGCTCGCGGTGCTCGGCCTGGGCGCGCAGGGCGGCGAGGAGATCGTGCTCGCTTCGGACGCCGAGGGCGCCGAGGCCGCTCTGGACCGTCTCGCGAAGCTGGTGGCCGAGGGTCTCGAGGAGCTTCCCGAGACCGTCTGAGCCCGGCGCGGGTCCGCCCGCCGCTCAGCACGTGGCCGCGAAAGGGCCGGGGTCCGCTCATGGGCGCCCCGGCCCTTTCGCGTAGGCGCGCCCGTCCCCGCATCGCCTTCACCGCGGGGCGGACTGCACCGAATTCACTTCGTACCCGTGCCGCTTTTCGAGCAGCACAAAATACCCCCGCTTTTTCTTTTCTCTTTGTAGGGCACGCGTGTTAATTCCGCGCACTCGCCGTGTTGACGGCATGTTGCGGAAGCCTCACACGCCCCCGCGCCGGCCTTTTCAGCCGGTGCAGCGGCAGCGAGTGTTCCGCGTGCATCGCCGTCAGCGCGCGGGCCCGCTCGGCGTCCCCGCGCGCCACCGCGTCCACGATCGCGCCGTGCTCGGCCCAGGCCTCCACGGGCCGCTCCGGCTGCTCCACCACGTACATCCAGGCGATCTTGTGCCGCAGCTGGGTGAGCAGGGCGGCGAGGGCGGGTGAGCCGGAGGCCTGGGCGAGCGTCTCGTGGAACCAGCCGCCGAGCGGGCGCAGGTCCTCCCCCTGGCCCCGCCGGGCCCGCTCCTGCCCCAGTCTGACCAGGCCGCGCAGCACCTTCAGATGGGCCTCGGTGCGCCGCTGGGCCGCCCGGGCCGCGCCCAGCGGTTCGAGCAGCGCCCGGACGTCGAGCAGATCGGCCGCCTCCTGCTCGGTGGGCTCGGCGACATGGGCGCCGGCGTGACGGCGGCTGACGACGAAGCCCTCGGACTCCAGGGTCCGCAGGGCCTCGCGGACCGGGACGCGCGAGACGCCGTACCGGCCGGCGAGCTGTTCCTCCGTCAGCCGGCCGCCGGGCTCCAGAACGCCCGAGACGATGTCGTCCCGGATCGCCGTGCACACCGATTGCGCGGGAATGCGCATGTCCGACCTCCGCTTTGTTCCGCGCAGCGCTCGGCACCCTCGTGCCTTTCCGCGAATTCATTGCACGCGACTCTAGGGCAAGGGGCGGGAAATTCCGATGGCCGGGCCCCCTTCAGGGCATTCTTTTGGCCGAAGAAAAACCCCGGCTCGCGGGGAGCCGGGGCGGGTGGAGCTTTCGGTCGGGTGCCTCAGAGGGCGACACCACGGGCGCGCAGGTACGCGACCGGGTTGATGTCCGAGCCGTACTCGGCGCTGGTGCGGGCCTCGAAGTGGAGGTGCGGTCCGGTGGAGTTGCCGGTCGAGCCGGAGACGCCGATCTGCTCGCCGGGCTCGACGGTCTGGCCGACGTGGACCTCGATGGAGGCGAGGTGACCGTACTGGGTGTACGTGCCGTCGTTCATCCGGATGACGATGTTGTTGCCGTACGCGCCGCCCCAGCCGGCCTCGACGACCGTGCCGGCCCCGACGGAGACGACCCGGCTGCCGTAGGCGGCGTGGAAGTCGACACCGGAGTGGCTGCCGGAGGACCAGAGGGAGCCACCCGTCTTGTACCCGGTGGAGACGTACGAGCCGGCGACCGGGAGCTGGAAGGAGGCGAGGCGGCGGCGCTCGGCCTCGCGGGCGGCGCGCTCGCGGGCCTCGCGGATCTCCTGGGCGCGGGCCTCGGCCTTGCGCTTCGCCTCGGCGCGGGCCTTCTCCTTGGCGGCGGTCTCGAAGGCTTCCTGCTCCTGGGCGGCGACCTGCGCGTTGACGCGGTCGGCGAGCGAGTCCTCGGTGATGACGCGGGTGAGGCCGGTGTCCTCGGGAGAGCGCTCCTCCGTGTCGGCGGCGAGCGCCGGCGAGGCGAGGGTTCCGATGACGCCGGAGGTCGCGAGGGTGGCCGCGCCGGCGATGCCCACGCCGCGGCGCGCCATCCGGCTCGGAGCACGATGCTTCCCGGTGGCACGGGTGAACGCCAAGAGGACGGTCCTTTCCTTCCTTCTCGCCTACCGGGTTAGCTGACGGGTTCGGAGCAGGAAGGTCTCCTACGGGCCCCTCCGCGCGTGGCGAAGGCGTCCGATTCACCCCAGGGACTGCGTGCGGGTCCCCGGCTCCCCAGGCTCGCGCCTGACGGGGACTCGGCGATCGCTGTCCGATGCCGCGGGTGCGGCGCGTGCAACGGGCGGACAGCGCACATGACGCTATGCGTACGATCTTTCAATCGGCAAACAGACTCGGCTGTTTGTAAGACATGCCACAGGGCAGACGCGCACCCTTGCCCCCAATACGGACAAAGCGGAGGACCCTGACGTCCTGTGACATCAGGGTCCTCCGCCCGTTTCGCGGTCGGTCGACCGGTCGGCCGTCAGCCGGTCACGACGGTCACGTCACCGATGCCGAGGGCGCGTACGGGCTCCTCGATCTGTGCCGCGTCGCCCACCAGGACGGTGACGAGCCGGTCCACGGGGAAGGCGTTGACGACGGCGGCCGTGGCCTCGACCGTGCCGGTCTCGGCGAGCCGCGCGTACAACTGCGCCTGGTAGTCGTCCGGCAGGTGCTGCTCGACCTGGTCGGCCAGCGTGCCGGCGACGGAGGCGGCCGTCTCGTACTTGAGCGGCGCCACCCCCACCAGGTTCTGCACGGCCGTCTCACGCTCGGCGTCGGTGAGCCCCTCCGCGGCGAGCGTCCGCAGCACCTTCCACAGGTCGTCAAGTGCCGGGCCGGTGTTGGGGGTGTCGACGGAGCCGCTGATGGCGAGCATCGAGGCGCCGTTGCCCGCGGCGTCGGAACGGAGCACCTGCCCGAAGGCCCGCACGCCGTAGGTGTAGCCCTTCTCCTCGCGCAGGACGCGGTCCAGGCGGGAGGTGAGCGTGCCGCCGAGGCAGTACGTGCCGAGGACCTGGGCCGGCCACACGCCGGCGTGACGGTCCGGGCCGATCCGGCCGATGAGCAGCTGCGTCTGGACGGCGCCGGGGCGGTCCACGATGACGACCCGTCCCCTGTCGTCGGCGGTGATCGGCGGCATCGGGCGCGGCTCGGCCGGCTCACCGGTCCAGGCGCCCAGGGTCTCGGCGAGCACCTTGTCGAGGTCGACGTCGGTCAGGTCGCCGACGACCACGGCGGTGGCCGTGGAGGGCCGGACGTACGCCTCGAAGAAGGCGCGGACGGCGGCGGCGTCGATCGCGGCGACGGTCTCCTCCGTGCCCTGGCGCGGCCGGGAGACGCGCGAGTCGGCCGGGAAGAGTTCCTTGGAGAGCTGCTTGGCCGCCCGGCGGGACGGGTTGGCGGTCTCGTGCGGGATCTCGTCGAGGCGGTTGCGCACCAGGCGCTCGATCTCCGACTCCAGGAACGCCGGGGCGATCAGGGCCTCCGCGAGCAGGCCGAGCGCCTTGGGCAGCCGGGAGACGGGAACCTCCAGGGAGACCCGTACGCCCGGGTGGTCCGCGTGCGCGTCGAGAGTCGCGCCGCACCGCTCCAGCTCCGCCGCGAACTCCTCCGCGGTGTGCTCGGCGGTGCCCTCGGAGAGGGCGCGGGCCATGATGGTCGCCACGCCGTCGAGCCCGGCGGGCTCCGCGTCCAGCGGGGCCGCCAGGAAGACCTCCACGGCGACGACCTGCTGTCCGGGGCGGTGGCAGCGCAGGACGGTCAGGCCGTTGGAGAGCGTGCCCCGCTCCGGTGCCGGGAAGGCCCACGGCTTCGCCGTGCCGGCCGTCGGCCGCGGGTGGAATTCCATGCTGGTCAAAGACACGGCAGCGTCGCTCACTGGTCGGCTCCCTCTTCCTCGTCGCCGTCGTTCTCCTCGGTGCTCAGCGGCTCGTAGACGAGCACCGCGCGGTTGTCGGGGCGCAGCCGCGCCGCCGCGGCCTCCCGCACCTCCTCGGCGGTGACGGACAGCACCCGGTCCACCGCGGTGAGGGCGAGCTGCGGGTCGCCGAACAGGACGGCGTACCGGCACAGTTCGTCGGCGCGGCCGGCGACCGTGCCGAGCCGGTCGAGCCACTCGCGCTCCAGCTGGGCCTGGGCGCGCTCCATCTCCTCGGGCGTCGGCCCCTCGGCGGCGAAGCGGGCGAGCTCCTCGTCGACGGCGGCCTCGACGCGCGGCACCTCGACGCCGCCGGAGATCTTGACGTCCAGCCAGCCGAGCGAGGGTGCCCCGGCGAGCCGCAGCAGGCCGAAGCCGGCGGCGACGGCCGTACGGTCGCGGCGGACCAGCCGGTTGTGGAGGCGGGAGGACTCACCGCCGCCGAGGACGGTCAGGGCCAGGTCGGCCGCGTCGCACGCGCGCGTGCCGTCGTGCGGCAGCCGGTAGGCGGCCATCATCGCGCGCGCGGGGACGTCCTCGACGACGACTTCCCGAAGCTGCTCACCGATGATGTCGGGCAGCGAGCCGTCGCGCGGCGGCAGTTTCCCGTCGTGGGACGGGATGGAGCCGAAGTACTTCTCGATCCAGGCGAGGGTCCGCTCCGGGTCGATGTCGCCGACCACCGACAGCACCGCGTTGTTCGGCGCGTAGTACGTGCGGAAGAAGTTCCGCGCGTCCTCCAGGGTGGCCGCGTCCAGGTCGGCCATCGAGCCGATCGGGGTGTGGTGGTACGGGTGGCCCTCCGGGTAGGCCAGTGCCGTCAGCTTCTCGAAGGCGGTGCCGTAGGGCACGTTGTCGTACCGCTGGCGGCGCTCGTTCTTCACGACGTCCCGCTGGTTCTCCATCGACTCCTCGTCGAGGGCCGCGAGCAGCGAGCCCATGCGGTCGGCCTCCAGCCAGAGCGCCAGCTCCAGCTGGTGCGCGGGCATGGTCTCGAAGTAGTTGGTGCGCTCGAAGCTGGTCGTGCCGTTGAGCGAACCGCCCGCCCCCTGCACCAGCTCGAAGTGACCGTTGCCGTGGACCTGCTTCGACCCCTGGAACATCAGGTGCTCGAAGAGGTGGGCGAGGCCGGTGCGGCCCGGCACCTCGTGACGCGAGCCGACGTCGTACCAGAGGCAGACCGCGGCGACCGGGGTCAGGTGGTCCTCGGAGAGCACCACGCGCAGGCCGTTCGCCAGCCGGTGCTCGGTCGCTGTCAGGCCGCCGGAGCCGGCCTCGGCCGTGGCCGTGTGACCCATGGGCATGTACGTCCCTTCGATCGCGATGTGGAAAAGTCCTGCCACTGTATGCAAGCGCGCCGACACCTGGCGAAGTTCCCGGCCTCCCGCCATGTCCCTCGTCCGGGTCGCGGTCCGCGTTGTCGGTGGCACGGTCCACAATGGTCCGCGTCAGAACAACCTTGTTGGTGAAGCAATCCACCTTGTTGGTGAAGGAGCCGCAGCCGCGATGGCCCGCCGCAGCACGAAGACACCGCCGCCGGACGACGCGTACGAGGAGAGGATCCTCGACATCGACGTCGTCGACGAGATGCAGGGCTCCTTCCTCGAGTACGCGTACTCGGTGATCTACTCGCGCGCGCTGCCCGACGCCCGCGACGGCATGAAGCCCGTCCAGCGGCGCATCGTCTACCAGATGAACGAGATGGGGCTCCGTCCGGACCGCGGCTTCGTCAAGTGCGCGCGCGTCGTCGGCGAGGTCATGGGCAAGCTGCACCCGCACGGCGACGCCTCGATCTACGACGCGATGGTCCGCATGGCACAGCCCTTCTCCATGCGGCTCCCGCTCGTCGACGGCCACGGCAACTTCGGTTCCCTGGGCAACGACGACCCGCCGGCCGCGATGCGGTACACGGAGTCGCGGATGGCTCCGGCCGCGCTCCTGATGACCGAGTCGATCGAAGAGGACACGGTCGACTTCGCGCCGAACTACGACGGACAGGAGCGCGAACCGGTCGCGCTCCCCGCCGCCTACCCGAACCTGCTGGTCAACGGCGCCTCCGGCATCGCCGTCGGCATGGCGACGAACATGCCGCCGCACAACCTCGGGGAGGTCGTCGCGGCGGCCCGCCATCTGATCCGCCACCCGAACGCGGACCTCGAGACCCTGATGCGGTACGTGCCCGGCCCGGACCTGCCGACCGGCGGCCGGATCGTCGGCCTGGCCGGCATCAAGGACGCCTACGAGTCGGGCCGCGGCACGTTCAAGATCCGTGCCACGGCGACGGTCGAGAACGTCACCGCGCGCCGCAAGGGCATCGTCGTGACCGAGCTGCCGTTCTCGGTGGGCCCCGAGAAGGTCATCGCCAAGATCAAGGACCTGGTCGGGTCGAAGAAGCTCCAGGGCATCGCCGACGTCAAGGACCTCACCGACCGGGCCCACGGCCTGCGCCTCGTCATCGAGGTCAAGAACGGTTTCGTGCCCGAGGCCGTCCTGGAGCAGCTCTACAAGCTGACGCCGATGGAGGAGTCCTTCGGCATCAACAACGTGGCCCTGGTCGACGGGCAGCCGCTGACGCTCGGCCTCAAGGAGCTCCTGGAGGTCTACCTCGACCACCGCTTCGAGGTGGTGCGGCGCCGCTCCGAGTTCCGCCGCGGCAAGAAGCGCGACCGGCTCCACCTGGTCGAGGGCCTGCTCGTCGCGCTTCTCGACATCGACGAGGTCATCCGCCTGATCCGGCAGAGCGAGAACTCCGCGCAGGCGAAGGAGCGCCTCATCGAGCACTTCTCGCTGAGCGAGGTCCAGACGCAGTACATCCTGGACACCCCGCTGCGCCGGCTCACCAAGTTCGACCGCCTGGAGCTGGAGTCCGAGCGCGACCGGCTCACCGGCGAGATCGACGAGCTGACCGGGATCCTGGAGTCCGACGCCGAGCTGCGCAAGCTGGTCTCCTCGGAACTGGCGTCGGTCGCCAAGAAGTTCGCCACCGACCGCCGCACGGTCCTGCTGGAGTCGGCGGGCGCTCCGGCCACGACGGTCTCCCTGGAGGTCGCGGACGACCCCTGCCGGGTGCTGCTCTCGTCGACGGGCCTGCTGGCCCGCACGGTGACCGAGGAGCTGCCGCCGACGGTGGAGGGCAGGCGCGCCAAGCACGATGTGATCGTCTCGGCGGTCGCTGCGACCCAGCGCGGCGACATCGGCGTGGTCACCTCGGCCGGACGGCTGCTGCGGCTCGCGGTGATCGACCTGCCGCAGCTGCCCGACACGGCCACCGCCCCGAACCTGGCGGGCGGTGCGCCGCTGGCCGAATTCGTCTCCCTGGAGCCCGGGGAGACGGTGGTCTGTCTGACGACGCTCGAAGAGGCCTCGCCGGGCCTGGCGATCGGCACGCTCCAGGGCGTGGTCAAGCGGGTGGTGCCGGACTACCCGGCGAACAAGGACGAGCTGGAGGTCATCACCCTCAAGGAGGGCGACCGGATCGTCGGCGCGACCGAGCTGCGGACGGGCGAGGAGGACCTGGTCTTCATCACCTCCGACGCCCAGCTGCTGCGCTACCCGGCCTCCCAGGTACGGCCGCAGGGCCGGCCGGCCGGCGGCATGGCGGGCGTCAAGCTGTCTGCGGGCGCCGAGGTGATCTCCTTCACCGCGGTGGACCCGGCGGCCGACGCCGTGGTCTTCACGGTCGCGGGCGCCACCGGCACCCTGGAGCCCGCCTCCGGTACGTCGGCGAAGGTGACGCCCTTCGACCAGTACCCGCGCAAGGGCCGGGCGACCGGCGGCGTGCGCTGCCAGCGGTTCCTGAAGGGGGAGGACGTCCTGGTCCTGGCCTGGGCGGGCGCCACCCCGGCCCGCGCCGCCCAGCGCAACGGCACCCCGGTGGAGCTGCCCGAGCCGGACCCGCGCCGCGACGGCTCGGGCACGCCGCTCGCCAAGCCGGTCGAGGTCGTCGCAAGCCCGGTCTCCTGACCCGCCCCGGAGCCGAGGCCGCCGGCCTCGGCTCCGGTCCTGCCCGGCTCATTCCCCGGCGGCGTCCCCGTCCTCCGCTTCGGGCACCTCGGGTTCGTCGCGGTGGGGGACGAACCGCAGCACGCCCCACATGTCGTGCTCGTCGGGGGCGTCCTGCGGGCCGTGCTGCTCGCAGGCGGCGAGTTCCTTGCGCAGGGCCGCCGCGTCGACGCCGGAGCCGATGAGGACGAGCTGGGTGAGGCGCTCCTCGCCCTCCGGCCACGGTTCGGGGTAGAAGCGCAGGAAGCGGCCGACGGCGTGGACGGCGTACCGGTGGGCCGGGTCGGCGGCGCCGAGGTCGATGAAGCCCTTGATCCGGTAGAGGCCCTCGGGACGGGAGTCCAGGAAGGCCATCAGGCGCCGGGGGTGCAGCGGGACGGGCGTGGCGAGGGAGACCGTCTCGTAGGCCGCGTGCGGGTGCGCGTGCTCCTCGTCCCCGGAGCCGTACAGGATGTCCTCGATCGACAGCTGCCCCTCGATCTCGCCCTCGACCACCACCCGGTCGAAGAGGAGCTCCGGATCCACCCGCCCGTGCGCGGCCTCGATCACGGCGGCGCGCCCGGCGAGGCCGGCCACGGTCTCCCGGACGGCCCGCAGCGCGTCCTCGCCGACCCGGTCGGCCTTGTTGACGACCACGAGGTCGGCGAGGGCGAGGTGCCGGTCGGTCTCGGGGTGCCGCTGCCGCGTGGCGTCGAACTCGGCGGCGTCCACGACCTCCACCAGGCCGCCGTACACGATCCGCTCGTTCTCGCTGGCGAGGACCATGCGGACCAGCTCCTGCGGCTCGGCGAGGCCGCTCGCCTCGATCACGATCACGTCGAGCCGGGCCTCGGGCCGGGTCAGGACCTCCAGGTACGTGTCCAGCTCGCTCGCGTCCACGGCGCAGCACAGGCAGCCGTTGCCGAGGGAGACGGTGGAGCCGACCTGTCCGGCGACGGTCATGGCGTCGATGCCGATGTCGCCGAAGTCGTTGACCATGACCCCGATCCGGGTACCCCGTGCGCTCCGCAGGAGGTGGTTGAGGAGCGTGGTCTTGCCGGCCCCGAGAAACCCGGCGAGGACGACGACGGGGATCTGGTGGGTGGTCACGGTGGGACGCCTTCCGTGTTCTCGGTCCTGTCCCGCGGCCCGCGCGCCGCGGAAAGGTTCAGGATACGGCGGACGAGCGGTTCCGCTTCGGGCCCGGCGCCTCCCGGCGGCCACTCGGTGGACTCCCGGAAGGTGAGGGAACCCCCGAGCGGCGAGACCCTCCGTCTCGGGCCGGCCCGCCGGGTACCCTCCGCGGCCGGTATTTCCGGTCGCGGGCCGTCGCCCTTTACCGTTTCCGGCATGAGCCCCGCACCGACCGGCCCCGCGCGGCCCCTCGTACGCCGTCTGCGGTTCGGGTGGCCTCGGCGGGTGTTCTCGCAGGTCCTGCTGATGCAGCTGGCCGTCGCGACGGGCGTCACCGTTCTCGCCACCGGCCTGTTCCTGGCCCCGCTGAGCGCCCAGCTCGACGACCAGGCCATGCGGCGGGCCCTCGCCATCGCCGAGAGCACCGCCTCGCCCCGGCTCGCCGCGGACCTGACCGCCACGCCGCCTTCGGCGGGCGGCCCGGTCCAGGCGGAGGCCGAGCGGATCAGGAGCGCCACGGGCGCCGAGTACGTCGTGGTCATGGACGGACGCGGTGTGCGCTGGTCGCACCGCGACCCGGCGCAGATCGGCCGGCGGGTCTCCACCGATCCGAGCACCGCGCTGGCAGGTCACGAGGTGATGGAGATCGACAGCGGCACCCTCGGCCGCTCGGCGCGCGGCAAGGCGCCGCTGCGGGACGCCGGCGGGCGGATCGTCGGCGCGGTCTCGGTCGGTATCGAGTACGACAGCGTGCGCGCCCGGCTCCTGGCCGCCATCCCCGGGCTGCTCGCCTACGCCGGTGGGGCCCTCGCGGTGGGCGCTCTCGCGGCGTACCTGATCTCCCGGCGGCTCCAGCGCCGCACGCACGACCTCGCGTTCTCCGACATCTCCGCGCTGCTCGCCGAGCGGGAGGCCATGCTGCACGGCATCCGGGAGGGCGTGGTCGCCCTGGACCGGGCCGGGGCGGTACGGCTCGTGAACGATGAGGCCCAGCGTCTGCTCGGGCTCGGTCCCGAGGCGGCGGGGCGCCCGCTGGAGGAGCTCCTCGGTCCGGGCCGTACCGCCGACGTCCTCGCCGGGCGGGTGACGGGTGAGGATCTGGTGGCCGTCCAGGGGCACCGGGTGCTGATCGCGAACCGGATGCCCACGCACGACGGGGGCGCCGTCGTGACGCTGCGCGACCGCACCGAGCTGGAGCGGCTCGGGCGCGAGCTGGACTCCACGCGGGGTCTCATCGACGCCCTGCGGGCCCAGGACCACGAGCACGCCAACCGCCTGCACACCCTCCTGGGGCTGCTGGAGCTGGAGATGCACGAGGAGGCCGTCGAGTTCGTCACCGAGGTCGTCGGCGTTCACCGGGCCACCGCCGAGCAGGTCACCGAGAAGGTGCGTGACCCGCTGCTCGCGGCGCTGCTCGTGGGCAAGGCGACTGTGGCGGCCGAGCGCGGCGTCTCCCTGCGGATCGCTCCGGACTCGCTGCTTCCGGACCGGCTGGTCGACCCGCGCGAGCTGGTCACCGTCGTCGGGAACCTGGTGGACAACGCGCTGGACGCCGTCGGCGGCGCACCCGGCGCCCGGGTGGAGGTGGCGCTCGGCACCCGCGGCCGTACCGTCGTGCTGACCGTCTCGGACACCGGCCCGGGCGTCCCGGAGGAGTGCCGGGAGCTGATCTTCACCGAGGGCTGGTCCACGAAGGAACCGCCGTCCCACGGCAAGCGGGGCCTCGGTCTCGCGCTCGTGCGCCGGCTCGCCGAGCGCCGCGGCGGCAGCGCCGTGGTGGCCTCCGGCCCCGACGGGGGAGCGGAGTTCACCGTGGTCCTGCCCGACGCGCTGACCGATCCGGAGCCGTACGCGGTCGCCGTGCCGGCCACCCCCCGGACCCCGGGGGAGGCTGGACGGTGATCGGCGTACTCGTGGTGGACGACGACGTGCACGTGGCCCGGATCAACGCGGCGTACGTCGCCAAGGTGCCCGGATTCCGGGTGGTGGCCACCGCGCACTCGACGGCCGAGGCGCTGGCCGCCCTGGCCGAGCACCCGGTGGACCTGGTCCTGCTGGACCACTATCTGCCGGACGAGAACGGGCTCGCGGCGGTACGGGAGCTGCGGGCGCGTGGCCACCAGTGCGACGTGATCATGGTGACGGC
The DNA here is from genome assembly GCF_042900905.1 of Streptomyces sp. NPDC012827. Lineage (NCBI taxonomy): Bacteria > Bacillati > Actinomycetota > Actinomycetes > Kitasatosporales > Streptomycetaceae > Streptomyces > Streptomyces sp. NPDC012827. The sequence goes on along the minus strand of NZ_JBIBBY010000009.1, from coordinate 105,087 downwards.
GGCCCGGGACGTGGCGACCGTGCAGGCCGCGATGCGGCACGGCGCGCTCCAGTACGTGGTGAAGCCGTTCAACTTCGCCGGGCTGCGCGCCAAGCTGGAGGCGTACGCGACCCTCCGCACGGCCCTGGAGGGCGGGGGCGAGGCGGAGCAGGCCGAGGTGGACCGGATCTTCGGGACGCTGGCGGCCGGCGCGGTCGCCCCCGACCTGCCCAAGGGCCACTCCCCCACGACGGCCGAGCTGGTCCGCCAGGTCCTGCTCGCCGCCCGGGGCCCGCTCTCCGCCCAGGAGATCGCGGACCGGGCCGGCGTCAGCCGTCAGACGGCGCAGCGCTACCTCAAGCTCCTGGAACGTACCGGGCGGGTCCGGCTCTCGCTCCGGTACGGGGAGACGGGCCGTCCCGAGCACCGCTACACCTGGGCGCCCTCCGCGCCGTCGGCGGGTCTCTGACCGGACCGCGTCCTGGCGTCGGCGCGGGGGGTCGGAGCGGCCGTGTCAGACGGCGCCGGCGCCCGTCAGCGCCCTGACCTCGGTCTCGGCGTGCCGCGCCGCGTCGGGCGGTTCGGGTGAGGTGACCGTACCGATCCAGCCGGCGAGGAAGCCGAGCGGGATGGAGACCACTCCGGGGTTCTGCAGCGGGAAGACGTGGAAGTCGAGGCCGGGGAAGACCGCCTCGGGGCTTCCCGAGACGACCGGCGACAGGAGGACGAGCAGCACCGCCGGAACCAGGCCTCCGTAGACGGACCAGACCGCCCCGCGCGTGGTGAACCGGCGCCAGAAGAGGGAGTAGAGCAGCACGGGAAGGTTGGCGGAGGCGGCGACCGCGAAGGCGAGGCCGACGAGGAAGGCCACGTTGAGGTCGCGCGCGAGGAGTCCGAGGCCGATGGCGGCCGCCCCGATCCCCGCGGCGGCGAACCGGGCGACCGTCACCTCGCTGTACGGCGTGGAGTGGCGGCGGCGCAGCGACCGGTACAGGTCGTGGGCGACCGAGGCCGAGGAGGCCAGGGTGACGCCGGCGACGACGGCGAGGATGGTGGCGAAGGCGACGGCGGCCACGACGGCGAACAGCACGGTGCCGCCGGTGGAGCCGGCGCCTCCGCCGAGGTCGAGGGCGAGCAGCGGTACGGCGGTGTTGCCGGAGGCGTGCGAGGCGCGCACGGCGTCGGGACCGATGAGGGCGGCCGCTCCGAAGCCGAGGACGATGGTCATCAGGTAGAAGCCGCCGATGAGGCCGATGGACCAGACGACGGACCGGCGGGCCGCCCGGGCGGTGGGCACGGTGTAGAAGCGCGACAGGATGTGCGGCAGGCCGGCGGTGCCCAGGACGAGGGCGAGGCCGAGGCTGATGAAGTCGAGGCGGGCTGTCCAGTCGCCTCCGTAGCGCAGGCCGGGGGCGAGGAAGTCCAGGCCGTGGCCGCTGCGTTCGGCGGCGGTGGAGAGCAGGGCGGTCACGTCTCCGTGGAAGCGGAGCAGGACGAGCACGGTGAGGGTGATCGTGCCGGCCATGAGCAGGACGGCCTTGACGATCTGGATCCAGGTGGTGGCGCGCATGCCGCCGAGCGACACGTAGATCACCATCAGGGCGCCGACGCCGACGACGGTCCAGGAGCGGGCCGCCTCGCTGGTGCCGCCGAGGAGCAGGGCCACGAGGCTGCCCGCGCCGACCATCTGGGCGACGAGGTAGAGCACCGAGACGACCACGGAGGAGCTGCCGGCGGCGATCCGTACGGGCCGCTCGGCCATGCGGGCGGCGATGACGTCGGCGAGCGTGAACCGTCCGCAGTTGCGCACCAGTTCGGCCACCAGGAGGAGGACGACCAGCCAGGCGACGAGGAAGCCCACGGAGTACAGCATGCCGTCGTAGCCGTAGAGCGCGATCAGTCCGGAGATGCCGAGGAAGGAGGCGGCGGACATGTAGTCGCCGGCGATGGCGAAGCCGTTCTCCAGCGGGGAGAAGAGCCTGCCGCCGGCGTAGAACTCCTCGGCGGAGCCGTGCCGGTGCCGGCTGACCCAGGTGGTGATCCCCAGGGTGACGGCGACGAAGACGCTGAACAGCACCAGGGCCAGGGTCTGGTGGCTTCCGGTCATCGCGGCGCCACCCCCCGGGTCATCTCCTGGGTGTCCCAGCGCAGTTCGAGGGCGGCGCGGTCCCGGCGCAGCCGTGCGTGGCGCGCGTACGCCCAGGTCAGGAGGAAGGTCGTGAGGAACTGCCCGAGCCCCGCGATCATCGCGACGTTGACCGACCCCGCCACGGGGCGGGCCATGAGACCCGGCGCCGCCGTGGCGGCCACGACATAGGCGAGGTACCAGAGGAGGAAGGCGAGGGTCGCGGGGAACACGAACCGGCGGTAGCGGCGGCGCACCTCCTGGAAGGCGGGGCTCCGCTGGACCTCCAGATAGATCTCGGCAGCGCTGTGGGCCCGCTGCCGGGGCACCCCGTCCGCCGGGCCGGCGCCGGGCGCCGTGGCGTCCTCGTACGTGACCCCGGCGGAAGGCACCGCCTCGTACCAGGGGTCGTCGGCCCGCGTCGTCGCGACGCCGGGCCCCTCCTGCTTGTCCACCTGCTCCACCGGCCAACTCTCCTTGTCAGCGAACCGTTTCGGCCGCTTGCCCAAGGATGGACAGAGCAGGAAGATCCTGGACTCTTCTCCCCCTTCGCTTCACCCCATCAGGTGATCTCGTCCCCGCGCGCCCTGACGGGGCCGGGCCGATATGCGTACCGCGTCCGCCCGGCCCGCCCCGCCACGGCCGGTCCTCCCCGCGGGGAGGACCGGCCGGATCAGGCGTCGATGCGGGAGCGGTCGAGGGTGGCGGCGGAGCTGGTGATGAACTCCTTGCGGGGCGCCACGTCGTTGCCCATGAGGAGGTCGAAGACCTGCTCCGCGGAGTCCAGGTCGCCGATGTTGATCCGCCGCAGGGTGCGGTGGCGCGGATCCATCGTGGTCTCCGCGAGCTGGTCGGCGTCCATCTCGCCCAGACCCTTGTAGCGCTGGATGGTGTCCTTGTAGCGGACGCCCTTGCGCTGGAACTCCAGCAGCGTCTGCCGCAGCTCGTTGTCGGAGTACGTGTAGACGTACTTGTCCTGGCCCTTCTTGGGCTGGACCAGCTCGATGCGGTGCAGCGGGGGCACGGCGGCGAAGACCCGGCCGGCCTCGACCATGGGACGCATGTAGCGCTGGAAGAGGGTCAGCAGGAGCGTACGGATGTGGGAGCCGTCGACATCGGCGTCGGTCATCATGATGACCTTGCCGTAGCGGGCGGCGTCGATGTCGAAGGTGCGGCCCGAACCCGCTCCTATGACCTGGATGATCGCCCCGCACTCCGCGTTCTTCAGCATGTCGGCGACGGACGACTTCTGGACATTGAGGATCTTGCCCCGGATGGGCAGCAGGGCCTGGAACTCGCTGTTGCGGGCCAGCTTGGCCGTGCCGAGCGCGGAGTCGCCCTCGACGATGAACAGCTCGCTGCGCTCCACGTCGTCGCTGCGGCAGTCGGCGAGCTTGGCCGGCAGGGACGAGGACTCCAGCGCGGTCTTCCTGCGCTGCGCCTCCTTGTGCTGCCGGGCGGCGATACGGGTCCGGGCCGCGGCGACGGCCTTCTCCAGGACGGCCCGGGCCTGGGCCTTGGCGTCCCGCTTGGTGGAGGACAGGAAGGCCTTGAGCTCCTTGGCGACGACGTTCGCCACGATCCGGCGGGCGGCGGACGTGCCGAGGACCTCCTTGGTCTGCCCCTCGAACTGCGGCTCGGCGAGGCGGACCGTCACGACGGCCGTGATGCCTTCCAGGGCGTCGTCCTTGACGATGTCGTCCTCGGCGACGCGGAGCATCTTGGCGGAGCGCAGCACCTCGTTGACCGTCTTCGTGACGGCCTGCTCGAAGCCGGAGACGTGGGTGCCGCCCTTGGGGGTGGCGATGATGTTGACGAAGGACTTGACCGTGGAGTCGTACCCCGTGCCCCAGCGCAGGGCGACGTCGACGCCCAGCTCACGGGTGACCTCGGTGGGGGTCATGTGCCCGCGGTCGTCGAGGACGGGGACGGTCTCCTTGAAGGTGCCCTGGCCGGTGAGGCGCAGGACGTCGCAGACGGCCTTGTCCTGGGCGAGGTACTCGCAGAACTCGCTGATGCCCCCGTCGAAGCGGAAGGTCTCCTCGCTCTTGCCCACTCCGTCCAGGTCGCGCTCGTCGCGGACCACGATGGTGAGGCCGGGCACGAGGAAGGCGGTCTGCCGGGCGCGCTGGTGCAGCGTCTCCAGGGAGAGCTTGGCGTCCTTGAGGAAGATCTGGCGGTCGGCCCAGTAGCGGACCCGGGTGCCGGTGCGCATCTTCGGCACCCGCTTGATCTTGCGCAGGCCGTTGCCCGGGTCGAAGGGGCTGTCGGCGCCCTGCTCGGTGAAGATGCCCGGCACACCGCGGCGGAAGCTGATGGCGTGGGTCGAGCTGTTCCGGTCGACCTCGACGTCGAGACGGGCGGAGAGGGCGTTGACGACGGAGGCGCCGACGCCGTGCAGACCACCGGAGGCGGCGTAGGAGCCGCCACCGAACTTGCCGCCGGCGTGGAGCTTGGTCATGACGACCTCGACGCCGGAGAGCCCGGTCTTCGGCTCCACGTCGACCGGGATGCCTCGGCCGTTGTCGCGGACCTCGACCGACCCGTCGTGGTGGAGGATGACCTCGATGTGGTCGCAGTAACCGCCGAGGGCCTCGTCGACCGAGTTGTCGATGATCTCCCAGAGGCAGTGCATGAGGCCGCGGCTGTCGGTGGACCCGATGTACATACCGGGACGCTTGCGAACCGCTTCGAGCCCTTCCAGTACGAGCAGGTGCCGCGCGGTGTAGTTGGAACCGTCACGGTCTGCGGTCAGCAGCGCACTGGACGGCACGGACGTTTCGGCGGTCACGCGGTTCGCTCCTCGCTGAATTTGAAATCCTGGCCTGGTGGGTAAGGCCCGGCGTCGTTCACCGGTCAGAGGGTACCGATGCCTGGTAGAGCCGTTGCCACGCCACCCACCGGTTTCCTCATGCTAGTCCACGGTCGCATGAGTGTTCGATCCCTCGAAGGGGTGACGTGAACATCACGTTCCCTTCCAGGCATGAACCATTTAGGCTCCGGGCACGTCCTCATGAACAACCGGCAACCGCGCCGGGAGGACGGACCGACACCAGCAATGCGAAATCCGTAGAGCGACGCAATACGGCTCATTCGCCGCCAACCGGCAGCAGACAGCCACCTCGGGAAAAATTTTCGAGGAAAAGCCACGAGCGGGAACGTTTTCGGCCTGGTTGGATGTTGACCCTGGTACGACAGCTCGTCGAGCTAGAGAAGAGGCGACGTGACTACTGTTCTGACCCCCGCGAGCCCCCTGACGGCCGCTGACCGCTGCGACCGCTGCGGCGCCCAGGCATACCTGCGTGTCGTCCTGACCAGCGGAGGTGACTTGCTCTTCTGCGCCCACCACGGTCGCAAGTTCGAGCCGGAACTCAAGAAGATCGCCGTTGAGATACAGGATGAGACGGACCGGCTCACCGACGTGCCGGCCCGCACGGTGGGCGACGAGCACTGACGCCTCCGCGCTTCATCCACGACGAGCCAAGGGCCGGTCGCTGACCGGACGGCGGGCGGCCGCCCCCGCGCACATGGGGGGTGGCCGCCCGTTCTCGTACGCTCCGCCCGCGCGGAGACGCCCTCAGAACCGCTCGGGCAGCACCGCGGAGACCCGCGTGTAGACGCCCGGGTTCTCCGCCTGCCCACAGCCGCTCCCCCAGGACACCAGGCCGACGAGCAGACCCTCGGCCACCAGCGGGCCGCCGCTGTCCCCCTGACAGGCGTCCTTGCCGCCGCGCGGGTCGCCCGCGCACAGCATCGTGTCGCCCCGGTACGCCACACCACCGCCCTCCGGATAGGCCCGCTCACAGGCCGCGTCCGGCAGCACCTCCACGCGCGCGCTGCGCAGAGTGGTGGCGTAACTCCCGTTGCCGCTCGTGTCACCCCACCCGTAGACGTCCGCCGGCGTGCCGGGCGCGTGGGCCGCGTCTCCCGGCCGGGCGACGCCGATCACGTACGACCCCGGCAGCGGGCTCGCCAGGGTGAGCACGGCGAGGTCCCCGGAGTTGGTCGTCGGATCGTAGTCCGGGTCGACCCAGGTGTCGGAGATCCGCACCTCCTGACCGCCCTCCCCTCGCAGCTCCGCACGCCCCGCGATGACCGCCAGGTCGCGCACCTGCCACGGCTCGCCGCCGAGCACCTCGCGGCCCAGGCAGTGGGCCGCGGTGAGCACCTTGGTGGGCGCCACGACGACGCCCCCGCAGAACTGCCCGGCGCGGTTACCCCCGAACCGGTCACGGCTGGACAGCGCCACGACCCAGGGGGCGTCCGTGATGCGGGCGGGTCCGCCGCCCACCACGACACTGTCGGCGGCGACGGGGGAGGCGCCCATCACCTGCCCCGCCGCCGCCACGATCACGCCGAGGGCACCTGCCACTGCTCGTGCGAAGGGACCACGCATGGAGCCTCCTGACTCTCCGCTGATGTCGGTTCACCCAGCGTCCAGCACACACGGAGAGCCCGCACCCGCGCACGCCGAAGGGCCCGGTTCCCCCTTTCGGGGGGCCGGGCCCTTCGGTCGCGCTTTCGATCAGTCGAGGTAGTCGCGCAGAACCTGCGAACGCGACGGGTGACGCAGCTTCGACATCGTCTTCGACTCGATCTGGCGGATCCGCTCACGGGTCACGCCGTAGACCTTGCCGATCTCGTCCAGCGTCTTCGGCTGGCCGTCGGTGAGGCCGAAGCGCATCGAGACGACGCCCGCCTCGCGCTCGGAGAGCGTGTCCAGGACCGAGTGCAGCTGCTCCTGGAGGAGCGTGAAGCTGACCGCGTCGGCCGGGACGACCGCCTCGGAGTCCTCGATGAGGTCACCGAACTCGCTGTCGCCGTCCTCACCCAGAGGGGTGTGCAGCGAGATCGGCTCACGACCGTACTTCTGGACCTCGATGACCTTCTCCGGGGTCATGTCGAGCTCCTTGGCCAGCTCCTCCGGGGTGGGCTCACGGCCCAGGTCCTGGAGCATCTGACGCTGCACGCGCGCGAGCTTGTTGATGACCTCGACCATGTGCACCGGGATACGGATGGTGCGGGCCTGGTCGGCCATGGCGCGGGTGATCGCCTGACGGATCCACCAGGTGGCGTACGTGGAGAACTTGTAGCCCTTGGTGTAGTCGAACTTCTCGACGGCGCGGATCAGACCCAGGTTGCCCTCCTGGATCAGGTCCAGGAAGAGCATGCCGCGGCCCGTGTACCGCTTGGCCAGCGAGACGACCAGTCGGAGGTTGGCCTCCAGGAGGTGGTTCTTGGCCCGGCGGCCGTCCTCGGCGATGATCTCCAGCTCGCGCTTGAGCTTCGGGGCGAGCTTGTCGGAGTTGGCCAGCTTGTCCTCGGCGAACAGACCGGCCTCGATGCGCTTGGCGAGCTCGACCTCCTGCTCGGCGTTGAGCAGCGGGACCTTGCCGATCTGCTTCAGGTAGTCCTTGACCGGGTCGGCGGTGGCACCGGCCACGGCGACCTGCTGGGCGGGAGCGTCGTCCTCGTCCTCGTCGGACAGCACGAAGCCCTTGGTCTCGCCCTCGGCCTCCTCGTCCTCGCCCTTGCCGGGCGCGACGTCCTCGAGCAGCTCCTCGCCCTCGAGCAGCTCGTCGGCGTCCTTCTTCGACGCGGTCTTCTTGGCGGCCGTCTTCTTCGCGACGGTCTTCTTGGCCGTGGCCTTCTTGGCGACGGTCTTCTTCGCGGCCGCCTTCTTGGCGGGCGCCCCGGCCTCGTCGGACGGGTCGGTGCTCTCGGCCGCCGGGGCCGCCGCGCCGGACGCGACGGTCGACTTCGTCACGGCCGACCTGGCGGTGACGGTCTTGGTGGCGGTGCGCTTGGCAGGACTCTTCGCTGCGACGCTCTTGCGGGCGCGCTTCGGCGACTCCGCTGCACTGACCATCAGCGTCACACCCTCTTCCTCGAGGATCTGATTGAGGCTGCGCAGAACATTCTTCCACTGGGTTGGCGGAATCTGGTCAGCCTCGAAGGCCCGACGCACGTCATCGCCGGCGATCTGCCCATCAGCCTTTCCCCGCTCGATGAGCGCCATCACAGACTCGGACTCGGCGATCTCCGGCGGGAGCGTACGGGATGTGCTGGCCGACACGAACAACCTCTCGGAACGATGGAAACGGCTTCCGGCCCCGCCCTGATCGGGCCGGAGCCGACGACGTCGGCGGGGAATGTGCCGACGGCGCGGGCTGGACCGGGGAACTGCACAGCGCCTCCGTGGGCTGCTGTATTCCTTCCTCGGCCGTCACCTCTTAGGTCATCGCACGGCTCGGAGGAGTGTTACGCCCAATCTTCGTGGCCCGAGTCACACCCCGCGCAGGACGGAACCTGTCCAAAGAGGAGGATAGGTACACATTGCACGCCACCGGCGCCTGGCGCTCCCCGGGGAACCCCGCCGGGCTCCCCGGACCGCGCTCGGGCCGGCGGCACGCGACGCTCGGCTCTCCGCACTCTCGGCCATGGCCCGCCGGTCAGTGTTCGCGGGGGGCGGGGACGACGCGCTCCGTCTCGGGGCGGACCGTCAGCAGCTGCCGCATGGCCGTCTCGGCGCCGTGGGCGTCGCCCGCGGCGAGCGCGTCGACGATCCGGGCGTGGTGCGTGAGGCAGGCCTCGCCGGGTCGGTCGCAGGCGGTGACCGGACCCCCGGAGACCTGGAGCGCCGCGGCCACGATGCCGGAGAGGTGCTCCAGCATCCGGTTTCCGGCGAGCTGGATGAGGAGCGAGTGGAACTCGGTGTCGGCCCGGGAGAAGGTGAGGGCATCGCCCTGCGCGTACGCGTGGCCCATGATCTCGACCATGTCGGCGAGACGCTGCTGGACGTCCTCCCGGCCGTGGCCGGCGGCGAGGCGGGCCGCCAGGGGCTCGATCGTCCAGCGCAGCTCGTTCAGCTCGCGGCGCTGGTCGTCGCGCTGGGGGCCGTAGGCGCGCCACTCGATGATGTCGGGGTCGAGGAGGTTCCAGTCGCTGACGGGCCTGACCCGGGTGCCGACGTTGGGGCGGGCGCTGACGAGGCCCTTGGCCTCCAGGACGCGCAGCGACTCGCGCACGACCGTGCGGGAGACCTCGAAGCGCTGGCCGATCTCCTCGGGGACGAGGGGGCGGTCCGCGCCGAGGTCCCCGGAGACGATCATCTGGCCGAGCTGCTGGACGAGCTGCCCGTGCAGGCCCCGTCCGCGGCTGCCGGTGGCGCGGCGGCCGACCCGTCCCAGGTCGGTTTCCACCCCTTCCCAGGAGGACGGGGCCACGCGGTCGGCCCCGGGCGCCTCCGTGTAGGTGTAGCGGTCGAGATCGCCCGGGGCGCCGAGGCCGGACTCGACGGAGCGGGCGGCGGTCATCATGGTGTGCGCAAGGGTACTCACGCATCCTTTGTCGGCGTGCCCTCCATCTCCCTTGAGGTCTTTGGTGAAAAGCACACGAAAGGGTGATCAGCACCTGCTACACAATTGACGATTACCCGGACATAAACGGCACCCCTCACGGGAGTTGTCGAAGATTCGGACGGTTTCACGTCCGGAGTGATCACCAACGGGCGTTCCGGCGAAGCCCCGTGAGCACATATGCGCAGAGCAGACCGGTCAAGGTGAGCGAGAGGGCCACCCCCGAGGGCTGTCCGAGCACGCTCAGCACCCCCTTCAGCCAGCGGTCCACGGCCGGAGGCCACAGGGGGCCCGCGAACTCACGGAGCCGCGCGGGGAGTCCGGCGGCCGAGCGGACCGAGGGCCCCGTGAGCACCTTCTGCAACAGCGGGACGAAGGCGACGGGAACGGCGAGGACGGCGGCCACGCCTGCGGCGGCGGCCCGGAACACCCCCGCCCCGAGCACTCCCGCCCAGGCGCACCCGACGAGCAGGCCCAGCCAACGGGCGCTCATGGACGGCCAGTTCGAAGGCACGGAAATCAACTCGCCTCCGAAGAACAGCCTCAGCGCCCCGAGGTCGGCCGCCACGACCACCGTCCCGAGAAGGACCGCGACCACCGCCGCCACCGCCAGTTTGGCCAGCAGCAGACCGAGCCTGCGGGGCACGGCGCCGCGCCCGGAGGTGAGCGCGGGGTAGCGGTACTCCTCCCCGAAGGAGAAGGCACCGAGAAGCCCCGCCCCGAGGGCCGCCGGCGGCAGCGGAAAGAGCGCCGGCCAGCCGGCCAGCACCGCCGGTAGATCGGTCCGGCCGCCGCGCCCGAGGAGCAGGGCGCAGACGACGGAGGCGGCGAGGGCGCCGGCCAGGACGAGGAGGGTGGCGGGCACACCGACGAGCCGGCGGACCTCGTACCGGAGCGGGCGCAGCGGCGACCGTGCGGGCCTGCGCGCGGCGGCCCCGGGTGCGGGGGCGTCGCGTCCGCGGGACGCCTGCCTGGCCGCGGGCGCAGGACGGGGAGGCGAGGAGGCCGAGAACCCGGCTCCGGCTGCGGCTTCGGCTCCGGCGAGCTCGGCCGCCGGGGCCGGGCCGGTCTCCTCGGTGAGCCGGTGGACGAGCACGCCGTGGCGGAAGGCCGTCTCCCCGATCGCCGCGCAGTCGCTGCCGTAGACGGACAGGCGGTTGCCGGACTCCGCGACCACCTCGACCGGGCGCCGGGCGGCCCTCGCCTCCTGGGTCAGGGCCGCGGCGAGGCGGGCGGCGTGCGGGGTGCGTACGGCGACCCGGGGGCGCAGCCTGGTGCGGGCGAACTCCGTGACGTCCTGGTCGGCGGCCGGCCGGCCGCCGACCAGGGACACCACCCGGTCCGCGTTCCTGGCGGCGTCCCTGGGGTCACCGGTGGTGTAGAGAACCGTCCCGCCGCCCTCCGCGTGCGCCCGCACGAGGCGGTGGATCCAGGCACCCTCGGCCGGGGAGAGACCGGCCGTCGGCTCGTCGAGGAGCAGGGCGTGCGGGTCGCCCAACAAGGCGCACGCCAGGCCGAGTCGGCGTTCCGCACCGCGCGGGAGGGTGCCGAGGCGGCTGCCCTCGAACTCGGCCAGCCCCAGGGTGCGGATCAGTTCGTCCACCCGCGCCGCCGGGGTCCCGGCCGCCGCGCCGAGCATGCGCAGCTGGCTCCTCAGGGTCCGGGAGGGGTGCCCGGGGACGTCACCGAGGAGGACGCCGACCTCGCGTGCCGGATGGGCGATCCGGTGCAGTGGCCGGCCCCTGAAGTACGTGATCCCGCGGCCCGGTTCGAGCTCGAGCATGAGCCGGATGGCCGTGGTCCTGCCGGAGCCCGGTGGGCCGAGGAGGGCGGTCACGCGACCCGGGCGGGCCTCGAAGCTGAGGTCGTCCACGGCCGGAGGGCGATCACGGCGGGGGGTGCTGGTGAGTCCGATGGCCTGGAGCATCGCTTCTCTCGCGGTTGACGTCACCGCTCCGCGGCAGGGCGGCGCTACCGCAGCAAGATAACGCTACATTTCGGACTTTTGGTGCAGGGTGGGGGCCGTGGGGCGGCGGTCCCGCCTTCCGTCAGACCTCCGGACGCAGCATGGGCGGGTTGAGCAGGGTCGCACCACCCGCCCTGAACAGCTGGGCGGGCCGCCCTCCCTGACGGGTGGTGGTGCCCCCGGCCGGGACGAGGAAGCCGGGCGTCCCCGTCACCTTCCGGTGGAAGTTGCGCGGATCGAGGGACACGCCCCAGACCGCCTCGTACACCCGGCGCAGCTCACCGACCGTGAACTCCGGCGGACAGAACGCGGTGGCGAGGGAGGAGTACTCGATCTTGGAGCGGGCGCGTTCCACTCCGTCCGCGAGGATCCGCCCGTGGTCGAAGGCGAGTTCTCCGGAGGGGCCGTCCTCGTCGTCCTCGGCCTTCCGCTGCCCGAGCACCTCCTCGACCGGGGCCCAGCGGGCACTGTTGGCGTCGCCGCCCGCCCTCGGGGCGGGGAGGTCCGGCGCGAGCGCCAGGTGCGCGACGCTGACGACCCGCATACGCGGATCGCGGTCGGGCGCTCCGTACGTCGCCAGCTGCTCCAGGTGCGCCCCGTTGCCCGGTACGGGTTCGGCCGCGGCCGGGTCGTAGGCGGTCAGGCCCGTCTCCTCGAGCAGCTCACGCGCGGCGGCGGCGCCGAGGTCCTCGTCGGCGCGGACGAATCCGCCGGGCAGGGCCCAGCTGCCCTGGAACGGCGGCTCTCCGCGGCGGACCACCAGGGTGCAGAGCGCGTGACGGCGCACGGTGAGCACGACCAGGTCGACGGTGACGGCGAAAGGCGGGAAGGCCGACGGGTCGTAGGGAGGCATGCGGCGATCATAGTCGTCTTCCTGACGATAAACACGCCCTGTGCCGACCACTGCGTCGTGGTTCCCGCCGTGCCACGGGCTCGCCCGGTCCTCGCCCCGGGCGTACCGTCACACCCCCAGCTGAAGGCCTTCCGCGGCCTCCTCGACCACTCCCAGACCGAGGCGCCCGACCCGTACGGCGAAGGGCCGGCCGGCGACGACGAGCCCGGAGAGCCGGATGGCGCCGAGTGGCACGGAGGCCTGCGGGTGGACCGACACCGTTCCGCCGGGCGCGTCGGGCCGGATCCCGGCGAGGGCGGTGAGCGCGTGCACCGCCCCGGCCGCGGCGACGGCGGCCGGCCGGCAGGCGGCGGGGTGGGGCACCGGCCGGGCCCCGGCCGTCCGCCGGTGCCCGCCGTACATCTCGGGCAGCCGGTGCCCGAAGGAGTCGGCGGCGTCGAGGAGTCCGCGCAGCAGGGAGGCGGCCTCCTTCTCGTGGCCGGTGGCGGCGAGCCCGGCCACGGCGACGGCGGTGTCGTGCACCCGGACGGCGCCCGCCCGGTGGCCGAGGGGATTGTGTCCGGGTTCCTTGTCGCCGAGGCTGCGCAGTCCCCATCCGGAGTCGAGCGCGGGGCTGCCCAGGAGCCGCGCGACCTGCTCCGTGGCCGCCCTGTCCAGCAGGCCCGGCGCGTACCGCCCCCCGCCGAGCAGCCCGGTGTCGAGGAGGTGGGCCGCCCAGCCGCCCGTGTGCGGCCAGGTACGGCCGTCCGGTGTGCGGGCGGCCGCGGGTCCGCCGCCCGCCGGGTCGTCGAGCCGGAGCTCCCGGCGGAACCGCTCGCGCAGCACCTCCGCGGTGTCCCGCAGGTCGTCCCCGCCGGGCAGGCCGCAGGCGTCGAGCAGGTCGGCGCCGAGCAGCGCGGCGCGGTGGGCGTGCGCCTGAGTCTCGGCACGCCAGGGCCCTGCGGGGCCGGGGTCCGGAACGAGTCCACCAGCCGCGGCGGCGCGGCGGAGCCAGCCGAGACACCGTTCGGCCACCGGCAGAAGCTCCTCGAGGTCCGCCGCGGGGAGCCCCCAGCGGCGGGCCTCGGCGAGGACGGTGGGGAAGCCGAGGGTGGCCTCGATGCCGGTGCAGCGGGGCGGCAGGTGCGGGCCCGCGTCCCGGAGGGGGCCCGGGATCCGGCCGGATTCCGGTCCGGTCCCGGTGAGTTGCCCACGGGCCAGGGCCCGGAGGGTGCCCGCGACGAGCCGGGTGCCGAGCGGCAGGGCCATGCGTGCGGCCCACAGCGCTTCGGCGGTGACCGGTCCGCACCGCCAGGGGGCGCCTGCCGCGAGGTGGACGTCCGCGGGGTGGGCGGGGTCGCGCTGGAGCAGGGCGCGCAGATCCCCGACGGAGGTCCGCAGGAGCTCGCCGGCGCGGGGGTCGTCGCCCTCGGCCACGGCCTCCGCCAGGAGGTGGCCTCCGGGTCTCCCGGTGCCGCCGGTCGGGGTCGCCGCGGTGGCGCTCCCCCGTTCGGCACGCACCCGCAGGACGATCGTGAAGGAGCTGCCGGGAGCCAGCTCGCACTCCCAGCGCAGGACCCCCGTGACCGCCAGCGCGTCCATGGGCGGCGGGTCCGCGGCGACGGCGACGGAGCGTCCGCCGTCGTCCGTCCAGCGCAGGCCCGTGCCGTGGACACTGGCGCGCCGTTCGGGTCCCGGCCGTCCGGACGCCACCGCCCCCAGGTCCGCGAGATCCGTCCCCAGAGTGATGTCCACCGGGAGGCGGCAGGTGCGGGGGGCGGTGCTGCGCAGGACGATCCGCTCGGTGCCCTCGGCGTCGCGGGTGCGCTCGACGAGGAGGCCCGGGTCAGGACCGGGGTCACCGGGGAGGCGCAGGGCGCCGTGGAAGACGGCGCGGTCGGCGCCGGCGAGACGGCCCTGGAGGGCGAGGGGTTCGCGTCCGGCGACCCGCAGAACACTGCGGGAGAGGAGCCTCCGGCCCTCCCGGTACACCCCCTCCGGGCCCTGCCCGCTGAGCTGGCCGTGCGGGGCGTTGACGGTGAAGGCGGGCAGGGCGACGCAGAGAAGCGTGTCGTGGACCGGCGGCAGCTCCCCCGCCCTTCCACCGCGCGGGAGCGTGAGGCCCGCGAGGGTGGGGCTGGGGCCGGCGGGAGGGCCCGTGGGGTGTCCGGGAGGCGGGACAGGGTGGAGGGCCATGGCGGGTGTGGGGTGCTCTCTGTGCGAACCGGACGGCCGGCGGGGCGTCGGCGGCACGGCTCGGACGGCTCCGCCGCAGTCTTGAACGCGTCCGCGGGCGCCCGGGTCACGGTTGTCATCCACCGCTCCTGCTGCCGCGGCGGCCGTCGGGACGCGGGGCTCGGCCCGCCGGCCCGGTCCTGGCCTTCCCGCCCGGCCGAACACCGGCCGGCGGTGCGGCCTTGGCCGGTGCGGTGGTCCTCCGTCCCGGCTTTCCCGAGGTGCGCCGGGTGGTGGCGGTGCGGCCCGCCCCCGGTACGGCCGGTGCGGCCGGCGTCTCCGTCCGCAAGTCCTGTTCCGCCGTCCGCTCGGAGACGGGAGCGGGCCGGTCCCCCGCGAGCCGCGCGTCCCGCTCGCTCCTGAGGCAGGCGCGGAGGGACTCGGGATCCAGCCCCTCGTTGCAGGCCTGGTGCAGCAGCCGGGCGAAGACGTACTCGGGGTCGGCCTCCAGGGCCAGGCCGAGGGCGACGCGCGCGGCGGGTTCGTCCCCGGTGGACCAGGCCGTCCATCCCGCGAGGGTCAGCGGCGCCGCGGCGTGCTCCTGGTAGGGGGCGACACAGCGCCGGGCGAGCACTCGCCAGAGCCGCAGTGCGGCCCGGCCTTCCGCGCCTTCCATCCATTCGGCGACCTGGTCCCGCGTGGTCCGGTCCTGGAGGCCGATGATGAGGGCGGCCGCCTCGGCGGTGCCGACCAGGGCGTCGTCGATGGCGTCGGCCTCGGCGGTGCCCGCGACACCGCCCGGCTTCTCGCTCCCCCCGGCGGGCTGGGTGAACTTCCCGAGCAGGTCCCGGGCCAGCCGCAGGGTCGTCTCCCGCACCTCCTTCCGGCCCTCCTCCTCCGCTCCGTCGAGGATCCGCGGGACGATCGAGGCGGCCGCGGCGTCGAGCGCGGCCCGCTGCCGCTCCTGACCGGCGGACCCCCCGGGCCTGAGCCGGGCCTGCATGTCCCGCAGCGAGCCCCGTACCTGGATGCCGGCATAGGTAGCGGCGGCGGCCATGACCGAGGTGCCGCTGAGTGCGAGGGGCGTCCCGTCGGGCGGGCAGCAGCGGGAGTCCGGACAGCAGTAGGAGAAGTAGAGGCCGTCGGAGATGCACAGGGCTTCGTAGACGGGGATGTCGAGGGCTCCGCAAGCGGTCCGAAGACGCTGCGCGAAGGGCCGCAGCCGCTCCATGACACGGCGGGCCGTCTCGCCGGGGGCGGGGTTCTGGCACAGGAAGACGACGATGCCGTCGGGCCGTTCGCCGCGCCTGCCGCATCCTTCGACCAGAGTGTCGGCCAGGTGGTCGGCGGTGGCCTCCCATTCGTGCGGCGAGCGGGGGATACCGAGCCTGACGCGTCCGCCGAAGCGGCCGTGCTCGCCGTGGAGTGCCGCCAGGACGACGGAGTCGGTCGGGTGGAAGCCCAGCATGAACGGGAGCGCGTCGGCCAGCTCGGCCGGGCCGCGCAGGGTGATCTGCTGGGTACGGGTGGGACCGGTGATTTCGTGGTGGTTCGCGTTCATGGTCACGACGGTCTCGTGATCTTCCGAAATCGGAAACCCCTGTGGATAACTCCCGGTCCGGGTGATCCGTCCGGCCCTGGAGTTGTCCACAGGTGGGGCCGCTCGTTCGCGAGATGTCCGACCCATCGGGTTGCATGGGGGCATGACCCACGCAGATCCCCTGGAAGACCGGGCCGCGCTCCGCGCCGCCGCCGACACCGTGCTCGCCCGTCTCGTCTCCGACCCGACCGGCAGGGCGAGACTGCGCGAGGACCAGTGGCGGGCGATCGAGGCCCTGGTCGCCGACCGGCGCCGGGCGCTGGTGGTGCAGCGGACCGGGTGGGGCAAGTCGGCGGTGTACTTCGTCGCGACCTCGCTGCTCCGTGAGCGCGGGAGCGGCCCCACCGTCATCGTCTCCCCGCTGCTCGCGCTCATGCGCAATCAGGTGGAGGCGGCGGCGAGGGCGGGCATCCGCGCCCGGACGATCAACTCGTCGAACACGGAGGAGTGGGAGACGGTTCAACAGGAGGTGGCGGCCGGGGAGGTCGACGTCCTCCTGGTGAGCCCCGAGCGGCTCAACAACCCGGATTTCCGCGACCAGGTGCTGCCCCGGCTCGCCGCCGCCACGGGCCTGCTGGTGGTGGACGAGGCGCACTGCATCTCGGACTGGGGGCACGACTTCCGGCCGGACTACCGCCGGCTGCGGACGATGCTGGCGGATCTGCCGCCGGGGGTTCCGGTGCTCGCCACGACGGCGACGGCGAACGCCCGGGTGACGGCGGACGTGGCGGAGCAGCTCGGCACCGGCGCGGGCACGGACGCCCTGGTCCTGCGGGGGCCGCTGGACCGGGAGAGCCTGAGTCTCGGGGTGATCGGGCTGCCGGACGCGGCCCACCGGCTCGCCTGGCTCGCGGACCACCTGGGAGAGCTTCCGGGGTCCGGGATCATCTACACGCTGACGGTCGCGGCGGCCGAGGAGGTCACGGCGTATCTGCGTCAGTGCGGTCACACCGTCGCCTCCTACACGGGCCGGACGGAGAACGCGGACCGGCAGCAGGCGGAGGACGACCTGCTCGCCAACCGGGTCAAGGCGCTGGTGGCGACCTCGGCCCTCGGCATGGGCTTCGACAAGCCGGATCTGGGCTTCGTGGTGCACCTCGGTTCGCCGTCGTCCCCGATCGCCTACTACCAGCAGGTGGGACGTGCGGGCCGCGGGGTGGAGCACGCGGAGGTGCTGCTGCTGCCCGGACAGGAGGACGAGGCGATCTGGCGCTACTTCGCCTCGGTCGCCTTCCCGCCCGAGGAGCAGGTGCGCCGGACGCTCGACGTGCTGGCGCAGGCCGGCCGGCCGCTCTCCCTGCCGGCCCTGGAGCCGCTGGTCGAGCTGCGCAGAACCCGCCTGGAGACGATGCTCAAGGTCCTCGACGTGGACGGGGCGGTACGGCGGGTGAAGGGCGGCTGGGAGAGCACCGGCCGGCCGTGGGTGTACGACACGGAGCGGTACGCGTGGGTGGCCCGGCAGCGGGCGGCCGAGCAGCAGGCGATGCGGGACTACGCGGCGACGACCGGCTGCCGCATGGAGTTCCTGCGGCGCCAGCTGGACGACGAGGAGGCCGCCCCGTGCGGTCGCTGCGACAACTGCGCGGGGGCGCGCTTCGATCCCAAGGTGTCCGGCGCGGCGCTGGACGCGGCCAAGGGTGAGCTGGGCCGTCCGGGCGTGGAGGTCGAGCCGCGCAGGATGTGGCCGACGGGCCTGGCGGCGGTGGGGGTGGATCTGAAGGGCCGGATCCCGGCGGACGAGCAGGCCTTCTCGGGGCGGGCGCTGGGACGGCTCTCGGACATCGGCTGGGGCAACCGGCTGCGCCCGCTGCTCGCCGACGGCACTCCGGACGCGCCGGTGCCGGACGACGTGGTGCAGGCCGTGGTGAGCGTTCTGGCCGATTGGGCCAAGGGGCCGGGGGGTTGGGCGTCCGGTGCGCCGGACGCGCCGGCGCGGCCGGCCGGTGTGGTGACGGTGGCCTCGCACCGCAAGCCGGAGCTGGTCGGGTCGCTCGGTCGCCGGATCGCCGAGATCGGCCGCATGCCTCTCCTCGGCGCGGTGGAGTACGTGCCGGAGGCGGAGGATCTGCGGATCTCGCGGACGAACAGCGCCCAGCGGGTGGTCGGGCTGCACCGGGCCCTCGCGGTGCCGCCCGAGGTGGCGGAACGGGTGTCGGCCGCCGGGGGCCCCGTCCTGCTGGTCGACGATCTCTCCGACAGCGGCTGGACGTTGGCGGTGGCGGCCCGCCTGCTGCGTCGGTCCGGAGCGGAAGGGGTGTTTCCACTGGTGCTCGCCGTCCAGGGGTGAAACGGGTGGGAGAACGGGGAGTGAACACTGGGCAACTGGGCAGGGATATGAGTGTCATACCGCCGCATTCCCGTCAGCGGTCTCAATTGCTCGTTGCCGCCCCCGCTCGGGCCGGGCAAGAATTGGGACACCGCCCCGCACGGCCCGTCAGCGGCCTGGAAGGACTGTGCCGTGGTGCGCCCTCACCCGACCTCGCCCGCCCCGCGGGCGCGTATCCGAAGGGAGGACCGTGACCCTCGGATTCGCTCCGCCCACAGCCACTTCGATCAGATCGTCGTCCGGGTCCGCCAGCCGCCTCGCTCGGATGCTCGAACCGACCGAGTGGGCCGCGGCGGGAATTCCCCTGCTGCGCAACCCCCGTGAGGTCGTCAGCGGACTGCACTCGCGGCACCGGCCCACGCCCTCGACCGCGGTGGTGGCGGTCCTGGACCACGAGGAGCGGCTCGCCGCCAGCGCCTCGTTCGTCCGCCGTCCCGCCCCGGCGGACGGCTGGGAGTTCAGGAACGCCCTCCTGGCACATCTGCGACGGGTCATCCCTCACGACCTGCGGCGTCGCTCGCCCGTGCGGACGGCGGTGCTGCTCTACTGCCGTGACGGCGACGAGCGTTGGACCGAGGAGGACGGGGCCTGGATGTGGGGCCTGCGGGACGCCTGCACGCTCCACGGGCTCCGCTGCGGCGCCTACATCACCATGACCACGAGCGGGTGGCAGGTCCTCGGCGAGGGCCGTGGTGGCCGTCGCCCGAGCTCCGACTCCGAGCCGGTCCCCCTCGGGGAGGAGCCGGCCGAACGCGACCGCCTCACCCCGCGCACCGCCGGCGGCGCGTCCGAGCCCCTGCGGTGGGCCGCGGCGCGCTGACGCCCGTACCGTACCGACGGCTTCATCCGTACCGCGCTCACCGCGTCCGGGCGGAGGCGGAGGGGCGCCACCCGGCCCCGCCGGGGCCGGTCATGTCCGGCGGAACCGGGGGCGCACACGATCCGACCGGGCCCGGACGAGGCCGGGCCTGCGCACGTGGACGCGATCACGTCCGCGTGCTCACGGCCCTTCGGATCTCGGAACCGTACGCGCGCCCCGGACCGGCGGGGGGTAGCGGTCAGACGCCGGCGCCGAGGAGCGCGGTGACCCGCTGCGGGTCACCGCAGACGACCAGGAGCGCGCCGGCGCGGGCCCTGGCCGCCGGGAGCACCCGGGCGATCAGGTCGTCGTCCCCGCCGTTGACGGCGACGACGACCACGGGCCGGGTGGCCGCGCGCTCGACGGACGCGCCCTGGGCGAAGAAGACGTCCTCGCGGGCGTCCTGCTGGGCCCAGTAGGCGTTCTCGCCGAAGGACAGCTCGTGCGCCGTCCACGGGTGCGGGTCGCCGGTGGTGAGCACCAGGACGTCGCCGGGGGTGCGACCGCTCTCCAGGAGCAGGTCCACGGCCTCCTCGGCGGCGTCGAGGGCGCCGTCGGCCGGGGCCGGGATCACCTGGAGCTGCGGGGCCGTTCGGCTGTCGGAACGATTCTCCCCGGGCTTCGCCGGGGACTGTCCGGCGCCGGGGCTCGGACGGGGCGCCGGCGGCGTGGGCCTGGGAGGGCCGGGAACCGGACTGCCGGGACGTGGAGAGGCCGCGGAACGCGGGCCGGGTACGGGACGGGGGGTCGGCGCGGGGCGGCCGGGGGCCGTGGTGGCGCGGGGACCCTGGGCACTCTCGTGAATCTGAGGCTCCTCGGGGATGAGAGGCATGGGTGGATGTCTATCAAATGCCGCCGCACGCGGCAGCGGCGGGTGGGCACACGGGGCCCACCGGCTGCGTGACCGTCCCACCGGGGGACGCGCGGCCAAAAGTTCAGAAGTCGAAGCCGAGTTGGCCCCCGCTCTCCAGCGCGGCCGCCTCGGCGGAGAGGCGGACCTTCTTGAGGTGGCGCCATCGCGGGAGGGCGTCCAGATACGACCAGGAGAGCCGGTGGTACGGGGTGGGCCCCAGCTCCGCGAGCGCCGCCTTGTGGACCGGCGAGGGGTAACCCGCGTTGGCGGCGAAGCCGTAACCCGCGCAGGCCGCGGACTCGGCCTCCAGCTCGGCCATCAGGGCGTCCCGCCGGACCTTCGCGATGACGGAGGCGGCGGCCACGGCGACACAGGACTGATCGCCCTTGATCACCGTACGGACCTGCCACGGCGCTCCGAGGTAGTCGTGCTTGCCGTCGAGGATCACCGCGTCCGGTCGCACGGGCAGGCCTTCGAGGGCCCGGATGGCGGCGAGCCGCAGGGCGGCGGTCATCCCGAGTTCGTCGATCTCCTCCGGGGAGGCGTCGCCGAGCGCGTACGCCGTGACCCAGGTCTCCAGCTCCGCCGCCAGCTCCGTACGGCGCTTCGGGGTGAGCAGCTTGGAGTCGGTCAGCCCGGTGGGCGCCCGGCGCAGACCGGTGACGGCCGCGCAGACGGTGACGGGACCGGCCCATGCTCCGCGCCCGACCTCGTCGACGCCGGCGACGATCTTGGCGCCGGTGGTGGCTCGGAGCGATCGCTCGACGGTGTGGGTGGGGGCTTCGTACGGCATGGCGCCACACAGGTTACGCCGACCGGGGCCGACCGCGACACCCGGATTCCCTCCGGGCGCCCGCGCACGGCTCACGGGGCTGTCGCAGAGGCCCCGGGGAGCCGTGCCCGGGGAGGTCACCGCGCGGCGCCGGCGGGACGGTCCGGCCGGCCGGCCCTTCGCTCCCGTACACCTCCGGCGGGTGGTTCGTCGGGCCGCGACGACACCGGAACCGCGTGGTCACTCCCCCGCCGGGCCCCTCCCGTCAGGACCCGGCGCGGCGCTTCGGTCACAGGCGTGAACGCCACCCGTCCGACGCGGCCGGGCGGGGAGACGGGGCACGCCCCGGCACGTCGGTGCGGCGCGCGGAATCACGAGCGGATGTTTTCCAGGTCGGATCCCGCCGCGGGCTCGTCCACCAGGGTTCCCGGTGGCGGGCCTGCCTTGTCAGGCGGCGCCGCGCGGCAGCCACTCCGGGAGCGCTTCGGTCCGCTCCACCCAGGCCGCCGGAGGGGCGCCCGCCTTCGTGGACGCGACGACTCCGCCGGCGATCGCGCAGGTGGTGTCGACGTCACCGCCGACCTGCGCCGTCGTCCAGAAGGCCTCTTCGAAGTCTCCGAGGGACCGCGCCGCGGACCAGAGGGCGAAGGGCACCGTGTCGTGGGCGCTCGTCCGCCGCCCGCTGCCCAGGACGGCCGCGACGGTGGTGGCGTCGCCGTAGTCGAGCATGTCGCGGGCGCGCCGCAGACCGGCCCCCACGGCGCTGCGCGGCACGAGCGCGACGACTCCGTCGAGCAGGGCCTCGGGGGTGGGGGGACCGTCGGGGGCGGCGGCCAGCGCGGCGGCGGCGGCCACCGCCATGGCGCCCACCACGGCCTCCCGGTGCTGATGGGTCGTGTAGGCGGAGATCTCGGCCTGGTGCGTCGCCTGCTCCGGATCGTCCGCGTACCAGGCGCCGAGGGGGGCGATGCGCATGGCGGCGCCGTTGCCCCAGGAGCCCTGGCCCTTGAACAGGGCGGCGGCGAGTTCGCGCCAGTCACCGCCCTCCCGGATCAGCCGGAGCATCCGGTCGACCGCGGGGCCGTAGCCGCGGTCGAAGTCATGGTGTTCCGCGAAGGAGGCGGCCAGGGCGTCCTGGTCGATCCGTCCGTGTCGGGCGAGCACGGCCAGGACGGAGCAGGCCATCTCGGTGTCGTCGGTCCACTGCCAGGGCGCGGCGGGCAGCTCGCGCCCCTTCAGCAGGGGGTAGTGGGCGGGGACGAAGAACTGGGAGCCCAGGGCGTCCCCCACGGACAGCCCGCGCAGGCTGGCCAGGGCGCGGTCGAAGCGCCGGTCGAGTGAGGAGTCAGCGGTCATCGCGCAGCCACTCTATCCGGTGGATCCGTACGGTTCCGGGGCACGCCAGCGGTCGAAAGGCCTGTCCAGGCGGTACTTCCCGTCCTCCCCGAGCAGGAGGACCCGGGTCTCGCCGTTCCCCGGGTTGGACAGGGACTCGAATTCGGCCACCGTCCAGTGGAACCAGCGCATGCAGAAGAGGCGCATGGTCAGGCCGTGGGTGACGAGCAGGACGTTGGGCGGGTGGTCGGGCGCCTCGAAGCTGCGGTAGAGGCTCTCCAGGAACGCCCCGACCCGGTCGTAGACATCGGCGCCGGACTCGCCCTGCGCGAAGCGGTAGAAGAAGTGCCCGTAGGCGTCCCGGTAGGCCTTCTGCAGGCGTACGTCCTCGTGGTCCTGCCAGTTCCCCCAGTCCTGCTCCCGCAGGCGCGGCTCCTCGCGCACCCGCACCCGGTCGGCGGGGAGGCGGAAGGCCTGGAGGGTCTCGTGGGTGCGGCGGTACGGCGAGACGTAGACGCTCACCCGCTCCTCGCCGAAGAGGTCCCTGAGCCACTCCCCCGTCTCCTCGGCCTGCCGCAGCCCGGCCGGGGTCAGCCGCAGGGCGTGGTCCGGCTCCCTTTCGTACACCGTGTCATCGGCATTGCCCTCCGATTCTCCGTGCCGTACGAGAACGATGCGCCGCGGTCGTGCCATACCCCGACCCTAGAGGGCCGCTGTCCGACCGGCTCGGTCAGACCGTCCAGGACGGTTCCAGGCGCACCACGTCGCCGGTCAGCGCGGCCACGTCGGCCTCCGTCCGGGCCCGCAGGCCGAGCCGCTCCACCCGCTCCGCCCGGTACTTGCCGTGCTCGGCGGCCGATTCCCACAGCGACAGCACGAGGAACTCGTTGCCCGGCGCCTCACCGAAGAGGCCCCTCAGCATGCCGGGCGAGCCGGCCATGGCCGGATTCCACACCTTCTCCTGCATGAGGGCGAAGTGCTCCGCCCGTTCCGGGTGGATCCGGCAGTGGGCCACACGTGCGACGTCGGCGTCGGCGAAGCGGGGCTCGAAGCCCGTCTTCACGTCGAATCGGTGGTCGAACAGCTTGACCTGCCCGTCCTTGAAGGTGCCGGCCTGCGTCGCCGCCAGCCGGTCGTGGGAGCGGGCCATGAAGGAGTCGTAGAAGGCGCGGCTCTCCCAGAACGCGAAGACATGGGCGACATCCGGCCGCGACCGGCTCCAGCCGCCGCCCTGCCCCCGGAACCCCGGTTCGCCGAGCAGCCCCGCCCATTTCCGCTGCCCCCGCTCGAAACCGCGACGGTCCACCACGGTGCAGCGAATCCACTTGACCAGCACCGCGCCATCGTACGGCTCCGGGGCACACCCCGGCAGACCCTCTCGGATCACGCCATTCGAACGTCGAGATCCGGCTGCTCGGCCTTTCGGAGGGTCAATCTCCGCCACCAGCCCCGGCGTTCTGTCGGACCCCCGTGACACCATGAACGGAGAAGCCCCCGCCCCGGGGCATTCGAGTGGGGCGAGGGTTCGTGAGAGCCACCCGCGGCGGCGCGGGTGGGAGGGGAGGCATCGTGAGCGGGCTCAACAAGGGGGTCGGCAAGATCGAGGTGACGCTCCGGTGGGATCCGGCGCGGGCCGGTGCGCCGGCGCACGACCTGGATCTGATCGCCGGGGTCTTCACGGCGGACGATCCGTACGGGACGCCGGATTATCTGGTGCACTTCGGCAGCCGGTCGCCGGACGGCACGATCACCCTTCACCGCGACAGCCGTACGGGGCAGGGTTTCGGCTACGACGAGGCGATGACGCTGGAGCTGGAGCGGCTGGCGCCGCGCTACACGCGCGTGGTGGTGGGTGTGGCGATACAGCAGGGCGGCGGGCGGCTCACGTTCGCCGGCGTCACCGGCGCGGGCGTGCGGGTGAGCGAGGGGTACACCGAGCTCCTGGCGCACGACTTCGCCGAGTTCGCCGAGGCCCGGTCGGCGACGGTCGTGGAGTTCACGCGGGACGGTACGGACGGCTGGTCGTACCGGCCGCTGCGCCGGGGCTTCGACGCGGACCCGGGCGAGTTCGCCGCCGTCCTCGGAGCGGCCCGCGCCTGACCCGTCCCTCCGCCGGGCCGCCGTACGGACGGGGGCGGTGACACGGCGGAAGGGGCGCCGGCCGAGGGCCGGCGCCCCTTCACTCACCTACGGGCGGATCAGCTGCAGCCGCTGGTGGAGCCGCAGCCCTCGCAGATGTAGCAGGAGCCGGCCCGCTGCATCTTCGTACCGCAGGAGAAGCAGAGCGGAGCGTCGGCACTGATGCCGAGCTGCATCTCCACGAGCTCCGCGGAGGTGTGGGCCTGCTTCGGGGCGGGCACCTCGGCCTTGGGGGCGGCCGGGGCGGCGACGGCCTTCAGCTCCTGGGCGAGGGGCGCGGACTGGGCCAGGCCCTCGACGTCCACGTCCTCCTCCGCCGGCTCGTACGAACCGGTCTCCAGGTGGCGCTGGCGCTCCTCGGCCGAGTGGATGCCGAGGGCGGAGCGGGTCTCGAAGGGGAGGAAGTCGAGCGCCAGGCGGCGGAAGATGTAGTCGACGATCGACTGCGCCATCCGCACGTCCGGGTCGTCCGTCATGCCGGCCGGCTCGAAGCGCATGTTGGTGAACTTCGAGACGTAGGTCTCCAGCGGGACGCCGTACTGGAGGCCGACGGAGACGGCGATGGAGAAGGCGTCCATCATGCCCGCGAGCGTCGAACCCTGCTTGGACATCTTCAGGAAGACCTCGCCGAGACCGTCGTCCGGGTAGGAGTTGGCGGTCATGTAGCCCTCGGCGCCACCGACGGTGAAGGAGGTGGTGATCCCCGGGCGGCCCTTGGGGAGGCGCTTGCGGACGGGGCGGTACTCGACGACCTTCTCGACGGCCTCGCGGATCGTCGCCTCGGACTTCGCGGTGACCTCGGCCTTCTCGTCGTCCTTCTTCTTGGCGGAGAGCGGCTGGCCGACCTTGCAGTTGTCGCGGTAGATGGCGAGCGCCTTGACGCCCATCTTCCAGGCCTCGAAGTAGATCTCCTCGACCTCCTCGACGGTCGCCGTCTCCGGCATGTTGACCGTCTTGGACAGGGCGCCCGAGATCCAGGGCTGGATGGCGGCCATCATGCGGACGTGGCCCATCGCGGAGATGGAGCGCTCGCCCATGGCGCAGTCGAAGACCTCGTAGTGCTCGGTCTTCAGGCCGGGGGCGTCGATCACGTTGCCGTGCTCGGCGATGTGGGCGACGATCGCCTCGATCTGCTCCTCCTGGTAGCCCAGGCGGCGCAGGGCCTGCGGGACGGTGCCGTTGACGATCTGCATCGAGCCGCCGCCGACGAGCTTCTTGAACTTGACCAGGGCGAGGTCGGGCTCCAGACCGGTGGTGTCGCAGGACATCGCGAGACCGATGGTGCCGGTGGGGGCGATGACCGAGGCCTGGGAGTTGCGGAAGCCGTTCTTGGCGCCGAGGCGGATCACGTCCTGCCAGGCCTCCGTGGCGGCGGCCCAGATCGGGGTGTCCAGGTCGTCCACGCGGACGGCCTTGTCGTTGGCGTCGGCGTGCTGCTTCATGACGCGCTGGTGCGGCTCGGCGTTGCGGGCGTAGCCGTCGTACGGGCCGACCACCGCGGCGAGCTCGGCGGAGCGCCGGTAGGAGGTGCCGGTCATCAGGGAGGTGATGGAGCCGGCGAGGGCGCGGCCGCCGTCGGAGTCGTACGCGTGGCCGGTCGCCATCAGCAGGGCGCCGAGGTTGGCGTAGCCGATGCCGAGCTGGCGGAAGGCGCGGGTGTTCTCGCCGATCTTCTCGGTGGGGAAGTCGGCGAAGCAGATGGAGATGTCCATCGCGGTGATGACGAGCTCGACGACCTTGGCGAAGCGCTCGACGTCGAAGGACTGGTTGCCCTTGCCGTCGTCCTTGAGGAACTTCATCAGGTTCAGCGAGGCGAGGTTGCAGGACGTGTTGTCCAAGTGCATGTACTCGCTGCACGGGTTCGAGCCGTTGATGCGGCCGGACTCGGGGCAGGTGTGCCAGTGGTTGATCGTGTCGTCGTACTGGATGCCCGGGTCGGCGCAGGCCCAGGCGGCCTCGGCCATCTTGCGGAAGAGGGCCTTGGCGTCGACCTCCTCGATGACCTCGCCGGTCATGCGGGCGCGCAGGCCGAACTTCCCGCCGGACTCGACGGCCTTCATGAACTCGTCGTTCACGCGGACGGAGTTGTTGGCGTTCTGGTACTGGACGGACGTGATGTCGTCGCCGCCCAGGTCCATGTCGAAGCCCGCGTCGCGCAGCGCGCGGATCTTCTCCTCCTCCTTGACCTTGGTCTCGATGAAGTCCTCGATGTCGGGGTGGTCGACGTCGAGGATGACCATCTTGGCGGCCCGGCGGGTGGCGCCGCCCGACTTGATCGTTCCGGCGGAGGCGTCGGCACCGCGCATGAAGGAGACGGGACCCGAGGCGTTGCCGCCGGAGGAGAGGAGCTCCTTGGAGGAGCGGATGCGGGAGAGGTTCAGGCCGGCGCCGGAGCCGCCCTTGAAGATCATGCCCTCTTCCTTGTACCAGTCGAGGATCGACTCCATGGAGTCGTCGACGGACAGGATGAAGCAGGCGGAGACCTGCTGGGGCTGCGGCGTGCCGACGTTGAACCAGACCGGCGAGTTGAAGCTGAAGATCTGGTGCAGGAGGGCGTAGGCCAGCTCGTGCTCGAAGATCTCGGCGTCGGCGGGCGAGGCGAAGTAGCCGTAGTCCTCGCCGGCCTTGGTGTAGGTCTTCACGATGCGGTCGATGAGCTGCTTCAGACCGGTCTCGCGCTGCGGGGTGCCGACGGCCCCGCGGAAGTACTTGCTGGTGACGATGTTGACCGCGTTCACCGACCAGAAGTCGGGGAACTCGACGCCACGCTGCTCGAAGTTGATCGAGCCGTCGCGCCAGTTGGTCATGACGACGTCACGGCGCTCCCAGTTCACCTCGTCGTACGGATGTACGCCGGGGGTGGTGTGGATGCGCTCGATCCGCAGGCCCTTGCTCGCCGCCTTGGTCCCCTTGGTGCGGGAACCACGTGCCGGGCCGCTCGCCGTCTCTGTCATGCCGCCTCCCATATACGGGCAAAACACCCTTTGGCGCCCAGATAATCCCAAGGCACCGTCTTCTGTACTGCCATCTGTACTGCTGGAGCCACGAGCGCCGGTCGGGGCGCTCGGGGCACGTCTGTCCACGGCCGCGCGGCGGCCGGTGGCGGGCCCTCGTCGGCCCGGCCCGCCGTCAGTCGGCGGGGGTGGCGGGAACGGGGACCCCAGGGGTCGCGCCGGTCCCACGGTTCTCAGCGGGAGGCCGCTCGCGGAGTTCCGCGATGGCGGCCTCGAAGTCTTCGAGGCTGTCGAAAGCCTTGTACACGGACGCGAAGCGCAGGTACGCGACGAGGTCGAGCTCCTGCAGCGGGCCGAGAATGGCCAGCCCCACGTCGTGGGTGGTCAGCTCGGCGCTCCCGGTGGCGCGCACCGCCTCCTCGACCCGCTGGCCGAGCTTGGCGAGGGCGTCCTCGGTGACCGGTCGCCCCTGGCAGGCCTTGCGGACGCCGGAGATGACCTTGGTACGACTGAAGGGCTCGGTGACACCGGACCGCTTCACCACCATGAGCGAGCACGTCTCCACCGTCGTGAAACGGCGGGAGCAGTCGGGGCACTGGCGGCGGCGTCGGATCGACGTGCCGTCGTCGGTGGTGCGACTGTCGACGACCCGGCTGTCGGGGTGCCTGCAGAAGGGGCAGTGCATTGGTTCCGACCCTCCTTCTTGGCACGACTGACAAGCCTCGCGCCACCCCGTCAAGGGCCCCGCGAAGCGACCACCAGCATAGGCGATGCGAGGGGCCCCGGAAGACCGGGACCACTATCCCTGGGCGGCCAGTGCCATCCAACCACTAGATCTTGGGTTGGGGGTGCTTCGACACCCCCAGCGTGTCGCGGCGGCACGGAGCGCGCGGGAGGGGGTCGTCGATGCGGGACCGGGCCGGCGCCGAGGGGGCGCGGACCCAGCCGGGAAGGCTACCGTAAGGGCCTGATCGAGCCGCGAGCGCGGGGGCACATACACCTCCCCATGGGCAGGCGTAAGGCAATCTGCGGATTTTCACTCGAACGTGTGTTTGGCGCAACCTTTCGAAAGCTACTACCGTTGTGCCAGCCAGGGAGACCATTCGAGAGGGGCCGACGACGTGACCACCACCGCAGACAGTGCCACCATCACCGCCCAGGACCGCTCCCAGGGCCGACTCGAGCCGGTGCACGCGATGAACGACACATCCATGAACGGTGAGGAGCCCGGGCGACCCGCCCGCGCCCTCCCCGGACGACCCCCAGGCATCAGGGCCGACAGCTCCGGCCTCACCGACCGGCAGCGCCGGGTCATCGAGGTCATCCGCGACTCGGTCCAGCGGCGGGGCTACCCGCCCTCCATGCGCGAGATCGGCCAGGCGGTGGGCCTCTCCAGCACCTCGTCGGTGGCTCACCAGCTGATGGCGCTGGAGCGCAAGGGCTTCCTCCGCCGCGACCCGCACCGGCCCCGGGCGTACGAGGTCCGCGGCTCCGACCAGCCCAGCACCCAGCCGACGGACACCACCGGCAAGCCCGCGGCCTCCTACGTCCCCCTGGTGGGCCGGATCGCCGCCGGTGGCCCCATCCTGGCCGAGGAGTCCGTCGAGGACGTCTTCCCCCTCCCCCGGCAGCTGGTCGGCGACGGCGAACTCTTCGTGCTCAAGGTCGTCGGCGACTCGATGATCGAAGCGGCCATCTGTGACGGCGACTGGGTCACGGTCCGCCGCCAGCCCGTCGCCGAGAACGGAGACATCGTCGCCGCCATGCTCGACGGCGAGGCCACGGTCAAGCGTTTCAAGCGCGAGGACGGCCACGTGTGGCTGCTGCCGCACAACGCCGCGTACCAGCCCATCCCCGGTGACGAGGCGACCATCCTTGGCAAGGTCGTGGCGGTGCTCCGGCGGGTGTGACCCCTCTCGCCGGCTCTGGCCGGGCCCCGGGACCCACTGCGCCGGTCCCGGGGCCCGCTGTTTTCCCGGCACGCACCACGGGCCCTCCCCGCCGCCCGGTGGGCGAGAGCGACGGGACCCCGGACCGTCAGACGCCGGCCGCCGCCGACGCGGCGTCGATCGCCGCCAGCGACTTCCGCACCTGATTGCGGTCCGTCGTGTACCAGAAGTCTGGCATCGAGGCCTTGAGGTAGCTGCCGTAGCGGGCGGTGGCCAGCCGGGGGTCGAGAACCGCCACCACGCCCCGGTCGCCCGTGGCCCGGACGAGCCGCCCCGCGCCCTGGGCCATCAACAGGGCCGCGTGCGTGGCCGCCACCGCCATGAAGCCGTTGCCGCCCGCCTCCTCGACCGCCTTCTGCCGCGCGCTCATCAGCGGGTCGTCCGGCCGCGGGAACGGGATCTTGTCCATGACGACCAGCTGGCAGCTCGGGCCCGGCACGTCCACGCCCTGCCAGAGGGAGAGCGTGCCGAAGAGACAGGTCCGCGGGTCGGCCGCGAAGTTCTTGATCAGCTCGCCCAGGGTGTCCTCGCCCTGGAGCAGGATCGGCAGCTCGGGAATCCGCCCCCGCAGCTCCTCGGCCGCCAGCTGGGCCGCCCGCATCGAGGAGAACAGCCCGAGCGTACGGCCGCCGGCCGCCTGCATCAGCTCGCACAGCTCGTCGATCATGTCGCCCCGGTCCCCGTCGCGCGCCGGGCGGGCCAGGTGCTTGGCGACGTACAGGATGCCCTGCTTCGGATAGTCGAACGGCGAACCGACGTCGAGCCCCTTCCACACCGGCAGGTCGTCCCCCGTGGTGCCCTCGGGGGCGAGGCCGAGCGAGGCCCCCACGCCGTTGAAGTCGCCGCCCAGCTTCAGGGTGGCCGAGGCCAGCACCACCGAGCGCTCGGAGAACAGCTTCTCGCGCAGCAGACCGGAGACGGTCAGCGGCGCCACCCGCAGCGAGGCGCCGAAGCGGTCGTGGCGCTCGTACCAGACGACGTCGTACTCGGAGCCCTGGGTGATCCGCTCCGCGACGCCGTGGACGGTCTCCACGGAGGCCATGGCCTGCTTGCGGACCGCGTCCTCGTCCTGCACCGACCGGTCCCGGGTGTTGCCCAGCGCGGTGATCACGGCACGGGCCGCGTCACGCAGCGCCATCAGCGCGTACGCCAGGTCCTCCGGAATATTCTCCAGGCGGCCCGGCAGCGCCAGCTCCATGACCCGCTCGAAGCCCTCCGCGGCGGTCTGGAGCTGGTCGGCGGTCTTCTCGTCCACGAGCTTGGCCGCCCGGCGCACGGCGCGGTTGACCTGGCCGGGGGTGAGTTCGCCGGTGGCGACCCCGGTCACGCGGGAGACCAGCTCGTGGGCCTCGTCGACGATCAGCACCTCGTGCTGCGGCAGTACGGGCGCGCCCTCGATGGCGTCGATGGCGAGGAGGGCGTGATTGGTCACCACGACGTCCGCGAGCTTGGCCCGCTCACGGGCCGACTCGGCGAAGCACTCCGCCCCGTACGCGCACTTGCTCGCGCCCAGGCACTCACGCGAGGAGACGGAGACCTGGGCCCAGGCGCGGTCGGAGACGCCGGGCGTGAGGTCGTCCCGGTCACCGGTCTCCGTCTCGTCCGACCAGTCCCGCAGCCGCAGCAGGTCCTGCCCCAGCTTGCTGCTGGGCGCCGCCGCCTCGAAGGGGTCGAAGAGGCCGTCCTCCTCGTCCTGCGGGACGCCCTCGTGGAGGCGGTGCAGGCAGAGGTAGTTCGACCGCCCCTTGAGCATGGCGAACTGCGGCCGGCGGCGCAGCTGCGGGTGCAGCGCCTCGACCGTCCGCGGCAGGTCGCGCTCCACGAGCTGGCGCTGGAGCGCCAGGGTGGCCGTGGCCACCACGACGCGCTCCCCGTGGGCCAGGGCCGGAACGAGATAGCCGAGCGACTTTCCCGTACCGGTGCCGGCCTGGACGAGGAGGTGGGAGTTGTCGTCGATGGCCTCGGCCACGGCCTCGGCCATGGCGACCTGGCCGGGCCGCTCCGTGCCGCCGACGGCGGAGACGGCGGCGTGGAGGAGGTCGGGGAGGGATGGCTTCGTCATAGCGCTTCCAGCCTACGGGGCCGCACCGACAGCCCGGTCACCCCCGCTCTCGGGCGAGCGGGTTCGGCACCGTCCCGTGGACGGCCGCGTGGGGGCGGTCCGGGCGGTCGCGGTAGCCGTCGAGGTGGAGCCGGTTGCGGTTGAGGCAGAGTCGCTCGATCCTCGGGGTGAGGAGATCGAACAGCTCGAACCGTTCCTTCAGCTCCGGGAAGCGTTCCTGGTAGCGGAGGATCTCGGCGCGGACGAGGGCCCAGAAGTCCGCTTCCGGCACGCCGAGTTGCTCCTCGCAGAGCGGTGCGAGATAGCGGAAGACACCGACGAACAGCCCCGAATGGATGAACTGGGTGAGGAAGGCGGGTTCCTCGGTGAGCAGGACGGCCCGGACGTCGTCCGGCATCGTGGCGTGTTCCGGCAGCGGCCGGGCGCTGATGTTGACGTCGTCGACGAAGTCCTTGATCGCGAGGCGGACGGGGACGTCGTGCTCGTCGTGGACGACGATGGCGTTCTCCCCGTGCGGGGAGAAGACCGTGCCGTACCGGTGGAGGAAGTGCAGCAGGGGCGGCAGCAGCGCGGCGAAGAGGTGCTGGAGCCAGGCCTCGGGGGCGAGGCCGGACCGGTGGACGAGTTCGGCGACGAAGGCCCGGCCGTCGGGGTCGGTGTGGAGGAGCGAGGCGAGGGTGCGGGCCCGCTGGCCCGGGGGCAGCCGCAGCGGTTCGCGCCAGATCGCGCCGAGCAGTTCCTTGTACTGGTACGGGACTTCGGGCAGCCGGTCGTAGAGGGGGTGTTCGACGGTGACGGAGGCGACCTCGCCGAGGAGGATCACTCCGCACTCGTCCCGGAGGAAGGGGTCGGCGTCGCGCAGGCCCTGCACCCAGGCGGTGACGGCGGGGGCGGCGAGGGTCCGTTCCGTGGGCAGGCCGCGCCAGACGAGGGTGTTGAGCACCGAGAGCGGGAGCTTGACCGTGTGCCGGTCGGGGCGGCTGATGTTGAGGAAGGTGCGGACGGACTGCTGGGGCAGCCGGAGGTCGGGGTCGGCGGTGAGGGGCACGAGGGTTCCGGCGGCGACGGCGGGGGCGTAGAGCGGGAGGAGGATCTCGTCCCACTGCCAGGGGTGGACCGGCAGGAGGAGGTAGCCGTCGGGCTGGTGGCCGCGCGCGGCCAGCGCCGCGCGGAAGGCCGCGTGGACCTCGGGGTCGAGCTCCTGGGCGTAGAGGCGGTCGGGTGTGTCGAGGCCGGGGACGCCGCGGTAGGCCGCGATCCGGTTGCTGACGGCGATCCAGGGCAGCGGGGTGGCGCGACGGGCCTCGGGGGCCCAGCGCGCGGTGTCGCCGGCGGAGAAGCCGATGCGGCCCTTGTTGAGGACGAGCCAGGGGTGGCCGGTCTGGTGGCCTTCGAGTTCGGCGTACGGCAGGTCGGCGAGGCGCGCGGCGGGGAGCGCGGTGCTGTCGAGACGGGCGTCGGCGGCGAGGGTGGCGGAGAGCTCGTGGATGAGGTGGCCGAGGGTGGGACCGTCGAGACCGAGGAGGGTGCGGGCGCGGACCAGGAAGTCGAAGGGGTCGGTGAGGGGACGGCCTTCGTGGGTGATCGAGCCGGGGTCGACGCGCCAGCCGTCGTAGGCGCCGCGACGGGCGGTGAAGGTGAGGGTGGTGCCGTCGTCGAGGGTGAGGGCGTGGCGGCCGGGGTTCCCGTCGTCCAGGGGGGTGGGGCGGAGGATCTCCTCGTAGGAGAACTCGGCGAGTGCCTTGGCGAGGAGCCGGGAGCAGACGCGGGTCCAGGTGTCGGGGTTCAGCTCGGCGGGGGCGAGCAGGTCCGGGGCGGTCGGGGTCCGGGGCCGCCGCGCGGCGGCGGAGGTGTCCTCGGGCCCGGCGGCCCGGCTGGGGACGGCCTCGCCGGGAGGGGACGGCTGGACGGGGATGGTGGGTCGTGCGGAGTCATGGGGTGCAGGGGACATCGACACGAGGACTCCTCGGAGTGGGAACCACCGCGGGACGGGCGGTGGAGGGGGACAGGGCGGTGGGTCGGGGGACGGGAAGTGGGCCGGAAGGCCGGGGTGGATCACAGGACATGGCGGAGGGCGCGGTCGCGGATCATGAGCGCCGCGCGCTTGTCGGGGAGGTCGGCGTCCGCCGCGTGGCGGAAGCCGGCGTTGCGGAAGGCCGCGACGGAAGGCGTGTTGCGGACGTCGGGTTCGGCGACGACACGGGTGCAGGCGGGACGGTGGTCGAGGATCAGGTCGGCGACGGCGCGCAGCAGGGCGCTGCCGAGGCCGCGGCCCCGGTCGGCGGCGTCCCCGAGGAGGAGGTGGACGCCGGTGTCGTGGGGGCGGGCCGGGTAGAAGCGGGCCAGCGGGTCGAGGTCGGCGCGGTAGATCTCGAAGTAGCTCATGGGCGTGGCGTCGAGCAGGCCGAGGCAGGGGACGCTGCGGCCGTCTCCCTCCAGCTGGGTGCGGAGGTGGCCGGCGGTCACGGTCACGGGGCCCGCGAGTTCCCAGAAGGCGGCGACCACGGGGTCGTTCATCCAGCGGGTGAGGAGCGGCAGGTCCCGTTCGAGGCGTACGGGCACGAGCCGGAAGGAGCCCACGGGGGTGGCCGCCGGGCCCCAGGTGGCGACGGAGTCGAGGAGGTCGCCGTCGAAGGGGTCGCGGCGGCGGGGGTCACCGGCCGGGGGCTCGTCGCCGGCGAGGAAGGCCGGCGGCCGGGGGGCCTCGGCGGTGAGGAGAGCGGCGAGGTCGTCGTCCCTCCGGGGGAGGGTGCGGAGGCCGGGTCGCTCCACCGTGGGTCGGGCGGGGTGCACGGGGGCGCTCTCCTTTCGTCGGTACGTGCGCCGGGCCGGCGCCGGGTACGGGCGCCGGGGCGGTGGATGGGGTGCGGGTGCCGGGCCGGTGGGTGGGCGGAGGGGTGGGTCAGCCGCGGAGGGGGTTGGTCAGGGTGACGTAGACGGACTGGGTGTCGACCGGGCCGACGAGTTCGTCCAGGCCGTCGAGC
Organism: Streptomyces sp. NPDC012827; assembly: GCF_042900905.1. Taxonomy (NCBI): domain Bacteria; kingdom Bacillati; phylum Actinomycetota; class Actinomycetes; order Kitasatosporales; family Streptomycetaceae; genus Streptomyces; species Streptomyces sp. NPDC012827. The sequence continues at coordinate 70,819 of NZ_JBIBBY010000009.1, read as the reverse complement.
CGGGTGAGGAGGTTGGCCTTGCTCCGGAGGGTGGCGGCTTCCAGGAGCCGGTGCGGGAGCGGGGAGCCGAGACCGGTGGCGGAGGTGAGGAAGCTGCGGAAGGCGGCGAGCAGGACCCGCTCGTCGGCGAGGTGCTGGGCTCCGAAGGCGCCGATCAGGCCGAGGACGTTGTTGACGCCGAGGTAGTAGGCGAAGCGTTCGTCGGTGACCTGGTCGGAGACGAAGGTGTCGCTGTGGGCGCCGATACCGGGGAGGCGGCTCTCCAGTTCGCCGCGGTGCGAGGCGCGGAAGTAGTAGCCCTGGTTGTCGCGGTAGCGCCCGCCGGCGGGCCAGCCGTCGGGGTCCAGGAGGACCAGGGTGTTCTGCTGGTGGGCCTCCAGGGCGATGCCGGCGTGGCCGTCGAGCCAGAGGACGGGACGGACGACCTGGTCGAGGTAGCGGAGGAACCACTCGGCGGCCACGGCGGTGGTGGGCCGGCCGGTGCGGGCGGCGAGGCGGCCGATGATCTCGGCGAGGCGGGAGCGCATGCCGGGGGCGCCGGGACGCGGGTGGAGGCCGGTGAGGGAGGCGACGCAGACGGCGTCGTCGCCGGGCCCGAAGGGGTTGTGGCGGATCATGACGTCGAGCCCGGGGACGGGGGTGCCGTCGGGCAGGTCGACGCCGAGCCAGGCGGGGTCGCGGACGATGTCGAAGCCGGGGTGGGCGGCCTGCCACTCGTCGACGAGGCCGGTGCGCAGGAGGCGGTGGACCTCGACGCCGCGGTGGAGTTCCTTGCGCAGGTTCTCGCGGCGGGAGTTGGTGATGCGCAGGCCGAGGGAGAGCTTGAGCATGGCCCGGGCGCCGGGGCGGTGCACCGTGCGGACGGAGGAGGTGGGATGCCAGTGGCTTCCGTGGGGACCGAGGTCGTGGAGGAGGCCTTCGGCGAGGAGGGCGCGGATGTCGGGGCGGTGGCGGAGCTCGCGGGCCTGCCAGGGGTGGACCGGCAGGGGCGCGGTGTCGGCGGGGAGGGCGAGGCCGTCGGCGAGACCGAGGGCGAGCTGTTCGGCGGAGACGGGCCGGCCCTGCTCGGTCCAGGCGGAGTCGGAGGCGAGGAGGGAGCGGTCGACGGCGAACCAGTGGAGGGGGAACGAGCCGTGCAGCTCGGGTGAGTAGAGCCGGGCCTCGGCGTCGGTGAGTCCTTCGCGGCTCTTGGGGGTGGGGTGGAGCGGGTGCCCCAGGAGGAGGCTCTGTTCGGCGGCGAGGAACAGGTCGGCGTCGGGGTGGGGCCGGGGGCTGCGGCGGCGCTCGGTCAGGAACTCGGCGGTACGGCGGGTGGAGTCGGCGACCCGGCCGACGAGGTCGGTGCCTTCGGGGCGGCCGGTCTCCCGGCCGAGCAGGGCGGCGAGGGTGACGGCGTCGACGGTGGGGGCCGAGGAGGGCAGGCCTTCCAGGGTGGGGGCGCCGAAGCGGTGCCAGCCGGTGGGTGACCAGTAGGCGACGGGGACGAGGAGGGCGGTGGCGCTGGCGTCGAGGGGGATGCGCAGGGTGCCGGAGCCGGGTGCGGCGAGGTTCTTCTCGCGGACCCAGCAGCGGAGGAGGTTCTCGCGGGCGGCGGCGTCGGCGGCGCGCCGGGGGTCCGGGTCGTCCAGCGGGTCCTGGGCGGTGGCGCCGGCCGTGCGGGGGCGCGGGGAGGCGGAGTGACCGGGGTGCTGGCGCGGGACGAGGTGCTCCTCGTCGGCGAGGGGGGTTGCGGTCTCGGGCGCCTGGGAGGTGGGGGTGGCGTTCACGCGGGTTCCTTGGGGGGTGGGGCCGGGGTGGTCCGTTCAGAGGGACGGCCCGGCGGCGTTCCGGTGGGCCGTGGCCCGGGAGGGGACGGACGGTGCGGCGGGCGGCACGTGGGCCCGTTCGGCGGCCGCCAGGGCGTCGGCGAAGCGGTCGAGGACGGCGGTGGCCTGCTCGTCGGTGAGGGTGAGCGGCGGCAGGAGCCGGACCACCGCAGAGTGGCGGCCGCCGAGTTCGACGATGAGACCGCGGGCCAGGCACTCCTGCTGGACGGCGAGGGCCAGGGCGGGAGCGGCGGGCGGGGCGGGGTCGCCCGGGTCGGCGGCCTCCGGGTCGACGAGTTCGACGCCGATCATCAGCCCCCTGCCGCGGACGTCGCCGACGCAGGGGTGGGCGGAGGCGAGGCCCTGGAGCCGCGAGAGCATGCGGGCGCCGAGGGTGCCGGCCCGTTCGGCGAGCTTGTTCTCGCGGACGTAGGCGAGGGTGGCGGTGCCGGCGGCCATGGCGAGCTGGTTCCCGCGGAAGGTGCCCGCGTGGGCGCCGGGCTCCCAGGCGTCGAGTTCGGCCCGGTAGACGACGACGGCGAGGGGGAGGGAACCGCCGATGGCCTTGGAGAGGACCATCACGTCGGGGACGATCCCGCTGTGCTCGACCGCCCAGAAGGCTCCGGTGCGGCCGACGCCGGTCTGGACCTCGTCCACGACGAGGGGGATGGAGCGGTCGGAGGTGATGCGGCGCATGCGGCGCATCCAGTCGTCGGGGGCGGGGATGACACCGCCTTCGCCCTGGACGGCCTCGACGATCATTCCGGCGGGCAGGGCGACCCCGCTCTTGGGGTCGTCGAGGAGGCTCTCGGTCCAGCGGGCGCCGAGCTCGGCGCCCCGGTCGCCGCCGACGCCGAAGGGGCAGCGGTACGCGTGGGGGTACGGGAGCCGGGTCACCCGGACGTCGTCCGCGCCGCCGGAGGCGTCGAGGGCTCCGGCGGTCATGCCGTGGTAGGCGCCGGTGAAGGCGAGGAGTCCGCGCCGGCCGGTCGCGGTGCGGACCAGTTTCAGGGCGGCCTCGACGGCGTCGGTGCCGGCCGGCCCGCAGAACTGGATGCGCGCGTTCCCGGCGAGTTCGCCGGGGAGGGTGGCGAAGAGTTCGGAGGTGAAGGCGTCCTTGAGCGGGGTCGCGAGGTCCAGGACGTGGAGGGGGGCGCCCGAGTCGAGGACCTTCTTGACGGCTTCGAGGACGACGGGGTGGTTGTGGCCGAGGGCGAGGGTCCCGGCGCCGGAGAGGCAGTCCAGGTAGCGGCGGCCGTCCGCGCCCTCGATGGTCAGCCCCCGGGCGCGTACCGGGACGATCGGGAGGGAGCGGGCGTACGTGCGGGCCGCGGACTCCCGCTGGGACTGGCGGCGCAGAATGCCCTCGTACCCGGTGTCCTCGCGCTCGGCGCGGCCCGGTTCCGCGCGCCCGGCGCCGGAGGGTGCCGGGGTGCCGGGGCCGTCGTCCGGGCGGCTGGGCGTCCGCGTGTCCGGTGTGACGGCCGGAGCTGGTTCGGTGACGGCCACGGCTCGCTGTCCTCCCGCTGTAACGGTTGCGTTGCACCTACGGGGGCTCCACCGAGGCGCCGCACAGCGCCTCCGCACGCCACCGTCGTGTCCCCCGCCCGTACCAACGACGGGACCTGCCGGGGATCACGGGCCGGGCGCAAGTTCCTCGGCGTGTCCGGGATCACGGCCCGGCAACGGCTGCCGGGGGTCCGGAACCGGCGGCCGGGCGCGTACCGTCCCCTCCGGCACCGGCATAGTGGGGGCCGGCCGTCCGCGCGATCACGGCCGCCGCACGCATGCACACACCGACGAAGTCCCAGGGGGATCACGAGATGCGATCGATCCGTCCGCTGCTGACGGCGGTCTCCGCCGTCGCGGCGCTGACGCTCACCGCCACGGCCTGCGGGCCGAGCGAGGAGAACGCGGGTGACAAGCCCGTGGCGCCGACCACCCAGAGCCCGGTCGACAAGATCAGGATTCCGGAGGACCTGAAGGACCGCCTGAAGGAACACGGGATCGACCTGGACAAGTGGCGCGACGGCGAGTGGCGGAACTGGGACCGGGACAAGTGGCTGCGTGAGGCCAAGGACTTCGTCAACCCGATCATCGAGGACCTGTGGAACCCGGACCGGATGCGGGAGGCCGAGCGGCCCGACAGGCCGGTCGAGGAGGAGGACATCTCGGGTGACGAGGGCGTCACCGACCCGACTCCGGCCCCGGTGCGGGCGAAGGCCGTCGCGCCGAAGTACCACAGCAGCGCGCCCGAGGCGGGGAAGGTCTTCTTCGACGGCCCGCAGGGTTCGATGGTCTGCTCCGCCACGGTGGTGAAGGACCCGGCGCACCCCGGCAAGTCCAACCTGGTGTGGACGGCCGGCCACTGCGTCCACAAGGGCAAGGAGGGCGGCTGGTACCGCAACATCGCCTTCGTGCCCTCGTACAACGACTCGGCGCTGCCGACGCCGGCGCTGGAGAAGGCCCCGCGTGAGGAGATCGCCCCGTACGGCGTCTGGTGGGCGGAGTGGGTCAAGACCTCCGACCAGTGGATCGCCCAGGGCGCGTCGACGGGTGGCGCGGGCGCTCCCTACGACTACGCCGTCATCCGGGTGACCCCGGAGAAGGGGAGCTCGGGCAAGTCGCTGGAGGAGACGGTCGGTTCGGCGCTCCCGGTGGACTTCAACGCCCCGGCCGCGCCGAAGATCGCGGGCATGACGGCGACGGGTTACCCGGCGGCGCCGCCGTTCGACGGCCAGAAGATGTACCAGTGCCAGGACAGGCCGGGCCGTCTGTCGCTGAAGGCGGAGCAGCCGACGATGTACCGGATCGGCTGCACGATGACCGGTGGTTCGTCCGGTGGCGGCTGGGTCGCCCAGGGCCGTGACGGCAAGCCGGCGCTGGTGTCGAACACCTCGGTCGGCCCGGTCTCGGCGGGGTGGCTCGCGGGTCCGCGCCTCGGCGCGGAGGCGAAGGCCATCTTCGACGAGGTCAGCAAGAAGTACGCCGGCCGGTAGTCCGGCCGCCGTCCGCCGGGCGGCACGGGCGCGCGGGCCGACCGCGTGCTCCGGCAGGGAGTGGAAAGCGGAGGCGGGACCTCGGGGTCCCGCCTCCGCCGTGTCCGGACCGCCCGGCATACTGTGCACCGCAAGTGACGCGTCCATGGCAATGGCGGGGCTTCGCGCCCCCGGCCTGCCCGTTCGGACGCGGAAACACCTCAGGGGGAACTCACCACATGCGTTCTGTACGACTTCTGCCCGCCGCTCTCGGCCTGGTCACGGCGCTCGCGCTGACCGCCACGGCCTGCGGCCCCACCGGGACGCCGGCGGCCGACAAGCCCGCCGGCACCGCGAACAGCTCCGCACCCGCCACCGGCGAGGACGGCGCCGCCCTCGCCCAGGACCTCGCCGACAAGCTGCAGAAGCACGGCGTCGACCTGGAGAAGTGGAAGGACGGCGAATGGAGGAACTGGGACCGGGAGACCTGGCTCCGTGAGGCCGAGGACTTCGTCAACCCGGTGATCGAGGGGCTCTGGGACCCGGAGCGCATGAAGACCGCGCAGAGCCCGGACCAGACGATCGCCCCGCAGGCCGGCGCCGGCGGCACCGACCCGACGCCCCGCCCCGTCCGGGCGCAGCGCGAGAAGACCCCGTACCACCGCAACGCGGCCCCGGTCGGCAAGATCTTCTTCGACTCGCCGCAGGGCCACATGGTCTGCTCCGGCACCGTCGTGAAGGACCCGCGCCGTCCCGGGAAGTCCAACCTGGTCTGGACGGCCGGCCACTGCGTCCACGCGGGCCGCAAGGGCGGCTGGTTCCGCAACATCACCTTCGTCCCGGCCTACAACGACCTGGGCAAGTCGGCGTCGGCCCTGCGCGACGCCCGGCCGCACGAGATCGCTCCGTACGGCCAGTACTGGGCCGACTGGGCCGTCACCTCGAACGACTGGATCCAGCGCGGCGGCACCCAGCAGGCCTGGCCGTACGACTACGCCGTGCTGCACGTGAAGCCGGAGCGGGGCCGCAAGTCCCTGGAGGAGACCGTCGGGGTCGCGCTGCCGGTCGACTTCTCGGCGCCCGCGCCCGCGCGGGCCGGGACGGTCGGTGCCTGGGGCTACCCGCAGGCCGCCCCGTACAACGGCCTGATCATGCACAAGTGCCTGGACCGGGCGACGCGGATGACGACCGCCCCGGCCACGCCCACCATGTACCGGATCGGCTGCACGATGACCGCGGGATCCTCCGGCGGCGGCTGGTTCCGGGCCCTGCCGAACGGTACGACGGCCCTGGTGTCGAACACCTCCATCGGCCCGGCCGGCGGCAACGGCTGGCTCGCCGGACCGCAGCTGGGACGCGGCGCCAAGGACGCCCACGACATGGTCAGCAAGAAGTTCGCCCGCTGACCCGCCCGGACACACGAAGGCGCCGGTCACCCCCGAGGGGTGACCGGCGCCTTCACGTCGGCCCGGCCGGCACACCACCGGCCTCGTTCACCGGTCCCCCTCCCGTGGGGGCGGGGACCGGTGGGCGGTGGATCAGTGGGCGGCGGGAACGAACGGCGCGAGCAGCGCCGCCAGTTCGCCGTGGACCCGCGCCTTGAGCAGGGTGCCCTCCGGGGTGTGCTCCTCGAGGTCCACCTCGCCCTCGGCGTGGACCCGGGAGACGAGACCACCCTGCGTGTACGGCACGAGGGCCTCGATCTCGACCTCCGGGCGCGGCAGCTCGGTGTCGATGAGCGCGAGCAGCTCCTCGATGCCCTGGCCCGAGCGGGCCGAGACGGCGATGGAGTGCTTCTCGACCCGCAGCAGGCGCTGGAGCACCAGCGGATCGGCCGCGTCCGCCTTGTTGACGACCACGATCTCCGGCACGTTCACCGCGCCGACCTCGCGGAACACCTCGCGCACGGCGGCCAGCTGCTCCTCCGGGGCGGGGTGCGAGCCGTCCACCACGTGCAGGATGAGGTCGGCGTCGGCCACCTCCTCCATGGTGGAGCGGAAGGCCTCGACCAGGTGGTGCGGCAGGTGCCGGACGAATCCGACGGTGTCGGCGAGGGTGTAGACACGACCGGTGGGCGTCTCCGCCCGGCGGACGGTCGGGTCGAGGGTGGCGAACAGCGCGTTCTCCACCAGCACGCCCGCGCCGGTCAGCCGGTTGAGCAGGGACGACTTGCCGGCGTTGGTGTAGCCGGCGATGGCGACCGAGGGCACCTTGTTGCGCCGGCGCTCCTGCCGCTTGATGTCACGGCCGGTCTTCATCTCCGCGATCTCCCGGCGCATCTTCGCCATCTTCTCGCGGATCCGGCGCCGGTCCGTCTCGATCTTGGTCTCACCGGGACCACGGGTGGCCATGCCGCCACCGCCGCCGCCACCCATCTGCCGGGAGAGCGACTGACCCCAGCCGCGCAGCCGCGGCAGCATGTACTGCATCTGCGCGAGGGCGACCTGCGCCTTGCCCTCTCGGGACTTGGCGTGCTGGGCGAAGATGTCGAGGATGAGGGCGGTCCGGTCGACCACCTTCACCTTGACGACGTCTTCGAGGGCGATGAGCTGGCCGGGGCTGAGCTCACCGTCGCAGACGACGGTGTCGGCTCCGGTCTCGACCACGATGTCCCGCAGTTCACGGGCCTTGCCGGAGCCGATGAAGGTGGCCGGGTCCGGCTTGTCGCGGCGCTGGATGACGCCGTCGAGCACGAGGGCGCCCGCCGTCTCGGCGAGGGCCGCGAGCTCCGCCAGGGAGTTCTCCGCGTCCTGAACCGTCCCCGTGGTCCAGACACCGACCAGCACGACGCGCTCCAGGCGCAGCTGGCGGTACTCGACCTCGGTGACGTCCTCGAGCTCGGTGGAGAGGCCGGCGACGCGGCGCAGAGCCGCGCGCTCGGAGCGGTCGAACTGGTCGCCGTCCCGCTCTCCGTCGATCTCGTGGCTCCAGGCGACGTCCTCTTCCATCAGGGCATCGGCCCGAAGGCTCTCGGTGCGGCTCGTCTCCGCGAAGCTCTGCGCGTCCTGGGAAGGGGAAGAAGAGGAGGTCATTTGATCCTTACGTCGAACAAGCGATGAGTCGCCCGGACGGTCCCGGGACGATTCCGTATCCGTGGCAACGCGTCACGGCCCCGGAAGATTCCCGGGTCCGCCGGCGGCGTCACCGACCCGTCGATGGTGACACGGCCCGGCACGGCCCGTCATCCGGGTTTCCCCTGGTTCCCGCGGACCGCGCGGGGCGGGCGTTCCCCGCGGGTCAGACCGCCGGCTCCTCGGCGGGGTGGCTGCGCCAGTCCGGGTGACCGGGCATGGGCGGGGTCTTCTCCCCGTACAGCCAGCCCTGGAAGAAGGCGGTGAGGTCGCGGCCGGCGATCCGCTCGGCGAGGGCGGTGAAGTCGGCGGTGGTCGCCGTCCCGTCCCGGTGCCCGGCGACCCAGCGGCGTTCCAGGCGGTCGAAGGCCTCGGCGCCGATCTCCTGGCGGAGGGCGTAAAGGACCAGGGCGCTGCCGTCGTAGACGACGGGGCGGAAGAGGCTGATCTTCCGGCCGGGCGCGGGCGGCTCGGGAGCGGCGGGCGGGCCGCCTGCCGCCCGCCACCCGTCGGAGGCGGCGTAGGCGTCCCGCATGCGCCGTTCCATGGTCTCCCCGCCGTGCTCCTCCGCGTACAGGGCCTCGTACCAGGTCGCGTGGCCCTCGTTGAGCCACAGGTCGGACCAGGTGCGGGGCGAGACGCTGTTGCCGAACCATTGGTGCGCCAGCTCGTGGACCATGATCGAGTCGACGTACCACTCGGGCAGCCTGGTCGCGGTGAACAGGCTCCGCTCGAAGAGGGAGAGCGTCTGGGTCTCCAGCTCGAACCCGGTGCGCGCGTCCGCGACGAGGAGGCCGTACGTCTCCAGGGGGTACGGGCCGACCCGGTCCTCCATCCACGCGATCTGGCCGGGTGTCTTGCGCAGCCAGGGTTCCATCAGCTCCCGGTCGGCGGTGCGCACCACGTCCCGCAGGGGCAGCCCGTGCGGGCCGGTGCGGTGCAGGACGGTGGAGCGGCCGATGGAGACCTGGGCCAGTTCGGTGGCCATGGGGTGGCGCGTGCGGTACGTCCACGTGGTGGTCGCGCCGTGGTCGTCCCGGCCCTCGGGCAGACCGTTCGCGACGGCGGTCAGGTCGCGCGGGACGGTGATCCGGAAGGTGAAGTGCGCCTTGTCGGAGGGGTGGTCGTTGGAGGGGAAGACGCGGTGGGCCGCGTCGGCCTGGTTGGCCAGGGCGAGGCCGTCGGTGGTGCGGACCCAGCCGCCGGTGTCGGCGGGCCCGCGCGGGTCACTGGTGTGGGTGACGGTGATCTCGACGGCCTCCCCCGCGTCGATCGGCTCGGCCGGGGTGAGGACCAGGTCCTCGCCGCTGGTGGTGTGGGCGGCGGGCAGGTGGTCGACGGTGACGGCGGAGACCGTGCCGTGGGAGAAGTCGAGGTGCAGCCGGTCCAGGTCCTCGGTGGCGAGCGCCCGGATGCGGGTGACGGCGGCGAGCGGCTCGCTGTTGGTGCCGGGGTAGGTGAGGGCGATGTCGTACGCGAGGACGTCGTAGCCGGGGTTGCCCAGAGTGGGGAACAGCCGGTCCCCGATGCCCAGCGGCTCGGGCACGGTGCCGGGCGCCGCAGCGGTGCCGCCCGGCGGCGCGAACGGCGTGCCGGGTCCAGGAGCGGTGCCGGTGTCCGCCCGAGGCGCCGGCGCACCGGGGGCGGCTTCGGAGGCGGGCAGGGCGGCGGCGACCAGCCCGGCCGAGGAGGCGACGAGGGCGGCGGCACGGAGCCACCGCGCGCGGGGAGCGGTGGGGCGGGGTGTGAGCGGCATGCGCTACCGCTACCAGGGCCTTCCCCACTCCCCCGGGCGGCGCGCTCGCCCGCCACCCGAAGGGGTCACGCCCGGCGGCGGTCCTCCGGTGCTCCACCCCGCTCGCCGGGGGCGCGGTGCCGGGCGCGGGCCACGTCGTACACCCCGGGCACGTCCCGCATGGCGCGCATGAGGGCAGGCAGCCCGGCCGCGTCGGCCAGCTGGAGCGTGTACGTGTGGCGGACCCGCTGCTCGCTGGGCGGCTCGACGGTCGCGGCGACGACCTCGGCCCCGGCGGCGGCGATGGCCTCGGTGAGGTCGGCGAGGAGACCGGGGCGGCCGAAGGCCTCGGCGACGAGCGTCACCCGGCACCGGGCGGTGGCGCCCCAGCGCACGGTGACGGGCGCCCGGCCCAGCCGGCGCATGGCGTCGGCGGCGGCGCAGCCGGTCCGGTGGACGGTGACGGAGCCGCCGCGCACCTGGAAACCGGTGATCTCGTCGGGCGGTACGGGGGTGCAGCAGCCGGCCGGGCGGACGGCGGCGGGTGCCCCGCCGTCCAGTTCGGCGTAAAGCTCGGCGCCCGAGCGCCGGTCGGCCGTGACGCTGAGGGGCGGGCGCGGGTCGCCGGCGGCGGGGGCCTCGGCGGCCTCCGGGTGGGCCCGCAGCCAGGTGGTGATCGCGATCCGGGCGGCGGGGGTGCGGGCGTGCTCCAGCCACTCCGGGGAGGGCCCGGAGACGGTGTCCTGGCGGGCTGCTGCGGGGGTGGCGACGGGTCCGCCGGGGAGCAGGAGCTGGACGGTGTCGCCGTCGGCGAGGACGGTGCCGAGAGGGGTGAGCCGGCCGTTGACGCGGGCGCCGAGACAGGCGTGGGCGGCTTCGCCGTGCTGGGCGTAGGCGGCGTCGACGCAGGTGGCGCCGGCGGGGAGGCCGAGGGTGCCGCCGTCGGCGCGGAACACGGTGATCTCGCGGTCCTCGGCCAGGTCGGCGCGGAGCGAGGTCCAGAAGGTGTCGGGGTCGGGGACGGCCTGCTGCCAGTCGAGGAGGCGGGCGAGCCAGCCGGGGCGGGTGGGGTCGACGCGCTCCCCGTCGAGCGGTTCCCGTCCCGCGGACGGCTCCGGGGCCGCGGACGGCTCCGGGCCCGGGGAACGCGGAGGTCCCGCGGCCGGCCCGGGCCCGGGGGCGGCGGGGGCCGGTTCGTGGCCCACGTACGGGTTGCCCAGGGCGACGACGCCCGCCTCGGCCACCTTGTGCATCCGGTGGGTCCGGATGAGGACCTCGGCGACGGAGCCGTCGGGAGCGGCGACGGCGGTGTGGAGGGACTGGTACAGGTTGAACTTGGGGGCTGCGATGAAGTCCTTGAACTCGGAGATCACCGGGGTGAAACAGGTGTGCAGTTCACCGAGGACGGCGTAGCAGTCGGCGTCCTCGGCGACGAGGACGAGGAGCCGGCCGAAGTCGCAGCCGCGCAGCTCGCCGCGCTTGAGCCGGACGCGGTGGACGGAGACGAAGTGGCGCGGCCGGACGAGTACCTCGGCGTCGATGCCGGCCTCGCGGAGCACGGTGGAGACCTGGTCGGCGACGGCACCGAGGGTGTCCCCGGACCGGGCGTCCTCGGCGACGAGCGCGCGGGTGTTCTCGTACTCCTCGGGGTGGAGGATGGCGAAGACGAGGTCCTCGAGCTCCGTCTTGAGGGCCTGGACGCCGAGCCGTTCGGCGAGGGGGATGAGGACGTCCCGGGTGACCCGGGCGATCCTGGCCTGTTTCTCCGGCCGCATGACCCCGAGGGTGCGCATGTTGTGGAGGCGGTCGGCGAGCTTGATGGACATGACCCGGACGTCGTTGCCGGTGGCGACGAGCATCTTGCGGAAGGTCTCGGGTTCGGCGGCGGCGCCGTAGTCGATCTTCTCGACCTTGGTCACGCCGTCGACGAGGTACGCGACCTCGTCGCCGAACTCCCGCCGCACCTGATCGAGCGTCACCTCCGTGTCCTCGACGGTGTCATGGAGGAGGGAGGCGGTCAGGGTGGTGGTCTCCGCGCCGAGTTCGGCGAGGATGAGCGTGACGGCCAGCGGGTGCGTGATGTACGGCTCGCCGCTCTTGCGGAACTGGCCGCGGTGGGAGGACTCGGCGAGGACGTACGCCCTGCGCAGCACCCCCAGGTCGGCGTCGGGGTGGTGGGCGCGGTGCGCCTCCGCCACATGGCTGATGGCGTCGGGGAGCCGGTCGCGGGGGGTGGGGCCCGCGGTGGCGCCGAGGAGGGCGGCCCGGCCGAGCCGGCGCAGATCGAGCCGGGCGCGTGCGCGTCTGCGGACGGTGGTCCCGTCGGCGGTCTCCGCCGCGCTCACGGGATGGGTGGCCTCTGCGCTCATGGGGCACCTCCGGCAACGTCGACCGGCGGTGGGCGGGCCAGGCGTGCCCGGGGGCCGGTGCTTGATGCTACCGACCCCACCACGCGGCGCAGTCACGCTCTCGCCGAGCGTGAATCGGATCACCCGATCGAGGGACGGGTCAGTCGTTGACCGGAGCGTCCGCGGGGCCCGCGAGCCAGGCGGGGTCGACGGTGCCCTCGGCGACGATCACGGCCGGTCCGGTCATCTCGATCGCGCCGTCGGGGTGCTCGGTGATGACGAGGGTCCCGCCGAGGACGTCGACGGTGTACGTGACGGGGGCGCCGGTCACGGCGGGGTCGGCGCCGTCGCGGCGGGCGGCGGCGACGGCCACGGCGCACGCGCCCGTGCCGCAGGAGCGGGTCTCGGCGGCTCCGCGCTCGTGGACGCGCATGGCGACGTGCCGGGGGCCCCGGTCGACCGCGAATTCGATGTTGACGCCGTCCGGGTAGACGGAGGCGGGCTCGTACGGCGGCTCGTCGTACAGGTCGCCCGCGTGGCTCAGGTCCTCGACGAAGGCGACGGCGTGCGGGTTGCCCATGTTCACGTTGCGCGCGGGCCAGCTGCGGCCGCCGACGGTGACGGTGACCCCGGACTCGGGGAGGGCGGCCCTGCCCATGGAGACGGTGACGGAGCCGTCCTTGTCGAGGTGGACGCGCTTGACGCCGCCGCGGGTGGCGACGGCGACCTCACCGGCGGTGACGTGCCCGGCGTGCTCCAGGTAGCGGGCGAAGACCCGGACCCCGTTGCCGCACATCTCGGCGACGGAGCCGTCGGCGTTCCGGTAGTCCATGAACCACTCGGCCTCGCCGGCCAGGTGCCGGGCCTCGGGGTGGGCGGCGCTGCGCACGACGTGCAGCACCCCGTCGCCTCCGATGCCGGCCCGCCGGTCGCAGAGGCGGGCGACGACCGCGGGGGGCAGGTCGACGGCGTTCTCGGCGTCCGGGACGATCACGAAGTCGTTCTCGGTGCCGTGTCCCTTGAGGAACCGGAGGGCGGGTGAGGTCTGCGCGCTGGTCACACGATCAACTGTACGGGGTCGGGCCGGGCGGGCCGCTTGGTTGTCCACAGGGCGGCGGTCCTGGTCCGGGTGGGGGCGCGGTGGTCAGCGGAGGCGGGCGACACGCCAGACGGCCAGGGCGACCAGCGCCGCGATCGTCACCGTGTAGAGGGCGAGCACGCGCCAGTTCGGGCGCTCCCCCGAGCCCCGCTGCGGGAGCCCCGGCCAGGTGTGGCCGACCTTGCGGGCGGCCATCATGCCCCACCCGGCCGCGCAGGAGCTGATCAGCAGACCGAGCATGGCGACCACGGCCCCGCCGTCGCCGGAACCGAAGGCGAGCGGGAAGGCGAACATCAGGGAGCCGACGGCCGCGAGGGCCACGATCGGCGCGAGCTGCCAGATCCGCAGCCGGCGCTGGGGCCGCAGCTCGACCTCGACCTCGGCGGCGTCCACCTCGACGGCGGTGCCCTCGGCCTCGTCGGGACCGTCCGGGGTCAGCCCCGGCGCGGGGGCGGCGGCGTCACCGTCCGCGCGCAGGACCGCGTCGTGCTGCTCTCTGTCGCGAGGGCCGGCCTCCATCGCCACGCGCCCTCCCACTCGGACTCCACTTGGTCGATCGATGCTCGATGATGGCACGCTCCCGACCGCCGGAATGACGACCGGGGCGTCCCGATGCCATCACGTGATCAGGCTGTAACCGCTCGTTCGACCAACGACAGGGCCTCTCGCGGGAGTTCCCCGCGGTGGTCCGCGGCTCCGCTGAGCCAGTGGACGCGCGGGTCGCGGCGGAACCAGGAGTCCTGACGGCGGGCGAACCGCTTGGTGGCGCGTACGGTCTCGGCGCGCGCCTCCTCCTCGGTGCACTCTCCCGCGAGCGCGGCGAGCACCTGCTGGTAGCCGAGGGCCCGGGAGGCCGTACGCCCCTCGCGCAGACCCAGGGCCTCCAGCGCGCGCACCTCGTCGACGAGGCCGGCCTCCCACATGCTGTCCACGCGCGCGCTGATGCGGGCGTCGAGTTCGGGGCGGGCGACGTCGACGCCGATCTGCACGGTGTCGTAGACGGACTCGTGACCCGGCAGGTTGGCGGTGAAGGGCCTGCCGGTGATCTCGATGACCTCCAGGGCCCGGACGATGCGCCGCCCGTTGCTGGGGAGGATGGCGCGGGCGGCCTCGGGGTCGGCGGCGGCGAGGCGGGCGTGCAGGACGCCGGAGCCGCGCTCGTCGAGCTCCGCCTCCAGGCGGGCCCGGACCTCCGGGTCGGTGCCGGGGAACTCCAGGGCGTCGACGGCCCCGCGTACGTACAGGCCCGAACCGCCGACCAGGACGGGGGTGCGGCCCTCGGCGAGCAGCCGGTCGATCTCGGCGCGGGCCAGGCGCTGGTACTCGGCGACGCTGGCGGCCTCGGTCACGTCCCAGATGTCGAGGAGGTGGTGCGGAACGCCGCCGCGCTCCTCCACCGTCAGTTTGGCGGTCCCGATGTCCATCCCCCGGTAGAGCTGCATGGAGTCGGCGTTGACGACCTCGCCGCCGAGCTGCTGGGCCAGAAAAACGCCCAGATCGGACTTTCCGGCCGCGGTGGGACCGACGACGGCGATGACCCGCGGGGCGGGAGCTGCACTTCTCACCGCCCCAGTCTCGCAAACCTCCCGGCCCGTCCCCGAACGAGCGACGTGACGGGCCCTTCTCCGCCTTCGTTGCCCTGTCGGGGTTTCGGCCCGGCGTTTCGCCGCGAAGCCCTTCCCGCCGAGTACGCTATGGAGTGAATATGGGCGTTTTTGCAATGTTCCGCCGCAAGAAGAAGGACCTGCCGGAGGGCTCCGCCGAGGAGGCCGCGGCCGCCGCACCGGCGGCCGGGTCCGCCGAGGAGGAGGCCCCGGAGGCCACGGCTTCCGCGGGCGGGACGGCGGACGACGCGGCACCGGAGGCCGCCAAGACCACCGGGCAGCCGGCCGAGGCCGTGGACATCCCCCGGCAGCAGTCCACCGGCGCCGACGCCGACAGCGAGGCCGGCGAAGGGGCCCGCAGGTAGCAGGACCGGGCCGCGAGGAGTGGAAAGCGGTCCACGGGCAACAGAGCAGTAGGCAGGAAACGGACGAGGATCCCCCACGGGGTCCGCGGAGGGAAGGTGCCCCATGGGTCTCCTGGATTCGCTGAAGGCCAAGCTCGCCCCGGCCAAGGACAAGGTGGCCGACCTCGCGCACCAGCACGGGGACAAGATCGACCACGGCATCGACAAGGCCGCCCGGATGGTCGACGAGAAGACCAAGGGCAAGTACAGCGACAAGATCCAGTCGGGTACGGGCAAGGCCAAGGACGCGCTGGACCGGATCGGTCACAAGGACGACGGCACGGACGGCACGCCGGGCGCGGGCGGCACGCCGGGAACGCCGGGCACGGGCGGCACGCCCGGTACCGGTGGTACCCCCGGCCCCGGTGGCCCCACCCCGCCGCCCGCCGCCTGAGGCGGCGCCGTCCGGGACGGTCCCCGCACGGCGGACGGCCGCGAAGCACCCTCGCTTCGCGGCCGTCCGCCGTTTCTCGTCGGGAGTCGGGCGTCAGGACCAGGCGGCGACCATGTAGCCGACGCCGTACGGGGCGTCGTCGTGGAGCAGACGGCCGTCGAGACCCGCTCCTTCGGCGGCGCCGGCGAGTACCTGCCAGGGGGCGCGGCCGGCCACCTGGAGCGCGAAGGCGAGTTCCGCGTCGAGCGCGAGGAGCGCGGGCACGTCGGCCGCGCCCAGGGCGCGGGCGGCCTCGGCGTCGAAACCGGCGGCCCGCTCGTCGAAGTAGCCGGGCGCCTTCACACTGCGGCAGGCGCTGCCGTCCCCGAGCACGAGGAGGGCGATCCGGCCGGTGCCGGCGGCGAGTTCGCGCCCGGCCGCGGCGCAGTCCTCCGGGGCGGCGGTCGCGGGCACGCCCCGGCCCTCGACGGGCGCGGCGGCCCACCCGGCCCGGCCGAGCAGCCAGGCGCCGACGGCGAGCGGCGCGGGCAGCGCCCGGTCCCCGCCCGGCCCGGTCCCGAGCCGTACGGAGAGGTCGACCCCGAACCCGGCGAAGGAGCCCTCCGAACCGGCCGGGTAGACGCCCCGGGCGGCGTCCTCCTCGACGGGCCCGACGACGTACAGCCGGTCGGGGCGGGAGGCCGCGAGCACCCCCACGGCGTCGACGCAGGCCGCCCGCGCGGCCTGGAGCTCGGACGCGGCGCCGGTGGCGACCTCGGGCACGAGAAGCGGCGGACAGGGGCAGACGGCTGCGGCGACAAGCATGATCCGCAGCCTACTGGCCCGGCCCGCCGCCGGGGGCGGACGCGCAGGACGGCGCGGGGCGGGTGTCCCCCGCGCCCCGGAGGCCCGGGCCCCCGGGTGTCAGGGCATCCGGGCCCGGGCGGCCCCCGTCGTCCGTTCAGTGGGTCCCGCAGGCCGGGACGTCGGCCGCCGGGAGCGGCTCCGGGACGCCGATCTTCGGAAGGCCGAGCAGGACGCCGGCCGGCTTGGCGGCGGCGGCCGTGGTGCGGCGCTCCCAGGCGTCGCCCGCGCGGGTGCGGCGCACCGCGTGCGTCGGGCCCTCGGCGAGGAGGTGGTGCGGGGCCGCGTAGGTGATCCCGACGGTGACCACGTCGCCGGGGCGGACCTCCTCCGCCGGCTTGGTGAAGTGGACGAGCCGGTTGTCGGGGGCCCGGCCGGAGAGGCGGTGGGTCGCGCCGTCCTTGCGGCCCTCCCCCTCGGCCACCATGACCTCCAGGGTGCGGCCGACCTGCTTCTTGTTCTCCTCCCAGGAGATCTCCTCCTGGAGGGCGACGAGGCGCTCGTAGCGCGCCTGCACGACCTCCTTGGGGATCTGGTTCTCCATCTCGGCGGCCGGGGTGCCGGGCCGCTTCGAGTACTGGAAGGTGAACGCGTTCGCGAAGCGGGCCTCGCGGACGGTGTGCATGGTCTGCTCGAAGTCCTCCTCGGTCTCGCCGGGGAAGCCCACGATGATGTCGGTGGAGATGGCGGCGTGCGGGATGGCCGCGCGGACCTTCTCGATGATGCCGAGGAAACGCTCCTGCCGGTACGAGCGGCGCATCGCCTTCAGGATGGTGTCCGAGCCGGACTGGAGCGGCATGTGCAGCTGCGGCATGACGTTGGGGGTCTCGGCCATCGCCGCGATCACGTCGTCGGTGAAGTCGCGCGGGTGCGGGGAGGTGAACCGGACCCGCTCCAGGCCCTCGATCTTCCCGCAGGCGCGCAGCAGCTTGGAGAAGGCCTCGCGGTCGCCGATGTCGGAGCCGTACGCGTTGACGTTCTGACCGAGGAGGGTGATCTCGCAGACGCCCTCGGCGACCAGTGCCTCGATCTCGGCGAGGATGTCGCCGGGGCGGCGGTCCTTCTCCTTGCCGCGCAGGGCCGGGACGATGCAGAACGTACAGGTGTTGTTGCAGCCGACGGAGATGGAGACCCAGGCCGCGTACGCGGACTCGCGGCGGGTCGGCAGCGTGGAGGGGAACGCCTCCAGGGACTCGGCGATCTCGATCTGCGCCTCCTCCTGCACGCGGGCGCGCTCCAGGAGGACCGGCAGCTTGCCGATGTTGTGCGTGCCGAAGACCACGTCGACCCAGGGGGCCTTCTTGACGATGGTGTCGCGGTCCTTCTGCGCGAGGCAGCCGCCCACGGCGATCTGCATGCCGGGGCGCGCGGTCTTCATGGGGGCGAGCCGGCCGAGGTTGCCGTAGAGCTTGTTGTCGGCGTTCTCGCGGACCGCGCAGGTGTTGAAGACGACGACGTCGGCGTCGCCGTCCGAGCCGCCGGGGGCGCGGACGTAGCCGGCGTCCTCCAGCAGACCGGAGAGCCGCTCGGAGTCGTGGACGTTCATCTGGCACCCGTAGGTGCGGATCTCGTAGGTCTTGGGTACCTCAACGCTCACTGCGGGGCTCCGGTCGCTGCTGCTCGTCATGCGTCAAGGGTAGGCGGTCCGGGAGAGGCCTCCGTCCGGCCCGGGCGCCCGCCGCCGACGGGTCGCCGGCCCCGGGCGGTTTCACGTCGGGGTCCCCCGGTGCGGTTTTCCGCAGGGTCGGGGGTACGGGGAACGGCACGGGACCGGGCGGGAAGACGCATACCGCCGCCGGGCCGGCGTTCCTAGCGTGGAGGGCGCCGGCGCGGACACCGCTCCGGTTCCCTTGCCCCGTCCCCTGCCGACTGGAGTCCCACGATGCGTCTTCTGTCCTCGGTCACCACCGCCGCCCGGGAACCCCTGCCCCGTCCACCGGGAGAGATCCTCGCCCGAGCCGCCGAACCCGCCGGCGGGGTGGCCGGCTGGGCGACCGACCTGGTCGAGACCCTGGGCGGGCCGGGGGCCGGACTCGCCATCGCCCTGGAGAACCTCTTCCCGCCGCTGCCGAGCGAGGTGATCCTCCCGCTGACCGGCTTCGCCGCCGGGCAGGGCTCGATCACCCTCGTCTCCGCCCTGTTCTGGACGACGCTCGGCTCGGTGGTCGGCGCGGTGGCGCTCTACTGGATCGGCGCGCTGTTCGGCCGCGAGCGCATGTACGCCCTCTGGGAGCGGCTCCCGCTGGTGAAGGTGTCGGACCTGGAGCGCACCGAGGAGTGGTTCGGCCGGCACGGCACCAAGGCGGTGTTCCTGGGGCGGATGGTGCCGATCTTCCGCAGCCTCATCTCCGTGCCGGCCGGCCTCGAACGCATGCCGACGCACGTCTTCCTCCTCCTCACCGCCCTCGGCAGCCTCATCTGGAACAGCGTCCTGATCACGGCCGGTTATCTGCTCGGCGACCAGTGGGACCTGGTGGAGCGGTACGTGGGGATCCTGTCGAAGGTGGTCCTCGTCCTCGTGGTGGTGGCGGTGGGTGCCTGGATCGCGGTACGGGTCCGGGGGCGCCGGTCGGGTGCGGACTCCGGTGCGGGTTCGGGTTCGGGGTCCGGTTCGGGTGCGGACTCCGGGTCGGGGTCGGGGTCCCGGTCGGCGTCCGGCCGGGGCGCACAGCGCGACCGGGCGCGCGGGCGGCAGGCGCAGCACCGCCGGACGCCGTGAGCGGAAGGGCCCGGCGTGAGGTCCTGCGGACGGCGGCCGCCGCGGACGGGGCACGCGCGGGACCGGGAGCCGGCGGCCCCGGCGCCCCCGGCTCCCGCTCCGGTCGTCCCGGGGCGGCTCCCGGACGATCTTGTCCGGCCCCGGCGCCCGCACTAGGGTCGGGTGCCGTGCGGCAGGACGGAGAAGGCGAGCCGACGGCGCCGGCCGTCCGTCGGGGTGCCGCGCCGCGGGCCCTCGGCGTCCTCGCGGGCGTTCCGACCGCCCTCCTCGTCGTGCTGCACCTGCTGCTGGTGGGCGGCGGGCTCGGTCCCTTCCTCCTGTGGCCCCGCACGCGGGCGCGTGCCCGGACGGTCCTGGTGGCCGGGGCGCGGCGGCTCGCGGGCCTGGAGCGCGCCCGGCGGGCCTTCTTCTTCGGCGACCGCTTCCCCACCGCGTACAAGACCTCCGACCGGCGGCTGCTGCGGTACGTGGCGGTGCGCGGCTGGACCGGCCTCGTGTGCGGGGTCGTGCTCGGACTCCTCGGCTTCGGTGCCGCCCTGGCCGCCCTGCTCGCGGTGGCGGTGGTCCGTGGTTCGGTCGGCTGGGCGGAGCTGCTCGGCCAACTGCTCCTCGGCGGAGTGCTGCTGTTCCTCGACCTCCAGGGCCTGTACGCGCTGACCGCCCTGGACGCGCGCCTCGCCCGCGACTGCTTCGGCCCGTCCGAGGGCGAACTGCTGCGCCGGCGGATCGACGAACTCGCGGGCAGCCGGGCCGCCGTGGTGCAGGCCGTGGACACCGAGCGGCGGCGCATCGAGCGCGACCTGCACGACGGGGTCCAGCAGCGGCTGGTGGCCCTCGCCATGCTGATCGGACGGGCACGCCGGGGCCGGGAGCGGGACCCCGGGCGGGCGGACGCGCTGCTGCGCCAGGCGCACGAGGAAGCGCGCGGGGTCCTGGCCGAACTGCGGGACGTGGCCTGGCGCGTGTACCCCTCGGCCCTCGACAGCCTCGGCCTCGAAGAGGCGCTGGGCGGGGTGGCGCAGCGGTGCGCGCTGCCGCTGCTGATCCGGTTCGAGGTGGACGCCCCGCTCCCCCGGCCGGTGGAGACGGCCGCCTACTTCGTGGTCTCGGAGGCCGTGACGAACGCGGCCAAGCACGCTGCCGCGACCGCCGTCTCCGTCCGCGTCACGCTGGCCGGAGGCGTGCTGACGGTACGCATCGAGGACGACGGGCGGGGCGGCGCGGACCCGGGCGGCACGGGCCTGACCGGACTGCGCAGCCGCGTCGCCGCCCTGGACGGCGCGCTGCGGATCGACAGCCCCCTCGGGGGACCCACCACTCTCACCGCGGAGCTGCCGTGCGCGTGATCCTGGCCGAGGACTCGACCCTGCTGCGGGAGGGGCTGGTACGGCTGCTCGTCGAGGAGGGCCACGAGGTGCTGGCCGCCCTGGGGGACGCGCGGACGCTGGTCGCCGAGGTGGAGGCCCGGCGTCCGGACGTCGTCGTCGCCGACATCCGCATGCCGCCCACGCACACGGACGAAGGGCTGCGGGCGGCCGTGGCCATCCGCGAGCGCTGCCCGGAGGTGGGGGTCCTCGTGCTCTCGCAGCACGTGGAGCGGAGCTACGCGGCGCGGCTGCTCTCGGCGGGCGCCGAGCGGGTCGGGTACCTGTTGAAGGACCGGGTGGCCGAGGTGGACGAGTTCCTGGGGGCGCTGGAGCGGATCGAGGCGGGCGGGGCGGCGATCGACCCGGAGGTCGTCCGGCAGCTGGTCGTCCGCAGCGGGCACGCCGACCCCCTGGCCCGGCTGACCCCGCGCGAGCGCGAGGTCCTGGAGGTGCTGGCGCAGGGGTACACGAACACGGCCATCGCCGGACAGCTGCACATCTCGCTGAGCGCGGTGGAGAAGCACCTCAACTCGGTCTTCGACAAGCTGAAGCTGCGCGGGACGGAGGGGTACAGCCCTCGCATCCTGGCCGTGCTCCGCTACCTGGAGTCCTGACCGCCGGCGCGGAGGAGGGCGCACAGGCGCAGCAGGGTGTCCTCGTCCCCGAAGCCTCCGGCCTTGATCAGGACGGGGACGCGGGCGGGAACGGGGGCGCCTTCGGGGGCGGGGGCCAGGAGGGTGCCGCGGGCGACGCCGGGTTCGGGTTCGTCGTGGAGGTGGACGCCGTGGACCCCGAGGGCGCGCAGGACGGCCTCGGCGGTGGCGCCGCCGGTGAGGACGAGGCCGTCGACACCCTCGCCGGCGGCGAGCCGGGCGGCGGCCGACGCCAGCCGCGCGGTCAGCTCGTCCGGGTCCGCGTGCCGCTCGTCCGGCGTGTGCAGGATCCGTACGGGCGCCTGGGCCGCCCGCAGCTTGCCGGCGGCGGTCTCGGGGTCGTCCGCCACGGCCGCGGCGGTTCCGGGTTCCGCCGAGAGCCGGGCGAGCTGGCGGCGGGTCGCCGGGTTCGCGCTGCCGACGGCGATCAGGGGACGCGCGGCGGCCGGGAGACGGCCCGGCGGAACGGCGGGGGTACGGGGGTGGCGCCGGGCCAGGGCGGCGGCGAGCCCCGGCGAGCCGACCCACAGCACGTCACGCGGATCGGGCACGGCGGCCACGATCCGGTCGAGGTCGGCGTCCGTGGCGGCCGAACAGACCACCAGCCCGCCGGCGGCGAGCAGCCCGGGCAGTGCGTCGAGCCCGGCCGGCCCCTCGCCCCGGAGCGCCCGCTCCGGCCGGGCCTGCCCCGCGTGGCCGTCCCCATGGGCCCACCCCTGCGGGCCGGCGTGACCGGCCCTGCCGGGAAGTCCGTCTGCGCCGGGCCCGGTCCGCCGGCCGGCGGAGTCGTCCCCGACGCGGCGGTCGCGTTCGGCGGAGGTGTCCGTACCGGCCGGGCCGTCCGGTTCGACGAGGACCGCTTCGGGCAGCAGCCGGGTCAGGTCGGCGGTGCGGACGGGGTGGACCGGGTCGCGGGCGAAGTCGCTCACGTCGACGCGTACGCCGTGGACGTACTGCACCCCCGCGATCGTGGTCCGGCCCTCCGCGGGGAACGCGGGGGCGACCAGGACCGCTCGCCGGCCCGAAGCCTCGCGCGCCGCGCGGAGTTCGGCCGCCACATGGCCGCGGAGGGTGGAGTCGACCGTCTTGAACACCAGGTCCGCCCCCGCGAAAACCCGGGCCGCGCCCCGGGTCCTGGCGACGGCGGCGGCCTCGTCGAGCAGCCGGCTGCCGAGGTCGACGGCGAGGACCCCGCTCTCCTCCGCGACGCCCCCGAGGTCCGTGCCCGCCAGCATGACGCGGGCCGGGTGCCCGGCCCGGCGGAACGGAGCGGCTCCGTCCCCCGCGCTCGTCAGGTCGTCGGCGAGGACGGCGACACGCGACGGGGAGGCGGGGGCGGGAAGTGGCATCGTCGTCGTTCCTCGGCTCGCGGGTGGTCCACGGCCGCCACCCTGACACCCACCACCCTGGCGGCCACCGGGGGTGGAGGGCAACCGCCTCTCCCGTACCGGACTCCGCCGGCGGCCCCACGGGCGGCGGTCAACTCACCGGGATGCAGAGGACGTTGCCGCTCCATGGGCGCGCCGCGAGGGCGATCCGGGCAACGCTCCCGAGATCGGCGAGCGCGTACCGGTGCCGGGCACCCCCTCCCCGGTCGCCGCCGTCAGACGCGTACGAAACGTCCGGCGGGCGCGCCCCGGAGCCGGCCCGGCGGCACCGTACGCCCGAAGGCGAGGAGCAGCAGCTCCTGGGCGGGCCCGGTGACCGGCTCCCCCGAGCCGAAGGACCAGTCGAGGTCGTCCGCGCGCAGGGCCACGCCGGAGAGGTCGGCGCCGAAGAAGCGGGCGCTGCGCGGGCCGACGCGGGCGAGGACCGTCCGGAGCCGGTCCTCCGGGATCCGCCGGTCGAGGCCGAGGGCCACCGTGATGTCCAGGCCGTGCACGACGTCGTGGGCGAGAACCATGTCGTACCCGCCGATCGGCATCTTCCACGGGTGCTCGGCGTCCGCCCGCAGGGCTTCGGCGAGTTCCCGGGCGCCGAGGACGGCGGTGTCGGCCCGCGCCAGGCGGTCCGTCACCCGGTCCATGCTGCCGCGCGCCCGGAGGAGTTCCCGTGCGAGCCGCCGGGCGGGGTGACGCATGGCCATGGTGAGGTGGGCGGCCACCTCCCGTACCCGCCATCCCTCGCAGAGGCTGGGCGCGTCCCACTGCGCCTCGGTGAGCGTGTCGAGGAGGTCCGCGAGGTCCCTCCGCTCGGCCGCGATCTTGTCCCTGATACCCATGCGACCAGCCTCCGCGCGGCCGCTCCGTACGTCCAAGACCGGTCGGTGCTCGTTCCTAGAATCGGCGCTTATGGAACTGCACCGGCTGCGCTACTTCGTCACGGTGGTCGAGGAGGGCAGCTTCACCCGGGCCGCCGCCCGGCTGCGGCTCGCCCAACCGGGCCTCAGCGCCCAGATCGCGCGCCTGGAACGTGAGCTGGGGCAGCGGCTCCTCGACCGGGCCGGCCGCACGGTGACCCCGACCGAGGTCGGGACGGCGGTCCTGCCGTACGCGCGCGCGGCGCTGGCGGCGGCCGAGGCGGTGCGGGACACCGCGGCCGAGTTCGCCGGGCTGCTGCGGGGCCGGGTCTCCCTCGGTCTGGTTCCCGGCGCCGGTACCCACCTCTTCGACCTCGCGGGGCTCCTCGCCGATTTCCACGCGGACCATCCGGGGGTGGAGGTGGCCCTCTCGGAGGGCGGCTCCGAGGAGATGCTGACGGCGGTACGGGAGGGGCGGCTGGACCTCGCCCTCGCCGGGCTGCCGGGGCCCGGCCCGCTGCCCGGCCTGCGGCTGCGGCCCGTGGTCGACTGCCCGCTGGTCGCGGCCGTGGCGCCGGGCGATCCCCTGGCCGGGGTGACCGGCACCGGCGACGGGCTGCCCCTCACGGCGCTGCGTGACCGGCGCCTGATCTCGCTGCCGCGCGGGACGGGGGTGCGCGGGGTACTCGACGGGCTGTGCGCCGAGGCCGGGTTCACCGCGGAGGTCGGTTTCGAGGCGGCCGCTCCCCGGATGCTGGCCCGGCTGGCCGCCCGCGGGATGGGCGTGGCGGTGCTGCCCGCCCTGGACCCGGAGGTGGCCCGGGAGCTGGGGGTCGTCACCGTGCGGCTCGCCGCTCCGGGGGCCCGCGGGCGGGTGGCCCTCGCCTGGCGGACCGGCATCCCTCCCGCCCCGGCAGCGCGGGAGCTCCTGGGGCGCCTGCGGGAGGCGCTTCCGACTCCGTACGGGACGGCGGTTCGAGAACCGGGCTCCGGACGGACCCCGCAGCGCATGTACGGCCCGGTCCCGGAGCCGATGTACAGCCGGGTGTCCGAACCTTCCCCGGTCCCGGCTCCGGTGCCCGGCCCCCTCACGGACGCCCCGGACGGCGGCCGGTGACGGGCCCCGAGCGGAGGAATCTGGCCAGGAGCGGCGGTGAGCTGGCAGGATCGCGGCATGCTCGCCTCCCTCTCCAGTGCCGCCCGTCGCCGCCTCCTGGCGGGTGCCGCCGCGCTGCTCGTGGTGTGCGGGCTCCTGGTGTGGTGGCTGGTGCCCTTCGGCGGCTCGGCCCCGAGCGGTTCCGTCACCTTCAGCACCGGCGTGCCCACCGGCGTCTACCAGCGGTACGGGGAGCTGCTCCGCCAGGCCCTGGCCCGCGACCTGCCGGAGGTGTCCGTCACGCTGAAGGACAGCGAGGGCTCCCAGCAGAACCTGGCCCGGGTCGCCACCGGGGAGGCCGATTTCACCGTGGCGACGGCCGATGCGGTCGCCGAGTACGAGCGGGAGCGCCGGCCCGGCCACGAGCGGCTGCGGGGCTGTGCGCGGCTCTACGACGACTACGTGCAGCTGGTGGTGCGCGAGGGCTCGCCGCTGTGGAAGGTGTCGGACCTGCGCGGCCTGCGGGTGGGGGTCGGCCAGGACGGTTCGGGTGTCCGGCTGATCGCCGACCGGGTCCTGGCTGCGGCCGGACTGGCGCCCGACCGGGACGTGCGGGCGGTCTCGGCGGGCATCGACACGATGCCCGGCCTGCTGGAGCGCGGTGAGCTCGACGCCTTCTTCTGGTCGGGCGGTCTGCCCACCCACGCCGTGCAGGAGCTGTCGGAGCGGTTCCCGATCCGGCTGATCACGCTGGAGGCGGATCTGGTGGAGAAGCTGCACGAGGCGGGCGATTCGACCCGCCACTACCGCTCGGCGGTGATCCCCGCCGACGCGTACGCGGACGCGCAGGACGGCCGGCCGGTGGAGACGCTGGCCGTCGCCAACCTCCTCGTCACCACGGACGCGGCCGACCCGGACCTGGTGGAGGGCTTCACCCGTACGGTGATCGGGAGCCGGGACCGGATCGGCAGCCAGGTCCACCCGGCCCAGCTGGTGGACCTGCGCACCGCGATCTACACGGAGCCGCTGACGCTCCACGAGGGCGCACGCACGTATTACCGGTCGGTCAAACCCTGACGGTACGGGCGGCCCCGGGGCGGCGACGGCCCGTGACCGGTGCCCGGAGCCTGCCGGACCGCACCGGCCCGTCCCGTAACGCGGGCCCCGGCCCCGTCGCGTACCCGCGTCAGTCCGCCCGGCTCTCCGGGTCCGGGGCGTCGGTGGGGCCGTACCGGGGGACCGTGACGGTGACGCGCAGGCCGTGCGGCTCGTTCGGGGCGAAGGTCATGCCGCCGCCGCCCGCGGCGAGCAGGACGCGGGCGATGGAGAGGCCGAGGCCGGAGCCCTTGACGTTCTGGTGACGGCCGGAGCGCCAGAAGCGGTCGCCGACGCGGCCGAGTTCCTCCTCGGTGAGGCCGGGGCCCCGGTCCGAGACGACGACGGCGATGTTCTCCCCGCTGGGGACCACCGAGACGGTGACCTCCTCTCCCGCCGGGGTGAACTTCAGCGCGTTGTCGATCACCGCGTCGAGCGCGCTGGAGAGGGCCACCGGGTCCGCCCAGGCCGTGGCGGCGCCGCAGGAGCCGGCGAGGCGGACGCCCTTGTCCTCGGCGACCGGCCGCCAGGAGGCGACCCGCTCGGCGGTGAGCGCACCCACGTCGGTGAGGCGCGGCTCCGGCCTGGTGTGCTCGGCGAGCGCCAGGTCGAGGAGGTCGTCGAGGACCTGGGCCAGCCGCTTGCCCTCGGTACGGACGGAGGCGATCTCCTCGTTGTCCTCGGGCAGTTCCAGAGCCAGCAGCTCGATGCGCAGGAGCAGCGCGGAGAGCGGGTTGCGCAACTGGTGGGAGGCGTCGGCGACGAAGGCCCGCTGCTGCTCCAGAGACTCCTCGACGTTGTCGGCCATCTCGTTGAACGAGCGGGCGAGGCGGCGGAGTTCGGGCGGGCCGCCGGCCGCGGCGACACGGGAGTTCATGCGGCCGGTGGCGATGTCGTGGGTGACGGCGTCCAGGACGCGGACCGGGCGCAGGACCCAGCCGGTGAGCCGGAAGGCGGCGCCGACGGCGAGCAGCATCGCCGCCGCCTCCCCGGCGAAGATCAGCAGCCAGCCGCGCAGGATGCGGGAGCGGAGGTGTCCGGTGGGCGAGTCGGTCACGACGACGGCGACGACGTCGCCGTCCCGCACGACCGGCGAGGCGACGAACAGCCGGGCGTCGCTCTGCCACGGCCAGACCTGCGGGGGGTCGTGGCTGCGGCGGCCGAGCAGGGACTCGTGGTAGGCGCGGCGGCCCTCGCCCTCGGCGGGGACGGTCCAGTCGGTGGGGGCGGTGGCCATGGCACGGTCGTCGCGGTAGAAGACGCCGGCCCGGATGTCGTACACGCCGTGGTAGCTGTCGAGCTCGCCCCGCAGGGTGGTGCGCCGTTCGTCGATGCCGGGGCCGTTCTCGCTGACGAACTGGGCGAGGGCGGCGAAGCGGGCGGTGTCGTCGAGCCGGTCGACGACGACCCGCTGCTGCTCGGAGGCGGCGAGGCTGGCGGCGAGCGGGAAGCCGAGGGCGAGCAGCACGCCCGCCATCAGGACGATGAGGAGCGGGAGGAGTCGGGTGCGCACGGGTCGGCCGGCCAGTCGTCGGGGGTCGGTGGTCGTGGGTCAGGACGCGGGGGCGACCAGGCGGTAGCCGACGCCCCGCACGGTCTCGATGAGGGCCGGCATCCGCAGTTTGGAGCGGAGGGAGGCGACGTGCACCTCCAGGGTGCGGCCGGTGCCCTCCCAACTGGTGTGCCAGACCTCGCTGATGATCTGTTCGCGCCGGAAGACGACGCCCGGGCGCTGGGCGAGCAGGGCGAGCAGGTCGAACTCCTTGCGGGTGAGGGCGACGCTCTCGCCGTCCACGCTGACGCGCCGGGTGGGCAGTTCGATGGTGACGGATCCGAGGCGCAGGAGGCTGCCGGAGCCGGCGGCGGTCTCCTCGGGGCCGGTGCTGCGCCGGCTGACGGCGTGGATGCGGGCGAGGAGCTCGCCCGTGTCGTACGGCTTGACGACGTAGTCGTCGGCGCCGAGGTTGAGGCCGTGGATCCGGGAGCGTACGTCGGCGCGGGCGGTCACCATGATCACGGGGGTGGTGGTGAGCTTCCGGATGCGGCCGCAGACCTGGTAGCCGTCCTGGTCGGGCAGGCCCAGGTCGAGCAGGATCACTCCGAAGGAGGGCCGTTCACCCTGGGCGGTGGGCAGGACGGCCTGGAGGGCCTCCTCCCCGTTGCGGGCGTGGGTGACGGCGAATCCGTGCCGGGCGAGCACCGCGGAGAGGGCGGCGGCGACGTGGTCGTCGTCCTCGACGAGCAGCAGTCGCATGCGTTCCTCCTCCGTGGGTGGTGGGCGGCCGGGGGCGGCCCGGTCGCCGGCCGGCCGCGGCCGGGTGCCGCACGGCACCGTGGTCGGCGGCACCGTGGCGCTCTCTGTGTACCAGGTGGTACCAGGGCATGAACGCCGATGGTCGGCGTCACAGTCAAGTGTCCCCCGGACGCGGGGGTGCTTCCGTTACGCAGCCGGTACGGACGGAAGCGGTGCGTACCGGTTCACCCCGGGCACGGCGCACGGACGGACGGGTTCACCCTCCTGCGGTGCCCGGAGCCGCGTTCACCCACTGTGTCCGTTTGCGGCCGTATCGTTATCCTCAATTTCCGCTCAGATGTGATGACGGTCGTCACACCGGGTCTCTAGTGTCCTCCCCAACCGAGGAGGACGGAGCAAGAGGCCGATGAGCGGAGTGTCAGTGTCCAAGGGTCCGGGGGACGCACCGCGGGCCGCGGACGATCTGGTCGTACTGTCCGGTGTCAACAAGCACTTCGGCGCGCTGCATGTCCTCCAGGACATCGATCTCACGATCGCCCGCGGTGAAGTCGTCGTCGTCATCGGCCCCTCCGGGTCCGGCAAGTCGACGCTGTGCCGGACGATCAACCGTCTGGAGAGCATCGACTCCGGGACGATCACCATCGACGGCAAGCCGCTGCCGGCCGAGGGCAAGGAGCTGGCCCGGCTCCGTTCCGACGTGGGCATGGTCTTCCAGTCGTTCAACCTCTTCGCGCACAAGACGGTGCTCGAGAACGTGATGCTGGGTCAGATCAAGGTCCGCAGGACGGAGAAGAAGGCGGCGGAGGCGAAGGCCCGCTCGCTGCTCGACCGGGTCGGCGTCGGAACACAGGCGGACAAGTACCCGGCGCAGCTGTCCGGCGGCCAGCAGCAGCGTGTGGCGATCGCCCGCGCGCTGGCCATGGATCCGAAGGTCATGCTGTTCGACGAGCCGACCTCGGCGCTGGACCCGGAGATGATCAACGAGGTCCTGGAGGTCATGCAGCAGCTGGCCCGGGAGGGCATGACGATGGTGGTGGTCACGCACGAGATGGGCTTCGCCCGCTCCGCGGCCAACCGGGTCGTGTTCATGGCCGACGGCCGGATCGTCGAGCAGGCGACGCCCGACGAGTTCTTCAGCAATCCGCGCAGCGATCGCGCCAAGGACTTCCTGTCCAAGATCCTTCACCACTGAGTGAGTTCGGACCTATCCTTCCCAACTCAACGCTACTCAAGGGACGTTCCTCCATGAAGCTCCGCAAGATCTCCGCCGCCGCCTCGGCCGCCGTCGTCCTCGCGCTCACCGCCACCGCCTGCGGCTCCGGTTCCGACTCCGGCAGCAACGGCGACAAGATCAACATCGGCATCAAGTTCGACCAGCCCGGCCTGGGCCTGAAGACGCCGGACGGCACGTACGCCGGTTTCGACGTGGACGTGGCCCGTTACGTCGCCAAGGAGCTCGGTTACGCCGAGGAGAAGATCAACTGGAAGCAGGCGCCCAGCGCCGAGCGCGAGAACATGATCAAGAACGGCGACGTGAAGTTCATCGTCGGCACGTACTCGATCACCGAGAAGCGCCTCAAGGAGGTCGACTTCGCCGGCCCGTACTTCGTGACCCACCAGGACCTGCTGGTGCGCGCCGACGACAACTCGATCACCAAGGTCGAGGACCTCAACTCCAAGAAGCTCTGCTCGGTGACCGGTTCCACCTCCGCTCAGAACGTCCGGGACAAGCTCGCCCCGAAGGCCGACCTCCAGCAGCTCGGCGGCTACTCCGAGTGCCTGACCGGCCTGGAGAACAAGGCTGTCGACGCGCTGACCACGGACGCCTCCATCCTCGCCGGCTACGCCGCGCAGAAGGAGCACCAGGGCAAGTTCAAGCTGGCCGGCCTCAGCCTCAGCGACGAGAAGTACGGCGTCGGCCTGAAGAAGGGCGACGCCGACCTCAAGGGCAAGGTCAACAAGGCCCTGGAGAAGATGATCTCGGACGGCACCTGGGACAAGCTCGTCAAGCAGCACTTCGGTCCCTCGGGCTACAAGAACGACCCGGCGCCGAAGATCACCGGCTGACCCACCCCGCCCGGTCCGTGACGGCCGCCCCGTTCGCGGACGGCCGTCACACCGGCACCGGCCGCTGCCCACGCACCGGCCTCCACACCGACCGACCACCAGGGGAGAGCGCGGGGCATCGTGTTCGACTTTTTTGATTCCGGGCAGTACGACCTGCTCGGCGCCTTCTGGGTGACGGCGAAACTCGCCCTCTACTCGGCGATCGGCTCGCTGGTCTGGGGCACGGCCCTGGTCGCCATGCGGGTCAGCCCGGTCCCGCTGATGCGCGGTTTCGCCACCGCGTACGTGAACATCGTCCGGAACACCCCGCTGACGGTGGTCATCGTCGGCTGCCTGCTGGGCCTCAACCAGACCCTGCTCATCACGCTCGGCGGGGAGCGCTCCGAGGACATCGGCTTCCGGCTGGCCGTCCTCGGCCTCATCGCGTACACCGGCACCTTCGTCTGCGAGGCGCTGCGCTCGGGCATCAACACCGTGCCGCCGGGGCAGGCCGAGGCCGCCCGCGCGCTGGGCCTGACCTTCACCCAGGTCCTCGCCCTGGTCGTCCTCCCGCAGGCCTTCCGCGCCGCGGTGGCCCCGCTCGCCAACGTCCTGATCGCCCTCACCAAGAACACCACCGTGGCAGCCGCGATCGGCGCCGCCGAGGCGGCGTTCCTGATGAAGGAGATGATCGAGAACGAGGCCGACGCGCTCTTCGCCGTCTTCGCCCTCTTCGCCTTCGGCTTCATCGTTCTCACCCTCCCCACCGGCCTGATCCTCGGCTGGGCGGCCAAGCGACTGGCGGTGAAGCGATGAGTTCCGTCCTGTTCGACACTCCCGGCCCGCGTGCCAAGCGGCGCAACGTCCTCTACACGATCGCCTTCGTGGCGGTCCTGGGTCTGGTGGCCTACTGGGTGCTCTCCGCCCTGGCCGCCAAGAACCAGCTGGACGCGGACAAGTGGAGCCCCTTCGTCACCGATGCCGAGGTCTGGACGACGTACCTCCTGCCCGGCCTCACCGAGACCCTCAAGGCCGCCGCGCTCGCCATCCTGATCGCGCTGCCCCTCGGCGCGGCCCTGGGCATCGGCCGGCTCTCCGACCACGCGTGGGTGCGGGTCCCCGTCGGAGCGATCGTCGAGTTCTTCCGCGCCATCCCGGTCCTGATCCTGATGATCTTCGCGAGCCAGCTCTACGCGAAGTTCACCACCGTCAGCTCGGACTTCCGCCCGTTGTACGCGGTCGTCACCGGCCTGGTGCTCTACAACGCCTCGGTGATCGCCGAGGTCGTCCGGGCCGGCGTGCTCTCGCTGCCCCGGGGCCAGAGCGACGCGGCCGTGGCGCTCGGCATGCGCAAGGGCCAGAGCATGCTGTACGTCCTGCTGCCGCAGGCGGTGACCGTCATGCTGCCGGCCCTCGTCAGCCAGCTCGTGGTCATCGTCAAGGACACGGCGCTCGGCGGCGCGGTGCTCGGCTTCGGCGAGCTGCTCAGCCAGAACCGTCAGATCACGGCCAACTACGGCGCCAACACGATCGCCACCCTCACGGTGATCGCGCTGATCTACATCGTCCTCAACGCGCTCCTGACCAGCTTCGCCGGATGGCTGGAGAAGCGGCTCCGGCAGGGCCGGAAGACCCCGGTCGCGCAGGTCCCCGCCCAGGGCGGCGCGCCCGAGCTGCCGTCGCGGGCCGTCAGCGACGTCTGACCCGGACGGGGCCCGCGACACGACCGAAGTGGGCGGGTGCGGCACTGACCTCACGTCAGCCGCACCACGCCCACCCCGTCACTTGACGCGAAACCCTCCGGTGGGTTGCATACGGTCTGTGATCAAGCACCGGGCCCGTGCCACACTCAGCTGTGCTGCCCCCATGACCGTCCGGCCGTCAGGAGCCGTGCCGTGGACCCGGTGATCGTCGTGGGCGCGGGGCCGGTCGGTCTCGCGCTCTCCCTCGCCCTCGCGGCGCAGGGCGTGCCCAGCGTCGTGCTCGACGAGGGTCCTGGCACGGAGGAACCCCGTCCCGCGCGGACGGTCGTGCTCCGCGCCGACATGGCCGCCATGGTCGAACGGCTCGGCTGCACCACCCTGCGTGACGAGGGGCTCCGCTGGGTCGCCTGGCGCGGTGCGCGCCGGCGTCAGGTGGTCCGCCGGCTCACCCTGGACCTGGGGCTTTCCGGTACGGGCGGGGACGGGGCGGACGGGCCGGCGGCCCCCCTCCACATCCCGCAGCACGCGCTCGCCCGGGGCCTGCGGGACGCCGTCTCCCGGGAGAAGCTGATCCAGCTGGTGACCGGGGCCCGACTCGACACGATCGAGCAGGACCGTGACGGGGTCACCGCCCGCACCCGCGGCCCGGCGGGGACCTGGTGGCGCGGCAGCCACCTCGTGGGCTGCGACGGCGCCCGCTCCACCGTGCGCAAGCTGCTCGGCGTCCGCTTCCCCGGCCGTACGGCGGTGGAACGGCACGCCGTCGCCGCGCTCCGCACCGAACTCCCCTGGCCCGGCGAGGCCCTGCTGCACCGTCAGCCGCCGTGGCGCGGCGGCGGCGAGGAGATCGCGGCCCGGCCGCTGCCCGACGGGGTGTGGCGGATCGACTGGCTGCTGCCGCCCCGGGGCGAGCTGGTCACGCCGGACGTGCTGGTGAGCCGGATCCGCGAGACCCTGGCCGGCTGGTGCGACGGCGCCACTCCCCCGTACGAACTCCTCGACACCGGCGTGTACACGCTGCACCACCGGCTGGCCCGGCGCTGGCGGGTGGACCGGGTGCTGCTCGCCGGGGAGGCGGCGCACCTGCTCGGCGCGGTCGGCACGCAGGGCCTCGACGAGGGACTGCGGGACGTGGACAACCTCGCCTGGAAGCTCGCCCTGACCTGGCACCAGGGGGCCTCGGACACGCTGCTCGACAGCTACCAGAGCGAACGCCGTTCGGCCGTCGCCTCCCGCCTGCGCGCGGCGGACCACTCGCTGCCGGTGCTGCGCGGCGGCGGGGGGCTGCGGAGCTACCTGCCGGGGGCCGTGCGCGGCCACGACGCCCTCCTCGCCGACGCTCAGGTGGGGCGCGGCCCGCTGGGCGCGCCTCCGTCGTATCCCCATTCCCCACTCGCGCCGCCGCCCGCCGAGGGGAACGCCCCGGTGGGCACACCGGCCGGTTCGCCGGTCGAGGACGTCCGCGTGACGGCGCCGGACGGGACGACCGTACGGCTCCGGGACCGGCTGGGGCAGGGCCGCCTGCTCGTGCTGCTGGTCGCCCCGGGCACGGGGGTGTGGGACCGGCGGCACTGGCGCGGCGCCGGGGTGATGCCGCGCCTGGAGGAAGCGGTACGCGCCCTGCCGGCGAAGGCCGAGGTCCTGGTGACGGAGGCGTACCCGGGCGCCGCCGCCCACGCCGTCCTGCTCATCCGGCCCGACGGCCACCTCGCCGCCTCCTTCGCGGGGGTCCGCCCCGAGGAGTTGTACGCGGCGGCGGACGCGGTGCGCGGCGGCGCTCCGGAGACCCCGGTGGCCGCCGGCAGCGACCGTACGGCGGACGTGCGTTGATTCCGGCGGGCGCGCGTGGTGTACTCCGGAGCGTGACCGACACCGATGTGCGCCTGTGGCGGAGGGTTCATATGGACCTTCTGCGGTACGCGGGCTGCGTGTGTCGTCCGTCCTGCTGATTTCGCCGATCTTCCGCGCGCGCCCTGCCGCCTTCCCGTCCTGACGCCTGCCCGGCCGTCCCCGGCTTCGCCTTGCCGACTCCCGGACAGCTGCGGACGGTGCCGTGCCGGCGCGCGTCCCTTCGCGCTTCCCAGGACGGTCCTCCGTGTCACAGTCTCCTTCCCTGCCCCCGCACGTCCCGGCGCCCTCGTCCGGTGCCGTTCCCGAACTCCCCGCCGGCCGGGGGGTGTCCGCCGCCGCCGGTGCTTCCCACGGCGCCTCCTCCGGTGCTCCGACCGCGGCCGATCTCCTCGACTTCGTGCGCCGCACCGCCGCCGACCGCGCGCTCGTGGCCTCCCTGCCCCTCGACCCGGAGGGCCGTACCTGGGTACGGCTCGACGGCCCCGGCGGCAGTGAGGCCTGGCTCATCGGCTGGCCGCCCGGCACGGGAACCGGCTGGCACGACCACGCCGAGTCGGTCGGCGCCTTCGCCACGGCGGCCGGTTCTCTGACCGAGCACGCGCTGGCGGTCCGGCTGCCGGCACGCGGCTGGAGGACGCTGGAGCTGGCGGAGGGCGTCGACCGCTCGCGGCGCCTCCCGGCGGGCGAGGGCCGCGCCTTCGGCCGTCACCATGTGCACGAGGTGCTCAACGAGTCCGCCGACACCCACGCGGTGTCGGTGCACGCCTACTACCCGCCGCTGCCCCTGATCCGGCGCTTCAGCCGGACCGGCGCGGTGCTCCGCCTGGAGCAGGTCGAGCGCCCGGAGGACTGGCAGTGAGCGCGACGACGAGGAGGGACGGTTCGGTGGCCGGGGAACGGACGGACGGTGACGGGGTGAACGCGGGCGCGCCGGTGGGGATCGACGAGTTGCTGGAGCGGGTCCGGTCGGGCCTCGACCGGATCGAGCCGCGCGCCGCCTACGAGGCGTACCGGGCGGGTGACGCGCTCCTGGTGGACACGCGCTACGCCGCGCTGCGCGAGCGGGACGGTCTGATCCCGGGGGCGCTGGTCGTGGAGCGCAACGAGCTGGAGTGGCGGCTGGACCCCCTGGGCAGCCACCGCGCGCCCGAGGCGGTCGGCCACGACCTGCGGGTGGTGGTCCTGTGCAACGAGGGCTACGCCTCCTCCCTGGCGGCCGAATCCCTCCGCCGCCTGGGGCTCCACCGGGCCACCGATCTCATCGGTGGCTTCCAGGCCTGGAAGGCGGCGGGCCTCCCGGTCCTGTTGCCGGCCAGAGGTCTCTGAGGGGCTGGGGCCCGAGGGGCCGGGGACGCGGAGGCGCCGGAACCGACGTGTCGGGGGCGGCCGGGCGCCCGGCGAGGCGGGGACGTGGCGGTGCCGGGGAGTGAGCGGTCCGGCACCGGGCGGCCCCGGACCGGGCAGTACCGGGGGTCGGGCGGTCCGGCACCGGGCGGCCCGGGACCGGGCAGTACCGGGGGTCGGGCGGTCCAGCACCGAGCGGTCCTGGGCACCGGGTGGCCCGGGGACTTGGCGGTCCGGCACCGGGCGGTCCCGACGGGGGCCGGGCCGGGTGGCGGCGGGCACGCGGGGCGGGGCGCCGGGGCGGGTCGCGTCGGCGCGCGGCAGGTCAGAAGGGCTCGTCGAGACCCTCCGTGTCCTCGCCCTCGGCCTCCAGGGCCTGGCGGACCACACGGAGCGCCATGCCCTCGGGGTAGCCCTTGCGGGCGAGCATCCCGGCGAGCCGGCGCAGGCGCCGGTCGCGGTCGAGCCCCCGGGTGGCACGGAGCTTGCGGGCGACCAGGTCGCGGGCGGTGGCCTCCTCCCGCTCGGAGTCCAGTCGCTCCACCGCCTCCTGGATCAGGGCGGGCTCGACCCCCTTGGTCCGCAGCTCCCGGGCGAGGGCACGGCGGGCCAGGCCGCGGCCGTGGTGGCGGGACTCGACCCAGGCACCGGCGAAGGCGGCGTCGTCGATGAGCCCCACGTCCTCGAAGCGGGAGAGCACCTCCTCCGCCACCTCGTCGGGGATCTCCCGCTTGCGCAGGGCGTCGGCGAGCTGCTTCCGGGTGCGCGGGGTCCCGGTGAGCAGGCGCAAGCAAATCGCCCGCGCCCGCTCAGCCGGATCCTGGGGTGACAGCTCCTTCTCGGCCCTCGACGAGTCGGGGCTGTCACCCGGCCATTCGGTGCGACCGGTCACCGGTTCAGCTCTTGGCCGCGGTGGCCTTGGTCGCCTTCACGGCCTTGGCCGCCGGAGCCGGGACGCTCTTGGCGGCGTCGTCCGCGCCCGCCGCCTCCGCACCGGCGGCCGCGTCCGCGGCGGGCTCGGCCGACGGGGCCTCCGGCCGGACACCGACGCCGAGCTTCTCCTTGATCTTCCTCTCGATCTCGTTGGCGAGGTCGGGGTTGTCCTTCAGGAAGTTGCGGGCGTTCTCCTTGCCCTGGCCCAGCTGGTCGCCCTCGTACGTGTACCAGGCACCGGCCTTGCGGACGAAGCCGTGCTCCACGCCCATGTCGATCAGGCCGCCCTCGCGGCTGATGCCCTGGCCGTAGAGGATGTCGAACTCGGCCTGCTTGAAGGGGGGCGCGACCTTGTTCTTGACGACCTTGCAGCGGGTACGGTTGCCGACCGCCTCGGTGCCGTCCTTGAGGGTCTCGATGCGCCGGATGTCGATGCGCACGGAGGCGTAGAACTTCAGGGCGCGGCCACCGGTCGTGGTCTCCGGCGAGCCGAACATCACGCCGATCTTCTCGCGGAGCTGGTTGATGAAGATCGCGGTGGTCTTGGACTGGTTGAGCGCACTGGTGATCTTCCGGAGCGCCTGGCTCATCAGGCGGGCCTGGAGACCGACGTGCGAGTCGCCCATCTCGCCCTCGATCTCCGCGCGGGGGACGAGCGCGGCGACCGAGTCGATGACGATCAGGTCGAGCGCGCCGGAGCGCACCAGCATGTCGACGATCTCGAGCGCCTGCTCACCGTTGTCCGGCTGGGACAGGATGAGGTTGTCGATGTCGACGCCCAGCTTGCGGGCGTACTCGGGGTCGAGGGCGTGCTCGGCGTCCACGAAGGCGACCTGGCCGCCGGCCTTCTGCGCGTTGGCCACGGCGTGCAGGGTCAGGGTCGTCTTACCGGAGGACTCGGGGCCGTAGATCTCCACGACACGGCCGCGCGGGAGGCCGCCGACGCCGAGGGCGACGTCGAGGGCGGTCGATCCGGTGGGGATCACCTCGATCGGCTCCTGGGTCCGGTCACCCATGCGCATCACGGCGCCCTTGCCGAATTGGCGTTCAATCTGTGCGAGCGCGGCGTCGAGCGCCTTCTCGCGGTCGGTTCCTGCCATGGGTTCCACCCGGTTTGCTTGAGTCGATCGCTTCATGTGAAAGACGCTAACCCCTGCCACTGACAATGGGCCCCGGCGTCCCCTCCGGCCTGTGGACAACTCGGCGGCGAGCCCGTGATTCCAGGGGCCGGACCCTCATGAGAAAGCATGTTCGATTTTAGTGTCAAGCGCGCCACGCGGGGTCCGGGGGTGGGACGGCGCGGCCCTCCCCGCCCGGCCGTCACCGCCGCCGAACCGCGTCACGGGCCCGTTGTCCGACCCGTGTGCGAGCGTGGGTGCGACGCGGACGACATCACAGGGGGGAACGGTGACCGGAGACAGGGGCGGCTGGGCCGGGATGGGCTGGAACTGGACGGATGCCGGCGACATCCGCCGTCGTCTCGACGCGGGCGCGGACCCGGAGCACTGGCCCGGGGGCCGGCCGCTGCACCGGGCCGCGCTGTTCGGGTCCCCGGAGGTCGTGGCCGAGCTGGCCGCCCGCGTGGCGGACGTGGATGCCCTGGAGAACGGCGTGACGGCCCTGTGGGAGGCCGTCATGTCCAGAAGACCGGAGAACGCGCGCGTCCTCGCCGCCGCCGGGGCCGACCCCTGGCGCGTGTCGATCGGCGGCTGGTCGCCGGGCCGGCTGAACATGGCCGGGCCGACGCCGGACCTGTTCCCGGCGCCGGAGGGGATGCGTCTGACCGAGGCCGAGCGGGCGGCGGCGGAGGAGGCCCGGCTGCTGACCGCGGCCCTGGGCGTCTTCCCTGTCGACGGGACGGGCCTCGCCTGCGTGGCCGGGATCGACGCGGAGGAAGCCGTGCGCCGTCTCGACGGGCAGCCCGTGGACGACGCCTTCGTCGACGAGCTGAGGGAGGACCCGTACGCGTACGACATGGACGAGACCCTGAGGATCGTCGGCGTGACGTCCGTGCCGGGCGGCTGCGTCGTCACCCAGCCCTGGGGCTACGCGCCGCAGCTGCCGGGCGTACTGACCCGGCTGTCCGCCGGAACGGTCTGCTACGGCCTCTACGCCAACCCCAAGAGCGGCAACCAGGGCAGCATCGCCCGCGACGGCAGGACGGAAGGCGGGGACCTGCACCCCGGCGGAGGACCGGACGTGCACGACAGCCCCTCCGAAGTGCTGGCCTCGTACCTCTACCGGCACGATCCCGTGGCCTACTCCTGCGCCCGTACAGGGCTGCGTCCGACCGACAGGCGCGCCGTGGTCGGCCCCGCCGACGTCTGGATCGAACTTCCGCACACCGACCGCCGGAGCCACTGACACGGCGGACGGCCCGGCCGGACGGCGCCGGGACCACCCGGGCCCACC
Source organism: Streptomyces sp. NPDC012827 (assembly GCF_042900905.1). Lineage (NCBI taxonomy): Bacteria > Bacillati > Actinomycetota > Actinomycetes > Kitasatosporales > Streptomycetaceae > Streptomyces > Streptomyces sp. NPDC012827. Next base: position 32,826 of record NZ_JBIBBY010000009.1, on the reverse strand, counting down.
CACCCGTTCGGCCGAACGGCAAGATCACCCGATCGTGAGTTCCGCCGTGTTCTCCCCCCGCCCCGCGCGATGCTCTGAGGCGGCGGCGCGACCGGTGCCGCCCGGAGATGCGGGACGGAAGGCGACATGCGAGAAGCGGGACGGCGCGGTCCGGAGGAGCAGGCCGTGCTGGTGGCGGCCGGGCTGGCCGATCTGGCGGTGAGCGCCCTGGGCACGGCCTTGGGGACCGTACGGGGGCTGCTGCGCCGCTCGGACGCCTCGGAGCTGGCGGCACAGGCCGAGCAGGACCTCGCCGCGCGCGGACGGCTCGTGCTCGACCGGTACGCCTCGGCGCCACCTGCCCACCTGGAGGTGCTGGCCCGGCACGCCCTGGCCGCCCGGGAGCGGACCGCCCATGACGTCTGACCGGTGGGAGCCGGCCGCCTTCAAGGCCCGCGTGGACGAGGTCCTGCGCCGGTTCGTCGCCGAGGAGGCCGACCGGTTCGCCGAGATCGACCCGGCCCTCGCGCCGGTCGCCGCCCAGCTGGAGGCGGCCGTCGCGGACGGCAAACGGCTGCGGGCGGCGTTCTGCTACTGGGGCTGGCGCGCGGCCGGCCAGCCGGACAGCGACGCACTGGTACGGGCGGCGGCGTCCATGGAGCTGGTGCACGCCGCCGCCGTCGTGCACGACGACCTGATCGACGACAGCGCCCTGCGGCACGGGCGGCCCACCGTCCACGTCGCCCTGCGCGGAGCCGTACGGAACCGTCCCCCGGACGACCTCCGCACCGGCGCCGGCACCGACGCCGCCGCGCGGTCGCTCGCGATGCTCGTGGGCGACCTGCTGATGGCGCTGGCCGGGCAGCTGTTCGCCACCTGCGGGCTGCCCGCCGCCTATCTGGGCCGGGCCCGCCCGCTGTGGACCCTGATGGCCCGGGAGCTCATCGCGGGCGAGTGCCTGGAGATCCTCCGTACCGGAGCCGTCCACGACACGGAGATGTCGCTGAAGGTGATCCGCTACAAGACCGCCAAGTACACCGTCGAACAGCCCCTCCTGATCGGGGGCGCCCTCGCCGGCGCCGGCGCGCGGCTCCGCGAGGGCTACTCGGCGTACGGGCTGCCGCTCGGCGAGGCCTTCCAGCTGCGCGACGACCTGCTCGGCCTGTTCGGCGACCCGGCCGTGACCGGGAAGGCCGGCACCGACGACGTCCGGGGCCACCGGCCCACGGCCCTTCTCGCGGAGACCTGGCGCCTCGCCGGCGACGAGGACCGGGAGCGGCTGCGCGCCCTCCTCGGCCGGCATCCGGACGGGGAGGCGCTGGCGACCGTCCGCGGGGTGATGCGACGGCTGAGGTCGCCCGACCGCGTGGAGGACATGATCGGCGCCCGGGTCGAGGAGGCGCTCGGTGCCCTCCACGACCTGGTGCTGCCCGCGCACGCCGCCACCGCCCTGACCGCCCTGGCCCGCTCCGTGGCGGTCCGCCTGGCCTGACCCCGCGCCGAGCCCGGACGCCCCCGCCGCCCGGACGGTTCGCCGGCCTCGCCGCCCCTCCCGTACCGCCGCACCCGCCCAGCACATCCGCACCGCCGGCCCCACGGGCCCGGCCCTCCGTCACCGGGCCCGTCCCGCACCACGTGCCCGTCCCGTTCCAGACAAGGAGCCCCCTTCCGTGACCTACACCGAGGCGTCGATGGCCGCCCTGCGCCAGGCCGGTGACGAACTCGCCGACGCGACCGTCGCCGCACTCTTCGAGAGCGGCCAGGTGGGCACGTTCAACACCCTCATGCGCTACGTCTCCACCGCCGGCGCGCCCCTCCCCGAGGGACTGCCCGACGTCGCGCGGGAGTACCTGGAAGCCACCCGCACCCCGCCGAGCTGGGTGGACTGGGCGGAGATGGAGAAGGCACGGCTGTTCTTCATCGACAACAACGTGCACATCTCCACAGCCCTCTCCTTCGCCGCGATGCCCGCCTGTTACGTCGTCCCGCACGTGGCCAAGCTGCTGTCGGCGACACACGGCCTGAACTACCCCTCCAAGCGCATGGCGGAGACGGGCCAGTTCACCGTCTACCTGATGCAGCCGGACGCCTTCGAGGCCGGCAGCCGTTTCATCCCGGCCGCCCAGAAGGTCCGTCTCCTGCACGCCTCCATCCGCCACCACCTCCTGCGCGAGAACCGGTGGGACAGCGCCGCGCTCGGCACGCCGATCTGTCAGGAGGACATGATCGGCGGGCAGATGTTCTTCTCGATGCTCGTCCTGGACAGCCTCCACCGCCTCGGCATCCACATGTCGACGGAGGGGGCGCGTGCCTACTACTACGCGTGGCGGGTCGTCGGCGCGATGCTCGGAGTCGACCAGGACGCCGTCCCCAAGTCCCTCGAGGAGGCCCGGCAGTTCCTCGACCTGTACATGATCCGGCACATGGGGCCCTCCGAGGAGGGCGTCCGGCTGACCCGCCAGCTGATCGACCTGTACGAGGAGGTCGTGCCCGGCACCTTCTTCGACCCGATCGTCTCGGCCCTGATCCGTCACCTCGTCGGCGACACCTGCGCGGACTGGCTCGACGTGCCGCGCACCCGCTGGGACACCCTCGTCAAGGCGGTGCCCCACCTCCTCGGCGTCCTGGAGACCGTCGAGGACCGCTTCCCGCTCGGCGCCTGGGCCCTGGACCGCCTCGGCCACCTCACCACGGTCTTCGAGCTGTCCTCCCTGACCCGTGGCCGCGTCATGCACTACGCCATCCCCGAGGAACTGAGGAAGGACTACGACGTCCCGGGCACCGTGCCGCCCACCCACCGGTGGACCCCGCCGCCGGCGACCGTCTCCTGACCCGCGGGCCCACCGGGGACCAGGCCCACCAGACCACGGGCGAGGTCCCGCGCCTCCAGGGAAGGCCGCGCCGCACGGCGCGCGGGGCCGCGTCCGGGTCTGCCCCCTCCGTTCAGGCCCCGGTCACCGGGAGCGGTTCCGGTCGCTTGGCGTGGCGGTCGTCGCCGGAGGACCGGCCGCGCAGGCGGCGGCCGAGCCAGGGTCCCAGGAAGGTGCCCGCCCACCGCAGTTCGGCGCCGAGGGCGGCGAGGGGAGAGGGCAGCGGGGTCCGCGGCGGGGGCAGCGGGTGCGTCCAGGCGTCGTCGCTGCCGGGCAGGCCGAGGGCGTGCGCGACGGCCGCCGCGATGCGGGCGTGGCCCAGCGGGGAGGCGTGCAGCCGGTCGGGGCTCCACAGCCGCGGATCGGTGACGACGGGAGGGCCGGCCGTCTCCGCGACGACGACGCCGTGCCGGTCGGCGGCCTGCCGGATGCGCGCGTTGAGGGCCTGGACGCGGGGGCCGAGCGGCCGGGCGAGGGGGACCAGCCGGCCGACGTCGGGGAAGGTGAGCGTCGCCACGCGGGCGCCATGCGCGGTCAGTTCGGCGAACATCGCCTCCAGGTGGCCGGCCACCTCGTCCGCGTCGAACCGGGGCCGCATCAGGTCGTTGACTCCGGCGACGACGGTCGCGAGGTCCGGCCGCAGGGCAAGGGCGGGGCCCAGCTGCCCGGCGCGCACCTGGCCGGCGAGACGGCCCCGTACGGCCAGGTTGGCGTACCGCAGGTCCGGGTTCCGCCGGGCCAGCAGTTCGGCGAGCCGGTCCGCCCAGCCGCGCAGGCCGTGGGTGTCGTCGCCGTCCCCCACGCCTTCCGTCTGGCTGTCGCCCAGCGCGACGTAGCGCCCGTAGGCTCTCGGCCCGCCGTCGTATTCCATCCCGCACCTATTCACTTTTTTGAGTGTACCGGTGGGCGGCAGGCCTCGTCCCACTTCCAGGACTCCTCCTCTACAGGTCCTTCTTGTGGTGCAGGGCCTTCTGCAGCCGGGCCACCACAGCCTCCCCGTACCGCCGGTGGCCGTGCACGCGCGGGTCGTCCGTCACGTCGTACCGCTTCACATAGGCGCCCAGGAACGCCTGGAGGGTGGCGACGGCAGGGATGGCGATCAGCGCGCCGACGGCGCCGAGGAGGGCCGTCCCCGCGATGACGGAGCCGAAGGCCACCGCCGGATGGATGTCCACCGTCTTGGAGGTGAGCTTCGGCTGCAGCACGTAGTTCTCGAACTGCTGGTAGATCACGACGAAGCCGAGCACCCACACCGCGTACCAGGGGTTGACGGTGAAGGCGATCAGCATCGGCAGGGCGCCGGCGAGATACGTGCCGATGGTCGGGATGAACTGCGAGACGAGACCGACCCACACGGCGAGCGCGGGCGCGTAGGGCACGTCGAGGATCTCGAACAGGACGAAGTGCGCGGCGCCGGAGATGAGGGCCATGAGGCCGCGCGAGTAGAGGTACCCGCCGGTCTTGTCGACGGCGATCTCCCAGGCGCGCAGCACCTCGGCCTGGCGGGCGGGCGGCAGGACGGAGCAGAGCGCCCTGCGCAGCCGGGGCCCGTCGGCCGCGAAGTAGAACGCGAAGAGGAAGATCGTCAGAAGCCGGAACAGCCCGCCGAGGACGGTGGCGGAGACGTCGAGCACACCGCTCGCGCTGTTCTGCACGTACTTCTGCAGCCATTCGGAGCTGAGCACGCTGTCCTGGACCTCGACCCGGGACAGGTCGGTGTGGAAGGTGACGTTGGCCCACTTGATCAGCGCGTCGAGGTACTTCGGGAAGTCCTCGACCATGGCGACGATCTGCCCGGCGAGCATCGAGCCGAGCAGGACGACGAAGCCGACGCCGACGACGAGGACGCCGAAGAAGACCAGGAAGGTGGCGAGGCCGCGCCGCATTCCGCGTGCCGCCATGCGGCCGACCGCCGGTTCGATGGCGAGGGCGAGGAAGAAGGCGAGCAGGACGTTGACGAGCAGGCCGATGAGCTGGTGGAAGGCCCAGCTCCCGAGCTGGAAGCAGGCGTAGAGGGCCAGGGCCAGGACCAGCGCGCGCGGCAGCCAGCGCGGCATGCGCGCGGGGCCGGGGACGGACTCGGCCGGCCTCCCGGCCGCGGGCGCGGAACCGGAGACCGCCGTGGAGCCGGAGGCGGACGCCGGACCGGAGCCCGGATCGGTGACGGACGCCGGACCGGAGCCCGGAGCCGCACCGGAGGCGGACGCCGGACCTGAGCCGGTGGCGGACGCCGGGGCTGCGGCCGGGTCTGCGGCACGGCGGTGGTCGGGGGCGCCGGCCGGGGCCGGTCCGGATCCGCCGTGCGCCGTCCGCGCGTCGGACGCGGCCCGCTCCGCCGGCGAATCGTCCGGTGCCGCCGGGTCGTTCGGGCGGCTCACGCCGCGCGGCACTGTGCTGTCGGGGTTCTCGGTCGTGTCGTGGTGGGCGGGCGTCTCGGGCTTCTCGTTGTCGTCAGTCGGGGCCACCCCGCCAGTCTCGCGCACCGCACGGACATTCCCGCCCGGACCCCTCGCGTCCCCGCGTCTCCTCCCCGGCGGCCACCGCCGCCTCCCCCGCACGCGGGTCAGCGCTTGTCGGCCGGTACGTCCACGGCGGCGCAGACGGCCCGCCACACGTCCTTCGCCTCCCAGCCCGCCTCCAGCGCCTCCCGTACCGTCCGGCCCCCCAGCTCGGACATCACGTGGTCGCGCGCGAAGGACTCCGCGTAGGCCGCACCGAAGTGATCGGCCATGCGTTCCCAGAAAATCGTCAACCGCATGACACCAGTATCCCGCTCCGAAGAGTGCAGCCCGGCCCATGGGCCTTGTCTCCGCGCCTGCGCCCCCTAACGTCGGACCATGGCCGAAAAACCCACCTCCTCCCCTCCCGCCCCGCCGTCGACGCCCGTGGCCCGCGCCGAGCGTTTCGTCTGGCTGACGGCCCGCGTCCTCGAACAGCGCCGGTTCGCCTACCACTTCCTGCGCGGTGGCGCGGACCAGGTCGAGGCCGCCCTGGCCGCGTACCTCAACGAGGACGGCGGCTACGGCCACGCACTCGAACCGGATCTGCGCGGGCCGGTCAGCCAGCCGCTGCACACCGCGCACGCGCTCCGGGTCCTGGACACCATCGGCCGCTGCGGCGGGCTGCGCGTGGAGCGGATCTGCCGGCACCTCACCGATATGTCCACGCACGAGGGCGCGCTGCCCGCGGTCCATCCCTCCCAGCGCGGCTACCCGGCGGCGCCCTTCGTCCCCGTCGAGGACGCGCCGCCGGCCTCCCTGCTCACGACCGGCCCGGTGGTCGGGCTGCTGCACCGCAACCAGGTCTGGAACGCCTGGCTGTTCCGGGCGACGGAGTTCTGCTGGGCGGCCGTGGAGTCGCTGGAGGAGTCGCATCCGTACGAGATCGAGGCGGCCGTCGCCTTCCTCGACGGGGCGCCGGACCGGCCGCGGGCCGAGAAGGCGGCGGACCGGCTCGGGCGGCTGGTGAGGGAGCGGCGGCTCGCCGTTCTGGACGCGGACCGGCAGGACGAGTACCCGGTCGCGGAGGGCTACGCGCCCGGCGAGCACCACTTCCCGCACGACTACGCGCGCGTGCCGGACTCGCTGGCGCGCCGCTGGTTCACGGACGAGGAGATGGCCCGGTCGCTCGACCGTCTCGCGGCCGACCAGCAGGAGGACGGGGGGTGGCCGGTCACCTGGCGGGTCTGGGCGCCCGGCACCGCCCTGGAGTGGCGGCCGATCGTCACGATCGAGGCCCTGCGCACGCTCCGCGCGCACGGCCGCCCCATCGGGTGACCCGCCCTCGGTCCGGGGCCACGCCCGCGTGGCGCCCCCGTGCGGGACGCCGGGGGCGCGGGGGTGGTCAGCCGGCCAGGGCGCGCACCCCGGCCGTGACGAGGACGGCGGCGCCCACGACGACCAGGAAGGGGGCCCGCAGGACGAGGGCGAGGGCCGCCGCGCCGAGTCCGGCGGCCCGGGCGTCCAGGACGAGCCCGGTGCCCTGGCCGAAGGTCTGCTGGGCGGTGAGCGCGGCGAGCAGGGCGACGGGCAGCAGGGCCGCGAGCCGCTGCACGAGGGGGCGTTCCAGGGCCCCGGCAGGGACGAGGAGGCCGAGGAGCTTGACCAGGTAGCAGGCGGCGGCGGTCAGGCCGATCGCGATCCAGACGTTCACCGGCCGTGTCCCTTCGCGTCGTCGCGCCGGGCCCGGCGGCCCTGAAGCCAGAGCACGGTGGGCGCGGCCAGGGCGGCCGCGAGCACGGGGACGCCGGCGGGCAGCACGGGGAGCAGTCCGAGCCCGAGGAGGACGGCGAGGCCCGCGGTGGCCCGTTCGGTCGCCGTCCGCAGCATGGGGGCGAGCAGGGCGAGGAAGACCGCCGGTCCGGCCGCGTCGAGGCCCCAGGCGGCCGTGTCACCGAGCGCCTCCGCGCCCAGGGCGCCGAGCAGGGTGGTCAGGTTCCACAGGACGTACAGCGTGAGGCCGGTGACGGTGAAGCCGAGGCGCGCGGCCCGCCGGTCCGGCTGGGCGAGCGCGACGGCCGTCGTCTCGTCGATCACCCAGTGCGCGGCGAAGGGCCGCACGAGCCGCGGCAGCGCGAGGAGCTGGGAGAGGCGCAGGCCGTAGAAGGCGTTGCGGGTGCCCAGGAAGAAGGCTCCGGCGGCGGCGGTGAAGGGGTTCCCGCCGGCGGCGAGCGCGCCGACGAGGGCGAACTGCGAGGCGCCGGTGAACACCAGCAGGCTGAGCGCACACGTCTGGAGCAGGGTGAGCCCGGAGCCCGCGGCGGTCACGCCGAAGGCGAAGCCGGAGAGTCCCACGGCGATGCCGACGCCGAGCGCGTCGCGGACGACGGCGGCGTCCGACTTGGCGGGTCCGTCGTCCCGTATGACTGGAGGTGCTGATTGTTCTGCCACGACAGGGACGCTATGAGACCGGGGGGCGTCCGGTCTTGTACGTTCTTGCGCGCTCCACCGTCGTCAGTCGGCCGGGCCCGCGCCCCTTCGGGATCCCTTACGTCCTGTTCGCATACGTCCCCACCCCCCGCGCGCGCTGGTACGCCCCCGGCGGCACGCCGACACTGCGCGTGAAGTGGCGGTTGAGGTGCGGCTGGTCCGTGAAACCGACCGCCACGGCCGCCTCCGCCGGGGAGGTCCCGGCGTCCAGCAGCCGTCTGGCCCGCCGCACGCGCGCGTCCGTGAGCCAGGTGTGCGGGGGCATTCCGTACGCCCGGCGGAAGGCTCGGAGCAGCGCGAAGGGGCTGGTGCCGAGGTCGGCGGCGAGCCGTTCCAGGGTCGGCGGGTCCGCCATCCGCTCCTCCAGGACGGCACGCGCGCGTGCCGCGTTCCGCGCGCCCGCCGAGCGGGGCGGCAGCGGGGCGGCCGGGCCGCCGTGGGTGCGCAGCAGCCGTGCCGTGACCAGCCGCAGCAGACTGTCGGCGGCGAGCGCGTTGCCCTCCTCGGCGGCACGGTGGACACCGACCACGAGCCGGGCCGCGTGCGGGTCGTCGACCACGGGCGAGGTGAAGCCGACGGAACCGTGCAGGGCGAGGGTGTCGGCGGCGATGGACCGGATCAGCTCCGCGTCCGGGTAGATCGTGCGGTACGTCCAGCCCTCGGGCACGCCCGCGTGGCCGGTGTGCGGAGTGTCCGGATTCACCAGGGCGATCTGGCCGGGACCCGCGCGCACCAGTTCGTCGCGGTGGTGGAAGGCCTCGACGCCCTCGGTGATCGCGGCGAACACGAAGGTCTCGTGGGTGTGCCGGGCGAAGGCCTTGCGGACGTAGTGGGCGTGCAGCAGGTCGACGCCGGGCAGCTCGGGACACCGCCAGTACCGTGCCCGTTCACCGCCGCCCGCCATGGCCCCATTCTCCCGCCGTGCTGCCGTTCCGCGGCGGGCCGCCCCGGCGGTCCTCCGGCCCGGCCGGCGCCCGCGCGGTCCCCGGCCCGGCGGACACCCGGCCGGCGCACGCCACCGGCGGCGGATTCCCGCAGGTCCGGGCGGTTGTCAGTGGGCGGGTGCACGATGGGGGGCATGGTCAGGTCCGCGCTCGACTCGTTCTCCCCCGCGACCCGTGGTTGGTTCACCGGGGCCTTCACCGCGCCCACGGCCGCTCAGGAGGGTGCCTGGCGGGCCATCGGTGCCGGTTCGGACGTGCTCGTGGTGGCCCCCACCGGCTCGGGCAAGACGCTGGCCGCGTTCCTCGCCTCCCTCGACCGGCTCGCGTCGTCCCCGCCGCCCGCCGAGCCCCGCAAGCGGTGCCGCGTGCTGTACGTGTCGCCGCTGAAGGCACTGGCCGTGGACGTCGAGCGCAATCTGCGCTCCCCGCTGACCGGCATCCGCCAGGAGTCGGTCCGGCTCGGCCTGCCCGAACCGGACATCCGGGTCGGCATCCGTTCCGGCGACACCCCGCCCGCCGAGCGCCGCGCGCTCGCGACCCGGCCGCCGGACATCCTCATCACCACGCCCGAGTCGCTGTTCCTGATGCTCACCTCGGCCGCGCGCGAAGCCCTCGCCGGCGTGGAGACGGTCATCCTCGACGAGGTCCACGCGGTCGCGGGGACCAAGCGCGGCGCGCATCTGGCCCTGTCCCTGGAGCGGCTCGACGAGCTGCTGCCCCGGCCCGCGCGCCGGATCGGTCTGTCGGCGACGGTCCGGCCGGTGGACGAGGTGGCCCGCTATCTCTCCCCCGGCCGGGCCGTGGAGATCGTCCAGCCGCCGTCGGGGAAGGAGTTCGACCTCTCGGTCGTCGTCCCGGTCGAGGACATGGGCGAGCTGGGCGGCTCGCCCGCCTCCGAGGGGAAGGAGGGCGGCGACAAGCCGTCCATCTGGCCGCACGTCGAGGAGCGGATCGCCGACCTCGTCCAGGCCCACCGTTCCACCATCGTCTTCGCCAATTCCCGGCGCCTGGCCGAGCGCCTGTGCAACCGGCTCAACGAGATCGCGTACGAGCGGGCGACCGGAGAGGCCCCGCCCGAGGGCGCGCCGCCGGCGGAGATCATGGCCCAGTCGGGCGCGGCGCAGGGCGCCCCGCCGCTGCTGGCACGGGCGCACCACGGCTCGGTGTCGAAGGAGCAGCGCGCCCAGGTCGAGGAGGATCTGAAGGCGGGCCGGCTGCCCGCCGTGGTGGCGACCTCCAGCCTGGAGCTGGGCATCGACATGGGCGCGGTCGATCTGGTCGTCCAGGTCGAGTCGCCGCCCTCCGTGGCCTCCGGGCTCCAGCGCGTCGGCCGCGCGGGGCACCAGGTGGGGGCGGTCTCCACGGGCGTGGTCTTCCCCAAGTACCGGGGGGACCTGGTGCAGGCGGCCGTGGTGACCGAGCGGATGCGCAGCGGTTCCATCGAGTCGCTGCGGATCCCGGCCAACCCGCTGGACGTACTGGCGCAGCAGCTCGTGGCCATGGTGGCGCTCGACACCTGGCAGGTGGACGACCTGCTGGCCGTGGTGCGCCGGGCGGCGCCCTTCGCCTCGCTGCCGGAGTCCGCGTTCACCGCCGTCCTCGACATGCTGGCGGGCCGCTACCCGTCGGACGCCTTCGCCGAACTGCGGCCGCGCGTGGTGTGGGACCGCGTCGCCGGGACGGTCACGGGGCGGCCGGGCGCGCAGCGGCTCGCGGTGACCTCCGGCGGCACCATCCCCGACCGGGGCCTGTTCGGTGTGTTCCTGGCGGGCGCGGACCCGAAGAAGGGCGGTGGCCGGGTCGGGGAGCTGGACGAGGAGATGGTGTACGAGTCGCGGGTCGGCGACGTGTTCACCCTGGGCACCACCTCGTGGCGGATCGAGGACATCACTCGCGACCGGGTCCTGGTGTCACCGGCGCCCGGCGTGCCGGGCCGGCTGCCGTTCTGGAAGGGCGATCAACTGGGGCGGCCGCTGGAGCTGGGGCGGGCGGTCGGTGCCTTCCTGCGCGAGGTGGGCGCGCTGGGGCCGGAGGACGCCCGGCTGCGGCTGCTCGCCGCGGGGCTCGACGCCTGGGCGGCGGACAACGTCCTCGCGTACCTCACCGAGCAGCGGGAGTCCTGCGGCCACGTCCCGGACGACCGGACGATCCTGGTCGAGCGTTTCCGGGACGAGCTCGGGGACTGGCGGGTCGTGATCCACTCGCCGTTCGGCGCCCAGGTGCACGCGCCGTGGGCGCTGGCGCTCGGCGCGCGGCTCGCGGAGCGGTACGGCATGGACGCCCAGGTGATGCACGCCGACGACGGCATCGTGCTCAGGCTGCCGGACGCCGACCTGATGGGCCTGGAGATGGGCCTGGACCTGCTGGACCACGATCCGGTCGACCCGGGGCGCCACCAGGACACGACGTACGACGCCGACCGGGCTCCCGTCGGCGCGGCGGACGCCCTCTTCGACAAGGGCGAGATCGCGCAGATCGTCACGGACCAGGTGGGCGGCTCGGCGCTGTTCGCCTCCCGCTTCCGGGAGTGCGCGGCCCGCGCGCTCCTGCTGCCGAAGCGGAACCCGGGCAAGCGCACCCCGCTCTGGCAGCAGCGGCAGCGCGCGGCGCAGCTGCTCCAGGTGGCGAGCGAGTTCGGTTCCTTCCCGATCGTCCTGGAGGCCGTCCGCGAATGCCTCCAGGACGTCTTCGACGTGCCCGGCCTGACCGAGCTCATGGGGGACATCGAGGCCCGCCGGGTGCGCCTGGTCGAGGTGACGACCCCGGAGCCCTCACCCTTCGCCCGTTCGCTCCTCTTCGGGTACGTGGCGCAGTTCCTGTACGAGGGCGACTCACCGCTCGCGGAGCGGCGGGCGGCCGCGCTCTCGCTCGACTCGCGGCTCCTGGCCGAGCTGCTCGGGCAGGCGGAGCTGCGGGAGCTGCTGGACGCGGACGTCCTCACGGAGCTGGAGCGGGAGCTCCAGTGGCTGACGGAGGACCGCCGGATCAAGGACGTGGAGGGCGTCGCCGACCTGCTGCGGGTGCTGGGGCCGCTGACCGAGGCCGAGCTGGCCGAGCGGGGTGCCGACGCCGCCTGGGCGTCCGAGCTGGGCCGGGCCCGGCGGGCGATCCGGGTCCGGATCGGCGGCGCGGAGCACTGGGCGGCGGTCGAGGACGCGGGCCGGCTGCGGGACGCGCTCGGCACGGCCCTGCCGGTCGGTGTGCCGGAGGCCTTCACCGAGCCGGTGAAGGACCCGCTGGGCGACCTCCTCGCCCGGTACGCGCGGACGCACGGGCCGTTCACCTCCGCCCAGGCCGCGGCGCGCTTCGGCCTGGGGGCGGCGGTCACGGACGGGGCGCTCCAGCGGCTCGCCGCCGCGGGCCGGGTGGTGCAGGGCGAGTTCCACCCGTCCGGGATCGGTCAGGAGTGGTGCGACGCCGCCGTGCTGCGGCGGCTGCGGCGCCGTTCCCTCGCGGCCCTGCGCCACGAGCTGGAGCCGGTGCCGCCCGCGGCGCTCGCGACGTTCCTGCCGCAGTGGCAGCACGTCGGCGGCGGGGCTCTGCGCGGGATCGACGGCCTGGCCCGGGCGGTCGAGCAGCTCCAGGGGGCACCCGTTCCGGCCTCCGCGCTGGAGAGGCTGATCCTGCCGTCCCGGGTCCGGGACTACGCGCCGGGGCTGCTCGACGAGCTGACCACCACCGGTGAGGTGGTGTGGGCGGGCGCGGGTGCGCTGCCCGGCAAGGACGGCTGGGTCTCGCTGTACCTGGCGGACGCGGCGCCGCTGCTCCTGCCGCCGCCGCACCCGCTGGAGCTGACCGCCCTGCACGAGTCGGTGCTGTCCGCGCTGTCCGGCGGGTACGGCCTGTTCTTCCGGCAGATCGCGGACCAGATCCGGGCCACCACCCACCCGGAGGCGACCGATCCGCAGCTCGCCGACGCCCTGTGGGAGCTGGCCTGGTCGGGCCGGCTCACCAACGACACCCTGGCCCCGCTGCGCGCCCTGCTCGGCTCGGGGCGCACGGCCGGCTCGACGGCGCACCGCGCGCGGCGCACGGTCCCCCGGGGCCGGTTCGGCGCCCTCGGCACGACCGCCCGCACGGCGTCCCGTACGGGGCCGCCGACCGTCTCCGGCCGCTGGTCGCTGCTGCCGGGGGCCGCTTCGGAGCCCACCCACCGGGCGCACGCCCTGGCCCGTACCCTCCTGGACCGGCACGGTGTCGTCACCCGGGGGGCGGTGGCCGCCGAGGGGGTGGAGGGCGGTTTCTCGGCCGTCTACCGGGTGCTGTCCGCTTTCGAGGACAGCGGTCAGGCCCGCCGCGGCTATGTGGTGGAGGGTCTGGGGGCGGCCCAGTTCGCGATGGACGGGGCGGTGGACCGGCTCCGTGCGGCGGCGACCGCCCGCGACCGGGGAGCGGAGGCCGCGGCGGGCCCGCGCGCGGTGGTGCTGGCCGCCGCCGATCCGGCCAACGCGTACGGGGCGGCGCTCTCCTGGCCCGAGCCGCCGACGGACGCGGGCCACAAGCCGGGCCGCAAGGCGGGCGCGCTGGTGGTCCTGGTGGACGGCGAACTGACGCTTTACATGGAGCGCGGCGGCAAGACCCTGCTGGCGTGGCCCGCCGAGCCGGACGATCCCACGCTGACGGCGGCGGCCGAGGCCCTGGCGGCGTCGGCCCGGCAGGGTGTGCTCGGCACGGTCACGGTGGAGCGGATCAACGGTGCCACGGCCCTCACCTCACCGCTGGCCCGCCCGCTGGAGGCCGCCGGTTTCCTCGCCACCCCCCGGGGCCTGCGCCTGCGTGCCTGACCCGGACCCGGCCCGCGCCGCGCCCGCACGGCGCGGGCCCCGGCACCCGGCGCCCCGGCACGGCATCGCACCCGCACCCGCACCCGCACCCGCACCCGCACCCGCACCCGCACCCGCACCCGCACCCGCACCCGGCATGATGGTCGTATGCCCGAAGGAGACACCATCTGGCTGGCGGCCCACCGCCTGCACGCCGCACTGGCCGGACGGGTGCTCACCCGTACGGACCTCCGGGTGCCGCGCTTCGCCACGGCCGACCTCACCGGCCGCACCGTCCTGGACGTCACTCCGCGCGGCAAGCATCTCCTCACCCGCGTGGAGGGCGGGCTCACCGTCCACTCCCATCTACGCATGGACGGCGCCTGGCGGGTGTACGCCACGGGCGAGCGCCCGCGCGGCGGCCCCGACCACCAGATCCGGGCGATCCTCGGGAACGCCGAGAACACCGCGTACGGCTACCGGCTGCCGGTCCTGGAGCTGCTGCGCACCGCCGAGGAGTCCCGGGTGGTGGGCCATCTCGGCCCGGACCTCCTGGGCCCGGACTGGGACCCGCAGGAGGCGCTGCGCCGTCTCCTCGCCGACCCGGACCGCACGCTGGGCGAGGCCCTGCTGGACCAGCGGAACCTCGCCGGGATCGGCAATGTGTTCAAGTGCGAGCTGGCGTTCCTCGCCGGCGTCACCCCGTGGCTCCCGGTGGGCGAGTTGGCGCCGGACGTCCCCGCACGCCTCGTCGCGACCGCGCACCGCCTGCTGGAGGCGAACAAGGACCGGACGGAGCGCCGCACCACCACGTCACGTCATCCCGGCATCCCGCTGTACGTCTACGGCCGCGGCGGGCGCCCGTGTCTGCGCTGCGGGGCCCGGGTCCGCAAGGCCGAACTCGACGACCGGGTCACCTACTGGTGCCCCGGCTGCCAGCAGGGCCCCCAGGGCGAGACCCCGTGAACGCCAAGAGCCCGCAGGCAGCAACCCGCGAGCTCTGTCTACCGTCTGACGGCCCGGCCGGCGGGTGACATCCCGTCACCACGCACGAGCCGGGCCCACCGCAGCGCGCCCCCGCGCCGACTGCGGAGCCTGCCGCCGCGATCCGCCGAGGCGGCGACGTGCACCGGCAGCAGGCTCAGTCCCCAACCACTCGCGGCCAGTGCCCCTTCGACCGGCCCGGCCTCGGCCGGGGTCAGAGCCAGGCGCAGCACCGCCCACCACCAGAATCCCCCGGCCACCAGCCCGACCACGATCAGCGTGAGCGTCGCCAGCGGGAACCGTCGCCGTACCATGGCCGCCTCCTGCCGATCGACGCTAGACCGGCGGGATCACTCGGCGGGAGGGCGCACCGAAGCCAGACGGGGCGTGCGCCGAGCGCGCGACCCCGGGTATGAGCCTCAGCGGCACGCCCCCCACCGGGCGGCTGCGCGGCACGTCACACACCGCTCTTGACGCTCTCCGCCTGGAACATCCAGGCGTGCTTCTCGAGGTCCGCCGTCAGGCCGATGATGATGTCCTGGGTGACCGGGTCGGGCTTTTCGGTCGCCTCGATGCGCTCCCGCATCCGGGTGATGACGGCCCCGAGCGCGCTGACCAGGACCTGGACGGCGTCCTCATCCTTGATCCAGCCCTCCGGGGTCTTCCCGACGGCGCTGGAGGACGCGACGGTCGCCGCCCGCCCGTCAGGGTTGACGCCGAGGGCGGAGGCGCGCTCGGCCACCGTGTCGGAGTGTGTCCGGGCCGTGTCGACGACCTCGTCGAGCTGCAGGTGGACGGACCTGAAGCGCGGCCCGACGACGTTCCAGTGCACCTGCTTGGCGACCAGGGCGAGGTCGACCAGGTCGACGAGGGCCCCCTGGAGCGCGTTGCCGACCGTCTTGAGGTCGGCGTCGGAAAGCGGACTCTTCACGACAGACATGCGGAATCTCCAACCAGTCGTACGTTTCCCCCACCATGGCACGCCTGACCGGAATCCGGCATCTCAAACAATCCTTGGGGAAGCTTCCGACCTGCGCCGGGACGGCGAACCGGGACGGCGAACCGGGACGGCGAAAAGCCCCGGCCGACACCCCCGCAGGGGTGACGACCGGGGCTTCGACCCGTGTCGGTTCAGGCGGCGACGACGTCGACCGCTTCCGCGGGCGCCTTGATGGTCACCCGTTCGGTGGGCACACCGCCCACCGACGTCACCGACACCGAGTTGAGCATCGGACGGACCGGTGGCACCGGTCCGTTCGCCGCTGCCGACGCGGCCAGTTCGGCCAGTGACAGCTCGTCGCTCACTTCGCGCATGAGCTCGGACATCCGTACGTCCAGCGCGTCGCAGATAGCGGAGAGCAGTTCGGAGGAAGCCTCCTTCTGCCCCCGCTCCACCTCGGAGAGATAGCCGAGCGAGACTCGGGCGGACGAGGAGACTTCGCGCAGAGTACGGCCCTGGCGCTGGCGCTGCCGACGCAGCACGTCACCCAGCAGGCGACGGAGCAGAATCATCGGTGGCTCCCTCCTCGGACCGCGTAGCCGCATCCTTCACGCCCCACCGTACCGCCTCGCGCCGCGGCCGTGCGGGGAGCGATGTCGTGTTCACTCAGGGCTGCAAACATCAATTCCCCCCGTTCTGTTCCGTATCCTGTGCCCGCGCATTTCCCGAGAGTTCCTCACGGAGCAGTTCCAGCACGCTCCGTACGCTCTCTCTACGGATTTCCTCGCGGTCGCCGTTCAATCGCAGTGACGCCACTTTCCCGGTCCCTGCCCCGAACCCGGCCGGCCCGGACACCGCCACGTACACCGTGCCGACGGGCTGTCCGTCCTGCGGATCGGGTCCGGCCACACCGGTCGTCGCGATGCCCCGGTCGGCGCCGAGCAGGTCCCGTACCCCCGCCGCCATCTGCAGGGCGACCTCGGGATCCACGGCCCCGCGCTCGGCCAGGAGACCGCCGTCGACCCGCAGGACCTCCCGCTTCACGTCGGTCGCGTAGGCCGTGACGGAGCCCCGGAAGGCCAGGGAGGCACCGGGGACGGCGGTGAGCGCGGCCGCCACGAGACCGCCGGTGAGCGATTCGGCGACGGCCACGGTGCGACCACGCTCCGCGAGCAGCGCCAGGACCTGGGCGGCCTCGCTCATCGGGTCGCCGCCTCCGCGTGTGCCGCGGCGCGTTCGGCGGCGAGCCCACGGCGCCTGAGGACGACGGCCTGGCGCACGTAGTCCAGGCCGGTGACGACGGTCAGCACGACCGCCACGGCCATCACCCAGAACCGCAGGGTGGCGAGCGGACCGGTGAGCATCAGCACGTACATGCCCACCGCCGTGCCCTGGGCCAGCGTTTTCATCTTTCCGCCGCGGCTCGCGGGGATGACTCCGTGCCGGATCACCCAGAAGCGCATGAGGGTGATGCCGAGTTCCCTGGCGAGGATGACCGCCGTCACCCACCAGGGGAGATCCCCGAGCCACGAGAGGCAGATCAGCCCGGCCGCCATGATCGCTTTGTCGGCGATCGGGTCGGCGATCTTCCCGAAGTCGGTGACCAGGTTGTACGCGCGGGCGAGGTGCCCGTCGAAGACGTCCGTGATCATGGCGACCGCGAACGCCGCCCACGCCCAGGCACGCCAGGCGGGGTCGTGCCCGCCGTCCTGGAGCAGCAGGACCACGAATCCGGGCACGAGGACGAGCCGCATCATGGTGAGGATGTTCGCGATGTTCCAGAGGCTGGCCTGATTGACCGCAGCCGCGCCCAGCTTGCCGCGCGGCGCCGGCCTACCGGTCCCGCCCGTCGCGGATGCCGGGACTCCGGTCATCTGCCCGCCTCCTCGGAGAGACACTCGGCGACCAGATCGACACCTTCCGTGCCGACGACCCTGGCCCTGACCATACGGCCGGGCGCCAGGTCGGGCTCCGCCCCGCCATCCGTGGTGAGGAGCACCTGGCCATCCGTCTCGGGGGCCTGGTGGGCGGCGCGGCCGATCCAGCCGTCCTCCTCGTCGAGCGTCTCGACGAGTACTTCCAGGGTCTCGCCGATCCGCTCCTCCGCACGCTGGGCGGTGAGCTCCTCGGCGAGCCGGGACAGGTGGGCGAGCCGGGCGTCGACCACCTCCTGGTCGAGCTTGTTCTCGTACGTGGCGGCCTCGGTGCCGTCCTCGTCGGAGTAGCCGAAGACGCCGATGGCGTCGAGCCGGGCGTGGGTGATGAAGCGTTCCAGCTCGGCGAAGTCGGCCTCGCTCTCGCCGGGGAAGCCGACGATGAAGTTGGAGCGGGCGCCGGCCGTGGGCGCCTTGGACCGGATGGTCTCCAGCAGCTCCAGGAAGCGGTCGGTGTCACCGAAGCGCCGCATGGCCCGCAGCACGTCGGGGGCGCTGTGCTGGAAGGAGAGGTCGAAGTAGGGCGCGACCTTCTCGGTGGAGGTGAGGACGTCGATGAGGCCGGGGCGCATCTCGGCGGGCTGGAGGTAGCTGACCCGGACGCGCTCGATGCCGTCGACCCCGGCCAGCTCGGGCAGCAGGCTCTCCAGGAGCCGGATGTCGCCGAGGTCCTTGCCGTAGGAGGTGTTGTTCTCGGAGACCAGCATGATCTCCTTCACGCCCTGCTCGGCGAGCCACCGCGTCTCGTTGAGCACGTCGGAGGGTCGCCGGGAGACGAAGGAGCCGCGGAAGGACGGGATGGCGCAGAAGGAGCAGCGGCGGTCGCAGCCGGAGGCCAGCTTGACGGAGGCGACGGGGCTGGCGTCCAGGCGGCGGCGGAGCGGCGCACGCGGCCCCGAGGCGGGCGCGAGGCCCTCGGGGAGGTCCTCCGGAACGGCCGCGGGAGCCTCCGCGGCCCCGTGTCCGGGCAGGGCCACGCCGGCGGCGGCCTGCTGGCGCTCCACCGGCGAGAGCGGCAGGAGCTTGCGCCGGTCGCGGGGGGTGTGGGCCTCGACGCTGCCGCCGCTGAGGATGGTCTGGAGGCGGTTGGAGATGTCGGCGTAGTCGTCGAAGCCGAGGACGCCGTCGGCCTCCGGGAGGGCTTCGGCCAGCTCCTTGCCGTACCGCTCGGCCATGCAGCCGACGGCGACGACGGCCTGGGTCCGGCCGTGGTCCTTCAGATCGTTGGCTTCGAGGAGGGCGTCGACGGAGTCCTTCTTGGCGGCCTCGACGAATCCGCAGGTGTTGACGACGGCGACGTCCGCTTCCTCGGCGTTCTCGACGAGCTCCCAGCCGTCCGCTGCCAAGCGGCCTGCGAGCTCCTCCGAGTCCACCTCGTTACGGGCGCAGCCAAGAGTGACAAGGGCGACGGTACGGCGTTCGGGCATGGACTCAAGACTACTTCGTCCCGGCCGTACGTCCGTCGCGCAGGGTTCACCTGCGCGACGGACGTCACACACCGGGACGGAGGGGTGGAGGGGACGGGAGGGCCGGGGGCGGCTCGGTCAGCCGGCCTCGGGGTCGCCCTTGGCGTAGGAGAGCCGCTCGACCTGGCCGTCCTCGAAGGTGTCGGCGATCTTCTTGCCGTTCACGTACAGCTCGATCGCGCCGGCGTTGCCGAGGACCAGGTCGACGCGCTCGCCGTCCTGGAAGGTCTTGGACTCCCCGTCCAGGAGGAGCCCGTCGAAGAGGAGCTTGCCGTCGGCGGCCTTGGCCGAGATCCAGCTCTTGCCCTGCTTGGCGGTGAGCTTGACCGTGACCTTGTCCTTCGGGACCGCGGCGATCGCGCTCTCGGTGGGCTTGGGCACGACGGGCTTGACCGGCTTCGGCTTGCTCGTCGCGGTCGCCTTCTCGGGAGCGGGGGCGGGGCCGCCCTCGGCCGTGACGGTGCCCTTGGGGGCGTCGTTCCCGTTGAACATCGTGAAGCCGACGAAGCCGACGACGGCGACGATGGCCGCCACCATGGCGGCGGTCCAGTTGGGCCGGCGCGGTTCGGGCCGGATGCGTTCGGCCTCGAACAGCGGGGCGGCGGGGGTGGGCGCGGGACGGCCTCCGTGGTCGGCGTCGTACCGTTCGACGAGCGGGGCCGGATCGAGCCCGACGGCGCGCGCGAGGGTACGGATGTGGCCGCGCGCGTAGACGGCGCCGCCGCAGCGCGAGAAGTCGTCCTCCTCGATCGCGTGCACGATCGGGATCCGTACACGCGTGGAGGCACTGACCTCATCGACGGTGAGACCGGCGGCGATACGGGCGTGCTGGAGAGCGCGACCGATCGATTCCCGGTCGTCTGCCGGGAACGTCCGGTCGTCTTCGGGGGAGTTGCCGATGGACACGAGAGCGCCTTTCGAGCGTGTAGCCACCTGCTGGACGTTCAGTCTATGGGTGGTACGAAAGGGTGGGGCAACCGGGCGGGTGCTGTTTGTACGCCATGAGGCTGGGACATCCTTCTGTCCCTCCGTCCAACTTGACGTACGGCCAGGGGAAACGGTTGCCCACTCTTTTCTTACGAGTGAGTCTCGGAGGGATCTCGAACGGGTACCCCCGCTCCCGCCGCGTTACTCCGTCCGGTGCGCCGGGCGCCCCGGCTTCCCCGGGCCGCCGTGCGTCACTCCGCCGACTCGCCGCGGATGACGGCCAGCACACCGTCCAGCTCGTCGGGTTTGACGAGGACGTCCCGCGCCTTGGAGCCCTCGCTCGGGCCCACGATGTTCCGGGACTCCATCAGGTCCATCAGCCGCCCGGCCTTGGCGAAGCCGACGCGGAGCTTGCGCTGGAGCATCGACGTGGAGCCGAACTGGGTCGACACGACCAGTTCCGCCGCCTGGCACAGCAGGTCGAGGTCGTCGCCGATGTCCTCGTCGATCTCCTTCTTCTGCTTGGTGCCGACGGTGACGTCGTCCCGGAAGACCGGGGTCATCTGGTCCTTGCAGTGCCGTACGACGGCGGCGACCTCGTCCTCGGTGACGAAGGCGCCCTGCATGCGGACCGGCTTGTTGGCGCCCATCGGCAGGAAGAGGCCGTCGCCCTTGCCGATGAGCTTCTCGGCGCCGGGCTGGTCGAGGATGACCCGGCTGTCGGCGAGCGAGGAGGTGGCGAAGGCGAGCCGGGAGGGCACGTTGGCCTTGATGAGGCCGGTGACGACGTCCACGGACGGCCGCTGCGTGGCCAGCACCAGATGGATGCCGGCCGCGCGGGCCAACTGGGTGATGCGGACGATCGCGTCCTCGACGTCGCGCGGCGCGACCATCATCAGGTCCGCGAGCTCGTCGACGATGACCAGGAGGTACGGGTAGGGCTGCAGCTCCCGCTCGCTGCCCGGCGGCGGCTTCACCTTGCCGTCGCGGACCGCCTGGTTGAAGTCGTCGATGTGCCGGAAGCCGAAGGCGGCCAGGTCGTCGTAGCGCAGGTCCATCTCGCGCACCACCCACTGGAGGGCCTCGGCGGCCCGCTTGGGGTTGGTGATGATCGGGGTGATCAGGTGCGGGATGCCCTCGTAGGCGGTGAGCTCGACCCGCTTGGGGTCGACCAGCACCATCCGGACGTCCTCGGGAGTCGCTCTTATCATCACCGAGGTGATGAGGCAGTTGATGCACGAGGACTTGCCGGAGCCGGTGGCACCGGCGACCAGGACGTGCGGCATCTTCGCCAGGTTGGCCATCACGTAGCCGCCCTCGACGTCCTTGCCGAGCGCGACGAGCATCGGATGGTCGTCGCCCGCCGCGTCGGCGAGGCGCAGCACGTCGCCGAGGTTCACCATCTCGCGGTCGCTGTTCGGGATCTCGATGCCGACCGCGGACTTGCCGGGGATCGGGGAGATGATCCGCACGTCCGGCGAGGCCACCGCGTAGGCGATGTTCTTCGTCAGGGCGGTGATCTTCTCGACCTTCACGGCGGGCCCGAGCTCGACCTCGTACCGCGTGACCGTCGGGCCCCGGGTGAAGCCGGTGACGGCCGCGTCCACCTTGAACTCGGCGAAGACGGTGGTGAGCGCGTCGACCACGGCGTCGTTGGCGGCGCTGCGGGTCTTGCCCGGCCCGCCGCGTTCGAGCAGGTCGAGCGGCGGCAGGGCGTACGTGATGTCGCCGGACAGCTGGAGCTGCTCGGCCCGGGCGGGCAGTTCGGTCGGTTCGGGCGCGGGCTTGGTCAGGTCCGGTACGGCTCCGCCCTGGCGCTTCTCGCCGCCCCGGGCCGTGGGCACGTTCGGCGGCGCGGCCGGGGCGACCGGTTCGGCGGCCCCGGTGTCCGGGCCGGGGGCCTTGGCGGCGGCCCGTTCGGCGGTGACGTCCCGGGTGAGGTCGGCGACGAGCGGGGACGGCGGCATGCCGTTGAGGACGGCGCCGTCGAGCGCCGCGGCCGCGGCGGCGGCCACGTCGACCGGGTCCATGCCGTGGCCGGGGGCGGGCCGCTCGGCGGGGCGGCGGGGCGCCCGGGGGCGACGGCCGAGCGCCTCCTCCTCGGCCCGGTCCACGTCGTACGGCTCGGCCGGACCGGCCGCCCTGCGCCGTACGGGGCGCGGGTCGCGGGGCGCGGCCTCCCGCCAGTCCTCGTCGTATTCCTCGTATCCCCGGTACTCGGCTGCGGCCGGGTCGGCGGCGCCCTCGACGATGCCGAGCCGGGCGCCGAGCGCGCGCAGCCGCTGCGGGATGGCCGCGACCGGCGTGGCGGTGACCACCAGCAGGCCGAAGACCGTGAGCAGGACGAGCAGCGGGACCGCGAGGACCTCCCCCATCATGAAGACGAGCGGCTTGGAGGCCGCCCAGCCGATGAGGCCGCCCGCGTCCTGCATGGCCTCGGTGCCGTCCCCGCGTCCCGGGGACTCGCAGGCGATGTGGACCTGCCCGAGGACACCGACGACCAGCGCGGTGAGTCCGATGACGATGCGGCCGTTGGCCTCGGGCTTCTCGGGGTGGAGGATCAGCCGCACCGCGACGGCGCCGAGGAGCAGCGGCACCAGCAGGTCCAGCCGGCCGAAGGCCCCGGTCACCAGCATCTCGACCAGGTCGCCGACCGGGCCCCGGAGGTGGGACCAGGTGCCGGCGGCGACGATCAGCGCCAGGCCGAGCAGGAGCAGCGCGAGGCCGTCCTTGCGGTGGGCCGGGTCGAGCCCCTTGGCACCGCGCCCTATTCCCCGGAACATCGCCCCGACGGCGTGGGCGAGGCCCAGCCAGATGCCCCGGACGAGCCGGTAGAGCCCCCCGGTCGGGGAGGGCGCGGGACGGGGCGGGGCCTTCCTCGCCGCGTTCTTCCGGGCGGGCGGGCGTCCGGCGGGCGCCGCCTTCCTGGCCGCCGCCTTCTTCGCGGCCGGTTTGGCGGGGGTCTTCGCCGCCGCCTTCCCGGTCCTGACCGGGGACTTCGCGGGCGCCGCCTTCCTGGCGGCACCCGTCGTCCGGCCGGCGCGCGGTTGTGCGGTGCCCGCCGTGCCCTGGGAACCCTTGCCGGACGTACGTGAAGCCATGGTGCTGAGGTTACCGGTGGAGCGTCGGGCTGTCCGCCTCACCCGAACGTGTCGTCCTTGCGGAGACGGGAAGCTGACGCCGGATCAACGGCCCGACCGTCCCTGACGGTACGTCAGTTCTGTGCGGGCATCGAGGGCGCGCCGCCCGTGCCCGGCTCCAGCGCGTCCAACGCCCGGCGCAGCCCGGTGAGCTTGCGCTCCAGGTGGGCGGCGGTGGCGACGGCCGCCGCGTCGGCGGAGTCGTCGTCGAGCTGCTTCGACAGCGCCTCGGCCTGCTCCTCGACGGCGGCGAGCCGGGCGGACAGCTCGGCCAGCAGGCCCGCGGACTCCTTGCCGTGGCCGCCCTCGCCGCCCTCCAGCTGGAGCCGCAGCAGGGCCGCCTGCTCGCGCAGCTTGCAGTTCTTCATGTAGAGCTCGACGAAGACCGAGACCTTGGCGCGCAGCACCCACGGGTCGAACGGCTTCGAGATGTAGTCGACCGCCCCGGCCGCGTACCCCCGGAAGGTGTGGTGGGGGCCGTGGTTGATCGCGGTCAGGAAGATGATCGGGATGTCCCGCGTCCGCTCACGGCGCTTGATGTGCGCGGCGGTCTCGAATCCGTCCATCCCCGGCATCTGGACGTCGAGGAGAATCACCGCGAAGTCGTCCGTCAGCAGCGCCTTGAGCGCTTCCTCCCCGGACGATGCCCGCACCAGGGTCTGATCGAGCGCGGAGAGAATGGCCTCCAGCGCCAGCAGATTCTCCGGCCGGTCATCGACCAGGAGGATCTTGGCCTTCTGCACCATGCCCCGTCCTCCTCGCCCCGGCAACGGCTCGCCCCGGCTCCCGGAACCGGGGGAAGCACCGGGCGCCGCCCCAGGGGACGGCTTCCTCGCGCCGTCCGTCCTTGTGCCGGTCATCGTAGCCGCACCCCGCCCGTCGCCACACCCTGTCACCGCGATGTCACTGTGCACGGTCGTCGCGCACGTACGGGAAACGCGGTGCGAGACGAGAAGGTTCCCCGCTTCCGGGCCTCTCACACCCGGATGGCGACAGTCCGTCCCGGACGGACCGGGGGGCGGGGGCGGGCGGGCCCCGCCGGCCCGCCCCCGGCGTCACCGGTCCCGCATCCACTGCTCCATGACCGACAGCAGATGGTCCGGATCGACCGGCTTCGTCACGTAGTCCGAGGCGCCCGACTCGATCGCCTTCTCCCGGTCGCCCTTCATCGCCTTCGCGGTGAGCGCGATGATCGGCAGCCCGGCGAACTGCGGCATGCGCCGGATCGCGGTCGTCGTCGCGTATCCGTCCATCTCCGGCATCATGATGTCCATCAGGACGACCGCCACGTCGTCGTGCTGCTCCAGCACCTCGATGCCCTCGCGGCCGTTCTCCGCGTAGAGCACCGACAGCCCGTGCTGCTCCAGGACGCTGGTGAGCGCGAACACGTTGCGGATGTCGTCGTCCACGATGAGGACCCGCTCGCCGGAGAACGAGAAGGTACGGCGCGGCTCGGGCGCCGCCTCCTCCTCCGTACGGTCCGCCGCGCCGCCCCGCGCGGCACGGTCGGCCCCGCCGGCCGCCGAGGACCGCGCCTCCGCCGCCTCCGCCGCCGCCTTCCGCCGGTGCCGGAACAGCGCCCCGGCCCCGGACCGCGCCTCGCCGCGTACGGGAGCGGGCGAGAAGTGCGGGAAGGAGTGGTCGGCCCCCTCCGCGCCCTCCTCCGGCTGGGACCGGTCCTCGTCGGACTCGGCCGTGCCCGTCCCGGACCCGCCCGCGGCCTGCTCGACCGGCTCCAGCGGCAGGTACAGCGTGAAGGTCGAGCCACGGCCCGGCTCGCTCGCCGCGAAGATCTCGCCGCCGAGCAGACGGGCGATCTCCCGGCTGATCGACAGGCCCAGGCCCGTACCGCCGTACTTCCGGCTGGTCGTCCCGTCGGCCTGCTTGAAGGCCTCGAAGATGACCCGCATCTTGCTCGCCGCGATGCCGATCCCGGTGTCGGTGACCGAGAAGGCGATCAGTTCCGCCTCCGGGTCGCGCAGGGAACCGGCCTCCAGGAGCTGTTCCCGGATCGACTGCGGCACGTCCGCGCCCGAGGGCCGGATCACCAGCTCGACGGCTCCCGTGTCGGTGAACTTCACCGCGTTCGACAGCAGGTTCCGCAGCACCTGGAGCAGCCGCTGCTCGTCGGTGTGGAGCGTGGCCGGCAGCTCGGGCGAGACCCGTACCGAGAAGTCGAGGCCCTTCTCCGCGGTGAGCGGCCGGAAGGTCGCCTCCACGTAGTCGACGAGCTGGACGAGGGCGATCCGGGTCGGCGAGACGTCCATCTTGCCCGCCTCGACCTTGGACAGGTCGAGGATGTCGTTGATCAGCTGGAGCAGGTCCGAGCCGGCGCCGTGGATGGTCTCGGCGAACTCGACCTGCTTCGGCGTCAGATTGCTCTCGGCGTTGTCCGCGAGCAGCTTGGCCAGGATCAGCAGCGAGTTGAGCGGGGTGCGCAGCTCGTGCGACATGTTCGCCAGGAACTCGGACTTGTAGCGCATGGAGACCGCGAGCTGTTCGGCGCGCTCCTCCAGGACCTGCCGGGCCTCCTCGATCTCGGTGTTCTTGACCTCGATGTCCCGGTTCTGCCGGGCCAGCAGCTCGGCCTTCTCCTCCAGTTCGGCGTTGGAGCCCTGGAGTTCCTTCTGCCGGTGCTCCAACTCCGCCGACCGCTCCTTGAGCTGTTCGGTCAGCTCCTGCGACTGCTTGAGCAGCACCTCGGTCTTGGTGTTGACGCTGATGGTGTTGACGGTGGTCGCGATCAGCTCGGCGAGCTGGTTGAGGAAGTCCCGCTGGATCTGGGTGAAGGGCTGGAAGGACGCCAGCTCGATGACCCCGAGGACCTTCCCCTCGAAGAGGACCGGCAGCACGATGACGTGGGCGGGCGCGGCCTCCCCGAGGCCGGAGGAGATCTTCAGGTAGCCGGGCGGCACGTTGACCTGGATGGTCCGCTTCTCCTCGGCCGCCGTCCCGATGAGGGTCTCCCCGGGACGGAACGAGGTCGGCATGGAGCCGGCCGAGTAGCCGTAACTCCCGCGCATGCGCAGCTCGTACGAGCCGTCGCCCTCCCCCACGAGTTCGGCGTCGCCGTGGGCGGAGCCGGTCGGCATGGCGACGAAGAAGGCGCCGTGCTGGGCGGAGACCACCGGCGTCAGCTCGCTCATGATGAGGGAGGCGACGTCGTCGAGGTCCCGGCGGCCCTGCATGAGACCGGAGATGCGGGCCAGGTTGCCCTTGAGCCAGTCCTGCTCCTCGTTGGCGAGGGTGGTGTCGCGCAGGTTGGCGATCATCGTGTTGATGTTGTCCTGGAGCGCCTGGATCTCGCCCGCCGCGTCCACCCCGTCGATCTTGAGGTTGAGGTCGCCGCGGGTGACCGCCGTGGCGACGGCCGCGATGGCCCGCACCTGGCGGGTCAGGTTCCCGGCCATCTCGTTCACCGACTCGGTGAGGTCGCGCCAGGTGCCGTCGACGTCCCGGACGCGGGCCTGGCCGCCGAGGATGCCCTCGGTACCCACCTCGCGGGCCACCCGCGTGACCTCCTCGGCGAAGTTCGACAGCTGGTCGACCATCGTGTTGATGGTGTTCTTCAGCTCCTGGATCTCGCCGCGCGCGTCGATGTCGATCTTCTTGGTGAGGTCGCCCTTGGCGATGGCGGTGGTGACCGCGGCGATCTGCCGCACCTGCCCGGTGAGGTTGGAGGCCATCGAGTTCACCGACTCGGTCAGGTCCTTCCACGTACCGGAGACGCCCGGCACGCGGGCCTGACCGCCCAGCTCGCCCTCCGTGCCCACCTCGCGGGCCACGCGCGTGACCTCGTCCGCGAAGTTCGACAGGGTCGCCACCATCGTGTTGACCGTCTCCGCGAGCTCGGCGACCTCGCCGCGCGCCTCGACGGTGACCTTCTTCGTCAGGTCACCGTTGGCCACGGCCGCGGAGACCCGCGAGATGTTCCGCACCTGACTGGTCAGGTTGTTGGCCATCAGGTTGACGTTGTCGCTGAGGTCCTTCCACGTACCGGTGACACCGCGCACGCGGGCCTGGCCGCCGAGGATGCCCTCCGTACCCACCTCGCGGGCCACGCGCGTGACCTCGTCCGCGAAGTTCGACAGCTGGTCGACCATCGTGTTGACGGTCGTGACCAGCTCCAGGATCTCGCCCCGGGCGTCGACCGTGATCTTCTTCGACAGGTCGCCACGGGCGACGGCGGTGGTGACCTCGGCGATGTTCCGCACCTGGCTGGTGAGGTTGTTCGCCATGAAGTTCACCGACTGGGTGAGGTCCTTCCAGGTCCCGGAGACGCCCTGTACCTCGGCCTGGCCGCCGAGGATGCCCTCGGTGCCGACCTCGCGGGCGACCCGCGTCACCTGCTCGGCGAAGTTGGAGAGCTGGTCGACCATCGTGTTGATGGTGTTCTTCAGCTCCAGGATCTCGCCGCGCGCGTCCACGTCGATCTTCTGCGACAGGTCACCCCGCGCCACCGCCGTGGCGACCTGCGCGATGTTGCGCACCTGGGCGGTGAGGTTCCCGGCCATGAAGTTCACCGAGTCGGTGAGGTCGCGCCACACACCGGCCACGCCCGGCACCTGCGCCTGACCGCCCAGCCGCCCGTCCGTGCCCACCTCACGGGCCACCCGCGTCACCTGGTCCGCGAACGCGGACAGCTGGTCGACCATCGTGTTGATGGTGTTCTTCAGCTCCAGGATCTCGCCGCGCGCGTCCACGTCGATCTTCTGCGACAGGTCACCCCGCGCCACCG
>NZ_JBIBBY010000009.1:4548-5115 GCF_042900905.1 Streptomyces sp. NPDC012827 | reverse complement strand
CGCCGTGGTCACCTGCGCGATCTGCCGCACCTGCGAGGTCAGGTTGCCGGCCATGAAGTTCACCGAGTCGGTCAGCTCGCGCCACCGGCCGGAGACGCCGTCCACCCGCGCCTGCCCGCCGAGCCGGCCCTCGGTGCCCACGTCCCTGGCCATCCGGGTCACCTGGTCGGCGAAGGCCGACAGCTGCGACACCATGGTGTTGACGGTGTTCTTCAGCTCCAGCATCTCGCCGGCCACGTCCACGGTGACCTTCTGCGACAGGTCACCGTTGGCCACCGCCGTCGTCACCTGCGCGATGTCCCGCACCTGACCGGTGAGGTTGCGGAAGGCCGTGTTCACCGAGTCGGTGAGGTCCTTCCAGGTGCCGGCGGCGCCCGGCACCTCGGCCTGGCCGCCGAGCAGACCCTCGACGCCGACCTCCCGGGCCACGCGCGTGACCTCGGAACCGAACGCGGAGAGCTGGTCCACCATCGTGTTGACGGTGTTCTTCAGCTCCAGCATCTCGCCGGCCACGTCCACGGTGACCTTCTGCGACAGGTCACCGTTGGCCACCGCCGTCGTCACCTG
>NZ_JBIBBY010000009.1:0-4449 GCF_042900905.1 Streptomyces sp. NPDC012827 | reverse complement strand
GCGCGATGTCCCGCACCTGCGTGGTGATGTTCCGGAAGACGGTGTTGACCGAGTCCGTGAGGTCCTTCCAGGTGCCCGCGGCACCCGGCACCTGCGCCTGACCGCCCAGCAGCCCCTGCGCCCCGACCTCGCCCGACACCCGGGTCACCTCGTCGGCGAAGATCCGCAGCGTGTCGGTCATCTGGTTGATCGTGTCCGCGAGCTGCGCGATCTCACCGCGCGCGCTCACGGTCACCTTCTGCGACAGATCACCGTTGGCGACCGCCGTCGTCACCTCGGCGATGCCTCTCACCTGATTGGTGAGATTCCCCGCCATCGTGTTGACGGAATCGGTGAGGTCCTTCCACACACCGGCGACCCCGGCCACCTCGGCCTGGCCGCCGAGTTCGCCCTCCGTACCGACCTCTCGCGCGACCCGGGTCACCTCGGAGGAGAACGAGGACAGCTGGTCCACCATCGTGTTGACGGTGTTCTTCAGCTCCAGCATCTCGCCGGCCACGTTCGCCGTGACCTTCTGCGACAGGTCACCGTTGGCCACCGCCGTCGTGACCAGCGCGATGTCCCGCACCTGGGCCGTCAGCCGGTACGCCATGGTGTTGACCGAGTCCGTGAGGTCCTTCCACGACCCGGAGACCCCGCGCACCTGCGCCTGACCGCCGAGAATGCCCTCGGTGCCGACCTCCACGGCGACGCGGGTCACCTCGGAGGCGAACAGCGACAGCTGGTCCACGAGGTTGTTCACGGTCCGCGCGACCTTGAGGAACTCCCCGCGCAGCGGCCGCGCCGCCCCGTCGGCGCCCTCCCAGCGCAGGTCCATGCGCTGTTCCAGGTCACCCTCGGCGACCGCCGACAGGACCCGGCCGACCTCGGACACCGGCCGGGCGAGGTCGTCCACGAGGGCGTTCGCGGCCTCGATGGCCGCCGCCCACGCGCCCTCGGTGGCGCCGGCCTCCAGCCGCTCCGACAGCTTGCCCTCGCGGCCCACCACCCGGCGGACCCGCGACAGCTCTCCCGTCACGTGCATCTGCCGGTCGGCGACCTCGTTGAACACGGCGGAGATCTCCGCCATGATCCCGTCACCGGAAACCGTGAGGCGCCTGCGCAGGTTCCCGTCGCGCATGGACACCAGAGCGCCGAGCAACCGCTCCAGCGCCGCCTCGTCCACCTGCACCGTCCCCCCGCGGGAACGTGCGCCTCTCGCGCGCGTGCCGCCGCTGCCGCCGCCTCGACGCGCCGCCGTGCCAGAGTCCACCGTGTCCCTCCCGAAAGGGGTCGAACGTACCGTTCCGCCTTGCACCGGTAACCTGCCCAGTGTTTCACCGCGACCGAACCAGGCGATAACAGTTCGGCAGCTTCGCACAGCGTCCCCGCCCCCGGGAGACGGAAACTGCCATGACCGGCATCCGCCCGGACAGCGAAGGTAAGTAACCTGGCTTCCGGCTGTCCAACCGCCCCGGTCCGCCCGGCGGGGGCGGTGTGGTGCGCGTACGACCACCGGGCAGCGGGAGGGGCAGACCGAGCATGGCAGAGCCGGGCGTCGAGACGCGTACGAGGAGTGCTGTGATCACCGCGCGGGCGACTGCCACATTCGAGCCCGTGGGGCGGTCCGTGGCGGCCGCCCGGGCCTTCGTCCGGGACACCCTCCAGGGCTGGGGCCACCCCGAACTCGTCGACGACGCCGTCGTCCTCACCAGCGAACTCGTGACGAACGCGGTGGTCCACGCCGGCACCGCCGCCGAGGTTCTCTGCCTGCGGTCCGAGGACAGCATCCGCGTCGAGGTCGCCGACCGCTACCCCGAGCGCGAGGTCCCCGTCCAGGGCGGCCGCGCGCCGGGCAGCCCCGACCGCGAGAACGGCCGCGGCCTCCTCCTGTGCGCCGCGATCGCCGCCCGCTGGGGCGTCGACTACTCCCCCACCCGCAAGCACGTCTGGTTCCACCTGGACCTGCCGCAGCGCCCGGTGGGCACCCGCTCCGCCGGTCCGGTGCTGCCGGACTCCGTCCTGCCCGTCACGGACAGCCGCGTCCGCGTCGCCGTCGTGCAGATCGACCGCGGCGGCGCGATCTCGGGCTGGAACGAGGACGCCGAGGACCTCTTCGGCTACACGGCGGACCAGGTCTCCGGCAAGCCGCTCGGCGACCTCGCGGCCTGGCCCCACACCCCCGGCATCGGTACGGGCCTGGCGGAGGCGCTCCGTTTCTCCCGCTGGGAGGGCAGTTACGGCATCCGCTGCTCCGACGGCCGGGTGGTGCCCGTGTACGCGGCCCACCTGCGGGTCCGCGACGCGGAGGGCGAGCCGTCCACGGTCTGTCTGCTGGTACGGGAACACGAGCGGGCCGTCCTGCAGACCCCGCAGCGCCCGGCGGGCACCGACGGGGGCTCGGACAGCCGCTCCTCGGACCCCTTCGAACTGTTCATCGGCTCCCCGGCCCCCGACGACCTCGACGGTCTCCTCCAGCGCACGGTCGAACGTGCCCGGGACATGCTCGACGGCGACGCGGCCTTCCTGCTGCTCGCCACCGACGACGAGACGGAGCTGGAGGTACGGGCGACCACCGGTCTGCCCGCCGCCCGCCAGCGCTTCGCCCGCGTCCCCGTGGAGACCGGCGCGAGCCGGTACGGCTCCGCCCGCATGCCCGCCGTCCACGAGGACCTGGCGGCGGTGCCCGGCGCCGTGCCGCTCCTGGAGGGCACCGGCATGCGGTCGGTCGTCACGGTCCCGCTGAAGGTGGAGGGCCGGCTCACCGGCTCCCTGGGCGTGGCCGCGGAGACCGCGAACCGGTACTCGAACGAGGAGGCCCTGCGCCTTCAGTTCGCCGCGGACCGGATCGCGCTGGCCGTGGAGTCCGCCCGCCTCGGTGAGCTGGAGCGCCTGCGCCGCGGTTCCCTCAGCTTCCTGGTGGAGGCGTCCGATCTGCTGGCAGGCACGCTGGACCGGGACCAGACGCTGGCGCTGATGGCCCAGATGACGGTCCCGACGCTGGCCACCTGGTGTGCGGTCTACACGATCGCCGACCAGTCCTCGGAGCCGTACCTGTCGTACGTGCTCCACGAGGACGAGGACCGTATCGACGGCCTGAAGGCCCTGTTGTCCTCGATCGCCCCACCGGATCCGGTGCCGGCGCCGGGCGCCCGCGCCTGGTCGGCCCCGGGAGAGGCGGCGCAGCGCGCGGCGGTCCGGGCCTCGGTCCGCGAGCTGGAGCAGCTGGGCAGCCCGCTCTCCTCGGGCGTCGACACGACCCTGGCCACGGCGGGCGCCGTCGCCGGGGAGACGGTCGTGCTGCCGCTGGTGGCCCGCAACCGCGTCATCGGCCAGCTCATCCTGGGCCGTCCCGCGGAGGACCACTTCCGCCAGGAGATCCTGGAGCTGGCCGAGGACCTGTCCCGCCGGGCCGCCCTGGCCCTGGACAACGCCCGTCTCTATTCGGAGCGCGTGGCGATCAGCCAGTCCCTCCAGCGCAGCCTCCTCCCGCCGGACCTGCCGCAGATCCCGGGCGTCGAGGTGGACGTCATCTACCGCGCGGCCGGTGAGGGCAACGAGGTCGGCGGCGACTTCTACGACGTCTTCCCGATCAGCGACGACGCCTACGGCTTCGCCATCGGTGACGTGTGCGGTACGGGCCCGGAGGCGGCGGCCGTGACGGGCCTGGCCCGCCACGCCCTGCGGCTCCTGGCCCGCGAGGGCTTCGGCGGCCCGGCCGTCCTGGAGCGCCTGAACGCGGCGATCCTCGACGAGGGGGCCCGCAGCCGGTTCCTGACGCTGCTGTACGGCGAGATGCATCCGCAGGAGGACGGTTCGGCGATCCTGAAGGTCGTCTGTGCCGGCCATCCCCTGCCGCTGCGCCTCCGCCCGGACGGCACGGTCTCCCCCGCGGCGGAGCCGCAGCCGCTGCTGGGCGTCATGGACGACCTGGAGTTGTACGAGGAGACGGTGACGCTCGAGCCGGGCGATGTCCTGCTGTGCGTGACGGACGGCGTCACGGAACGCCGTGAGGGCACCCGCATGCTGGGCGACGACGGGCTCGCCGAGGTCCTGAAGACGTGTACGGGCCTCACGGCCGGCGCGGTCTCGGCCCGCATCCTGCGCGCGGTGGAGCGCTTCGCCCAGGCCCCGGCCTCCGACGACATGGCGATCCTGGCGATGCGCCTCCGCGAGCCGGACGACCGCTGACGGACACCACCGGCCGCCCCTTGTCCGAGGGGCGGCCGGCCTTCGTCCGGCGCCATTCGTCCAGGAACGCAAAAAAGCCCCCGCCGAATGGCGGGGGCTTTTTCTCTGAGCCCTTTAACGGAATCGAACCGTTGACCTTCTCCTTACCATGGAGACGCTCTACCGACTGAGCTAAAAGGGCGGGTTGTTCGGCGGCGTCCTACTCTCCCACAGGGTCCCCCCTGCAGTACCATCGGCGCTGAAAGGCTTAGCTTCCGGGTTCGGAATGTAACCGGGCGT
>NZ_JBIBBY010000008.1:0-385907 GCF_042900905.1 Streptomyces sp. NPDC012827 | reverse complement strand
ATGCGGTGGTTGATGTCGTGGATGGTGTTGCGGGCGCCGCGGTGGTCGATCATCACGCCCTTGGGTTGACCCGTCGACCCCGACGTGAAAATCACATAGGCGAGATCAGTGGGCTCACGGCGGACACCGTTCACCTCCTCCGCTGACCCGTCCTCCTCCAGGGGCCACACCTCGCACGCGTCGACCTCCCACGCCCGCGTACCCGCCGGCCACGTCACCTCCTTCACCGCCGTGTGGGTGAGCACCGTCCTCGCCTCGGTCTGATCCAGCAGGTGCTCGATACGAGCCTGCGGAAGCTCCGGGTCCACCGGCACATAGGCCGCTCCCGCGTGCAGGATGCCGAGGACGGCCGCGACCTGCTCCCAGCCCTTGTGCATGCTCACGGCCACCAGCTCTCCCGGCCGTGTTCCCTCGCCCCGGAGCCGGTGGGAGATACGCCGCGCGCGATCGGCGAGTTCCCGGTAGGTGAGGGTGGCCGTGGCGGAGATGACGGCGATCGCGTCCGGGGTGCGTGCGGCTTGTTCGAAGACCGGTTCGTGCAGCAGCCCCTCGGGCAGGGGAGCGGCGGTGTCGTTGACCCGGGCGATGACCTCCAGGTGCGCGGCGGGTGCGGAGACCGGGTGCGGTTCCTCCCACACCTCCGCCGTGTCGGCCAGCCGCTCCAGGAATCCGACGTATGCGCCGAAGGCGTCGTCCAGCACCCCCGGCGGGAAGGCCGCCTCCACCGCGTCCCAGCTCACTGTGAGTGCCGCGTCCTGCTCCACCACCTGGCAGTCGAGCACCACCTGCGGCGTCTGCGACACCGCAGAGACCGCACACCCGAGCCCCGGCACCGGATTCCCCGCCGAGCCCGGCATGCCGTGCCCCAGGATGCTGGTGAAGACGACGGGCATGGCGGCGCGGGCGCTGCCGTGCTCCCGGGCCAGCTCCCGGATCATCCGCACGCCACCGAACGCCCGGTGCTCCAGGTCCTCCCACAGCTGCCGCTGCAGCGCACCGGCCCGGGCCGCGAAGGCACCGGAGTCCCTCGTGTCCGCCTCAAGGAGAACGAGATTGGTGAAGTCACCGATGAGGCGCGGGGTGTGGGGGTGCAGGGCCGGCCGGTCGCCGATGGTGACGTTGAGGGTGAAGTGCGGCTCCTTCGCCCACGTCGCCAGGGTCTCGGCGTACGCCGCCGCCAGGAGCGCGCTCGGCGTGAGCCCCCGTGCGTGTGAGGCGTCCTTCAGGCGTTCCCACTGCGCGGCGGGCAGGGTGTGGGTGCGGCGGGTGAAGCGTGTGGGCGTGCCGGGCGGGACGGGGACGCTGGGCAGTTCCGGGGCCGGGGGCAGGGTGTGGAGCCGGTCGAGCCAGTACGAGCGGGCCGCCGCGTCCTCCCCCTGGGCCGAGAGCGCGGTGCACAGGTCGCGGAAGGAGATGTCGATCGCGGGCAGTTCCCGCTCCGGGTCCTCGTAAAGGAGCGCCCACTCGCTCAGCAGAACTTGCACCGATGCCGCGTCCGCGATCAGCATGTCCAGGCTCAGGTGGAGGCGGGTCGAGCCGTCGGGGAGGCGCTGGGCGCGCAGGTCGAACAGCGGCCACCGGTCCGCCGGCCGTACCTCGTGCGAGAGGGTCTCGCGCAGGGCCGCCACCGCGGCCTCGGCGTCCTGCTCCGTGTGTCCGGTCAGGTCCTCGTAGCCGATGGTGAAATCCGGCACGGAGGCGAGGATCTGCTGCCGGCCGTCGGGACGGACGACCGCCCGCAGCATGTCGTGGCGTCCGACCAGCCTCCGGATCACCCGGTGCGCCCGGTCGAGGTCGAAGTCCTGCGACACCAGCTCCAGATACAGGTGCGTGGAGACGTCACCCAGCTCGAAGAGTCCCGAACGGCCCAGCCAGTACGCGTGCTGCACATCGGTCAGCCCGAACGGCTCGAACCGGGACCCCT
Source organism: Streptomyces sp. NPDC012827 (assembly GCF_042900905.1). Classification (NCBI taxonomy): domain Bacteria; kingdom Bacillati; phylum Actinomycetota; class Actinomycetes; order Kitasatosporales; family Streptomycetaceae; genus Streptomyces; species Streptomyces sp. NPDC012827. Next base: position 383,983 of record NZ_JBIBBY010000008.1, on the reverse strand, counting down.
CATCGGCCGAGACCTCCACCGCCGCCGAACCCCCGGGCTCCTCCGGTTCCAGGAGCCGGGCCTCGACCAGCACCGCCAGCTCCCGCAGGGTCGGCGCCCCGACGAGCTCCGTCAGTGACGGAGCCGTACCCATCTCGGACTCCACCGTCAGCTGGAATTCGGTCGCCTGCAACGACTCCAGGAAGAGCGGCTCGTCCGGGTCCGCCGGGCCCTCCCGGCCGGTGATCCGCTCGTAGCGCTCGCGCAGGTAGGCACCGAGCCGGTCGATCCGTTCGGCGGGCGCGAGGGACAGGAGGACCGTACGGTCCGCCGCGCTCGTGCCGGGGTTTCCGCTCGGGGTTCCGCTGCTGGTCGGATTCACTGCATCCCTCCGGAGTGCCGTTCGGCGAAGCGTCCGCGCGGCGGGCCCGGGACCGGGCACGCACCGGGTTCCGTGCGCGGGACTGCGTACCGGCCCACACTTCCCGCGGGCGCGGGACAGCCGCCACCCCCGAAGGGCTGGCGGAGCAGACCGGACAGCCGGCGACGTCGGCGGTGACCGTTCGAGGGGGGCGGGAGGTTGGCCTCTTCGGCCGCGCCCTGCTGGTCTTGGTGCCGGCCCGCCGCCGACGCAGGGTGCAGGGACTGCCGTCTGCCGAAGGAGCGACCGTGAAAGGCCCCACCCGCAAGCGGAGTGTCGGGCGGACCCTGCTCCGCCTCATCCCCGTCCTGGCCGTGCTCGCCGCGGCCGGCGCCTTCATCATCGCCAACCGCACCGAGGCGATCACCCCCGAGGGCACGCCGGTGTCGCTCGCGCAGGCCCTCAAGACGTACCGCGCGCACCCCACGGCTTTCCGCGAGGAGCTCGGCCAGATCAAGAACCCCGTGGCGCCCAGCCAGAAGATCAAGGGCTTCTCGAAGCCGAAGGCCGGCGTGTACACCTATGCCACCACCGGCCAGGACTCGATCATCTACGCGGGCGACAGCTACGAGCGGCCGTTCCCGAAGGAGACGTACGCGCGCGTGCACCACTCCGCCGGTTGCGTCTGGGAGCTGTACTTCGCCCCCATCGAGGAACACGTCGACGCCCACCGCCAGTGCAGCGGCAAAGGCGAGTACCTGTGCCTGGCCCACATGCAGAAGGTGAGCTTCGCCGGCATCGAGGGCGACGAGGCGCACCGCTGCAACCCGGCCATGGTGCAGGTCGGCGGTGACGCGGTGCGGCCCGGCGGCAAGGAGGAGACCATCTGCGTCGCCCACGGCAACCGGGCCCGCATCGTCATCAAATACGTCGGGGACGAGAAGGTCACCGTCGGCGGGGAGACCCGCGAGGCACACCACGTGCGCATCGACAGCTACGTCAAGGGCGACGGGCTCGACGGTGACGCCGTGGCCGACGTGTGGTTCGACAAGCAGGACGGCCTCTACCTCAAGGTCGTCCGCACCGCCGACGTCAACGTGAACCGGGGCGGCGGCAACAAGGGCACCTACCGGGTCGAGGCCACCTACACCCTCCGGTCCCGCACCCCCCAGGTCTGATCGCGCCCCCACACCCGCGCACGCCGCGGGGCCCGCCCCTCCCGGGAGGGGCGGGCCCCGCGGCGTGCGCGCGCCCGGCGGTTCAGCGCTGCGGCACCGCCGCGAGTCGGGCGCGCACGCAGGCGAGGAACCGCTCGCGGCTGTCGGCGGGGAAGAAGTGCCCGCCGGGCAGGACGTCCCGTTCGAAGGAACCCACGGTGTGCAGCCGCCACGGTTCCACCAGCGCGGCCGGCGCCCGGTCGTCCTCCGCCCCCGCCAGGGCCACGACCCGGCAGTCCAGCGGCACCCCCGGGATGTAGCGGTAGCCCTCCGCCGCGCGGAACTCGGCCCGCAGCCACGGTTCCGCAGCCCTGCGCAGCTCCGCGTGGTCCGCCAGCTCCGCAGGCGTGCCGCCGAGCAGACCGACCTCGTGCCAGAACGCCTCGTACGGCAGCTCCGCCAGCCTCCGCCCCGGCGACGGCAGATGGGGAGCCACATGGCCGGAGGCGATGAGGGTGTGCGGTCCGGCCGCGCCCCGGCGGGCCAGCTCGCGCGCCGTCTCGAACGCGATCAGCGCCCCCAGGCTGTGCCCGAGGAAGGCGTACGGCCCCGCCTCACCGGCCAGCCGGTCCGCGCACGCGGCCGCGAGCCCCGGCACCGAGCCGTCGTCCGGCCGGCCGTCCGCGCCCGCGCCCGCCCACGGGCCCCGCCCCAGCACCCGTACCTCCGCCTCCGCCGCCAGCGCCCCGGCCCAGGACCGGTACAGGGCGTCCGAGCCCCCCGCGTGCGGGAAGCAGTACAAGGTCATGTGCGCCATGGAGTCAGCTCCTCGGTCCGGTGCCGGTGTCAGTCCTCGACCAGCCGCGCGAAGGCCGGGATCACGAACAGCTGGCTGACGATCGTGATGCCGATCAGCACGACGGCCGCCTTCAGCAGTGCCTCGCCCACCGTGCCGCTCGTCGGCCCCGTCATCAGCGCCCGCACCCCCTCGATCACGTAGGTGAAGGGGTTCCACCGGGTCAGTTCGGCCAGCCAGGGCTGGAGCAGGTACGGGGGCGCCGCCGCCGGGCTCGCGAACAGCAGCAGCACCGACAGCGGCGCCATGGCGAGGGGCGCCTGCGGATTGCGGGTGCGCAGCGCCACCACGTAGAACACGCCGCCGTACGCCACCGACCACAGCGAGCACAGCAGCAGGATGGCCACCACCCCGAGCGCGCCCCGCTCGATCCTCGCCCCCAGCAGCACGCTGATCACCAGCACCACGAGCACCGCCGGGACCACCCGGATCGCGTCGAACAGCAGCCGTGACAGCAGCAGCGCCGTCGGCCGCACCGGCTGGAGCCGCAGCCGGTCGAGAAAACCGCTCTGGGCGTCCAGGACCAGCGCCGTGGCCGAGAACCCGGAACCCATCATGCCCGTGAACAGCAGCAGGCCGGGCGCCATGTAGGCCGCGTACGGCGTGACGGGGAAGCCCGGAATGAACGCCATCCGCTCGTAACTGGACGCCACGAGCGTGATGAGGAACAACGGGAACAGCACGGGGAACGCGAACGCGATGACCGGGCTGCGCACCCCCTCGCGCAGGTTCCGTCCCAGCAGGGTCAGCGTGCCGGAAGTGGCCGCCATCAGAATCCTCCTTGTCCGGTGCTGGCGGTGTTGCCGCTGCCGAGGGTCCGGCTCAGGGCGACCGCCCCGACCGCCGCCGCGCCCGACCCGCCGCCGCTCTCCAGGGTGTCGCCGGTCAGACGGACGAACACGTCCTCCACGGTCGGGTCGGCCACCGTCATCCGGTTCAGCGGCAGGCCGGCGTCCCGCAGCCTGCCGAGGAGCTCCGGCAGCAGCTCCTCGCGGGCGGACAGGTCCACGGTCAGGACCGTGCCGTCCACCCGGCAGGCAGGCTCCCCGACCAGCGCCACCGCCGTGTCCCGTACGCCCGGCTCCTCCGCCGGCAGCTTCAGGACCTTGCCGCCGAGGCCGCGCTTGAGACCCTGCGGGGTGTCGACGACCGCGACCCGGCCGTCCTTCAGGATCGCGATCCGGTCGCAGAGCGCGTCGGCCTCGTCCAGGTACTGGGTGGTGAGGAACACCGTGCCGCCGTCCTCGCGGAAGCGCCGTACGAACGACCACAGGGCCCGCCGGCTCTGCGGGTCGAGCCCGGTCGTCGGCTCGTCGAGGAACAGCAGCGACGGCCGGTGCACCAGCGCGAGGGTGGCGTCGAGCCGCCGCCGCATGCCCACCGTGTACGTGGCGACCAGCCGGTCCGCCACCTCCGTCAGGCCGAACGACGCCAGCAGCTCCTCCACCCGCGCCGCGCGCTCCCGGCGTCCCGGGCCCCGCGTGCCCCGGCGCCCGCCGGCCCGCAGCGAGGCGATCAGCGCCAAGTGCTCACGGCCCGTCATCAGCGGGTCCAGCGCCGCCTGCTGGAGCGACAGCCCGATCCGGTCCCGTACCTCCTGCCGCCGCTCGACGACGTCGAGCCCCAGCACCCGCACCGTCCCCGAGGTCGGCCGGACGAGGGTCGACAGGATCCTCACGGTGGTGGTCTTGCCGGCGCCGTTCCGCCCGAGATAGCCGAACACCTCGCCGGCGCGGACCGAGAAGTCGACCCGGTCGAGCGCGACCGTGCCGTCGTCGTAGGCCTTGTGCAGCCCCTCTGCCTCAATGGTCATGTGGCCAGCCTGGGCGGAGGGGCAGCGCGCCGACAGCGCGGATCGGAGCGTCGTTCGTGCGCGCCCCGCGTCCGATCGGGGTGACCGGACGGGCTGCCCGGACGTGCTGCGGCACGGACGTCCCGATGGCCCTGTGGGCGGAGCCCGGCACCGGGCTACAACGGAGGACCGGACCGTACGAGACCGAGGGGACTTCGTGAGCGTCTTTCCCAGTGCCGAGTGGCTGCAGGCATATGTCCGGCTCATCAACGACTCGGAGGAGTTCGAGGAGGCGGCGAGCACGTTCGAGGCCGACATCGCGTTCGTCTTCGAGGCGGAGGAGGAGCGCGGTGTCCCGGCCGACATCTGGTGCCTCACCGAATTCGGCGGCGGCAAGTGCAAGTGGGCGGAGTACGACGTCGGCGAGACCCGCGCCAAGGACGCCACCTTCGTGATCCGCGCCCCCTACACGGCGTGGAAGGGCGTCATCGAAGGCGAGATCGACCCCATCGAGGGCATGCTCGACGGCGATCTCATGGTGACCGGACACCTGCCGACGCTGCTGCGGTACGTCCGCGCCACCGACGAACTGGTCTCGCTGGCCGCACACGTGGCGAGCAGCTTCGTCGACGAACAGCGCTGACCACCGGGGGCCTCGCCCCTGGCACACCCGTGGGCCCCGCCGCACCCGGCGGGGCCCACGGGGTCCGGCTGCCCGGCGGGGCCAGGGGTCCGGCTGCCCGGCGGGGCCAGGGGTCCGGCTGCCCGGCGCGCCCCCGGCCGGCCGGGCCCCCGCCCCGGCGTCCGTCAGCGCGCCCCGGACACCACCTGGAGACCGCCCGACAGGTACAGCTCGCGGCACGCCCCGCGCCGCTTCTTGCCGGAGGAGGTCTTCGGCAGCGTCGCCGCCCGCACCACGACGACCTCGGCGGGAGCGTGCTGCACCGTGGCCCGCAGCCGGTCGAACAGCTCGCGGGCCGTCCGCCGCAGCGACTCCTCGCCGCCCATCCCCTCCGCCACGACCACCATGCGCTCGGTGTCCGGCAGCGAGAAGGCGATCACCTGCCCGGGCCGCACGCCCGGGACACCGTCGGCGGCGATCTCGTAGTCCTCGGGATACAAATTCCGGCCCCCGGCGATGATCATGTCCTTGATCCGGCCGCACACGTACAGCTCGCCCTCGTACAGGAAGCCCAGGTCACCGGTGCGCAGTCGGCCGCCGGTGAGGACCCCCGCAGTGTCGGGAGGCACCCCGGGCCCCCTCCAGTACCCGTCCGTCACCCCGGGCCCGCGCACCTGCACCTCGCCGATGTGCCCCTCGGGCAGCTCCCGGCCGTCCGCCGACCGGACGCTCACCCCGGTCCCGGGCAGGGGCCGGCCGCAGGAGACCAGCGGCCGGGCCGGGCGCGGATAGCCGTCGCCGCCGGCCGGGCCCTCCTCCGGGCCGAGCACCCGGACCGGACGGTCCGCCCCGGCGGCGCTCACCACCAGCGTGGTCTCGGCCATGCCGTACGTCGGGCAGAGGCTCGCGGCCGGCATCCCGGACGTACCGAGCACCCGCAGCGTCTCGTCGACGATGTCCGCGGTGACGGCCTCGGCCCCGTTGATCGCCACCCGCAGCCGGGACAGGTCCAGGGCGGCGGGCCGCAGTTGCTGGGCCTTCGCGGCCAGGCGGTACGCCGAGTCGGGGGCCGCCGTGATCTCCGCGCGCCAGGTGCTCACCGTCTCCATCCAGCACGACGGCCGGCGCAGGAAGTTCTCCGTCGGCAGCACCACGGCGTGCACGCCCTGCGCGAGCAGGCCGGCCACCGAGACGATGCCCATGTCGTGGTAGAAGGGCAGCCAGCTCACATAGGTGTGGCCGGGCCGCATGCCGAGGACCTCCATGCACGTCAGCACGTTGCCGATGAGCTGCCCCTGCCGCACCGGAACCGCCTTGGACGTACCGGTCGTGCCCGAGGTGAACTGGAGCATGCCGAGCCGGTCGGCCTCCGGCACCGGCGGTGGCGTGCCGGTGACGCCCGCCGTCGCCTCGTCCAGGCCGAGCACCCGGAACCCGGCCGGCACCTCGCCCGCCGGGCCGCCGGCCCGGGGCCCCGCGAGCAGGGCGCGTACCTCCGGCGCCCGGTCCGTCAGCAGGGCCGTCGCCCCGGCCACCGCCACCCGGTGGACGATGAGGCCCCGCGCCTCCCCGGCGTCGCCCCGCCGCTCGTGCGGCAGCATCACGGCGACGGCGCCGAGCCGCCACAGGCCGAAGAGGGCGAGCAGCATCCGCGGCGAGGTGGGCGCCAGCACGCACACCCGGTCACCGGGAGCCACCCCCGCGCGGCGCAGCCCGGTGGCCACCGCCGCGGCCCGCTCGTCCAGTTCGCGCAGACTCAGCCGGGCCGGCCGCATCGCCGCGTCGAGCACCGTCAGCGAGCCGCCGTGTCCGGCCGCCCGCGCGAGGGCCTGCGGTATCGAGGTCTCTGCCATTCCCATGGCCCCCCACGCTAGGCAGTCGCCGCCGGTGCCCGGCCCGTCCTTAGGCCTGTCCGAGCGGGGGTGCCCGATCGGCCGGACCGGGTGACGGGGCAGGCGCTCCAGATGCCCGGCCGACGTGCCGTGGTCCCGAAGAGACCGCGGTGGCGTGAACATTCCGGTCCGCCCGGCGAGGATTTTCGGCGTCGTTGCCTGGGGGTGCCCGGGCGGATAGTGTCTCGGCTACTAGCACCGCATAGTAGGACCCGGTCGAAAGACAAACGCGTCGAGGCCGAGCCGGAGTCCGAGGGCACGCATGTGTGTGCCCTTTGGCATGCCTCGACACGCAAATGCTCCGCAGCGTTCACGTGCTCCGCCGCTCTACCAACTCCCCGCCGTCGCGCACCCTGACGGACGGGCTCCCCGATGGTAAGCAAACAAGGAGGCCCAGTCGTGACCGAGACTGTCCACACCCCTGTCCAGGAGTACCTTCGGAAGGGTGAGGAGGCGCTGGACGTCGCCCTCGTCGTCCCCAACGAGATGGCGAGGTTAGGTCTCAAGACCATGCTGTCCGCCATGAGTATTCGGCACCTCGTCGAAGCCGAGTCCTGTGAGGAACTCACCCGCAGTCTCGACCGAATACCCGTCGACCTGGTCATCATTTCCTGTACGGGCTACGAATTCGAGGCACTGGAGGAGTCCCTGCGGGACGTGGCCGAAAAGGGGGCCAAGGTTCTCTTCCTGCTGGAAAGCGCCGCCCAGCACATGATCGTGCAAGCGGCGTGTCTACCCGTCGACGGATTCCTCATACAGTCGGAACTGACCAGGGCGGATCTCGTCGACGCCCTTCGCAGGATATCCATAGGCGAGATCTCCATGCCCTCCACGCTCGCCCGCCAGCTGCTCTCCCAGGTCCGGGAGCGCGGCGGCGTGAAGTCGCCGCGCCCCGTCTCCCTGACCCCCCGGGAGCAGCAGGTGCTGTCGCTGGTGGCGGACGGTCTCAGCAACAAGCAGATCGCCCGCCGGCTGGACATCTCCGAGCACGGTGCCAAGCGCCACGTCGCGAACGTTCTCGCCAAACTGAACAGCCCCAACCGGACCCTGGCCGTGGTGACCGCCCTCCGGGAGGGCCTGCTCCCCGCCCAGGTGTGACGGGATGACCGTCACCGCCCGGCCGGCGTCACCGTGAGCCGGCCCCCTCCCCGCGCGGCCGCCACGTCCGCAGCCTCAGGCTGTTGGCCACGACCAGCAGCGAACTGCCCGACATAGCCAGCGCGGCCAGCATCGGATGGAGCAGGCCGACCGCGGCCACCGGGATCAGGAGCACGTTGTAGCTGAAGGCCCAGGTGAGATTGGATCCGATGACGGCCAGCGCCCGCCGTGCCAGTTCCACCGCGTGCACCACGGCGAGGATGTCGTCCCGGACCAGCGTCACCCCGGCCGCCCCGATGGCCGCGTCGGTCCCCGTCCCGAGCGCGATCCCCAACTCGGCACGGGCCAGTGCCACCGCGTCGTTCACCCCGTCGCCCACCACCGCCGGCACCCGTCCCGCGGCCCGCAGCTCCTCCACCACCTCCGCCTTCCGTTCCGGCGAGGCCGACCAGTGCACCTCCCCGACGCCGAGCTCGGCCGCCACCCGCCGCGCCGCGCCCGGCCCGTCGCCCGTGAGCAGCACCGTCCGCAGCCCCAGGGCGTGGAGCCGCTCCACGGCCCGGGCGGCGCCGGGGCGGGTCGTGTCCCCGAACACCAGCACCGCGACCGCCGCCCCGTCCACCTCCACCACCACGGCCGTACGGCCCGCCGCGTCGGCCTCCGCCGGCACGCCCGCCAGCGTCCCCGGCAGCCCGGTGGCGGCGCGCGGCCGCAGCACCCGCACCCGCCGGCCCCCGACGGTCCCGCTCACCCCGGTCCCGGTCATCGCCACGAACGCGCCGACCTCGGGGGGAGGGACGGACGCCGGAGCCGCCGGGAGCTTTGAGCCTCCGGCGCCCTCCGCCGCCTCCACGACCGCCCGCCCGATGGGATGCTCCGACAGCCGTTCCACGGCCGCCGCGAGCCGCAGCACCTCGCCGCGCTCCCAGCCGGCCGCCGTCACCGTGTCGAGCAGCCGCATCCGGCCGGTCGTCAGCGTCCCGGTCTTGTCCAGGACCACCGTGTCGATCTCCCTCAGCCGTTCCAGGACCTCCGGCCCCTTGATCAGCACCCCCAGCTGCGCGCCGCGCCCCGTCGCCGTCAGCAGCGCCGTCGGCGTGGCCAGGCCCAGGGCGCACGGACAGGCCACGACGAGCATGGCGACGCCGGTCGTCACCGCGCCCTGCGCCGTGGCGCCCGCGCCCAGCCAGAACGCCGTGACCGCCACCGCGAGCGCCAGCACCACCGGTACGAACACGCCGGCGACCCGGTCCGCGAGCCGTTGCGCCCGCGCCTTGCCGGCCTGCGCCTCGACCACCAGCGCGGTGATGCGGGCCAGTTGGGTGTCGGCGCCGACCGCGGTGGCCCGGACCACCAGGCTGCCGCCGAGGTCCAGCGTCCCGCCGGTGACCCGGTCCCCGGGGCCCGCCTCGGCCGGGACGCTCTCGCCCGTCAGCATCGACACGTCCAGAACCGCCCCGCCGCGCACCACCACACCGTCCGTGGCGACCCGCTCGCCCGGCCGGACCAGGAAGTGCCCTCCGGGCAGCAGCCGTTCGACCGGAATCCGGTGCTCCCCGCCCCCGTCCGGGCCGTCGACGGCGCTCACGTCCTTGACCGCGAGCTCCGCCAGGGCGCGCAGCGCGGAACCGGTACGGCGGCGGGCCCGCGTCTCCAGGAGCCGCCCGCACAGCACGAACAGCGGCACGCCGACCGTCGCCTCCAGATAGACGTGGGCGTCGGCGGAGCCCGCGGACAGCGAGAACGGCATCCGCATGCCGGGCGTCCCGGCCCCGCCCAGGAACAGGGCGTACACGGACCACAGGAAGGAGGCCAGGACGCCGAGACTCACCAACGTGTCCATCGTCGCCGTGCGGTGCCGCAGCGCCCGCAGCGCACCCCGGTGGAACGACTCCGCGCCCCACAGCGCCACGGGCGCGGCCAGCAGGAAGCACACCCACTGCCAGTTGAGGAACTGCGCGGCCGGCACCATCGAGACGACCATGACCGGCAGGGCGAGGAGCGCCACCAGGACGACGCGCAGCCGCGCCTCCGTGTCGTCATCCCCTTCCTCCGCCGGCGCCCCCGGACCGGCGTCACCCGGGCCGAGCGGCGCCGCCGTGTATCCGGCGCGTTCGACCGCCGCCACGAGCCGCTCCACCGGTACCTCCGGCGGATGCAGGACCCGGGCCCGGCCGGTGGCCAGGTTCACGCCCGAGGTGACCCCCTCGATCCGGCCGAGCCGCTTCTCCACCCGCGCCACGCACGCGGCACACGTCATCCCGCCGACGGCGAGGTCCGTGGTCACCAGTTCCCCGGCGCCGCAGTCCCGCGCCCCTCCCGAACCGGCCGCCTCTCCCGTACGGAGCGTCCCGCCCGCCGCGACGCCGGTCACCGTGCCTCTCCCATGCCGTCCATGCCGGCCCCGTGCCGCCAGGACTCCTCGCGGGGCGGACTCCAGCCCGGCCGGACCTCGGGCGGTACGGGGCCGACCGCGCGGCCCACCAGCAGGGCCAGCACGAACAGCACAGCGAGCAGGAGGAGATAACCGGCCGGTCCGCGCAGCCAGGGCGCGCGCGCCCCGCCCGCGGCGGAGCGCCGTCGCATGTCGTCTTCTGTCCTCATGACGGAGCAGTCGGGCGACCGGCTCCCCGAGTTCCCGTAGGCGGCGGCGGATAGGGTGACGGCGCACCGCACCGCGCTCTCCGAAAGGCCGTCATGAGCGAGCAGCCCCTCACCCCGCCAACCGTCCGCCGCGTGGACGAGCGGCACCGCTACGAGATCCTCGTCGACGGTGCCCGCGCCGGCCTCACCGCCTACCGCGACCGCGGCGAGCAGCGGGTCTTCTTCCACACCGAGATCGACGACGCCTACGCGGGCCGGGGGCTCGCCGGCGTCCTCGTCCAGGAGGCGCTGACCGACGTGCGTGCGGCGGGCCTGCGGATCGTCCCCGTCTGTCCGTACGTGGCGAAGTTCCTGACCAGGCACGAGGAGTTCGGCGACATCACCGACCGGGTGACCCCGGAGATGCTCCAGTGGCTGGACGGCGAACTCGGCCGCTGAGCGGCGTACCGGAGCGGCGCCGGTCCCGGGGGGCTCCCCGGGACCGGCGTTCCCGTCAGCTCAGGACGGAGGAGAAGCTGTCCAGCTGGATCCAGGTCACCTTGTTGGTCGCCTGGGGCCCGTAGACGTTGAGGTGTCCGGACGTGTTGGCCTCGACGCGGACCGCGTTGATGCCCTGGCTGTTGTTGCGCGGGCAGACACCGCGGGTCGTCTTCGGCGGCCGGATGGTGGCGGGCAGCGTACCGAGCCGGCCGTCCGCCGCGAAGTCGCAGGTGACCGCGCCCCGCAGCTGGAGGAAGTCGGTCCCCGCGATCCGTACGACGCGGGCCTGCGCGGGCTGGTTGGTCTGGGGGGTGACGGTCGGCTCCAGGGCGATCGGCGTCCAGTCGACGACGACCTGGCAGCCCTCGGCCGTCTCGGCGGCGGCGGGCGCGGCCGACAGCAGCGGGGCTCCGACGGCGACGGCGGGGGCGGCCAGCGCGGCGGTGAGCAGCGAACGGCGACTGGTGGCGGGCCGGGACGGGCTGGGGGTCATGTGCGGTCCTCCGGGGGTGACGGGAGAGGCGGGCAGGGGGGCGGGGGAGGGGGCGGCGGGGCGGTTCACCGCCAGGCCACCGAGACGCCGTCGAGGTCGATCCAGGTCACGGCGTTGTCGGTGGTGGCGCCGTACGCCCACAACGCGCCGTGGACGTCCGCCTCGATACGGCACACGCAGCGTCCGGCGTTGTTGTTGCGCGGCACGTTCTGGCGGGTGGGGTGCGTCGGACGCAGCCGGTGCGGCAGTGTGCCGATCCGGGCGTCCGCCGTCAGGCCCGGGCTGCACGTCACGGTCCCGCGCAGCTGGAGGTAGGTCGTCCCGGCGAGGGCGACGAGCCGTCCGCGCGGCGGCTGCGCGCCGGGGGAGATGCCCGGCTGGAGCGCCAGGTCCTCCCAGTCCTGGAGCACCTTGACGCCGCCGACCGCCGGCCTCGTCGGGTACCAGCCGATCGTGACGTCGCGCGAACCGGTGGTCCCGGGGACCGTGTTGCTGAACCCGAAGAGGAGCCGGGTCTCGCCCGTCGCCGGGTCCACCTCGGCGGCGACGCCCTCGGGCTCGCGCCGCGTCAGGCCGTCCGCGTTGGTCACCACCTGCCGGTCGAGGCGCGCACCGGTGCTCCAGGAGTACGAGGTGAGGAAGGCGATCCCCGGGAACTCGCTCGGCACCGTCTCGGGGTGGTTCTCCTTGTCGTACGGGGCCCACTGGTAGTGGTAGACGACGTCGCCGAGGACGGTGAACCCCTGCGAGACCAGCTTCGGCTGCAGCGGGTACGGGGACGGCACGGCGGGGGTGACGTCCTCCCCGTCGGGCATGACGAACGTCGTCCCCACGGGCGTCCAGGTGCCGGCGGCGGCCTCCGCCGCGTCGTACCGGGTGAAGTGACGCCGGCCGTCCTTGTGGTACATGACGGTCAGCAGCTTGGTCACCGGGTCGAGCGAGGGACCGGCGCCGGCGGTGCTGCCGGGCGGCGTGAACTTCCGCTCCTGCGGGACGAGCGCCCCGTCGAGGACCGCGCCGTTCTCGAACCGGAACCGGGTGACGGCCTTCCCGAAGGTGGTGCCGGAGTTCGTGACGTGCAGCGGCCCGACCTCGGTCCAGAGGTACGTGTCGGCCCCGACGGGCTCGGCGCCCATGGACAGTCCGTGCCCGAACCCCTTGAGCTGCATCGACCCCGTCACCGCGCCGGTCAGCCGGTCGATGCGGTTGAGGTACAGGTTGCCCTGCGGGGCCGTCGCCGCACTCTCCACCTGGAGGACGAAGAGGTGCCCGTTGACGGTGTCCGTGGCGATGGCCTGCGGTGCCGGGCTCTTGACCAGATCGACGGTCTGGACGAGACGCCCGGAGACGCCGGACAGATCGACGCCGTTGGCGTCCGTGTATCCCATGTTCTCTCCCCCGGGACCCCCTCGGATCCCTTTCACGGAAGAGAAGATCATCACATGTTACGTTGCGGACCTCGCACCGGAGGAGAGGGAGACCGCCATGGCCGTCGTTCACCGCACCACGCTGCGGCCCACCAAGCTGGAACTTCTCGCCGCCTGGCTCCCCACCCGGGAGTGGTACTCGGCCGCCGTGGCCGCGCCCGAGAAGGCCGGAGGCTTCCGGCTCGACGACCCGGCGGGGGAGGTCGGCATCGAGTTCATGGTCGTGGGCGACGCCGAACGACCGGCCGACGCCCCCCACCTGGTGCCCATGACGTACCGCGCCGCCCCGCTGGACGGAGCCGAGGACGCCCTCATCGGCACCGCCGAACACGGCGTGCTCGGCAAGCGCTGGATCTACGACGGCACCCACGACCCCGTCCTCGTCACCGAGCTGTACGCCCTGCTCGCCGGCCGGGCCGAACCGCAGGCCCAGTCCGAGTCCGACACCCCCGACCCCACGGTCCACGCCTCCCTGCGCGGCGCGGCGGACGGCGGCACCGTCCTGGAACTCCTCCGCGTGGTGGACGGCGCCGACCGCACCGACATGGTCGTCCGGACCTCCGGCGCGGCGGAGCCCGTCACCCTGCGCCTCCGCCGCGTCCTCGGCACCGCCGCCGGCGACACACCGGCTCGCGGCACGGTCACCGCCGGCTGGCGCCTGTCCGACGGCACCACCGCCCGCGGCCCGTACGTCCTCGTCCCCGAGGACGCCGAGGCCTGCTGACCCGGCCCGTCCACCGCGCGCTCCGGCACGGCGGCCGGCCGGCTCCCCGGCAGGCCGCCGTGCCGGGCTCGTTCACCCGCCGTCGCCGTCGCCGTTGCCGTCCCCACCGTCGCCGCCGTCGCTCCCGGCGCCCGTGCGGACGACCGCCTGGTCGCCGTGCGGGCCGAACAGGTGCAGGATCTCCACCGGCTCCGCACCGGCCGGCCCGAACCAGTGCGGCTCCGCCGTGTCGAACTCGGCCACCTCGCCGGGCCGCAGGACGGTCTCCCGCCCGCCCAGGACGAGCCGCAGCTCACCGGCGAGCACGTACAGCCACTCGTAGCCCGCGTGCGTCACCAGCCGGGGCTCCCGCCGCGCCAGCACCTGCTTGAACACCTGGACCCGCCCCGGGTACTGCGTCAGCGGGACGAGAACGCTCCCGCGATCCCGCCGCACGGGCCGCAGATGGACCCGCGGATCACCGGTCGCGGGCGCGGCCACGAGCTGATCGAGCGCCACCCGGTGCGCCCGGGCGAGCGGGATCAGCAGGTCGAGCGTCGGACGCCGCACCCCCGACTCCACCCGCGACAGGGTGCTCACGGAGATCCCGGTCTCCTCCGCCAGCGCTTCGAGGGTGAGCCCGCGGTCGTGTCGCAGCGCCCGCAGCCGGGGCCCGATGCCGTCGAGGATCCGTGACAGTTCGGCGTCCATGCCCACCATTTTGCGGCCTTCGCAAAGTCCCTGGCCGCCCGGGCCCCGCCGCTCCGAGGATGACGGCGCACGAACCCGTACGACGGAAGGCGAACACCGTGTCCACGCTCTCCCCGCCCGCCCCCGCCCCCCTGAGCTCCCGCCGACGCTGGACGGTCCTCGCCGTCTGCGCGCTCGGCATGTTCCTCGTCGGCCTCGACACCACCGTCGTCAACGTCGGCCTGCCGGCCGTCGGCCGCGGCCTGGACACCGACACCCGCGGCCTCGCCTGGGTCGTGGACTCCTACACCGTCGTCCTCGCCGGGCTCCTCGTCGTCTCCGGCGCGCTCGCGGACCGCTACGGCCGGCGCCGCGTCTTCCGGACCGGCCTCGTCGTCTTCGGCCTGGCCTCCCTCGCCTGCGCCGCCGCCCCCACCCTCGGCGTGCTCGTCGCCGCCCGAGCCGTCCAGGGCGCCGGCGCGTCCATGCTCAGCCCCGTCGCCCTCGCGATCGTCGTCGGCGTCATGCCGGACCCGAGGGAACGGGCGCGGGCGATCGGCGTCTGGGCCGCCGTCTTCGGCCTCAGCATGGCGGCAGGGCCCGTCACCGGCGGCGCCCTCGTCGCCGCCCTCGGCTGGCGCTCCCTGTTCTGGATCAACGCCCCCGTCATCGCCCTCGCCCTCCTCCTCGTCGCCCGGTACGTCCCCGAATCCCACGGACAGCGCACCCGGCGGATCGATCTGCCCGGCCAACTCCTGCTCGGCGCCACCCTGTTCCTCACCGTCGGGCTCCTCATCGAAGGCCCGCGCATCGGCTGGGCCTCTCCCACCGCCCTCGTCGGCTACGCGCTCACCGCGCTCACCACCGCCGCGTTCGTCCGCGTCGAACGCCGCCGCCCCGAACCCCTGATGGATCTCGCCCTCTTCCGCCGCCCGCCCTTCACCCGGGCCGTCCTCGGGGCCGTCGCGGTGTTCACCGCGCTCAGCACCGCCCTGCTGCTCCACACGTTCCACCTCCAGGAGGGCCGCGGCTGGAGTCCGCTCGCCGCCGGCCTGGCGACCCTCCCCATGGCCGCCGGGGCCACCCTCTGCGCCCCCTGGTCCGGCCGGCTCGTCGGACGCCTCGGCCCGAGGCGCCCGCTCCTCCTCGCGGGCGGCTTCACCGCCGCCGGGGGGCTCGCCATGCTGCCCTTCGGCGACGACACGCCCCTCGGCGCGGGCGGCCTCGCGCACCTGCTCCTCGCCCAGCTGCTCCTCGGCATCGGTTTCGGCTTCGCCAACGCGCCGCTGACCCACACCGCCGTCGGCGGCCTGCCGCCCTCCCGGGCCGGGGTCGCCGGAGCGATCACCTCCACCGCCCGCCAGCTGGGCGCGGCGATCGGCGTCGCCGCCGCCGGCGCCCTCGTCACGGGCGTCGCCCCCGCGGGCCTCGCCACCGCCGCCCGCCCCGGCTGGCTCCTCGTCACCGCCTGCGGCCTCTTCCTCCTCACCGCCGCCCGGACGGCCCCGCGCCCGCCGCTCACACCCAGTTGATCTCCGCCCGGGCGAGCAGCGGGTCGTCGAGCAGCTCCCACAGCGGCACGGCGAAGTTGCCCGTCCGGTAGCGGCCGCCGAAGTGCAGGCCCAGGACCCGGTGATCGGTCAGGTCGAAGACCGGCGAGCCGCTGTTGCCGCCCAGCGTGGAGCAGTCGTGCTTCATCACCAGGCCGCCGGGGGTGAACTCGGTGGCCGTCCCCGGCTGCAGCCGCTTGACGTTGTAGACGTCCATGAAGATCCGGCGCATCGACTCCGGCTCGTTGCGCCGGCCGTCCCAGGCCGGGTACCCGATCACGTACACCGGACGTCCCGGCAGCACCGCCGGGGCGTCCGCGGCGACCGCCGCCGGTGCCGGCAGCCCGCCGTCCGCCGCGGGCTCCACCCGCAGCAGCGCCAGGTCGACGTCCGGGTGGATCCCGACGATCTCCGTCACCTCGTACGGGGACGGGACGGCGGCGGGCACGCCCGCCGCGGGCTGCTCCTCCGCCGGGTCGACCCGCGCCGACATCCCGAAGCCGAACGTCCACCGGTCCCCGGACGCGCGGGCGAACTCGACGGCCACATGACGGTTCGTCATCACCGTGCCCGGCCCGACGAGGAAGGCGGTGCCGATCCAGTCCAGGCTGGGGTGCCCGGTCACCTCCACCCGGCCGACCCGGGCCAGCGACGCGCGGATCGCGGGCCGGTGCGCGTCGAGCACCGCCCACTCGTCGTGCTGCGGCGGGAAGTCCTGCCCCCGTACGCGGATCGCCGGCCGCCCTTCGAGGAGGACGATCGCCTCCACCCCGAAGAACTCGTCCTCGCCGATCTCGTCCTCGCGGTGCGCGGCCAGCTTCTCCAGACCGCTCACCCCGGCCTCCAGGACCCGGGCCCGTTCCTCCCGCGCGAACCGCGAGATCTCCGCCGCGGGCGCCACGCCCCCGGGCAGCTCCGGCACGGACTCGGCGATCTCGGCCTCCAGCGCGCCGCGCACCCGGGCGGCCACCTCCCGCAGATCACCGAAGATCCGCTCGGCCCCGGTCGCGACCGGCGACCCGCCCGCTGTTCCGTTCGGCATGGTCCTCACCCACCTCGGGTCCGTGTGCGTGCCTCAGCCGGGGGCCGACAGCCCCCGCTGGGCGGTCATGATCTCCTCGTACACCCCCGGCCGGTGCTCCCGGAGGTGGTCGAGCACCGCGCTCATCTGCGTGCCGACGTTCACGAACCGGGTCCGGCCGCCCTGGAACTCGACCTCGTCGATCTTCTTGGTTCCCCGGTGCAGCCCCACCACCGTCCAGTCGTCGAGACAGACCGGTGAACCGGAGGACCCGCCGCGCGTGTCGGTGAAGTAGAGCAGGTCCCGCTCGTCCGCCCGGTAGACGAGGTTGTTGCGCAGCGCCACCCGCTTCGGCAGCCCGCCCGGGTGCTGGATGATGTTGACCGGTACGCGCTGCCGCTGCCGCACGAGCAGCGGCCGGGTGGCGACCCGCAGCATCGGCCGCTCCGGCTGTCCCTCCGCGAGGCGGACGACGGCGTAGTCGAGGCCGGCGTCCCAGGCGGCGAGGTCTCCGGCCGTCACCTCCGGCGGATTCACCATGTTCTCGACGAAGTCGAAACGGGAGCGGGACATGACGGCCTGCAACCGGAGGTCCTCCTCGGTCACATGGGGACGCACCCCGGACTCCCACGAACGGGCCATCACCACGTGGTGGTTGGTCATCAGCAGGCCCGGCGCCACGATCCATCCCGTGCCGCCGTGCGGATAGCTCGGCAACAGCGGGGCACCCCCTTCGTACGGGGGGATCTTCAGCAGCGCGACGGAGGCACCGGCCCGGATGCCGTGCTGGAGGAAGGCGTAGGGGACGGTGTCGTCCTGGAAGATGATCTCCTCCTTGATCTCCGCGGGCATCATCTCCGCCGGCAGTTCGGCCTCTCCGGCCGTCATCCGGGCCACGGCGTCCAGGGCGCCCTCCAGGACGGCGCGCGGCCCCGGCTCCCGGGTCTTCTCGCTCGCGTTGTGCAGCCACACCTCCAGCGGCACCAGGCCCGTCATCAGCCGCTCGATCCGGTTCATCGCGGCGAGGTCGGCGTCCGTCTGCTCCCGGGGGTCGCTGAACGGTTCCAGCGTGGCCGTGAAACTGACCGGCATGCCCTTGAGCAGGACGGCCCGCATCAGGTGCCCGGCGAGACCCGACTCCATGACGGCGTTGCGGACGCGGACGAGCTCCTCGGCCGGCAGGTACGGCTCGCTGCGCACCGCCGCCTCGGCGGCGTGCGGCGGCGGCTGCGTCCACCGGCCGGTCCCGGCCCGCCGCCCCGAGCCGGGGGACCCGGCGCGGCCGCCCGCGCCCGCCGCCATCGCCGCGGCGATCCCGCGCAGCAGGTCCCCGCTGTCGTCGCGCAGCGCCAGCGCCCGGCGTGCCACCGTGTCGAGGGTGCCCCGGTGCCGGGCCTGCCGCAGACACCGCCCGATCTCCTCCTCCGTCATCCGCGCGGCCGCCCCGGGGGCCGCCGGCGGCGTGCGGGTCCCGGGTCCGCCGTCGTACGGCACGCCCGGCCCGTACGGCACGTCCTCACCCGGCCCGTACGGTGCGCCGTCCAAGGCCGCGTCCCACGCGTCCGGGCCGGACACGTACGGCTCCTCCTCCCCGGCCGCCGACGGCTCCCCGCCCCCGTACGCCGGGAGTGCGGGACCGTCCGGCTCCGGGGCCGCCGCGGACCGGAGGATGCGGGCCAGCGGAGCACGCAGCGCCGGCTCGTCGTCCATCGTGGTGTCGATCCAGCGGGCCAGCTCCGTCACCACGGCGTCCTGGTCCGCGGGCAGTCCCACGAGCCGCAGGGTGTGTTCGAGGAGCCTGGGGTCGGCCGGGCAGGCCGAGGCCGCCGCCGTCCGGGCCAGTGACGGCTGCCGGGCCAGTTCCTCGTCCGGCATGGCCCGCAGGGTCCTCGCCAGCTGCTCCCGCGCCGCCGGGGCGCCCGTCCCGGCGAGGTCGGCCAGCCGCGACCGGGCGACGAGGACGCCCAGCGACTCGGAGCGCAGCCCGAGGCCGTCCGCGACCTCCTCGGCCTCCCGCAGGGCCCGGTCCGCGCCGGCCAGGTCGCCGGCGTCCTGCGCCAGCCGCGCCGTCAGCTGGAGCAGTTCGAGCCGGGTCTCCGCGCAGCCGGCCTCGGCAGCCCCCTCCACGGCCCGCTCGGCCGACTCCCTCGCCCGCTCCGGCCGCCCGGAGCGGGCGAGGGTCTCGGCCAGCAGGGAGTGCAGCCTGCTGCACGGTGTCCACGGCCGGCGCTCCGCCAGCCGCTCCGCCGCGGCCTCCACGTACCCCTGCGTGAGCAGGTCGTCCACCTCGCGCGCGGCGATCCGCTCCCAGTCCTCCTGCGCCGCCTCGGCCATGACGCGGTCGGGGACGTGCCCGCCGATCCTCGCGAGGAGGAAGGCGGCCGACCGGGGAGGCATCTCCGTGTGGGTCGAGCCGCCGAGGTACCCGGCGACCCCCGGCTCCCAGCGGGCCTCGACCGTACGGGGGTTCTCGCCCAGCCGCAGCCGGTGGTAGATCTCCTCGGCCCGGGCCCGCGGTCCCTCCCGCGCCGCGTAGTACGCCACGGCCCGTCGGTCCACCGCCCGCATCAGATCGGTACGGGCGCTGTCGGAGAGCCGCAGCATGATGGCCCGCAGATCCGTCCGGTGCCGGACCGCTCCGGGACCCGCCGGCTCCATGAGGTCCACCCGGGAGGTGAGCAGCCCGAACAGCCGGCGCGCCTCGCCGGCCGTGTCGACGCGCGTGCCCGCCGGTGCGGCGAGCACCTCCCGGATCAGGTCGGGGGTGACGGAGCGGAGCGCCAGGCCCGCCTGGACCAGCGCCCGGACGTCGTCCTCCGCGATGTGGTGGAGGATGCGGTCGTAGAGGGTGCCCTGGATGAGCATCTGGTCGACCTGCCGGTCGAAGTAGCGGCGCCGCGAGGGCAGGGTGCGCAGGACCTCGCCGAGGGCGTCGGAGTCGCCGCCGAGCGCGACGGCGGTACGGGCGGCGAGGCGCAGGCTCAGCGGATGGCCGCCGACCCGGTCCACCAGGTGGGCGGCGACCGCCTCGTCCCGCACCCCGGAGGAGACCAGCAGCGCGACGGCGGATTCCCGGTCCAGCTCCGTCAGTTCGTGGGAGCGGGGGGTGAGGATCCGCGCCGGGTGGTCGATGAGCGCCCGCCCGGAGACGATGAACCGCAGCCGGGCGTAGGAGGCGCGCAGCGCGGACCACACGGCCCACATGCGGGTCACGACGGGGGAGCCCCGGTACTGCGCCTCCTCGAAGGAGTCGACGACGATCACGAACGGCGGTGGCTGCCGGTCGCGCGCCGGGCTCCCGGGGCCGCCGGCCGCGGCGGTGCCGACCAGGGCGGCGAGCTCGCGGGCCAGGTCCTGCTCGCGGGCGCTGGCCCGGGCGTGCAGGTCCGCCGAGTAGTCGCGGCCGTACGTCGCCCGGGTGGTGGAGAGCCGGCGGAGCGCGTCGGCCTCCTCGCGCTCGTCGCGCTGCGAGGCGGCGGTGCGTTCGCAGGCGTCCGCGAGCGCGTCGAAGGCGGGGCGGTGATCCGGGTACTGGACGCCGAGTTGCCGGGCGGTCTCCGCGAGGAGGGTGGCCGGCTCGTGCAGGGAGAGCGTCGGCCGCGCGAAGTCGATGTACGCGAAGGGGAAGGGCGCGGCCCCCGCCTCGTCCAGGGCGTCGAGCAGGAACTTCGCGAGGAGGGTGCTCTTGCCGACGCCGCCCACGCCGTGGAGGAGGACCGGGGGCTCCGCCGGTTCGGCCGGCAGGTCGATGTAGGCGCGCAGGGCGTCGAGTTCGGCCGCACGGCCGTGGAAGGAGCCCGGCACCAGGCGGCGCAGCGGCTGGAACAACCGGGCCCGCTCCAGGCGTCGCTGCACCGCGTCCACCGGCGGCAGACCTGGCACGCCGGGGATCCGCCGCAGCCAGAGGACCGCCTGCAGGACGTCGGACAGCTCCTCCACGTCCTCCCCGTCCCCGTCGCGCGGCGGTGGCAGCCCGACGCCGGTGAGCAGGGTGAGCGCGAACCGTTCCGGGCCGGGGTGGGGCCCGTGACCTCCGCCGGTTCCCGGGGCCGTCGCCGTGCCGGCCGGACGGGGGCCGAGGCCGGCCAGGAGGGCGCGCAGCGCGGCCTCCGGGCCCGCGAGGCCGGCGAGGGCCGCGTCGCGGACCTCCGGCTTCAGCGTCCACACGGCGGCCCCGGCGGAGGGCAGGGCGACGCAGTCGTCGACGAGTTCCAGGACGGCCTGCCCGGTCGGCCGCTCCTCCCCGGGCAGGCGCAGCAGTTCCGGGTCGAACTCCTGGAGCAGGCAGGCCGACTCGCGGTAGGCCCGGCGCGGCTCCGACACGGGGGGAGCGGGCGCCGCGAGTCCTGTGCGCAGGGCGTCCCGCAGCAACCGCCCGGCCGTCGCCGGCGCGAGCCGCGTACCGGGCCTGCCGTCCCCGGCGCGGGTGTCGCCGCCGGCTGGAGGGACGCCGGGGCTGCCGGGCCCGGGCGGAGCCGCCCGGAACACCCGGTGGAGCCGTACGACGTCCTCCACGGCCGTGCAGATCCGGCGCGACCAGCTCTCCCGCGGATCCCGGGCCTCGGCCGCGCGCAGCACCTCGGTGACGGCCGTGTCGGTGAGTTCCCGCACGGCGTCACCGTCGGCCGGCGCGCACTCCTCGGCGAAGAACCCGGTGAAGAAGGCGCGGAGATCGCCCTCCTCCAGCTGCCGGGTCGTGTCCCGGTACTCGATCTTCCGCACCTCATAGGGGAGTTGGCGCCGTCCGGTGGCGTAGCCGAGCAGCACGAGCCGGGGCGCGGTCCCGCTCCGTACCGGGGCGTGCTCGTAGACGGCACGGGCCAGGATGCCGATGCAGTCCCAGGTGTCGGAGCCCGGGTCGAGCCGGTCGCAGTCGTCGAGGACGAGCCAGAAGCGCTCCCCGGACGCGGCCGCCCGGGCCACGACGCGGTGCACGGCGTCCTCGTACGCGGGCAGTGGATCGTTCAACCGTGTGGGGTTCAACGGAATGGCGTCCTGGCCGGGTCCGGCCACGAAGGCGGCGAGCCGTTCGACCAGACGGGCCGCCGTGGTGGTGCGGGAGAGCGTCACCCGGACCGGCCGGAAGCCGCAGTGCTGGCCGAGATGGCGGATGAACTCGTAGGTGTACGAGCGTCCGCTGTCCGGCGGCCCGTCGACCACCAGGACCGGCCGCTCGGCGTCGGCCGTGAAGGACCGGAGCTTCTCGCGCAGCTCCGCCCGGTCCAGGAAGGCCTCGGTGCCGTGCTTGAGGAGCGTGCTGAGGAACGGGTCCCGCGGGGAGCGCAGGAGGCGTTCGTCGTCCCGCAGCCGGGTGAGGAGGGTCCGGGCCTCGGCGCCCGGCGCGTGCGCGTACGGGTCGTCGATGGCGGCGAGCGCGTCGAGCGAGGTGAGGACCGCGAGCAGGCGCCGCTGGTGGGCGAGGTCCCGGCGGGCGGCCTCCACCACGAGGAGGGCGTTGCGCGCGGCGTCCGGCGTGAGCGGCAGGTCCTCGACGAAGTCGGCGGGCAGCCCCGCGTCCAGGAGGCGTTCGCGCGGCTCGGGGGTGTCGAGGAGATGGTCCCGCACCCAGCCGGTGACGAGCCCCCACTCCGTCTCGGTGAGCGGCATACGGCACCTGCCCGGGGCTCCTCGCGCGGCACCGGCCGGGCCGGCGCCGGACCGCGGATCCAGGCGAACTGGCTGACGCGTTCCATCGTTTCACCGGCGGCGGACGGCCGCAATCGGTGCCGGCCCGGGCCCGGCGCCGAGGCCGGTCAGAGGTGCAGCACCATGTCCTCGTACGACTCGAGGCGCCGCCAGCGCTCCTCCGGGGAGCGGAAGGCCGGCATCACGTCCACGTCCGGCAGCGGGCCGAACTCCAGCTCGGTGATCTCCGCGACGTCCGAGACCGGCACCTGGTAGGTGCGGAAGGGCCCCAGGGGCGGCGGCGCCCCCGGTGTCGCCCCGGCGAAGGCCCGCTCCGCGTCCCGGCTGAGGTCGGGACTCTGGTCCAGGAGGTACGCGGCGGCCGCCAGCGCCCCGTCCTGCATGAAGGCGGCCACCTTCCAGAAGCGCAACGGCACCTGGATGCCCCGGTAGGGCGGGTCGGAGTCCTGGAGCACCGGCCCGGTGAGCACGACGAGCTTGCGGTCGAACTCGGCCGCGTGGTCGAGCAGGTGGTTCTCCAGACCCTGCCACAGGCGCTTGCCCTGGTTGAAGACGTCCGACTGCGGGGCCGCGTTGGTGAAGTGGAAGGTGTCGGCGTCGGCGCGGTGCGCGACGGCCGCGGCGCCCCAGACGGGGTCGAGCCGGCGGACGAGGTGTCCCCGGTCGAGGCTGTTGTCCCGGTAGATGTCGTCGCCCGCCTGCTGCTCCTCGGGCAGCCGGGGGTCGTAGCGCCAGTCGTCGTCGCGGGGCACGTCCGTGAGCAGCTCCCGTCCCTCGACGCACACCGCCGTGGCGGCGGCGAGCCGCCGGTCGGGGCGGAAGGCAACGGTGAAGTGGGTGTAGGGCAGGATCACCGTCCGCACCGCCGGGCGCACCGGGAGGGGGAGCGGGACGACGGGGCCGAGGAAGGCCTCGTCGTAGCCGGTGCGGTCGGCGAGCGCGGCACGCCGGGGGTCACCCGGGGGCGGCGTGGGCGGTCCCGGAGAGGACGGCGGGTCCGAAAGGTTCATACGATGTACGTACCGCATGGAGAGGGGCGTGCTCGGCGCCGGACCGCAGGCCACTCGATCAGACGCCCCGGTGTCCCTCCCCTCCCTCCTCAGGAGGCCCACCATGCCCCTCGGACTCTCCCTGCACATCGGACTCAACCAGGTCGACCCCGACCGCTACGACGGGTGGGACGGCACCCTCCTCGCCTGCGAGAACGACGCCCGCGACATGGCCGCCCTCGCCCGCTCCCGCGGGTTCGAACCCACCCTCCTGCTCACCCCTGACGGCACCGCCGACCGCGTCACGGCCGCCCTCGACGCCGCCGCGGCCCGGCTCGGCCCCGGCGACGTCCTGCTGTTCACCTACTCGGGCCACGGCGGCCGGCTCCCCGACGCCCCCGGCGGCGGTGAGCGGGGCACGAACGGCCCCGGCGGCACGGACGACATCGAACCCGACACGTACGACGAGACCCTCGTCCTGCGCGACCGCCAGTTCCTCGACGACGAGGTCCGGCAGGCCTTCCGCGGCTTCGCCGACGACGTGCGGATCGTCGCGGTCTTCGACTGCTGCCACAGCGGCAGCGCCATCGAGGTCCCCGCCGGAGGTCCGGAGCGGCCGGCCGCCCGACACCTCCCCGAACCCGTACGGCAGCGCCTCGCCGCCCGTGACCACGCCTTCTACCAGGAGCTCCGCCGCGCCCTGGCCGCGCGCCGGCCCGCCCCGGACGACCCCGTCGGCGGCGAGGGACCCGGCGCGCTCCTCCTGGCGGCCTGCCAGGACGACCAGGTCGCCCTCGACGGCGCCGTCAACGGCGCCTTCACCGGGGCCCTGCTCCGCGTCTGGGACGACGGCGCCTTCGACGGCGGCTACCGCGCCTTCCACCGCGCGATCCGCGCCGCCATGCCCCCGACGCAGGTCCCGAACCTCCACCTCACCGGCTCACCGGCCGAGAGCTTCCTCGACCAGCGGCCCTTCACGGTCTGAGCACCGCCGCGGGCCGCGGGCGGCGCCTGCGGCCCGAGGACCGGGGCGGCCACACGCCCGAGCGGCTCCTCACGGCCGGAGCGCCGTCGCCAGCTGCGCGCGCGAGCGGACGTCGAGCTTCTGGTAGATCCGCGTCAGGCGGGCCTCGACCGTCTTCACGCTCAGATACAGCTTGGCCGCGGCCTCCTGGTTGCTCGCCCCCGCGCTCACCAGCCGGGCGAGCCGCAGCTCCGCCTCCGTGAGCGCGGACAGCGCCGGCGTCGCCTCCTCGGCCCCGCCGACCGGGCCGGGGCCCTCGCCCGCCGGGGTCTCGCTCACCAGCGCCAGCCACGGCACGGCCCCCGCCCGCTCGAACACCGTGGCCGCGGCCTGCAGCGCGCTCTGAGCCGCCGACCGCCGCCGCCGGCGCCGCTCCACCCGGGCCAGCGCGATCAGCGCCCGCCCGTGCTCCAGCGGCAGCCCGGCCCGCGCGAAGCTCTCGGCCGTCCGGGTCAGCAGCTCCGCCGCCTCGTCCGTCCGCCCCTCCGCCGCCAGGCACAGCGCGTACGCCCGGTCGCAGCCGAGCAGCACGGTGTGCCGGCCGAGCCGCTCCGCCACCGGCCGCACCTGAGCGAGCAGCGCCAACGCCTCGTCGGCGGCGTCGTGGGCGAGCAGCGCCTCCGCCAGTTCCTCGTGCCACCGCAGCATCGACGGATCCACGGTCGACTGCGCCCGCTCGTCCGCCTGTACCCGGCGCAGGGTCTCCAGGGCTGCGGCCACGTCCCCGTTGATGAGCTGCACCCGCCCGAGGGCGTACCGGCTGCGGGAGAGGAAGACCCGGTCGCCCTCCTCCTCCGAGGCCTGGACGCTGCGCCGGGCGTAACTCGCCGCCCGGGCGAAACTGCCGCCCGCCGTCTCCGCGAGGGCCAGGGCGTACCAGGCCGGCCCGGGGGAGAGGCCCGCCTCCAGGGTGAGGGCGAGCGACTGCCCGGCGTGCGCGAGGGCCGCCGGACACGAGCCGTTGCGGGAGCCGATCTCGGCCAGCGTACGGAACAGTTCGATGGCGTCCTCCACCGAACCGCGCCGCTGCACCAGCGGCAGCAGCGCGTTCAGTTCGTCCCGGGCGTCCGTCAGCCGGTCGTCGAACAACGCATGACGGATCGTCAGGATCTGAGCGGCGTTGCGGATCCCCAGCGGCCGCTCGGCCAGCTCCAACTCGCGGGCCCGGGCGAGCACCGACTCGGCGTCCGGCGAACCCAGCGCGCGCTCCATCCGCGCCCACACCGTCAGCGCCTGCGCCTCGGTGCGCGGATCGCCCACCGAGGCGGCGAGCCGGGCGGATTCGACCGCCGCCGAGCGCGAGCGGTGCGGGTCACCGTCGGCCAGCACGTACTTGACGGCCAGCCGGAGCTGCACGGCCGCCCGCAGGGCGGTGTCGCCCTCCGAGTCCTCCATCGCGTGCACGTACATCTCGTCCAGGCCGGTCAGCCCCTGCCCCGCCGTGTCGAGCACGGCGAGCCGCGCCCTGACCCGGTCGGCCGGCTCCGCGTCGCGGCCGAGCAGATCGGTGGCGGCCCGCATCGCCAGGTCCGCACGCGCCGCCCGGGCGGCCTCCTCGGCGGCGTGCACGAGCCGCTCGATCCGCCGTGTGCCGTTCCGGCCGGGCGTCGACTCGGCGGCCAGCAGCGCCAGTTCGGCGGCGAGGGCGCTGTTGCCGCGCCGCCGGGCGAGCTCGGCGGCGGCGGCCACCTCGGCGGCGAGGTCCTCGTCCGGGCTGTCGGTGGCCAGTGCCCGGTGCCGTACCGCCTCCACCGGATCGTCCACCACCTCCGCCAGGGCCGCGTGGCCCGCGCTCCGCTCCGCCCAGCAGGCGTCGTGGACCAGGGTCGACGGCAGCAGCCCGGCGGTAAAGGTCACGGACCCGTCCTCGGCGAGCGACACCAGGTCGGCCCGCTCCGCCGCCGCCAGGTCCGCCTCCGCGTTGGGCCGCCCGGCCCGCCGGATTAGCGTGGCCGAGGGCCGCAGCGCCAGCGCGGCGAGCAGCAGCGTCTCCCGTACGGGCGGGGGCGCCGCGCCCAGCAGCTGCCGGGCCAGGTCCCGCGCCCGCCCGGAGAGCGTCAGCGCCTCCGCGTGGTGCACCGGCGTCCGCGCGTCGGCGAGCGAGCGGCCGACGGCCAGCGCCAGACGCGGATTCCCGCCGCTCGCGCGGTGGATCCGGCCGGCCATCCGGGAGGGCAGCCGGTGGTGGATGAGGAGTTCGGCGATCTCGTCGGCGTGCAGCGGCGGCACGAGCAGGACATCCGCCTCCGAGGGCACCCACAGGTGCGCGGTGCGCGCCTCCTCGCCCCGGTGCGCGTCGCGGTTCGGGGCCGTGCGCGGGTCCCCGTACGGGGCGGGGCGCGGTTCGCGGTGGGCCTCGCCCGTCTCGCCGTACGGCTCCGGCGTCTCCACGGCCACGACCCGCAGCGCGGGCGGTGCCAGATGGAGCGCGAAGCGCAGCAGGTCGGCGCTGTCCGGATCGACGTACTGCACCCCGTCCACCACGAGCAGCACGGGCCCCCGGCAGGTCAGGGCGCGCAGGATCCGGGCGAGGCCCAGACGCAGTGCGATCGGGTCCCAGCCGTCCGTCTCGACCGGGGCCTCGCGGCACAGCATGGCGACGGCCGCGCGCTGCGGGCCGGGCAGGTCGTCGAAGGCGCCGGAGGTCAGCACCCCGGGAGTGGTGGGCGCCGGCGCGGCGGCCGGTACCGGGCCCGCGGGGCCGCCGGCCGGCTCGGTCCTGGCGGCGCCGAGGCCCGCCCAGGTCGTGGTGGCCGCGACCGAGGCGACCAGGGCGGCGGCGGCCGCCCCGGGGATCTCGCGGTCGGACGGCAGGGTCGCCAGCCACAGCACGGTCTCGCCGCGCGCCTCCGCGCGGGCCGCCTCGGCGAGCGCCACCTCGGTCTTGCCGACGCCCGCCGGTCCGGTCAGCAGCGCCCGGCCGCGGGTGTGCAGGACGCGCTCCAGTCGGGAGAGGAGTTCCTCACGGCCCACGGGAGCAGGCCGGTGCGGCGCTGTCGTCACTGTCCACCACCTCCGGCCCTCGGGCCCCGGCCCATGAGCCCCGTGCGCAGAGGATACGGAGACCACCGGCCCAGTCCAGGCCCCCCGTCCGGCATTCGGACAGCGTGCCCCGCCGACAGAGGTGCCGCACACGCCAGGACGCGCCCGTGGTGTAGACCACGGACGCGTCGCTGACCAGCAATGATGCTGATGTGGGGGGTGGGTCAGGGGGCCGTCAGAAGGTGAGGCTCCACGAGTTGATGTAGCCGGTGTCACCCGAGGCCACATCGCGGACCTGAAGCTTCCAGGTGCCGTTGGCGACCTCGCTGGAGGCGTCGACCGTGTACGTCGTGATGACGTTGTCGGTGCTGTCCGAGGAGGACGACGCCTTCAGGTTGCGCACGGTGCCGTCGGGGGCGACCAGGTCGATGACCAGGTCACCGCGCCAGGTGTGGCGGATGTCCACATCGACCTTGAGGGCGGCGGGAGCGTTGCCGGTGCGGCCGGTGACGGCGATCGAGGACGACACGGTGGCGTTGTCGACGATCGTGACGTCCGTGCCGTTGGTGAACACGGTGCCGGTGGGCGGCGTGGTGGTGCCGGTGACCGCGTTGACCGTCTTGGCGGCGTCGGCGATGCCGGAGCCGCAGCCGCCGCTGCACGTGCCGGGCAGCGGGCGCGCGTTGGACTTGATCGCGGTCTCGATGTCGGCCGGGGTGAGCGTGCTCTTGGCCGACTTCAGCAGGGCGGCGAGACCGGCGATGTGCGGCGCGGCCATCGAGGTGCCCTGGTAGGGCTTGTAGTTCTCGGTGGACTGGACCGTCGTGCCCGCGTTCAGCGTCGAGAGGATGCCGTTCTCGGGGGTGGTGATGGTGCCCGGCGTGTCCGTGGCGCGGCGGGTCTCGCCGCCCGGCGCGGACACGTCCACGGCGGTGCCGTAGTTGGAGTAGTACGACCGGTTGCCCTCACGGCTGGTCGACGCCACGGTGATGACGTTCGAGCAGTTGGCGGGGGTGAAGCCGGAGGTGTTGGCGTTGCTGTTGCCCGCCGCGACGACGACCGTGGTGCCACGCTGGACGGCGCCGTTGATCGCGGTCTGGTAGACGCTCGGGCAGGTGGAGCTGGCGCCGCCCAGGCTCAGGTTGATGACCTTGGCCGGGGTCGCGTTGGCCGGGACGCCCGGCACGGAGCCGCCGGAGGCCCAGGTGATGGCATCGGCGATGTCGGACGACGAGCCACCGCACTTGCCGAGGACCCGGACGTGCTGGACCTTCGAGCCGTACGCGATGCCGGCGATGCCCTTGGTGTTGTTCGTGACCGCGCCGATGGTGCCGGCCACGTGCGTGCCGTGCCACGACGAGTTGGAGGCGCGGGAGCCGGTGCCGCACTCGCCGTCGGTGGCGTTCCAGTCGCCCTCGTCCTTCGCGTCCGCGTCGCGGCCGTTGCCGTCACGGGCGTCGGAGGAGGTGGAGATGAAGTCGTACCCCGCGACGGTGTTGGCCGCCAGGTCGCTGTGGGCCGCGTAGCCGGTGTCGATGACGGCGACGGTGACGCCGGAACCGGTCGTCTTGTCCCAGGCCGCAGGAACGTTCATGCCGCCGGTGGCCTCGAAGAGGTCCCACTGCTTGGCGTACTCGGTGTCGTTCGGCGTGACGGCCATCGCGTAGGCGCGGATGTCCGGCTCCACCGAGGCGACGGCCGGGTCGGCGCGGAACGCGTCCATGACCTCGGTCACGTCCTGCTTGGTGGCGCTGTCGCCCAGGTCGACCAGGGCGGCGCCGCCGGCGAGCCGGCGCTCGAAGGCGAGCTTCTCGCCCGTCTTCGCGGCCTTCTCCGCCGCGTCGCTCTTGGCGGCGGTGTTCGAGCCGGCCTCGGCGGCCTGGCTCTTGTAGGTGACGATGACCTTCTCGACGGGGGCGCTGGGCAGCGTCCCCATCGCCTGCGAAGCCGGGGCCGGCTTCGGGGTGGCAGCGCCCGGGGCGGCGGCGAACGCCCCGGAAGTGGTGGCAGCGGCACCGAGGATCGCGGCGCTCGCGACCACGGATATGACTCTCCGCCTGGAACCGTTCAAGGTGTGGCCCTTTCGAGTACGACGTAGCTGCGGAGCAGTGGCGGCGGCGCGGGAGTCGCGGGGCGATGTGGGGTCGCGGTCCGTCGGTCCCTGGGCTGGGGGGCCCGTGCGCCGCCACCGGCGCGACGGCCCGGGTCAAGGCCGCCACCGGCGGACACCACCCTCCGCATGCACCTGTCAGGTGCGGTCCGGGGGATGATATCTGCCGGTGCGGAGGACAGTAGGGAACGGGCGGGTGAACCCGATACGGGGAAAACCCTTGTCACCCCTCATCCGGTGGCGGGGGCAGGTGAGGGGAAGGTGGCGGAAAACGTACGGGGAGATGAACGCGGGCCCCTCCGGGAGGCCCCGGGCGGAGGGTCCCCGACAGCCGCCCGCACCCCGCCCCCAGGCCTCTCGGGGGCGGCGGATCGGGACCGCCGCCGGTGCCGCGCCGACCGCCACGAGGAGGGCGCCACCGGGCCGCGCCGACGGCCTGACCTGCACAGACGGGATGACGGCGGGTGGTGTCGCCGCCGGCGGCGCGGTGCTCCGCGCTCCTGGACCTGGGCGACCGCCCGGCGCGAGAGCCCCCGGTGACGGGGCCCTCGCCCGGCGGCTCCCCGGGCCCTCCCGCCCGGCCCCGGCCGGGACCCTCCCCCGACCCTCGGGAACCGGGCCCGGGGCGGCGAGGGGTGGCCACTGAGTGGGCCCGGTTGTCCGTATAGCGGACGTTCCGTGGCTGCCAGGGGGGCGGTTCCGGCCGCTTCCGGTACGGACCGGGCCGCGCCGGACCGGGTGCGGGGGGCCGGGGTCGGGCGGGGCGCCGGTGCCGCCGTGCGGGACCGGGGGCCGCCCTGGCCGGAGCGGGCGGAACCGGGGCTACGGGCCCGGTCCGTACCAGGACCGCCGCCCTGCCGCCGTCAGCCCAGTTCGAGCGTGGTGACGCCGAAGACGCGCTCCCAGGCCACCGGCCGGACCGGGCCCGTGTACATCCGGGCGGTCTCGAAGGTCGGCTCGAGCCCCCGCTCCCGTGCCAGCCGCGCCGCCGCCGGGTTGGCCCCCGGCATGTCGATCGCGATCCGGGTCGCGCCGAAGTCCCGCGCCTCCGCGGCGAGGGCGTCGAGGAGGGCCGCCGCGTCCTCCGGTCCGTCCGCGAACAGCGGCCCGATCCGCGCCTCGCCCTCGGCGGGCCGCACCACCCCGTAGCCCGTCGGGCGCCCGTCCGTCACCCGTGCCAGTGCGCGGTGGCCCGGCGTGGTCAGCCAGGCGGAGAGGAAGCGGGGCCGGTCGGCGTGGTGACACGCGCTGTCGTACGCGGCGAGGGCCGCCGGATCGACCCGGCCGGCCGGCACCACACCCGCCACCGGCCGGTCCGGAGCGGGCACCTCGCCCACGTACCGTGCCGAGCGGTACGCCGTGGTGAACCCGGACCGCCGGTAGTTCTCCTGCTGCGCCGGCACCCCGTCGAGACCCACCGTCCTGGCGCCCGCGTGGGCGAGGCCCGCCCGCCAGGTGGCGAGTCCGTGCCCGAGGCCCCGGAGCTCCGGCCGGACGAGGTAGAAGCCGAGGAAGGCGTAGGTGTCGTCGTAGGTGACGACCGACACCGCGGAGACGGGCTCCCCGTCGATGCGCCCGAGGAAGAACCCCGCTGGGTCCTGCGCGAAGAACGCCGACGCGTCGGACAGGCCGGGATTCCATCCCTCCTCGACGGCCCAGGCGCGGACGGTCTCCCAGTCCCGGGGTGAGGCGGTGGAGACGGTGAGCGAACCGGGGGAGAGGAGGGTCATGGAGGGTCCCTTCGGCGGCCGGGGCCAGAGGCATCGCGACAATCCGGGCGAAGCGCCGCGAGCATATCCGGTCGGGCACCCTCCCCGGCCGAGCGCCGACGCTTTCCGGCCGCCCCCGAACGACGGCTCGCGGACGGGGGCGCCGTGACGTGGCGTCACTCCGCGAGACGCGCCGCGCCGCCCCCCGGCACGGGAGGTGCCTCACCGGTCCGGCCCGGCACCACCCCGACCTGCGCCCCGGGTCGTGACCGCCCCCGGCACCGTGGGCCGCGCCCTGGGGCGAAGACCGCCACGTCACCGGGCCGGACCGGGGCTCCCGCCCCCGGAGCCGCGGGTACCGCCCTGCCGTGGGCGATCCCCCGCCCGGGGCCGCCGGGTTCTCGGGCCGGACCGTGGTCGGGGGCCCGTCGGGCCCACCCCGGGGGCGCCGCCTCCCGGCCGGGTCGTGGCCGGTCCGGGAGGCTCCCGCCCCGGAGCTGCGGGCACTGCCCCCGTGGAGACCCTGGGGCGGGCACTCCCCGCTGGGGATCCCGGGCGGGCACTGCCCCCTGGAAACCCCGCCTGCCCGGAGGCGGCTCCGCTCCCTCACCCCACCAGGCGCAGCCGGCTGTCCGCGACCGAGAGCTCCACGGTCTGGCCCCAGGTCAGTTCCAGGGCGTCGGACTCCAGGCCGTCGCCGAAGGCGACGAGACGGTCGGACTCGACGGTGAGCCGCAGGCTCGCCCCCGCGTCGAGCAGGCCCTCGACCCGGCTGGTGCCGGTCGTCGGGGACGGCCAGGCCTCGCGGACGAACCAGGCGAGTCGCGCGTCCGCCGGCGCGGGCAGGGCGAGGGTGCTGGAACGCTGCAGCCACAGTGACCGCAGCCAGCCCGTCGCACCCGTGCCGGTGCCGACGAGCACCCCCGACGAGGCCTGGGCCTCCGCCGCACCGGCCGGGCCCGGATCCGGCGCCGTACGGGATGCCGTCTCCGCACGCGTACCGCCGAAGCCGAGGGTGTAGCGCGCCGTCTGGTGGCCGGGCGGGCCGACACAGATCTCGTTGAGGGCGAGGAGCCGCTGCGCGTCGTCGGTGACGGCCGCCACCATCGTCAGCTCGTCGGCGGCGGCGCGGGCCCCCGCCGCGTACGGCAGCAGCCGCCGGGCGTCCGCGGCCCGGTGGCGTACCAGGACGCCCGGATTGCGCCCCGGATCCGCGTCGATCCCCACGACCGGCTGTCCGGTGAGGTACTTCGCCGCGTTGGCGACGAGACCGTCCTGGCCGACCACGACCACCACGTCCTCGGGACCGAACAGGAACCGGTCCAGATCGGCGCGTTCCACCCGGGTCTGCCGCCAGGTGAGGGGCACGGCGGCCGCCACCTCGGCGAGGGCCCGCCGGGTCCGCTCGTGGCGCTCGTGCACCGCGTCCGCCGAACGCCCGCGCGCGGCGAGGAAGAACGCGGCCTGCCCGTGCGTGCCGTGCCGGGCGAGCAGCTCCTCGTACTCCGTCGTCCGGTGGACGAGGACCGCGCGCGGCGCGAGGCTCACGGCCGCGCCCCGCCGCCCGCCGCCGCGCTCCCGCCCCCGCCCTCGCCCAGGCGGGCGAGCAGGCCGGTGAGCACGTCCGGGGAGAGGGTGAGGTGCTCGATCCGGGGCAGGTTCTCCGCCGCGCGGGTCACGGCCAGGGCGTGCAGCACGGCGGGCTCGGCCTCCGCGTGGGCGCGCAGCCACGCGCTCTGCGCCCCGGCGCGCGCCGCGCCGACCTCGCGCGCCGCCTCCGCCTCCGCGCGGGCGAGCCGCACCTTCCGTACGGCCTCGGCCTCGGCCCGTACGGCGTCGGCGGCCGCGCTCTCCTCGGCCTCGCGGCGCGCGTTGGTACCGCGCTGCTCCACCAGGCGTTCCTCCTGGCGGGCCAGTTCGATCTTGCTGGCGAGTTCGTTCTCGGCGATCGCGCGCTCACGTTCGACGGCCACCGCGCGCCGCTCGTACGTGGCCCGGTCCGCCTCCTGCTGGATCTGTTCGCGGGCGGGCGTGCGCAGGGCGCGCTCGACCTCGGGCTCGGGGCGGATGGCCACGACGCGGACGGCGACCACCTCGATGCCGGTGGCGGGCAGGCGCGGCTCGGCGCCCAGGCCGGCCGTGATCCGGTCCCGTACCGCCGCCACGCCGTCCACCAGGGCCTCGGCCAGCGTGGTGCGGGCCAGGACGTCGAGGGCGTGCTGCTGGGCGGTCTCGGTCAGGAGCGTGGCGATCTGTTCGAGGGGCGTGCCGCGCCAGGCGCCCGTGTCCGGGTCGATGGAGAAGTCGAGGCGGGCCGCCGCGGTGCCCGGGTCGCCGATCCGGTACGTCACGGTGGACTGCACGCTCACGTCCTGGAAGTCGGCGGTGCGCGCGTGGAAGGCCATGGCCAGCTCGCGGTCGTTCACCGGCACCTCGGAGAGCGCCGCCGTGCGGGGCCGGAACCAGAAGCTCAGCCCCTCGCCGTCGTGGACGAGCCGGCCGCGGCGCTGGTGACGGATGTGCGCGGTGGGCGCGGAGCGCAGATGGCGCCAGCCGGCCCGCCGGGTGATGTCGGCCATGGGACCCCCTTGTCGTCACCTTGACGATAGAGGGCCCCCGGCTTTTCGTCAAGATGACGCTATGTGTGAGCGGGTGGAGTCGTTCCCCGGCACCCGGCCCGCCGGAACGGTGGCGACCGGTGCCCGCGCCGGCGCGGGCACGGCCGGAAGCGGGCGGCCGGCGGACGCGGCGGTGGCCGGGGCGTCCGGGCGTCCGGCCGAGACCGGCGGGGGGCCGAGGGGTGGGGTGACCGGGGCCGGGCCGACGGCCGCCGCGCCGCCCTTCGTCAGGAGCACCACGCCCCGGGCCGCCACGAGCGAGGCGGTCGCGGCGATCACCCAGCCCCATGCCCCGGCGCGGAAGGTCTCGCCCAGCAGCGCCACGCCGATCACCGCCGCGGCCGCCGGATTGGAGAGGTTCACGACGGCGAGCGGCGCGGCGAGACCACCCCGGTACGCCGTCTGCGAGAGCAGCAGGCCGCCCACCGCGAAGGCGGAGATCAGCACCGCGAGCAGGGCCGTCCGCCACCAGGCGGGTGTCCCGCCGGGCAGTGTGAACGCCAGCGCGGCCGTCAGCGTCTGGGTCAGCGCCGAGGCCACCCCGGACGCGATGCCCGAGGCCGTCGCGTGGCCGAGCCCGCGCGAGGCGGGTGCCGCCGCCCCGCGGGCACCGCCCGGGGAGGCGAGCACCGCGATCAGCGCCGCCGTCGCCGCCGCCACGACCAGGCACTCGCGCAGGCTCAGCGCCTCGCCCGGAGCGGTGGGCCCGGTCACCGCGACCAGGCCCACCAGCCCGGCCAGGGTCCACAGCGCGCCGCGCCACTCGGTACGGGTCACCCGGCGCCGCGCGCAGTACGCCCCCAGCGGCAGGGCCGCGACCAGCGTCAGCGCGCCCAGCGGCTGAACGAGCGTCAGCGAGCCGTAGTGCAGCGCCGCCACGTGGGCGAGCGCGCCGGCGGCGTTGAGGCCGACCGCCCACCACCACTGCCCGCGCGCCAGCAGCGAGCGCAGCGCCCCCCGCCCGGCGTCGGCGGAGGCGGCGAGCCGGGACTGCGCCACGGCGGCGAGCGCGTACCCGGCGGCCGAGACGAGGGAGAGGAGCACCGCGAGCACGGTGCCGTTGGCGGGGCTCATCGCAGCACTCCCGTGGCCGGGCGGGGCGACGGGACCTGGCGGCGGGGCGCGGCGGTCCGTGACGCCGGGGCCCGCTCCGCCGGGGTCTCGGCGTGCGGTCCGGGCGGGGGAGCCGTACGCCGCCCGGGCGCCCGGACGAGGGCCAGGGCCAGGCCGAGGAGCGCGGTGGCGGCCAGCGCGTCGAGCCAGTAGTGGTTGGCGGTCCCGACGATCACCAGCAGCGTGAGGGCCGGGTGCGCCAGCCACAGCAGGCGCCACGGCGAACGGGTCGCGGCGATCAGGCCGATCGCGACCATCAGCGCCCAGCCGAAGTGCAGCGACGGCATCGCGGCGAACTGGTTCGCCATCGAGTCGGCCTCCGGCGTGGCCCCGTACACCGACGGTCCGTAGACCCGCGCCGTGTCGACCAGACCGGTGGCGGCGAGCAGGCGCGGCGGGGCGAGCGGCACCGTCAGGTGCAGGGCCAGCGCGGCGGCGGTGAGCAGCGCGAGGACGCGACGGGACCACAGGTAGTGGGCGGGCCGGCGCCAGTAGAGCCAGACCAGGAAGGCGAGCGTGGCCGGAAAGTGCACCAGCGCGTAGTACGTGTTGGCGGCCTTGACCAGCGGCTCGCCGTGCAGGAGCAGGGTCTGCACGGCGCCTTCGCCCGGCAGGCGCAGCGCGCGTTCGGCGTCCCAGACGCGGTCGGCGTTGCGGAAGGCGCGGGCCTCGTGGCCGTTGGCGAAGAGGCGGCCGAGCTTGTAGACGAGGAAGA
Source organism: Streptomyces sp. NPDC012827 (assembly GCF_042900905.1). NCBI lineage: Bacteria > Bacillati > Actinomycetota > Actinomycetes > Kitasatosporales > Streptomycetaceae > Streptomyces > Streptomyces sp. NPDC012827. The sequence continues at coordinate 348,352 of NZ_JBIBBY010000008.1, read as the reverse complement.
GGGAGGTGACCAGGATCAGCTCGCGCAGGAGCGGCGGCCGGACGCCGCGCGCCGGCCCCCCGGAGGCCTTCCCTCCGCGCGAGATCCCCGGTGCGGCGAGTGCCGCGGGTTCGTCGGGGTCTTCGCGTTCCGCCCCGCCTTCCTCCCGGCCGGGGGTAGCCGTCGCCCCCGGCCCTGCAGGACGTGGTTCTCGTATCCCGCGTATCCCGGTAGCCATCGGCGCGGCCCCTTTTTCGTATCCGAATCAGCCAAAAAGGCAACAAACGGAGGGAAGCGTAGATCCGATTTCATCGAGACGCAAGCGTCTCGATACGTTTGCGTCTCGATTCGGCCGGGCTTAGGCTTCAGGCAGAGCTGTCCCGGGAGGAATCGATGTCCACTCAGGCCGCGACCGCCGCAGCCCGTCGCAGCAAGATCACGCCCGAGCGCGAGGCGGAGCTGTACGACGCGGTGATCACCCTCCTGCGGGAGGGCGGCTACGACGCCGTGACCATGGAGGGCGTCGCCGCCCGCACCAAATGCGGCAAGGCCACCCTCTACCGGCAGTGGGGCACCAAGCCGCAGCTCGTGACCGCCGCCCTCGCCGAGCGGCGCTGCGCCGTCTTCGCCGGCATCGACACCGGGACCCTCGCCGGTGACCTGCGGGAGGCCGCCCGCCTCGCCGCCTCCCGCCGCGACCGCGACGCCGAACTCATGGAAGCCGTCGCCCAGGCCTACATCCAGCACCCCGACCTGCGCGCCGCACTCCGCGCCACCGTCATCGCACCCGAGGTCGCCGCCCTCGACGCGATGCTCGCCCGCGCCGTCGAGCGGGGCGAACTCGACGCCGACAACCCCGCGACCGGTTTCGTCGCCCCCTGCTTCCTCGGCATGCTGCGCGTCGAGCGCCTCTTCGAGGACCGTTTCACCGACGCCTCCGCCATGCGGACCTTCGTCGACGCCGTCCTCCTCCCGGCGCTGCGCGTCGCGGGGTGAGCCGCGCCGCGCTCCCGCACGCTGGAGCCATGGCAGCCCGTCACACCCCCGCCGTCCGCGTCCGCCGCGTCTACGACGCCCCCTCGCCCGACGACGGCGTCCGGGTCCTCGTCGACCGGCTCTGGCCGCGCGGCCTCGCCAAGGCCGACGCCCGCGTCGACGAATGGCCCAAGGCCCTCACCCCCTCCACCGAGCTCCGCCGCTGGTACCACGGTGCGGAGGGCACGTACGAGGAGTTCCGCCGCCGCTACGAGGCCGAACTGGCCGCCCCCGAAGCCGCCCAGGCCCTCGAACGCCTCCGCGAGCTCGCCTCCCGGAGCACCGTCACCCTCCTCACCGCCACCAAGGACCCCGACGGCAGCCACACCACCGTCCTCGCACAGGCCCTGACCGCGCACCGCCGCTGACCGGTCCCGGGACCCTCCCACCGCCCGCCGGCCCGGACCGGTTGACCTTCCCACCCGGGGAAGGTCCAGCATCGGCCGTGCCGGACGACGTGTCCGGCACAGGGAGGAGGCACGCCGGTGGAACGGTACGAGCAGGGTGCGGCGGAGCGAGGACGGCCGGCCCGGATGATGACGATCGGCGAGTTCTCCCGGGCGTCCCGGCTGTCGGCCAGGGCGCTGCGCCGCTACGACGAACTCGGCCTGCTCCGGCCCGCCCGCGTCGACCCGTACACGGCCTATCGCTACTACACCGAGGACCAGCTCGAACGGGCCCGGCTCGTCGGCTGGCTGCGCCGCCTCGGCATGCCGCGGGACCGCACCCGCGAGGTCTGCGACCGGTACGCCACCGACCCCGAAGCGGCGGCCCGCGCCATCCGCGCCCACTGGGCGCGCACGGAGGCCGAGACCGGCGCCCGGCGCAGCCTGGCCGCCTCCCTGACGGACCTTCTGGAAGGACCCCGCACCGTGACCACCCACCCGTACGCGCTCACCGCCGCCGCCCACACCGACCCCGGCCTGACCCGCCCCGCCCAGCAGGACGCCGCCGTCGCCGGGTCCCGGCTGCTCGCCGTCGCCGACGGCTACGGACCCGCCGGCGCGGAGGCCGCCCGCACGGCCGTCGAGGCCCTGGCGGGCCCCCTCCCCGAGCGCACCGGCGACCTCCTGAACGCACTGGAGGACGCGGTCGCAGCCGCCGGCGCGGACATCGCCGCCCACCGGGGGGACTCCGGCACCACCCTGACCGTCGCCGCCTGGACCGGCGCCCGGCTCGCCGTCGCCCACGTCGGCGACTCGCGCGCCTACCGGCTCCGTGACGGCGCGCTGCTGGCCCTCACCCGCGACCACACCGTCGTCCAGGACATGATCGACTCCGGCGAACTCACCCCCGCCGAAGCGGCCACCCACCCCGACCGCGCCCTGCTCCTGCGCGCCCTCGACGGCACCGGTCCCGCCACGCCGGACCTCACCGTCCACGAGGCGCGTCCCGGCGACCGCTACCTCCTGTGCACCGACGGCCTCTCCGCCGTCGTCCCCGCGGACGACATCCGCCGCGCCCTCGCCGCCCACGGCACCCCGGAGGAGACCGTCCACGAACTCACCGCCCTCGCCCACGCGCACGGCGGGCCGGACAACCTGGCGTGCGTCGTCGCGGACGTCACGCCCGTGTCACCCGGCGGGGAACCCCACCCGGCTCCCGGGCGTCTCTCCTGACACCAGGAGATCGATGGTGCACGAACCGAGCGAGGTGCCATGCACGCGAACGACCCGACGAAGCTCGAAACCACCCTGGCCGACGGCAGGCGCATCACGCTGACCCTGCCCCCGACGAACGCGCCCTGGGCCGCCGACGGCCTCGGCTCCCTCCGCCCGGTCCGCCCCACCCACACGGGCCGCCGGGAGAACCCCCCGGTCCTCCCGGAAGAACCCCCGCTCCCGCTCCAGGTCGCCCTCCTGGGCCTCTGACCCCGTCAGCCGGCCGCCCCGTCCCCCCGCTCGCCGAGCAGACGGGGCGCCTCGGCCGCGGCGTCCGGCACCGGAGCCCGCCCCGCGACGGTCGGGCGCTCCAGCCGCGCCGCGAGCTCCCGGGCCCAGCCCGCCAGCCCGGCGACATCGATCCCGTACGGCGCGGCGTCAGGCCACCCGGCCTCGATCCGGCCCGCGCCGCGCCGCAGCAGCCGCGCGCCGCCCGCCGCGTTCCCCCGGGCCCCGTGCGTGAGCCCCACCGCGAGCTGCGCCAGCCCCTGCCACAGCTCCCGTTCCTCCTCCGGGCCCGACTTCCAGGCGTCCTCGAACACCTCGTGCGCGTGGAACGGCATCCCCGCGTCCAGCAGCCGCTGCGCCTCCCGCACCGTCTCCGCCGGCCCCCGCACCACCCCCTCGGGCTGCCGCGGCACCCCCTCCACCCCGTACGGCAGAGGCCGCCCGAGCCCGTCCCGCGGCCGCGCGTTCCGCGCCCGCCCCTCCGCGTCCCGATCCCTGCCGTGCTCCCTCGGTGTCCCGTTCATCCCCCCATTCTCCCCACCACCCCCTCCACCACCACCGACGCGGTGACAGCCCGTGCGTCACCGCACCCCCGGAGTGAGGTAATGTTCTCTTGCACGCCGCGCCGGGGAAACCCGGCGAAGACGGGCACCGGGACGTGGCGCAGCTTGGTAGCGCACTTGACTGGGGGTCAAGGGGTCGCAGGTTCAAATCCTGTCGTCCCGACTCGAAAGAGTCGCAGGTCAGGGGCCGTTTCAGAGCAATCTGAGACGGCCCCTTGACCGTTTTCGGGGACCACTTGGGGACCGGCGCGGGCGGACGACGGCGACCGGGCTCGGCGGCGAACGTGGGGACGCGGAGCACGCTCAGGTGGGCGGTGAGGGCGGCGCCTGCGGCGGTGATCTGGCGGACGTCGGGGTGCAGGTATCGCTGCGTGGTGGTGAGCGATCCGTGGCCGGCAATCTTGCGGAGGACGTGCACGGGGACGCCGGCGTCGGCGAACCAGGTGAGTCCGGTGTCGCGGAGGTCGTGCCGGCGCAGGCGTTCGTGGCCGAGCTTGGTGACGACCTCGTCCCGGTGAGTGGCGTCGCGCAGAACGGCGGTGGAGATGCGACCGCCGCGAGGTCCGGTGAACAGGCGGGCATCGGGGCCGGCGGCCCCGGTGGTTGCCGTAGAACGCCGCACCGCTGAACCCGCCCGTGATCGAGCGTATCTCTCGTTCCTTCCGCCCGGTGCTGTGCACGGCGGTCGGCCGGGCCCCGTGCCGCTCCTGGCGGGACATGCGATGTCACGGGCCCGTGATCCTCACCCTGCCAAGACCGTCGAGGCCGCCCCATGGCGGCTCAGCCGGCGTTCGACGGTCGCGGGCTGGTCGGGTCGGTGCCGGGGGCGAGCGGTTGCCGGCCGAGGAGTTCGGCGAGGCCGCGGCGGGGTCCGCGATGTCGAGGGCCAGGACGTGCCAGGCACCGGGACGGAACGCCTCGGCGACGGTGCGTCCTTCCAGCTGGGGGTGCCCGGCGAGATGCAGGTCGCGTCGAGGACACCGTCCTCGGTCACGTCGCCGAGCACCACGGGGACGCCCAGGTCACGGGCGAGAGGGAGGCCACGGGCCTCGGGGTCCTGCTCGACGCGAGTGATCGAGCGGGTCACGCACGTTCCCTGACCGCCGGGCGTTCAGCAGTTTTCCTGGAGGAAGGGACGGACTCAGCAGCGACCGCGTGCTCTGTGGCTCCTCAAAGGCCGACGAAGGGCAGGAGGTGTGCGTCTTCGAGGAGGTCGGTCATCGAGAACAGCTGTGCTACAGCCTGCAAGGTCCCGTATTCCTCCGCGGTGATACGGACGCCGAAGAATCGGATGATGTGACACAAGTCGTCCAAGGCCAGTTCCGGCTCGGCATTCTCGATGGCCTCGGCCGTGGACCGCAAGGCCTCACGTGCTGGGTGAGTGGGTTCCAGCCGGGCTCGTACGGCCGCCACGACGGTGCCGAGGTCGGTGTTCGTGTCGTCTTCTCGCACTGCTCTTTTTCCTTCTGTCTGCCGTGGTTTCGAAAGGCCCCGCCCAGGGCCGTGCCCCCGGACCCGTGGTGGGGTCCGGGGGCACGGTGTGAGGGGCAGGGGTCAGCTGCTTCGTATCACTGGCTGGGGTTGATGAAGGCGGACATCACGCCGACTGGCTTTCCGTCGGGGGCCGCGAAGGTCCGGTAGTACACCGTGACGGTGTACTTGGTCTTCGTCCGGCTGCATATGCACTTCCTCTTCGAGTAAGTGTAGGTGATGTCCCACTTGCCAGCAGTGGCGGTGCCCCACTGCCAGGCCCACTTGCCGTTGTCCAGCGCCTTCTTGAGGTCATTCACCATGTTGTCGTTGTTCCGCCAGGAGCTGGGCTTGCCCCTGCCGACGTGCCGGTCCCTGATGTGCTCCAGACCGAACTTCGTGTAGTGCTTGCTGACGTTGGTCCGGCTTCCCTCGCGGATGGTCCGCCAGTGGCTCCAGCTGCCTCGGGACCACATCAGGATGCGCCACTTGTCGCACTTCTTGAAGGGGTTGCCCCAGGCTCCGCAGCGGCCGTCGAGGTCGACGGCGTTCACCGGGTCGGCGCAGCCGTAGTCGTAGGCGTTGCAGTTGCCGCCGAAGACCGGGTCCGACTGGAGGAAGCGGCCGGTGTTCGGGTCATAGAGGCGTACGCCCATGAGCGTGACGCCCGACGGAGTCTCACTGGAGCGCTGCTTGCCGCCCAGCCAGCCGTAGCGGGCGGAGGACTGCCCCGCGCGCGCTGCGCCGTTCTCGTCACTGTCGAGAGCGACCGGCGCCTTGCCCGCGTCCAGCGGCAGCTGGAGCATCACGTCGCCGTGGATGTTGGTCAGGTGCAGGACGGTGCCACCCGTCTTGGTGGTCGTGGCGCCCAGGCCACCGCCGGCAGCGGCGACATTGCGGGTCACCGTGCCCGCCGCGGTGTCCTCGGTCACCCACCGCGGGCTGTCCTCGTCGTTGGCGTAGTGGTTGACCTTCGATGCGGTCTGGGTCCAGGTGCCGCCGCTTTCGCTCTCCGTCTTCCACGAGCGGAAGCGCAGGTTGGCGTCGAGCTGCCAGGTCTGCCGCTTGCTGCCCGCGGTCTGCTGGTGGACGAGGTCGTTGGCGTAGTAGCCGATCGTCGTGCCCGGCAGGGAGGTGGTGCGTCCGAAGGCGTCGTAGACGTGGCTGCCACCGGCGATGCGGTCGGCGCTGTCGTAGCCGGTCGTCTTCGACGTGGCGCCGGTGCTGGTGCACGCGGTGCCCGGAGCAGCGATGGCCGTCGTGGCCGCGGTGCGGTTGGACCGCTTGTCCAGGGTGTAGGTGCGTCGGGTGCAGATCGAGTCGACGGTGTCGTCGACACCGGTGAGACGTCCTACCGCGTCGTAGCTGTAGTCCTGGTACGACCAGCCCGTCGCCGAGGTCACCCGGCCGTGCACGGACTCCAGGACGGTGCTGCCGGCCAGCACGGTGCCGTCACTGTCGCGCGTGTAGGCGCGGCTGACGACGGCTCCCGTCGGGTCCTTCTCCTGCCGCAGTGTGTAGCCGCCGGGAAGCTGCTCGGAGGTCACCGCACCGTCGGCGTCGTAGGCCGCGGTGAAGGCGCCCGCGATGGAGTCGGTGGACTTCGTCAGCATGCCGCGCGGCTCGATGGCCGTGTCGTAGCCGTAGACGGTGGTGGAAGGGACGTTGTCCGTCGTCTTCGTCGGTCGTCCGAGCAGGTCGTATTCCTTGGTGGTCACGCCACCGTCGGAATCCGTGTAGCTCACCTGTCGGCCCAGCTTGTCGTACTGCCGGGTGATGGTGCCGCCGGTCGGGGAGACGGTCCGCACGGTCTCTCCGTTGGCGGGGTCGTACTCCGTGGTCCTTGTGGGGACCGCTTGTCCGAGGCCTCCGGTGATCGTGACGGTGGCGGGTCGCCCGGCGCCGTCGAAGGTCTGCGTGGTGGTGCGGGTGACACCGCCCGCCGTCTCGGTGGTCTTGGCGGGGTTGCCCCACCAGTCGTATTCAAGGGTGGTGGTGGGCAACTGCGCGGGATTCGTTCCGCCGCCCGCCACCGGACCGGCCGAGGCGACCGAGCAGACCATGCCGTCCCATTCCGGGCGACCTGAGCATGCTCCGGTCCCGCCGGCGGACCAGTACGTGGTGACCTGGGTTCCGGCGTCCGTGCTGCCGGCTCCGGGGCTGGTCAGCCGGGAGACCCGGCCCTGCGCGTCGTACTCGGTGGTGGTGGTGATCGCCAGGCCCGCCGGATCCTGGATCACCTGGGTCGGGGACCCGGTGGTCCAGTCGTACCGCATGTCCGTGACGTCGGCGTCCGCCAGCAGGTCCGGGTACTCGCGTACCTGGGCGCCGACCGTGGTGCGGGTCAGCAGGTCCTGAGGCGCGAAGGGGTCGCCGGTGGGACGGCCCGTGTCGTACTCGTTCACCGTGCGGGCCCGGGCGACGACCGGGGCGCCGGCGGACAGGACGACGGTGCTGCCCGAGACCAGGTTGCGGGTGAGTTCCACCCGGCTGAGCGGGCCGAGCTGTTCGGTCTTGCGCTGGCCGGCGCTGTAGGTGGTGCGGGTGGACAGCAGGGAGGCGCGTTCCGCGGAGGGCAGCCCGGCGATGCCGAGTTCGGCCTGGGCCGCGCGGTCGTCAGCGGTCAGGCCCAGGGCCAGGGACCGGTTGCCCGCCGACAGGTCGCTGACGACATTGCCGAAGGTGTCGTACTCGGTGGCGGTGATGTGACCGCCGGGCGCCGCGGTGTTGGTCTGCCGTCCGGAGACATCCAGATAGTGGACCGTGCCCCGGGTGTAGGCGCCTGCGGCCAGGTCACCACCCGTGTGCGAGGCCGGTACGGAATCCGCAGGGAAGACGGCCGCCGCGTAGAGCGGTGCCCGCTGCTGGCCCCACTTGCGCACCTCGGAGGCGCTCATCTGGTACGGAGCACTGGTGCCGGAGAGCGGCACGTCATAGACGAGGGAGGTGGCTGCCACGCCCTCAGCGACGTCCGTCGTACCGGGCTTCAGACCCGGCCGCGAAGCCTTGAGGAGCATGCCGTCGCCGGACGCCGTGTCGTTGCCCGCGTGGCCGTAGGTGAAGGTCCAGGGGAACTCACCCGGCTCGGTGAAGCCGGTGACGCGGCCCGCGGCATCGTAGACGTACTCGGTCTTCAGCGACGGGGTGATCTGGGGGTCCCAGGCCTGGGTCAGCCTTCCGGCACCGTTGTACAGATAGGCCTGGACGGCCTTCGAGGTGGCTGCGGCAGCTCCCGGGGCGGTCGACCAGAGCCGGATCTCCTTGACCTGGCCGGCGATGTCGCCCGGAGCGGTGTCGGTCGCCGTGGTGGCCCCGGCGTAGACGTACTCCATCACCCGGCAGCCCTTGGTGGCCGGAGTGGCGGAGCAGGTGGCGGCGGAGACGGAGGAGGAGGCGATCAGCTGCTTGGGGCGCGCGAGCGTCTTGCCGCCGCTGACCACGGACTCGGAGACCAGGCTCGTCGTGGAGTCGGCCTGACCGATCTGGGAGGTACTCGTGAGCTGCCAGGTCGTCGCGGCCGGCGCGACCTTGGCGAACTTGGCCGTACCGCCCTCGCCGTCGGACAGCGAGAAGGTGCCGGTGACCGAGCCGGTGAGGGTCAGGTCCTCCAGACCCGGTTCGGAGACCCAACCGGTCCGCGCCGCGTTTGCCGTGAAGTGGAGGGTGCTGTTGTCCTGCAGGACCAGGTCCACGGCGGTGTCGGACACCTTGCGGATGTGGCTGTACTCCGTCTCCGTCTGCTGCGCGACGGTGCCCGCGACCCACTGGGGACCGAAGATGGCCGCCTGGCCCTCCTGCTTGCCACCCGCGTCGGGAGTCCGGGAGGACGCCGTGCGGTTGACGGACAGCCCGAAGCGCGCGGTGTCCTCCTCGACGATGGAGAAGTCACCGGTGAGAAGATTCGCCACTCCGGGACCGACCTGGTTGCTGGCCGCCCCCTCAGCGTTGCGGTCGACCACCAGGGCGACGGGCTCGCTGCTGCCCGAGGTGCTGCCGGTACCACTGAAGTCGGCCTTGATCTCGACCGCTCCATCGGGATTGACGGTGCTGGCCGCGTTCCAGGTCAGCGGCGCGTTGCGCCCGGCGACCAGAGGCACCGGCCAGCCGGCGATGGCGTCACCGTTGTCCGTGACGTCGGCTGCCGGGATCGGCACCCACGGGTCGGCCGCGGAGCGTCGCCAGGAGAAGGAGACCTGGCTGTACAGGGCCGCGGACCCCTCCGCGACGAGCTGCAGATGCCGGGCGGTGCGGTCACCGTCCCAAGGCTGGACCAAAGCTCCCGGACCGGCCTGGAAGTTGTACTGGGCGACGTCGGACTTGTTGTCGGCCTTGTCCACCGCGCGAACCAGCAGGGTGTGCGAGCCATTGCGTGGCGGAGTGACCGAGAGGGCCTTGGCGGCGGTGGAGCCACCCGTGGTGACCTTGGTCCAGGTGACGCCGTCGAGCGACCACTCGAGCCAGTTGTGGTCGGTGCCGCTCGGGGTGACGGTGAAGGTGCCGGGCTGCCCGGCCCCCTTGACCCACTGCCCCGTCGGGTAGTCGGTCGAGGTGATGCCGGCGGGCGCAGGGGGGGCGGTGGTGTCGACCGTAAAGGTCTTCCACTCCGACCAGCCCAGGTTGTAGTGCGAGCCGTCGTACGGGCTGCTGCGGAACTTGTACGTCTTTCCGTTGGCCAGCACCCCGGCCGGCACGGTCACCGGGGCAGCCTGCCCCGACGGTACGAATCCAGATCGCAGTACGGCACCGACCTGTGCATTCGTGACGGAGTCGAAGATCTGGTACGCGCCCTGGACCTTGTCACCGTTGGGGTCGACGAAGGTGTCCCGAAGGGTCGGCGTCACCGTGTTGACCACGTACGAGCCGGAGTACGAGAAGAAAGGCGGGCCCGCCTCCTGCTTCGTACCCGTGCGCGGCCGGTAGTTGTAGGTGACGACCAGCTTGGGCGGATTGGTGGCTGCGTTGGCGGAGTTGACCCGCTTCCACTGCCCCGTCAGAGTCTCGTCGGAGGCGCGCAGACCCATGTGGGACTTGGCGGCCTTGGCCGAGGCCCACTCCTGCACCATCGTCGTGACGTTCGCGTTGATCCAGCCGTCCGGCTGCGTGCTGCACGAGGCGTTGCCGCGCGTCTCCGAGGACGTGGCCTTCTCCGCGATCCACGCCGGCTGGTTGGGCGCGGCCCAGCGCGAGGAGGTCGTCGCGGCGCCGGTGGACCACACCTCCCAGGGCTGCGTGGGACAGGAGGTGCCGGTGTAGTTGCCGGAGTGGAAGTTCCACAGCGACAGCTTGGCGTCCGTCACCAGCGCGTCCGCGATCGGCGCGGTGTTCCAGGAGACGAACGAACGCGCCGTGCGGTAGGTGCCGTCGGCGTTCTTGGTACCCGGGTTGCCGAGGTCGAGCTCGACGTCCGTGGACCAGTCGACCGTGGTGCCCTGCTGGACGTACGTGTCGAAGACGTTCGACAGGGCCGAGGTCGACGGGTCGACCGTGACCGGGTACTTCGTGGCCGGATCGGCCAGGAACGTCGCGTCGGGCGTGAGGACCAGGTCCACGCCGCCCTTGGCCTTGACGACCTTCATGCCGACCCTGACCTGGCGGGCAGGCTTGCCGGACACGGGGTCGACGGTCGCGTCCCACATCACCGGGGCGGGCATGACCGCGGTCTTCTTCGACTTCTTGTCCGTGAAGAGCACACTGCCGTCGGCCTGCTCCTCCACCTTCAAGCCCTTGGCCCTGAGCGGCAGCGTGTAGGAGTAGCCCTCGGCCGGCCTCTCCTTGATGTCCACGAACTGCTCGAAGCCCGTACGCGTCGCCTCCACGATCACGTCGGCGCCGGGCACCGCATTCACATAGGTCGCGCGGGTCCCGTCGAGCTTCGGCGCGGGCAGACCGCCCCTCCACTGGAGGGTGATCTGCTCGTCTCCCTGGCCAAGCGTGACCAGGTCCGTGGCGGGAGCGGACTGCGCGGCACGCAGCGAGCGTGCGGGTACCCCGCTCTTGCCCGCGAGGGTCAGCCCCTCCGGGTGTGCCTTGGCAGCGACTGAACCGTCGGTCTGAGCGGCCAGCTCGACATCGACATCGCGCCAGTCACCCGCGACGGCGTCCCTGAAGCGGATCGGCCCGGCGGACAGCTCGGTGGTCAGCGAACCGTCCTTGTTGGCCCACGTCGTGGAGGTCTCGGACCGTTCCGACAGAGCCTCCACCCGACGCCCGGACAGTCGAGCCGCCACACGCGCCGACGCGACGTCGGCCGCCTGCGTCACCGCCTTCTGCTCCGGTTCGGCTGCGGGCGCCTGCTGTGGCTGAGCCATGACGGAACTTGTGCCGTCCAGCAGAGTGATGGCCATGGCCAAGGCGAGACCGCTCGCTGCGAAGCGGACTTTCCTCCCGGGTCCCGGTCTTCCGCGCCTACTTGGCACAGATATGTGAATCGTCATCGTTCCCCGGTCTCTTATGTTTTTCATGCACCTTCTGTGATGCACCTGTGAACGTACCGGAGAAGGAAAAGGCGTAGATGCCATGAACGCCGCAAATCGACGACGAGGGTTCCCGTTCGCGAAGTGATCTGCAACACTTTGTTGACCCGGTGTCACGTAAAGACGGAGAACCATAGCTGAGAAGGTCAAGGGCGGGATGGGCCCGCCTCACTTCTCAGCAGCGCAGCACCGCAGACGAGCGCGAGCAGGCCCTTGATCGGATCGGAGAGGTCCCTCCATCGGCCACGTTCGCCCCACCGGCTCCACCCGCGCCGACGGCCGGCGGGTTGAACCCCGCGGTCACCGTGCACTCCGAACAGCACGTGGTCGACGCAGCGCGCATCATGGGAGTGATCTTCGGCCTCACGGCCGTCACGGAGCGGCTCCGGCGGCGCAGACTCAAACGCCTGGGCCTGCGGGGGATGCACCCCCAGCAGGGTCCGGACGGGTGAGGCCGAGGGAGGCAGGGCACCGTCACGGAATCGCACGGCCGGTTCTTCGATGGACCGGCCTGATGCTGATCGCCCGGCTCCGACGGCCCCCCGCCGCTCCCGCGACGTGACCCTCCTCGCGCCGCCCCGCACCGGTACCCGGGTCCGGCGGCGGAGAGCGCTCGCCTCCTGCCGGACCTGCTGACGAGCCGGTGGTGACTCCGCTACCGTCGGCGTCTCCGGACGACCTTGAGGAGCTCAAGTGCGCGACAGAACCAACCCGTTCGACGATCCGGATGCCTCCTTCACCGTCCTGTCGAACGTGGAGGGGCAGCACTCGCTGTGGCCGGTGTCCGTGCCGGCGCCGGCGGGCTGGAGTGCCGTCCACGGCCCTTCCGGTCGGGACGCGTGCCTCGCGTACGTGGCGGAGCACTGGACGGATCTGCGGCCGTCGAGCCTGGGCTCCCGCGCCGGCGATCCCTGGGCCGCCGCTGCCGACGCCGCGGGCGCCGCCGACCGTGAGGACCGTGCCGGCGGGCCGCCGGCGTCCACCCCGCTCCACGGCCCGAAACGGGCGCGGAACGTCGGCGACACCCTCGACGGACTCATCTGCCGCTACGCGGAGACGACTCCTGACGCGATCGCCGTCACGGACCCCGAGGGGAGCCTCACCTACGCCGAGCTGGTGCAGCGGGCCCAGGGTGTGGCGGCGGCGCTGCGCGCCAGGGGGATGGAGACCGAGACCCGGGTCGGCGTGCTGGTGCCCCGCTCCTGCGACTACGTCGTCGCCGTGCTCGGCGTCATGCTCGCCGGCTGCGCGTTCGTGCCGCTCGACCCGGAGTACCCGCTGGCCCGGCTGACGCAGGCGCTGCGCGACTCGGGCGCCGCCGGGATGATCTGCCGCAAGGACACCGCGACACTGCTTCCGTTCGACGGAGAGACCGTCCGGCTGGACGAGACCGAGGCCACGGAAGCGCCGGCGCCCGTCAGGCCCACCGGCCCCGGCCCCGGTGGCGTGGCCGACGACGCACGCCGGCTGGCGTGCGTCCTGTACACCTCGGGCTCGACGGGCCGGCCCAAGGGCGTGGCCCTTCCGCACGCGGCGCTCGTGAACCACTTCCTCTGGGAGGCGGAGTTCCTGCGGGTCGGTCCGGCGGACCGGATCGCGCAGCGCGCGCCGAGCGGCTTCGACGCGGCCCTGTGGGAGCTGGCGGTGGCGCTGCTCTCGGGGGCCACGCTGGTCGTCGTCCCGACCGAGGTCGGCACCCTCACCTCCGCGTTCCGGGACTACGCCGCCGCGCGGGGCATCAGCCTGATGCTCGCGGTGCCGACCTTGCTCCAGGCATACCTGGAGTCCGGGGTGCTGCGGGAGGTGCCGTCCCTGCGGACCGTCGTGTCCTGCGGCGAGGCCCTGCACCGGTCCCTGGCGGAGTCGATCAGGGCGGAGACCGGGGCGCGCGTCGTGAACGTGTACGGGCCGACCGAGGGCGGTGTGGGGGCCATGGAGTTCTCCCTGGACGCCGACGTGGTGTCGGCCACGGTGCCCATCGGGAAACCGGCCGGGAACGTGACGATCCACCTCCTCGACGACCGCCTGCGGCCCGCCCCGACCGGGGAGGCCGGCGAGGTGTACATCGCCGGACCGCAGCTCGCCCGGGGCTACTTCGGCGCACCGGCCCTGACCGCGGAGCGCTTCGTCGCCGACCACCTCGGCGGAGCCCCGGGTGCGCGGATGTACCGGACGGGGGACCTGGCCCGGCTGCTGCCGAGCGGAGACCTGGAGTATCTGGGCCGGGGCGACGGGCAGTTCAAGCTCCACGGCGTCCGCGTGGAGACGGCCGAGGTCGAAGCGGTCCTCGCCGCCTGCCCCGGCGTCAGCGCGGCGGCGGTCGCCGTCCGGCCGGCGGCGGCCGGCAGGTCGGTCCTCGTCGCGTACGTCGTCCCGCTGCCGGAGGCGGGGGAAGGGCTCGTGTCACGCCTGTACGCGTTCGCGCGGGACCGCCTGCACGGGGCCATGATCCCCGCGCGGTGCGTGCTCATGGACCGGCTGCCGCTGCTGCCCAACGGGAAGGTCGACCGGTCGTCGCTGCCGGCCGTGACCGAGCGGCCCGGAAAGCCGGCCAGGGCGACCCCTTAGGGCGGCCCGGAACCCGGACGCCCGGAACTCGGACGCCGGGCCCGTCGTCACGACGGCGGGCCGGCGTCCCCGCGCGTCGTCACCACTCGGTGACGACGGTGCCGTCCGGTGCGGGCAGGTTCGCCGCCTCCCGTTCCGCGTCGATCGCCGACGCGAGCGCTCCCAAGGTACTCAGCGTCATGATGGATTTCATCGGGACATAGACGTCGAAGGTCTCTTTGATCATGTTGGCGATCCTGAACGCGTCCATGCTGTTGCCGCCGTATTCGAAGAAGTTCGACTCGCTGTCCACCTCGTCGACGTCGAGAATCTTCTGCCACATCGCGGCGAGCAGCTGCTCCGTCTCCGTCAACTCTGCTGTCCCCCACCTCGACCGGGCATCGCGCTGGACGCCGGGAGTCTACCCATCCGAGTACGTCGTGTACATGTACCTCAAGCGGGGAAAGAAGGTCCGCGGTGGGAATTCCGCGCCCTCAACTGCCGCTGCGGAACACCGTCTTGCGCGGCACGGAGTGGTGATCGTAGGCTCGTCGAGATCATCCTAACTGGCAGTTCCGGTCGTGGGGATACGCGGGGAGGGCTCCAACCATGCCTGTGCGGGAACAGCAAGTCTCCGAAATCTGGGCGGAAGTCCTCGCACTACCCGAAGTGGACGTCGACGCCAACTTCTACGATCTCGGCGGACATTCCCTGCTGCTGATAGAACTCGTCGGCCGGCTCAACCAGAAACTGGGAATCGAGACGGACGTCGTCACGGTGCTGGAACACCCCACCGTCGTCGACTTCACCGCGCACTGGAATTCCCTCGGCGCGGCCGGGACGGACACCCAAACCCCCACCGCGACCGGGGTCGACCGCTGACAGGATCCGGAGGCGTCATGACCCCCGACCGGCCCGACGGGCTCGCGCGGCTCTTCCTGGCGTCCGCCCGCCGCGCGCCCGACCGGGCCGCGGTCCGGGACGCGGACGGATGCTGGACCTACGCGGAGGTCGCACGGGCGGCCTCCGCGCTGGCCGGCCGGATCGCCGCCGCCGGGGTGGCCCCCGGCGACCGGGTGGGTGTCATGGCCGCGCGCCGGGCGGGCGGTCCGGTGGCGATCCTCGCCGTTCTGTGGAGCGGCGCCGCCTACGTACCGGTCGACCCCGACTGGCCCGCCGAGCGCCGGGCCGCCGTCCTGCGGGACGCGCGGGTACGGCTGCTGCTCGCGGTCGACACGGCGCGGGAGACACCGGACGAGGTCCCGCGACTCGACCTGACCACGGGGGCCGTGCTGACCCCCGCCGGACCCGGCGACGAAGCTCCCGCCGCCCCGCGCCCCCGCCCGGAACCGGGCGCGGCCTACGTCATGTTCACCTCCGGCTCCACCGGGACGCCCAAGGGCGTCGAGGTGCGATCGGCCTCCGCGGCCGGCCTGGTGACCTCGGTGGCTTCGCTGATCGGCATGGGCGAGGACTCCGTCTTCGTGGCGATGTCCTCCTTCGCCTTCGACATCTCCGTGTTCGACATGTTCGCCCCCTGGTCCGTCGGCGGCGAACTGGTCGTCGTCACCGATGTGCAGATCCTCGCCAACCAGGTGGGACCACTCCTCGACGCCCCCGGCCGCCAGGTCTTCACACAGACCACCCCCACGGTCCTGGGGCACCTGCTCGACGCCGGGCTGGACGTACCGGCCTCCACCGTCCTGTTGCTCGCCGGAGAGCGCCTGCGCCGCTCGCTCGTCGCGCGCGTCACGCACCTGCGGCAGGTGTGGAACCTGTACGGGCCGACCGAGACCACCATCTACGCGACCGCGCACGCCTGTCTGCCGCTGGACCCCGACGACCCGGAGCCCGACCTGCCCATCGGGACCGCGGTCAACGACGCGGAGCTGGAGATCCGGCCGCTGTCCGACACCCGGCCGGACGCCGGCGAACTCGTCGCCGGCGAGCTCGTGATCGGGGGCCCCGGTGTCGCCCTGGGGTACTTCGGACGCCCCGACCTGACCGCCGAGCGCTTCCCCGACGGCGGGACGCGGTACGCCACCGGGGACCTGGTCCGGCGCCGCGCCGACGGCCTGCTGGTGCACGCCGGACGGCTGGACCGGCAGGTGAAGATCCGCGGCAACCGGGTCGAGCTGGACGAGGTCGAGACCGCGCTCGCCGACCTCGTCGGTCACGGCCGCGTCGCGGTCCGCGTCGACACCCACCGCGTCCTTGGCCCGCACCTCGCCGCGTACGTCAGCGATCCCCCCTGCGACGCCCCCGCGCTGCGTCGTGGGCTGTCCGGCCGCCTCCCCGCGTACATGGTGCCCACCCGCATCCACCAGGTGCCCGAGATCCCGACGACCAGCAGCGGCAAGACCGACCACCGGGCCCTGCGCGCACCGGACGACGACGGGACGGGAGAGGAGGGCGCGGTCCTCGACACCGTCGCGAAGCTGTGGGAGCAGCACCTCGGCGCGCCTGCGGCGCCCGACGCCAACTTCTACGCGGCCGGCGGCGGACCGGCCGCCGCCCGGCGGATCGCGGAAGGGCTGCGGCAGGCCCACGCCACCGGCGTCGACGCCGCGCTGGTCCTGCGCCACCCGGTCCTGGCCGACCTCGCGGCGGCCGTCACCGCACGCGTACGGGAGACCCGCTCGCAGGGCTGAACCACCGGAAAGCCGCCCGCCGCGCTCGCGGCGCGGCGGGCGGCCCTCGCGGTGTCGCGGACCGGCCGGCCCGTCGGCGTACCGCTCCCGGAACGCTCTCAGGGGAGCCGTACCGGCATCCCGTCCACCGGCGTGTCCGGGTCGGCCAGGCCTGCGGCGAGCAGGGCCAGCAGCACGTCCTGCCACTGCCGCGCGGAGCCCCGGTCGAAGCGGTCGGACGCGTACTCGATCTCGCCCGCGAACCCGGTGGCGTCCTGCCGCACCGTCCAGGTGAGCGCGACCCTCGCGGTCCCCGGGTGGACGAACTGTTCGGCGATGTCGAGACCCTCGATGTCCCCGAAACCGTCCAGCGGGGTGGACTGCAGCGCGAAGATCGCCTGGAACAGCGGGTTCTCGCCGACTCCGCCGGACCGCCGCAGGCCTTCCACCAGCTCGGAGAACGGCAGCTCCTGGTGGGTCAGCGCCCCCGCCAGCGCCTCGTCCGTCCGGGCGATCAGCTCGCGGAAGGTCATGCCCTCGGTGAAGCGCATCCGCAGCGGCACCGTGTTGACGAGGTAGCCGATCAGTTCCTCCGTGCCGGGCCGGTTCCGGCAGGCCATCGGCACGCCGACCACCGTCTCCCCGACGCCGCTCGTCCGCCGCAGCGTCGCGAAGAAGGCCGCCAGGAGCACCGCGAAGTCCGTCGTGCCGCACCGGCCGGCGACGTCCCGCACCGCCGCCGGGTCCACGGCGGTACGGGGCAGCTCCAGAGCGAACCCGTCGGTGCCGGCCCGTCCGCCGGACGCCGGTGCGGGGAACGGATCGGGGGCCGGCAGCTCGCCGGCGAACCGGTCCCGCCAGTACGCCCGCTGCCGCTCCGCTTCCGGACCGCGCAGCCAGAGTTCCTGCCAGGCCGTGTAGTCGGCGTACTGGACGCCCGGCTCCGGCAGGGGCCGGCCGGAGTAGAGGGCGCCGAACTCCCGCCAGAACACGGCGAGCGACCAGGCGTCGAAGACCGCGTGATGCACGTCGAGGAGCCACAGGTGCTCCTCGGCGCCCACCCGGAAGCACGCCGACCGCAGCAGCGGTCCGGTGGCCAGGTCGAACGGCCGGCCGGCCTCCCGCCGCGCGAGCCGGACGGCCTCGTCGGCGTCGGCGGCGACGGTCAGCGCGGTGTGCACCGGGCCCGGCGGCAGGATCCGCTGCCGGAGCCCGCCGTCCCGGTGCTCCAGCACCGTGCGCAGCGCCTCGTGCCGGGCGACGACGCCGGTCAGTGCGGCGTCGAGGCGGTCGAGGTCGAGCGGGCCGCCGATCCGGTAGCAGACCGGGATCGCGTACGTGGGGGAGCCGCGGTGCACCTGGTCCACGAACCACAGGGCCCGCTGCCCGCGCGAGGCGGGGGGCCGGTCGCCGTGCCCGCCGGTGGGCACCACGGCGGCACCGGCCGCGGTACGCCCGTGCTCCCGCCGCACCACGGCGGCGAGGCCCGCCACCGTCGGGGCCTCGCGCAGCTGGGCGAAGGTGAGGGCCACGCCCGTCACCTCGGTGACCTGGCTGAGCAGCCGCAGGCCGCGCAGGGAGTCACCACCGGCGGCGAAGAAGTTCTCGTCGCGGCCGACGGGCGGGCCGTCGAGCACGTCTCCGGCGAGGCCGGCCAGGACCCGTTCGAGGGTCGACGTCCCCGGCGCGGCCGGATCGTCGGCGCGGGCGGGGCGCCCCGCGCGCGGGGGTGCGGTGGCGGGCAGCCGGGAGCGGGCCACCTTGCCGTTGAGCGGCGAACGCGGAATGCGGTCCAGGAGCACGAAGGTCTGGGGCACCATGGCCTCGGGCAGCCGGCCGGCGGCGTCGGCGCGGATCGCCGCCTCGTGCACGCCGGGCTCGGCCTCGACGTACGCGACGAGCCGGGAGCCGAACGGCGGGTCGTCGACCGCGATGACGACGGCGTCCCTGACGCCGGCGCAGTGCAGGACGGCGCTCTCCACCTGGCCGGGCTCCACCCGGTGGCCGCGCACCTTGACCTGCCGGTCCGAGCGGCCCAGGAAGAGCAGCGTCCCGTCCGGCCGGCGGCTGGCGCGGTCGCCGGTGCGGTACATGCGGGAGCCGGGCGGGCCCTGCGGGTCGGGCAGGTACCGTTCGGCGGTGGCGACCGGGTTGGCGTGGTAGCCGCGCGAGACGGGCGGCCCGCCGACCCACAGATCGCCCGGCTCGTCGTCCGGCACCGGCCGCAGGCCGTCGTCGAGGACGTAGAGGGCGGCGCTCGCGAAGGCGCGCCCGATGGGGACCAGCGCGTACGCGTCGGGGCCGGGGTCGGTGACCTCGCCGTCCGGGCGGTGGAGCGCCACGCTGATGGAGGTCTCGGTGGGACCGTAGTCGGAGACCCAGTCGATCTTCTCGGCGCCGGGGACCCGGTACCAGGCGGCGAGCTTCTCCACGTGGATCTTGTCGCCGCCGATGAACACGACGCGCAGGCAGGCGGGAAGCCGGACGAGACCGCTGGTCAGGTCGTCGACCCACTGGTGCCAGTAGGCGCTGGGCAGGCTCACCATCGTCACGGCCAGCCGCTCGACGAGATCGGTGAACTCGACGCTGGTGAACTGGCGTTTGCCGGGCATCACGACGGTGCCGCCGGCCACCCACGCCGGCCAGATCTCCTCCAGGGCGGCGTCGAAGGCGATCGCCGTCGACTGGAGGAGTCGGTCGGTCGCCTCCAGGCGCAGCTCGGCCCGGAGCGACCGCGCGTGGTTGACGAAGCTGTCGTGCTGGACGGCGACCCGCTTGGGTTTGCCGGTGGAACCGGAAGTGAACACGCAGTACGCGAGGTTGGAGGGGTGCAGGGCCGGCCGCGGCGCGGTCGCGGGACGGTCGGACAGGTCGATCCCGTCCGCCTCCCACACGGGCACGCCCCCGGGGGCCACGGGGAGCCGCGCGTCCCGGACGACCAGGACCGCCCCCGCTTCGGTGAGCATCGCCTCGGCGACGTCACGCGGCAGCGACGGATCGACCGGTACGTACACGCCGCCGGCCTTCCAGATGCCCAGCATCGTGACGAGCAGCCGCGGTGACGGCTCCATGACGACACCGACCAGGCGCTCGGGACCGATGCCCTCGGCGGCCAGCCGCTGCGCGAACCGGTCGGCGTGCCGGTCCAGTTCGCGGTACGTGAAGGTGCCGCCGTCCCAGGCGGCCGCCACCGCGTCCGGGGTGCGCGCGGCCTGGGCCTCGAAGAGGTGATGAATACAGGGACCGGGCATCAGGCTCCTCGCTCCGAATCCGGTGTACGGGTGGGGGACGTCAGAAGTAGGAGCGGAGGCTGCCGCGCCGGCGGATGTCGGTGGTCGCGCAGTGGAAGGAGCCGCCGAAGCTGTTGAAGTTGCGGAACGGGCAGGGGACGGCCTCCATCCCCCAGCCCTCGGCCAGCCGGCGCATCGGTTCGTCCTGCGCCTCGACGATCATCGTCTCCTCGTCGATCATCAGCACGTTCATGTTGATCCACTTGCTGGTCATGTACAGCGGATGCCCGTCCGGGATCACCGGCGCCGGCGCGGACCGGACCTCCCAGTCCTTGAAGATGTCGGGCACCTCCGGCACCCGCTCCGGATGGATCAGCAGCTTGCCCTCGGCCAGCGGCATCAGGCTGGCGTCGATGTGCATGGGATGGTCGTCGGCCAGCCGCAGCTCGTGGACCCGGTAGTCGTCGCCGAGGTGCCGGCGGACCCACTCGATGCCCAGGGCGTTGGTGACGTGGCTGCGCTGCGCGAAGATGTCCCGGCCGCAGCGGATGAAGTCGGCCGCGTCGAAGGTCGGCTCGTACTCGGTGATCACCGAGCGGAACGGTTCGCCCTCCGGCTGGTCGGTCCAGTCGGCCACGTACAGCTCGTCGGGCAGTTCGGGCTTCGGAGGGGAGGTCCAGCGGGCACCCTGCTGGAAGTACTCCTTGAGGAGCGTCCGGTAGGCCGACGTCGCGTGCGCGCGCGACCGCCAGGCCATCGGGGCCTCGATGACGTCCTGTCCGACGACGAGCAGGAGGTCCCGGGGCATCGCGTCGTACAGGCCGGTGCTCGACCAGCCGGGCGCCCCGTAGGCGCGGCTGTGGTCGCGCACGTCGGGCCGCCGGACCTTGACCCCCCGGCCCTCCAGGATGTCGACCAGCTGGTCGAGTTCGTCGCGCGCGGCGGCGACCTGGTCGGCGGGGAACGGCTGCCCGGCCCGCTCCCGGAACACGGCCCGCTGCTCGGGCGACAGCGGGGCGCCGACCGCGACGTGCCACGGCGGGAAGTGCGCCCCGTCGACGATGCCGACGATCACCTCCTCCAGCGGATCCCACTCGTTGTAGGAGCTGACGGGGCACTCCGGCTCGGCCGAGACCTCTGATTCACGCATGGCGACGCTCCATTTGTGGGGGGCTGGCGGGAGGAAAATCGGGGAATCGCTGCCTTCCAGGGCCTTTTCAGGCGCCCGCGTCCATGAAGGTGCGCAGGCTCGCCGGCCGCAGGTCCGTCCACCGCTCGGCGATCAGGTCCAGACAGACGGAACGCGGCGCCGGACCGCAGACGGTTTCCCAGCCGGCCGGGACTTCGCGGCTCGCGGGCCAGAGCGAGTACTGGTCCTCATGATTCCGCACGGCGAAGCACAGGTCCTCGGGCTCCAACATGATTGCCTTCCTCGGCAGGTCGGATCATCCAGACGGACAGCGGTCGTTTCGACACCTTTGTGCCGGGCTTCCGATGCGCATGTGCGGGACGACTTCGGTGATCACGGCCCGGCGCACAACGTGCAGTACTTCACCAAGGTCAAGTTGCCGTGTCAATAGCGCACACGTCTTGCCCTTTTCACTCGCCATCGATCCAACTCGGGCCTGCCGCCGAAGAAGTTGACAGACGTGTTCTTGAGGTATCGATCACCAAGGTCTAGGGTCGGGACCCGCCTCGGCGAACGCGACCCGCATGCGTACGGGTGCCGAACCTGGAAACCGTGGACGAACGATCCGAACCCCCACCCCCCGTTGCGATCCGACGGCGGTGACCGGGGGTGCGGCCATTCGCAACGAGGGGAATCAGTGAAGATCTGGAAGAACACCCCCAAGGACTCGATCCTCGTCGCACTGAGCCTGGGACAGTTCGGCGTGACGCTCGGCCTGGCGCTCACCTGGAACACGAACGGGCTGTCGGCCAGAGTGGCCGGAGGAGCCCTGCTCACCGCGATGATGACCTACAACATCATCGTCATCTCTCATTTGTTCACCCATGTCCCGTGGTTCGTGAGCAATCGGCTGAACGCCGTGATATCCCTCGTCAATTCTGTCAACATCGGACAGTCCGTCCAGGCGTACCAGCTGACGCACGTCCGCAACCACCACCGCTTCAACAACGACCGCCCGGGCCCCGACGGCGCCACCCGGGACACGTCGTCCACCTACCGCAAGGGGAAGAACGGGCAGCACCAGCCGCTCGCGGCCTATGCCCTCGGCGGCGCCGTCGACTCGTTCGCCGGCCGCGCGAAGGACGTGGCCGCGGTGACCCGCCTGTGGAGCGTCGGCCGGAACGAGGAGCAGCTGCTGTCGCTGGCCTCGCGCCGCGAACCGCGAAGAACGCGCGAGCTGCGGCAGATCCAGGCCGACCGCGCCGCCCATTGCCTGTCCCTGGTCGTGTTCGCGACGCTGTCGTGGGAGTGGACGCTCCTGTGCTACCTGCCGGCGTACTTCGCGGCGCTGGCGCTGGTCAACGTGCAGAACTACTACCGGCACTACGGCGCCAACCCGGAGGACCGCGCGGCGGACTCGGTCAGCCACTACAGCCGCCTCTACAACCTCCTCACCTTCAACGACGGATACCACCAGGAACACCACCTCAGCCCGGGTTCCCACTGGTCCCAGATGCCCGCCGTCTCCTCCCGCCACCGCGACCGCCTCGACGGACAGCCGCGGATCGTCAGCCCGGTGCCCGCCATCGTCGGCTTCCTCCACCGCGATCGGCCCCTGCTGCACGAGGCGGGCGCGGCGGGCACGTCCCCGGCCCGGGACACCCCGACCACGACCTGACCGCCGCCCACGCCGGGAGCCGGACGCCCGCTCGCCACCGGCACCCCGGTCCGCGGGGAACCCGCGCGCCGGCGTGCCCGTCCGGCACCCGGCCGTCCCGGCTCCCGCCACCCACGCACCGGAGTCCTCGCAACGCTGCCCTCGCGCGAGCCTCACCGCCCGTCGCCACGGATGCGGCGACCGCCGCCACCGCGGCCGAGCGTCGCCGCATGACCAGAGAGTTAGGAGATCGCAGTGGTATCTCAGGGGGAAGCAGCGGCAGCCGGAGACCCGCTGTCCTTCGTGCGGGAGCTGGGTCGCCGCGGCGTGCGCTTCTACCTGGAGCAGGGCGCGCTCAAGTCCGTCGGCACCGGTGAACTCTCCGACGGGGAAGCCGCCTTCGTACGACGGCACAAGGCCGAGATCGTCGCACACCTGCTGGCACAGGCCGGTGGCGAGCTGGACGCCGCCGACACCGGCGGACCGGCACCGCTGAGCTACCAGCAGGAGCGCCTCTGGGTCCTCGACGACATCGCGGAGCGCTCCGAGGAGTACAACTCCGTCGAGGCGTTCCGCGTCCGGGGCGCCGTCGACCTCGACCGGCTCGGCGGAGCCCTGCGGCGCCTGGTCCGGGAGAACGAGATCCTGCGCACCGTGTACCGGATGACGGGCGACACGGTCGGCCAGGTCGTCCTCGACACGGAGCTGCGCATCGACCGCGAGGAGGCGGCGACCCCCGAAGAGGCCCTGGAGAAGGCCCGGGCGGCCCAGCTCGCCGAGGCGGCGCACCCGTTCGATCTCAGCGCCGAGATCCCGGTACGGTGCCGGCTGATCGTCGCGCCCGGCGACGAGTGCTACGTCGTCCTGAACTTCCATCACATCGTCTGCGACGGCTGGTCGATGCCGGTCCTGTGGCGGCAGCTGAGCCGCTTCTACGACACGCCGGACGCCGCGCACCGGACCCCCGGGACGCCGTACGCCGCGTACGCCCGGTGGCAGCGCCGCACCCTCACCGGCGACGTCCTCGACACGCTGGTGGACCATTGGCGGGACCGCCTGGACGGCGCGCCCCTGACCCACGCCCTGCCGGTCGACGGCGGGGCCCCGGACGCGCGCAGGCAGGTCGCAGGCATCCACACGCGGCGCGTCGACGGTGACGCGTACGAGGCGTTCACCAAGCGCTGCGTGGCCGCCGGCGCCCACGAGTTCGCCGGCCTGCACGCCGTCCTCGCGATCCTGGCGGCGATCGTCAGCGGCCGGCCGGAGACCGTCATCGGCAGCCCCATCGCCAACCGCGAACTGCCCGGCATCCAGGAGACCGTCGGCTTCTTCGTCAACATGATCTCGGTGCGCGGCGAGGTCCACGACGACGACACCTTCGCCGGCGTCCTCGCCGCCAAGAAGGCCGAGATCGAGTTCGGGTACGCCTTCCAGCAGGTGCCGTTCGAACGGGTCGTCGCGGCCGTCACCGACGGGCGCAACGACACGTCCCCCGTCTTCCAGATCGTCCTCGCCCTCCAGAACGTCGCCACCGGCGGGCCGGCCCTGGCCGGCACGCGGATCGACGCGCTGCCGGACGTGCAGGAGCGCAGCCGCTACGACCTGGAGGTCTTCGTCCACGACGACGGCGACGGCGGCAGGGAACTGCGGTGGGTCTACGACGCCGGCCTCTTCGACCGGGCGACCGTCGAGCGGTGGGCCGGCTGGTTCACGGAGATCCTCCGGACCGTCGCCGCCGACGCCGACACCCCCGTCGCGGACCTGCGGACCGCCCTCGCCCGGCGGACCCCCCAGGACGCCGCCGTCACCGACGCCCCCGACCTCGTCCCGGCGGCCTCCGCCGACGAGATCGACGTCCTCGCGCGGATCGCCGCGACCGCCGCCGCCGACCCCGACCGGGTGGCGGTCAGCGACGGCGACCGGCGCACCACCTACGGCGAACTGCTGCGCCGCGCCACGGAGATCGGCGGCGCCCTGACCGAACGGTACGGTCCGCAGGCCGTGTTCGCGCTCGACATGGACCGGTCCGTCGAGCTGGTCGAGACGATCGTCGGCATCATGGCCGCCGGCGGGACGTACGTCGCCCTCGACCCGCACGACACCGCGGCCCGCCGCGCCGCGGTCCTCACCGCCGCCGCACCCCGCTGCCTCCTCACGGCGGGCGGGCACGGCCCGCTCGACGCGGCCGGTGGCCTGGAGGCCGTCGACGTACGGACCCTCACGTCGGACGGTCCCGGCCCGCGGGGCCCGCTGTCCCCGGACTGCGACCTCTACCACGTGTTCACGTCCGGCTCGACCGGCCGGCCCAAGGGCGTACGGGTCACCTACCGCAACCTCGCCGTCTACCTCGGCGGCGTCACCGGCAGGCTGGACCTGCGGCCCGGGTACCGGTACTGCTGGCAGTCCAGTGTGGCCACCGACTTCGGCAACACGGTCCTGTTCGGAGCCCTCGCCACCGGCGGCCGGCTCGACGTCGCCACCCGGGACGACATCCTCGACGGCGCCGCCCTGAGCGCCTTCCTGCGCCGGAACGACACGGACGTCCTGAAGATCACGCCCAGCCACCTGGCCGCCCTCCTCGACACGCACCCCCTCACCGCCCTCCTGCCGAAACGGACCCTCGTGCTCGGGGGAGAGGCGGCGTCCCCGGCGGTCGTCCGCGCCCTGCGGGACGTCCCGCCGTCGGTCGCCGTCCACAACCACTACGGGCCGTCCGAGACGACGGTCGGCGTGTTCGTCGCCGACGTGACCGACCCGGCGGCCGCCGCGGCGCTCCCCATCGGGCGGCCCCTGCCCGGCGTCACGTTCACGATCGAGACCCCCGACGGCGCCCCGGTGCCCTTCGGGGCGGCGGGCGAGCTGGTGATCCGCGGTCCGCAGGTCGCCGCCGGCTACCTCGGCGCATCCCAGGACGGGCCGTCCGCGTTCTTCGCCACGGACACCGGACGCGGCTACCGGACCGGCGACCGGGTCCGTCTGCGCAACGACGGCCAGGTGGTCTTCCTCGGCCGGCAGGACGAGCAGGTGAAGATCCGCGGCCATCGCGTCGAACTCGGCGAGATCCGGGCCGCCCTGGAGTCGACGCCCGGCGTCGGACGCGCCGAGGTCCTCGTCGACGAGGACGCCCACGGCGCCCCGCGCGTGGTCGCCTTC
Organism: Streptomyces sp. NPDC012827; assembly: GCF_042900905.1. NCBI lineage: Bacteria > Bacillati > Actinomycetota > Actinomycetes > Kitasatosporales > Streptomycetaceae > Streptomyces > Streptomyces sp. NPDC012827. The sequence goes on along the minus strand of NZ_JBIBBY010000008.1, from coordinate 322,597 downwards.
GTCCGGAAGTCCGACGGCCCGGGACCCGACGGCTCGGAACCCGACAGTCCAGGACCCGACGGCCCCGCCCACCAGGACGCGCCGGCCCCGGTGGACGCCGACGCCGTGGTCGAACAGTGGCGGGAGGTCTACGACTTCGCGTACGCCGAACGGGTCAGCGGGAACGTCGAGTTCAACGCCTCCGGCTGGATCAGCTCCTACACCGGCGAGCCCATCCCGGAAGCGGAGATGCGCTCCTGGCTCGCCGGCACCCTCGACCGCATCGCCACCGTCCGGCCGAAGAGCGTCCTGGAGATCGGCTGCGGACTCGGCATCATCGCCTACCCGCTCAGCCGCCGCGTGGACTCCTACCTGGCCTGCGACTTCTCCTCGCAGATCATCGCCATGAACGAACGGAACGCCGCGCGGATCAGCACCGGGCCCCTGTCGTTCTTCACCTGCGACGCGATCGACATCGACCGCCACGCGGCCCGCATCCGCGAGGCGGGCGTCGACACCGTCGTCATCAACTCGGTGGTGCAGTACTTCCCCGGCCTGGACTACCTGGAAGAGGTGCTGGACAAGGTCCTCGCCCTCGACTGCGTCCGCCACGTCTTCGTCGGCGACGTCCGCCACCACGACCTGCTCGACGAACTCAGTCTCTCCCTCGTGGACGCCCGGACCCCGGACGGCGAGACACGGTCGGACCTGGAACGGCTCCAGCTGGCGGACGCGCAGTCCGCGCAGGTCACCGAGCTCCTCATCTCCGACACGTACTGGACGCGGTTCGCCGCCCGGCGCGACGACGTGACCGGCGTCAGCGTCCTCCCGCGCACCGGCCCGGTCGCGAACGAGCTGTTCGACTTCCGGTACGACGTCATCCTGAGCAAGGACCCCGACCGGCTGCACCACATCGGCTCCGGTGGCCCGGTCGAGGTGCGGGACGGGGACCTCGCCGTGACCGACGACCTCTGGCGCTCCCTCGCCGCCGGCGAGACCGGCACCGCCGTCGTCCGGGGCGTCCCCCACCCGCGTACCGCCGCACACTGTGACGCCCTGCGGGCCGCACGGGCGAACGTGACCGCCGGTCCGGCCGCACCACGCCCGGCCGCGCCGCACCCTCCGCAGGACGCCCTCGCCCGGCTGCGGCGCGCCGCCGACGCCCACGGACTGCGCACCAGCGCCCACTACGCCCGTGACGAGCACGGCTACGTCAGCCGTCTCGACGTCGTCGTCTTCCGGTCCGACCACGCCCGGTACGCCGACAGTACGGCCCTCGGCGACTCCCACGCCGACCGCACCCGGCCCCTCAGCACCACGCCGACGGCCGGGCGGCCCGCGGGCACCCTGCTGGACCGGGTCGCCGAGACCGCCGCCACCCTGCTTCCGCCGCACCTGCGCCCCGACCGGCTCGTCCTGGTGCCGGCCTTCCCCCTCGGCAGGACCGGAAAGCTCGACCGCCAGGCGCTGCGCGCACTGGCGGCCCGCCAGGAGGCGGCCGGCGGCCTCGGGGAACTCGTGGGCGACACCGAGACCGCCCTGGCCCGGATCCTCCGGGACCTCCTCGCGAACGGCGAGCGGATCGACCGCGAGAGCGACTTCTTCGCCGTCGGCGGACACTCCCTCCTCGCCGCCCGCTACGCCCACGCCGTCAACCGCGCCTTCGGTCTGGAACTGCGCGCCAAGTCCGTCTTCGACCGGCCGCGCCTGAAGGACTTCGCCGCACTCGTGACCGCCGGCCGCGACCGGACCGGCCCCGAGGGCGCGGCCGGCGACCCCCTCGGCCTGGCGAAGCGGGCGATCTCACCGCTGCAACAGCGCTTCTGGACGATCGCGAAGTCCTCCGGACCGTCCACCCTCTACAACACGACCCTGCTGCTCGAACTCACCGGCCCGCTCTCCGTGAGCGCGCTGCGGACGGCGTTCCAGCAGGTCGTCGCCCACCATCAGGTGCTCAGGAGCCACTTCGAGGAGGAAGGCGACAGCGTCTTCATCCGGCTGCGCGACGCCGCCGACCTCACCCTGTCGTACCTGGAGATCCCCGGCCTGACCCCCGAACGCGCCGAACGGCTGCTCATCGAACGGATCAACCGGCCTTTCGACCTCGCGACCGGCCCGCTCGTCGAGGCGGCGCTCGTCGCGGCGTCGCCCGACACCCACTACCTGATGCTGTGCATCCACCACATCATCACCGACGGCGCCGCCGAGGCGATCCTCGTCGAGGACCTCCAGGAGTGCTACGAGGCGGCCCTGGAGGGCCGCGAGCCGCGCTGGCGCGACGACGGCGCCACCTTCTTCCGCTACCTCGCCCGGACCGAGTGGCCGGGCCGGGAGAGCCTGGACTTCTGGGCACGGCAGCTCGACGGCGCGCCCCTGCGGCACAATCTGCCGCTGGACGGCGACCGCGCGCCCCAGTCCGTCCACGACGGCGCCTCCTTCAGCTCGGTGCTGTCCGTGGAGGCCACCGCCGCGCTCGCCGCCCTCGCCCGGCGCCACCGCACCACGATGTTCGTCGTGCTGAACGCCGTCGTCGGCGTCTTCTTCTCGTTCCTGTCCGGGGAGGACGACCTCGTCGTGGGCGCCCCCTACGACTGCCGGGAGACCGAGGCCGACAACGTGGCGACGGGCATGTACGTCAACACGGTCCCGTTCCGGCACCGGATCGACTGGACGCGCACGCTGGACTCGCTGATCGTGACGGAATGGGCCTACTACCGGGAGGCGTTCGCCCACCGGCACGTGCCCTTCGACCGCCTCGTCGAGCACATCAACCCGGAGCGCGTCGCCGGGATGAACCCGATCCTCCAGATCGTGCTCGCGCTCCACCCGGAAGGGCGCAGCGTCTTCCCCTTCCACGACTGCCAGGCACGCCCGATCAAGGCGGCGGCGGTCGACTCCAAGTTCGACCTCCTGTTCAACTCCAAGGTGATCGACGACCGCCTCACGATCCACTGGGAGTACAAGAAGCACCTGTTCTCGGCCCGTCGCGTGGAGGCGATGGCGGAGTTCTTCGGCTCCTTCGTCGAGACCGCCGTCGGCCACCCGGACGTGCCGCTCGGCCGGCTCGACTTCGCCGGCCGCGCCGGCGACGAGGCGTCCCTGGCCCTGCTGAGCGGCCCCACCGTCCCCCTGACGGACTCCAGCTACCTCGACGCCTTCGCCCGCTCGGCCGCCGCCGCGCCGCGGCGGCCCGCCGTCCGCGGCGCCTCCGGCGACTTCGTCGACTATCGCACGCTGGACGAACGGTCGGACGCCCTGGCCGCCCTGCTGCGCGACCACGGGGTACGCGAGGGCGACCTGGTGGCCGTGTGCCTGCGGCGGTCCGCCGAGTTCCTGCTGACGACGCTCGCGGTGAACAAGGCGGGAGCCGCGTACGTCCCCATGGACTCGGAGTACCTGCGGAAGAACCGGACGGCCCTGCTGCGCGAGCACCGTGTCGTCTGCGCCGTCGTCGAGGACGACGACGTCCCGGAGCTCCCGCGCGACGTCACGGTGCTCCGCCGGCGGGACATCCCGCGGGCCGGCAGCGGCGCTCCCGCCGCCCGGCCCGAACTGCGGCACGACGACCTGTGCTACGTCATCTTCACCTCCGGCTCCACAGGGAAGCCCAAAGGCGTCGCGGTCACCCACGGATCGGTGGTGAACTACCTGGCGCACTGCTCCGCCACCTACCTCGAAGGCGACCCGCGGGTCGCGGTCCTGTCCAGCCCCCACTCGTTCGACGCCACCGTCACCACCAGCCTGTTCGCCCTCGCCGCCGGCCTCACCGTACGGGTGGTCGAGACGGACCGGGAGATCAGCGGACTGCGCGACCTGCTCACCGAGGACCAGGGCGAGCGGCTGCTCCTCAAACTGACGCCCTCCCACCTCGTGGCCCTGTCGAACCTCGGGGTCACCCGGCAGCCGTCGGACGCCCGGCACGTCTTCGTCATCGGCGGCGAGGACCTCAAGGCCGCCGTCGCGGCGCCCTGGTACCGGGCGTTCGGGCGGAGCCGGTTCTTCAACGAGTACGGCCCCACCGAGGCCACCGTCGGCTGCGTCGTCCGGGAGATCACCGAGCCGGACGTCCGCACCGGCTCCGTCCCCATCGGCACCCCGATCTGCAACACGACGATCGCCGTGGCGCACCGGGACATGCTGTGCGTCCCGTACCAGCGCGGCGAACTCGTCATCATGGGCGCCGCGCTGGCCCGCGGCTACCTGGACGCCGAACAGACCGCCGCCGTCTTCCGGCCCGTGCCCGCGGCCGGCGGCGCGATCGGCTACCACACCGGCGACCAGGCATCGCTCGTCGGCGAGACGTTCCGCTACCACGGGCGCGGCGACGGCCACATCAAGATCCGTGGATTCCGGGTCAGCCTGGCCGAGATCGAGGCGGTGATCGGCGGCATCGACGGGGTCCTCGACTGCGCCTGCGCGATCTCCGAGGACGGCACACGGCTCTCCGCCTACGTCGTGCCGGCGGCGCCGGACTCCCGCACCTGGGGGAACGAGACCGAACTCCGCAACGCCGTCCGGCAGCTGCTGCCCCGGTACATGGTGCCCGACACCCTCACCCTGCTCCCCGAGCTGCCGCTGACCGCCCACGGAAAGGTCGACCTCGCCCGGCTCACCGCCCCCGGCTGCGAGCCCCCCGCCCCGCGCGACGACACCGCGGAACCGGCCGACGAGACCCTGGCCCGGCTCACGGCGATCTGGCGGAAGGTCCTCGACGTCACCGGCGACCTGCCCACCGACGCCTCGTTCTTCTCGCTCGGCGGCAACTCGCTGCTGGTGACGCTGCTGCTGATGCGGATGAACGAGGAGTTCGACACCGACATCGGCCTCGACGTGCTCTACCGGCACGCCACCCTCGGCGAACAGTGCGCGCTCCTCGCCACCGACCCGGCGGCGGCCCCGGCCCCCCACGACGCGCCCGAGCCGCCCGCACCGAGCGCCGCCCCCGGCGAGGTCCCCCTCACCGCCGCCCAGCGCCGGTTCTACTTCATGGAGAAACTGGGCTCCGGCACCGACCACGCCGTCTCCCTGTGCTTCCACATCGACCGGGGCGTCGACCCCGGCCACCTCAGGGACGCGCTGCTGGCGGTCATGGAACGGCACCCGATCCTCACGTCCCGGGTGTCCCTGCGCGCCGGACTTCCCGTCCTCACCCCCGGCGACGCCACCCCCGCCCGGGACCGCGTCGTGATCGTCCCCTGCGCCGACGGCGACGAGTCGAGGCAGCGGATCCTGGCCCGCCGCGACAGCGCCGTGAACCTCTTCCACGACCCGCTGTGCAAAGCGTTCGTCCACGACGTGCGGGACGGCACCGTCGACCTCCAGATCATCGTGCACCACATCGTCTTCGACGACTGGTCCGAGAAGATCCTCCTGGAGGACCTGACCCGCCTGTACGCGGAGATCGCGGCCGGCCGGACGCCGTCACCCGGCCGCGCGGTGCCCTTCCAGCAGTACGCCGCCGGAGCCGCCGGCGACGCCGACACCGTCCGGGCCCACACCCGCTGGTGGATCGAGACGCTCAAGGGCGCCCCGGCCACCCACGGCCTGCCCAGGACCGACCGCCCGGCCGCCCCGGGCGAGCCGGCCGGCGTCCTGGAGTTCCCCCTCGGCAAGGACACCCTCGACCGCCTCGACGACACCTGCCGGCGCCGCGGCGTCACCCGCTTCAACGCCGTGCACACCGCCCTGGCCCTCGCCCTGTCCACCGTGAGCCGCAGGCGCGAGACGGTCATCGGCGTGCCGGTCACCAACCGGGCCGACGCCACCTACCGGGACACCATCGGACTCTTCATGGAGACGCTCCCGCTCCGGACGGACACCGGCGACGGCGACGCCTCGTTCGGCACCCTCCTCCAGGACAGCCACGCCCGCTTCGCCGACGCCCTCGGACGCACGGAGTTCCACGTCGAAGAGGTGATGAACGCCCGCGCCGCCGAACACGCCGACGGCACACGCTCGTTGTACGAGATCATGCTCACGCTCCACAACGACGGCGGAACCACTCTCGACTTCGGGGGCGTCCCCGCCCGACGCGTCCTGATGCCCCGCCAGGAGGCGAAGCTCGACCTGATCATCGACGTGAAGCGCGTGGGCGAACAGCTCCACACCTACTGGGAGTACGACACCGCGGTGCTGTCCGGGACGACCGTACGGCACCTTCTCGACGAATTCGGCACCTGGCTCGACTGGGGCCTGACGCGACCGGACGAACCCGTCCGGAACCGAGGCACCCTGCGGAAAGAACAGTGACGTGAAAAAATTCCCCGTCCCCGACCCCGGCGTCCCCGACCACCGCTCGGCCGCCCGCTACCTGCTGTGGCTCGCCCGGCGACAATGGCAGCCGGTCGCCCTGGGCACCGTCTGGGGCGTGCTCTGGCTGGTCTCGCTCGCCCTGATGCCCGCCGTGCTGGGCCGGGCCATCGGCGAGGGCATCGCCGCCAAGGACAGCGACGCCCTGCTCCGCTGGAGCCTCCTGGCGCTGCTGCTCACCGTCCTCACCGTGACCTCGGGCATCGGACGGCACCGCAGCGCCATGGCCAACCTCTACGCCTCCGAGTTCCGCACGGTCCAGGTGGTCACCCGGCACGTGACCAAGCTCGGGGCGACCCTGCCGAAGGTGGTCCGCAACGGCGAGGTCGTCACCATCGGCAGCGCCGACATCGGCTCGATCGGCGGAGTCTTCCAGCACCTCCCGGTCACCATGGGCGCGGCCGGCGCCATCATCGTGGTGGGCGTGCTCATGTTCAGCGCGTCCGTTCCGCTCGGCCTCACCGTCCTCATCGGCACCCCCGTCCTGATGGGCGTCACCGCCCTCCTGACGAAACGCCTGCAACAGCGCCAGTCCAGCTTCCGCACCCTCCAGTCGCAGCTCACCTCCATCGCCGTCGACATCGCCGCAGGCCTGCGGGTGCTCCGGGGCATCGGCGGCGAGAAGGCGTTCGAGCGGCGCTACCGGAAGCAGTCCCAGAACCTCCGCGAGGCGGGCGTCCACGTGGCCCGCGTCCAGTCGCTGTTCGACGCCATGCAGGTCCTCGCGCCCGGCGTCTTCGCCGTCGGCGTGACCTGGCTCGCGGCCACCCTCGCGATCAAGCAGGAGATCTCCGTCGGCGACATGATCGCCTTCTACGGCTACGCCACCTTCCTCACCCTGCCCCTGTCCATCATCGCCGCGGCGGCGAGCGCCACGACCAACGCCTACGTCGCCTCCGGGCGGGTCGCGGACTTCCTCCGCCTGGAGCCCGAGTTCGGCCCGGCCGCACCGCCCGCCGACGGTGACGGCGACGACCTGGCGGCCGGCGTGCCACCCGCCGCCGCGGTGCCCGCGGCACAGCTCGCCGACGGCGCGTCCCGGCTGTCCGTGCCCCGCGAGGGCGTGCTCGGCGTGGTCTGCTCCGACCCCGCCGAATCCGCGCGCCTCGCCCTCCGCCTCGCGCGGTTCGCCGACTCCGGAGCCCCGACCCTCGGCGGCGTACCGCTGGCGGAGCTGCCGCTGCCCTGGCTGCGGCGCCGCGTCGTCCTCGTACGCAACGAGGACGCGCTCTTCGGCGGCCCGCTCAGCACCGAACTCGCCCCCGCCGGGCGGGAGATCGACCGGGACGAACTGGAACGGGCGCTCCACGCGGCCGGCGCCGAGGACATCGTCCGGGGCCTGGACGGCGGCCTGGACACCGTGCTCCAGCACGGGGCGAAGAACCTCTCCACCGGCCAGCAGCAGCGGCTCCGGCTGGCCCGGGCCCTGGCCGCCGACCCCGAGACCCTCATCCTGATCGACCCGACGAGCGCCGTCGACGCGCTCACCGAGGCCCGCATCGGAGAACGCCTCGTCCGCCACCGCGAGAACCGCTCCACGGTGGTCTTCACCTCCAGCGCCCTGATGCTCGCCCAGGCCGACTCGGTCTGCGTGGTGGAGGACGGCGTCGTCACCGCCGCCGGCAGCCACCGCGAGCTGCTCGCCGAGTCCCCCGCCTATGCGGCCGTCGTGAACCGCGGAGAGGCGTGATCCCCGTGCCCCCCAAGATCCTCCCCGTCTCCGACCCCGCCGCCGCCCGCCGGTACGGCTGGCAGACCATGCGCCGCCACCCGAGACTGCTGCTGGGCGCGCTGGGACTGAACGCCGCCGCGGCGGCCGCGGGACTCGTCGGCCCCCGGCTCCTCGGCGAACTCGTCCAGGACGTGTCCGGCGGCACCACCACCGGACACGTCACCCGGGTCGTCGCCGTCCTGCTGTTCTTCGTGCTGCTCCAGTCGTGGCTCATCCGCGGCGCCACGGTGTTCGGCGGCCGCCTCAGCCAGGCCGTCCTCGCCGAGATGCGCGAGACGTTCATCGAACGGGTCCTCAAACTGCCGCTGTCCACGGCCGAGAACGCCGGAGCCGGCGATCTCATCTCCCGGGCGTCCCGCGGCGTCGACGAGATGCAGCGCACCGCCCAGTACGCGCTCCCGGCGATCCTGACGGCCGCCTTCACCTTCCTCCTCAGCATCGTCGGCATGCTCGCCGTCTCGCCCGCGCTGACCGTCGTCATCCTGGTCGCCGTGCCGCCGGTCGTCCTGGTCACCCGCTGGTACCTGAGCCGGTCGACCGAGGCCTACCGCGCGTACAAGACCGCCGCGGCCGGCATGACCGAGGAACTGGCCGCCTCCACGGACGGCGCGGCGACCATCGAGGCCCTGGGCCTCGCCCGGCGTCGCGTCGCCGCCGGAGACGCCTCGGTGGGGGCCACGTACGCCGCCGACATCGGCACCCTCCGGCTGCGGACGGTCTTCCTGCCGACCGCCGAGATGGGCTACCGGCTGCCGATGATCGCCGCCCTGCTGATCGGCGGCTACTTCTACACCGAGGGCTGGGCGAGCCTCGCGGCCGTCACCGCCGTCGTGCTGTACACCCAGCAGATGTCGGAGCCCATCTCGCAGGCGCGGGACTGGCTCACCGAGATGCAGACCGCCACGACCTCGCTCCAGCGGCTGCTCGGTGTGACGGAGGTCCCGCCGGACCGCCGGGTCCGCGAGCACACCGTGGACGCCGACCAGGGCCTCGTCCTCGAGAAGGTCACCTTCGGCTACGGAGACGGCGAAGGCCCCGAGGTCCTGCACGGCATCGACCTCACCGTCCGCACGGGTGAACGCCTCGCCATCGTCGGACCGTCCGGCGCGGGAAAGTCCACCCTGGGCCGTCTCATGGCCGGCATCCACGGCCCCACCACGGGCTCCGTCCGGCTCGGCGGCGCCCCCCTCGTCGAGCTGCCGCTGGAGCAGCTGCGCAGCGAGGTGGCGCTGGTCAGCCACGAGCAGTACGTGCTCGGCGGCACCCTCCGCGAGAACCTGGCCCTCGCGGTCAGGGACGGGGACACCGCCGGGGACGAGGTGATCTGGGCGGCGCTGAAGGCGGTCGAGGCGCAGGAGTGGGTCCAGGCGCTCCCGGACGGACTGGACACCGTCATCGGCTCCGGCGGCACCGGCCTCACCCCGGCGCAGTCCCAGCAGCTCGCCATCGCCCGCCTCGTCGTCGCCGACCCGAAGGTCCTCGTCCTCGACGAGGCGACCTCCCTGCTCGACCCCACCTCGGCCCGCGACCTGGAACGCTCCCTGAACGCCCTCCTGGAGGGCCGGACCGTGATCACCATCGCGCACCGCCTGCACACCGCGTACGACGCCGACCGCATCGCCGTCATCGACGACGGCCGCGTCGTGGAGCTCGGCTCCCATGCCGAGCTGATCGCGAACGAAGGCTCCTACGCGCGGCTCTGGCGGTCGTGGCACGGCGGGGCCCCGGAAGCGCCGGCCGGCACGGAGGGGGAGCGATGCTCGTAGTGCCGTACACCGTCGGCCCCGCGAGCCCCGTGCAGATAGCGGAGGCGTGCGAGGGGCGGACCGACCTCGTGTTCCTCGTGGACGCCCACGACCCCCAGGCCACCCCGCTCGTCCCCCTGCTGGAGGAACTGGCGCCGGTGGTGGTGCACGACGGGGACACCGCACGGGTGATCGACGCGCTCGCGCCGCTGGGCCCGCGCGGCGTGGTGACCTTCGCCGAGCCGACCCTGCGGATCGGCGCGGCCGTCGCCGACGCCTTCGGCCTCCCGCACCACGGCGAGGAGACCTGCGGGCTGCTCACCAGCAAGCTGCGGCAGCGCGAGCGGCTGAACGCCGCCGGAGTCGGCCACGTCCCCACGGCCGCGTTCCGGCTCGACGATCCGGCGGCGGTGACCCTGCCGCCGGGATTCCCCTTCCCGGCGATCGTCAAGCCGGAGGAGGGCGTGGCCAGCCGGGACACGGTGTACGTGGCGTCGGCGGGCGACCTGCCCGCCCGGCTCCGCGAGCTGCCGACCGGCCGGACCTACGTCTGCGAGGCGTACATCCCGGGCGCCGACCTCTACGGCACCGACTGGCTCGCCGACTACGTGTCCGTCGAGTCCGCCGTGTCCGGGGGCGCGGTCGGGCACCTCGGGGTGAGCGGGCGGCTGCCGCTGGTGGCGCCGTTCCGGGAGGGCGGCCTCGTCTTCCCGGTGCCCCCGGAGGAGAAGACCGCGGCGGCCATCACCGACCTGGCCGAACGGGCCATCGCCGCCCTCGGCATCACCACCGGCCTCGTGCACACCGAGATCAAGATGTCCCCCGACGGCCCGCAGGTCATCGAGGTGAACGGGCGCCTGGGCGGCACCATGTCCCGGCTGATCCCGCGCGCCCTCGGACTCGACCCGGTCAGCCTCGCCGTCGACCTCGCCCTGGGCGCCCCGCTGCCGGCCGGCTTCGGCACGCCGAGCCGGGTGGCGATGCTCGTCTACGTCCAGGCGCCCATGGAGGCCACCGAGCTGGCGGCGACGCCCCCCGCCGCGCGCCTGCGGGCCCTGCCGGGCGTGTTCGGGGTGGACGTCCTCGCCAGGCGCGGCCGGCCCGTCGACTGGCGGAGCGGGTCGCTGGGGCGGATCTGCGACGTCTGGATCGACGCCCCGTCGACCGAGCGGCTGCGGGAGCGGTACCGGGCCGTTCTCGACGTCCTCGACAGCGGCCTCGCCTGGAACCACGCCATCGCACCGACTCGGGACGACCGACCAGCGGACTAAGGAGACGACCATGGTGGACTGCCTGATCATCGGGCACAACGAAGGGCACTTCCCCAGCGACGTCCAGATGGTGGAGCGCATGGGCGTCGAGTCCGGGGCCTTCCGCGACCTCGCCCTGAGCTACGTGCAGTGGGACGGGACGCCCATGCGCGCGCTGGACGTCTTCAACCGCCTGAACGTCCCCGACTCCTACGGGGACCGGAGGCGCTACCACAACTTCGAGATGCTCTGGCCGGCGGTCTCCTACCTCGGCTCCTTCCTGAGCCGGCACGGCTTCTCCTTCGACTACGTCAACCTCTTCCAGCAGGAGAAGGAGGACCTCAGGCGGAAACTGGAGGACAAACCCCTCACGGTGGCCGTCACGACCACGCTCTACGTCACCGCCGGACCCGTCATGGAAGTCGTCAGGACCGTCCGCGAACAGTGCCCCGAGACGACCATCGTCGTCGGCGGCCCCTTCGTCCAGAACTACCGCAAGCAGCTGGAGAAGAAGGACCTCAACGCCCTCTTCACCATGATCGGCGCGGACATCTACGTGGACAGCAACGAAGGCGAACTCACCCTCGCCCGCGTCCTGTCGGAACTGCGCGACGGCCGGCGCCCGGGCAACGTGCCCAACGTCATCCACCGCGACGGCGACGAGTTCGTCTTCAACGCCACCGAACTCGAATCGAATCCCCTCGACGCGAACCCCGTCGACTACGGCGCGTTCTCCTCCTCGCTCGGCAGCTTCGTCTCGCTGCGGACCGCCAAGTCGTGCCCGTACTCCTGCGCCTTCTGCGGCTTCCCCGCCCGCGCCGGCAAGTACGTGTACCTCTCGCCCCAGCAGGTGGAGGCGGAACTGGACCGGATCAAGGAGTCCGGCGAGGTCACCAACCTCACCTTCCTCGACGACACGTTCAACGTGCCCAAGGGCCGCTTCAAGAAGCTCCTGCGCATGATGATCGACAAGCAGTACGGCTTCCGCTGGAACTGCTTCTACCGCAGCGACCACGGCGACCAGGAGGTCATCGACCTCATGGCGGAGGCCGGGTGCGAGGGCGTCTTCCTCGGTATCGAGTCCGGCTCGGACCGCATCCTGGAGGCGATGAACAAGACCGCGCGGCGTGCCGACTACCTCGCGGCCATCCCCGCCCTGAAGAAGAACGGCATCGTCACCCACGCCAACCTCATCGTCGGCTTCCCCGGCGAGACCGAGGAGACCGTGGCCGAGACGCGGAGCCTGCTGGAGGAGGCCCGGCCCGACTTCTTCCGGGCGCAGCTCTGGTACGCCGACCCCATCACCCCGGTCTGGGAGAGGCGCGACGAACTGGGCATCCAGGGCTCCATGTTCACCTGGTCGCACCACACGATGGACGCGAAGACCGCGATCGGCATCGTGGACGACCTCTTCGCGACGGTCCGCGAACCGCACTGGCTGCCGCAGACCGGTTTCGAGCTGTGGAGCGTCTTCTACCTGATGCGCCGCGGCATGACGCTCGACCAGGTCAAGGGAGCCGTCGGCGCGTTCAACTCCGCCGTGGCCGAGAACATAGGCCGCGGCAAGCCCACCGAGATCAGCCCCGGCGCGCTCGCCCGGATCCGTGAGGCGTACCGGTTCACCGAGGCGAGCGCCTGACGGCGACCGGCCGACCGGTCACGCCGTCCCGAGAGCGGTCCGGTGCCCCTTCCGTGCGGCAGGGGCACCGGACCGCCGCCCTCACCCTCCGCAGAAGGCCCTTGATGTTCACCACCTTCCGCCGCCCGCTCCGGCACCTGAACCGTCTCATCTGCTTCCCCTTCGCCGGGGGAGGAGAGAGCCACTACCGGGACTGGGCCGGGCGCGTCCCGGACACCGACGTCGTCGCGGCCCGGCTCGCCGGCCGGGAGAGCCGCTTCACGGAGCCGCCCCGGACCGACTTCACCACCCTGCTCGACGAGTGCCTCGCGGCCATCGAGCCGTATCTCGGCGCTCGGACCACGCTGTTCGGCCACAGCTTCGGGGGGCTGCTGGCCTTCGAGGTCGCGCGGCGCCTGGAGGCCCGGGGGAGCGGTCCGGCGCTCGTCATCGTCTCGGGCTGCGACGCGCCCCGCACGATCGTCTCCGCCCCGCCGGGGGACCTCGGCGACGCCGCGCTGCTCGCCACCCTCGGCGAGCACAGCGCGGTCCCGGGCGAGATGGCGGCGAACAGGGAGTTGCTGGAGCTGATGCTGCCGGCGTTCCGCGCCGACCTCCAGGCCAAGGCGAGCTACCGCGTCGACCCGGCGGACCGGCCGCTGGGCCGGCCGGTCCGCCTCTACTACGGCACCGAGGAGGCGTTCGACCCGGACCAGGCGCGCGAAGGGTGGGCCGAGGTGGTGTCCGGGCCCGTCACCATGCGCGGCTTCCCCGGCGGGCACTTCTTCGTGAACAGCGCCCGCCGGCAGGTCCTGGAGGCCATCGCCTCCGACATGGCCCGTGCCGGGCTATGACCGGTAGCGCCGGGCCAGGTGGTCGTCCAGCCGCTCCAGGGCGTCGGGGAGCGCGGTCCGGCCCAGGCCGATGCGGAAGCGCTGGTCGTCGAGGTCGAAGACGCTGTCCGGGAGCAGCAGCACGCTCTGCTCCAGGGCGAGGTCCCGCACGAAGTCCTCCACGGGGACGGGCAGCAGAAGCTGCGGGAAGCCCATGGGGGTGGCGCGGGGCGGCTCCCAGGCGAGCGCGTCCGGGTGCCGCCGGACGAACGCGTCGGCGAGCGCCAGGTTGTCGAGGATGATCCGCAGACTGCGGGCGACCAGCCGCTCCCGCGCCCGCAGCGCGATGAGCGCCAGGATCTCCGACGGCGCCGAGGCGCAGACCGTGGTGTAGTCCTTGATGCCCCGCGCGGCCTGGGTCAGCGCTTTGTTCCGGGTGGCCATCCAGCCGACGCGCAGCCCCGCGAGCGCGTACGCCTTGGACAGCACGCCGATGCTGACGGTGTGGTCGCCGAGGTCGCTGGCCGCGGGCAGGGTGGTGCCGGGCTCGAACTCCAGGTAGCGGTAGACCTCGTCGGAGACGACGGTGACGCCGGCTTCCGCGGCCAGCGCGATCAGGGCCTCGAACTCGGCGCGGCTCGGCAGCGCGCCGGTCGGGTTGTGGGGGAAGTTGACGAACAGCGCGCGGGTGGTGGGCCGGAACGCGGCCCGTACCGCATCGAGATCCAGGCGCCAGCCGTGGTCGGCGTCCAGCCGGACCGTGGTGAATTCGGCGCCCAGGGCGGGGATCACCCGGTGCAGCCCCTCGAACGCCGGCCAGACGACCACGGCGTGGTCGCCGGGCCCCAGCAGGGCGTTGGTGACGAGGAACAGCGCCTCCACGGCGCCGCCGCCGCACACGGTGACGTGGTCGGCCTCGGTCCGCGTGTACTGGCCGGCGATCGCCTCGCGCAGCAGCGGATGCCCGACGGGGTCCGTGTAGCCCAGCTCCAGCCCCTCCCACAGGGCCAGGGCCTCGGGGTCGGCGAGGTCCAGCAGATCGCGCATGCGGTAGCTGTCGACGTCGGAGGCGCAGGCCACGTACGTGGTGGAGGACTCCCACTGCCCGAAGAATTGCTCGATCTTGCAGCTCTGCGGAATCACTGCGCGTGGCCTCCTGCGTCGTCGGAACCCGCGGTTCCCGGGGTGGCGGCCGCGGGGCGTGCCGGGGCTCCGGCGGGGCCGTCGGCGGGCAGCATCTCGTAGATCTGCCGCATCCCGCCCAGCACGCCGTCGAGCCGGGGGAGCGCCGCGTACACCGGATCGCGGCGCAGGATCGCGTCCACCTCGCGCAGCCGCCACATCGGGGTCCGCGGGAAGAGGTGGTGCACCAGGTGGAAGCCCTCGCCGTCCGCCTCCCCGAGCAGGAAGCGGGACACGAGACCGTACACGCGGTTCCAGGTCAGGTGGATGTCCACCCGTGGCGCGGTCTCGATCAGCGGGAAGTGCTCCATGAGTTCGGCCACGGCCCCGATCCAGACCTGCGTCGTGACCAGCGGCACGAACCACAGCGCGAGCAGCCACGGCCACCAGCCGCCGATGACCGCCCACGCCACCACCGCGGCCAGCAGCGCCACCCGCGTCCACCGCTCCGCCAGGCGCTCGTCCTTCGTCACGATCCGGTGCCGCAGCAGGTAGAGCACATACGAGACGGTGGCCCGGGGCCCCACGACCGACCGCAGGTACCGGCGCAGGGACGCCCGCCCGAGGTCGTCGCCGCACAGCCCGTTGTCCCGGTACTGCCGGTAGTCGGGGTCGAGTTCGGGGTCCCCGAGCCGGCCGTGGTGGTCGCCGAGGTGCGAGGCCCGGTAGCCGGTGAAGCTCTGGAGCACCGGATACCCGCCGAAGAGGGCCCCGATGACGTCGCCTGCGCGGTGGTGCGCCATGAACGCGCGGTGCACGGCCATGTGCAGCACTCCGGCGACGGCCCGCTGACGGCCGCCGATGAAGAAGACGGCGACGATGTAGACCAGGACGGCCGCCACCGGCGGAAGGTGGTGGAAGGCGAGCACCGAGGCCGTGCACCAGGCGGCGATCCAGAACCAGTGCTCGATCACTTCGAGCGGCCCGTGCCAGTTGTCCGGCCGCGACACGGCCCGGACCTCGGCGAGGATCTCCGGCGAGAAACGGAATCTTTCGTTGCGATGAGCTGTGGACACAGTCGTAGCCCTCCCCGGCGGGACCATTCCACGGCGCCATGTGTCCGTCAAGGGCACCTCGGCGCGGCCTGAAGTGGTGCTCCGCCTGCGGTGGTCGAGTTCATCGGCGTGATACGGGGGCGCATGCCGGGACGAGCCGGGCGGGGCACGGCCCGCCCGGCCCCGCCCGGATGGCGAAACGTCTACAGATACTTCGCGAAATGGGCGCACCGGCGCCTGTCGAAAGAGGCGCCTGACTCCTCGTCGAGTTTGACAGACTCTTGCTCGGAGCAGTGTTCGGACTGTAACTTTATGATCGCATGTCGTTTCGTGATCGACCCGTCACTGAATACACGGTAGCCGCCGCCCCCTCCACGCCGAAATATCCCGGCAGCGGGCTCCACGGGCGGAACCCACGCAGCTCCCGCCCCGGCATCTCGCTTCGCTCTTCGCTGTCCCAATCGACTGAGGATGGTTGTTCCGCATGGTCACGGTCATCGAGAACTGGCTGTTGAAACCCGAATTCGCCGGGCAGGCCCTCGAACTGATGCAGGAGATGGACGACATCGTGGGCCCCAACGCCCACGACGATCCGGGATGGTGCGAGCACGGGCGTTTCTACCAGTTGCAGAGCCGGCCGGCGGAAGTCTGGATGATGTACACCTGGCGCTCCCGGGAGGCGCACGAGGTCTTCATCAAGAAGGAAGAGGAACTCCTCACGGAGTTCTACGAGCGATACTGCGCGCGGCCCCGCCACATCATCTACTTCACGGAACTCCCGGTCGACGTGGAGGCGCTCGCCGACCGGTCCGCCGATTCCACTCGTGGCTGACGCCGTGCAGGACTGGTCACCCGCTGAGTTCGAAAAGCACGGCGCCGAGGTCCTGGCTGCGATACGCGAGCATTTCGAGCGGATCCGAGAGGTCCCCGTCAGTCGCCCTTACGACACGCGGGTGCTGCTCGAAGAGTTCGAAGGCCCGATGCCGGACGAGGGCGAGGAATTCACGAAGATTCTCGCGGAGACGCGCGAGAAGGTCGTGCCGAACCTGGTGCAGTGGAATCACCCGTCCTTCTTCGGCTACTTCCCCACCTGCGCCAGCTTCCCGGGCGTCCTGGCCGAGACCCTCACCGCGGCGCTCAACGTCAACACCATGCTCTGGAAGACGAGCCCCGCCGGCTCCGCCGTCGAGACCGTCGTGCTGCGCTGGCTGGCCGACCTCGCCGGGTACCACACCGATGCCGACGGCCTGCTGCTCGGCGGGGCGTCCCTGGCGAACCTGTTCGCCCTCGGCGCCGCACGCGACGCCGCGCTGGGCCCGGAGATCCGCGAGCACGGCCTCGGCTCCGCGGGCCGGCTCCGCGTCTACGCGAGCGACCAGGCCCACAGCTCGATCGAGAAGGCCGTGATCGCCCTCGGTTTCGGCGCCCGCAACCTCGTACGCGTCCCCTCCGACGCGCACCACCGCATGCGGCCCGACGAGCTGGACGCCGCTCTGCGGCGCGACCTGGCCGCCGGAGCGAAGCCGGTGGCCGTCGTCGCGACCGTGGGCACGACCTCCACCGGCGCCGCCGACGACCTCGCGGCCCTCGCCCGCGTCACCGAACGCCACGGCGTCTGGCTCCACGTCGACGCCGCCTACGGGGGCTTCTACCGCGCCTGCCCGAGCCTGCGCGACCGCGTCGAGGACGTCCGGGTCGGCGACTCCCTGGTGGTGAACCCGCAGAAGACCCTCCTCGTGCCCCTGGACTCGACCGCCCTCTTCTGCCGCCGTGCGGGGGCCCTCGCGGAATCGTTCCGCCTCGTGCCCGACTACCTCACTTCCGAACGGCCCGCCGCATTCGACTACATGGACCTGTCCCCCCAACTCGGGCGGGGATTTCGCGCGCTGAAAGCCTGGTGGGTCCTGCGCACCTTCGGCCGCAACGGACTGACCGCCCACCTCGAACGCTCCGTCGAGATGGCCGACGCCCTGCGTGAGAGCGCCGCCGCGCACGAGGACTGGACCGTCGTCGGTACGACGCCCTACCCTCTCGTCTGCCTGCGTTACACACCGAAGCGGGACGGCGAACCGCTGTCCGGAAACGCGCGCGACCAGCTCAACGCGGCCGTCGCCGCCGCCGTCAACGAGAGCGGCCGGGCCTTCGTCTCCCACTCGGTGCTGAGAGACGGCTACGTGATCCGCGTCGCCGTGGGAAACGCCCGTACGACACCGGAGGACGTACGGGCCTTGTGGCGGCTCCTCACGACGACGGCCGAAGCCCAGTACGCCGACCAGCGGTTCTGACGGAGGGAACGGCACATGATCCGGCACATCGTCCTCCTCCGGCTCCGCCCGCCGCACACCCCCGACGAACCGGCACTCCAGGAACTCGAGCGGGACACCCACCGCCTCCAGGACGCCGTACCGGCCATCGAGGAGATGCGGTTCGGCAGGAACGTGACGCGGCGCGCCGACGCCCACGACTACGCACTCGTCGCCCTCGTCGCGGACGAGGCCGCGCTGGCGGCCTACCTGGACCACCCCGCCCACCGCGAGGTGTCCGCCCGGTGGGCCGCCGTCAGCGACCGCGCCGTCGCCGACCTGTACGAGACCCCGTCCCCCCACGAGGAGGAGTAGGCTCCCTTGGACGACCAGTCCTTCCATCTGACCGACGCCGAGCGCGGCCTGCTGCCCGACGCGACGGACCTCGCGTTCTACGCCGAGCACGGATGGTGGCTCTCGCCGAAGCTCTTCACCGACGACGAGATCGACACCCTCCTCGAAGCCAGCGAACGCTTCTACGCCGGACACCGCGACCGGCGGCTGCCGCGCCGGCCGAAGCGCCTCTCCTACTGGGTGCCGGACATGGGCGACGTCCAGCGCCACAACGACTACATCCACTACGAGGACGCCACCATCGGTGCCCTCCTGCGCAAACCGCTGATCGGCGCCGTCGCGGCACGACTGGCCCGGACCGACGCCATCCGCATCTTCCAGGCGACGCTCATCTACAAACCGCCGCGCCGCGCCGAGACGAGCAACGTCGTCCCCTGGCACTTCGACCGCGACTACTGGGCCACCTCGACCAGCGACAACATGCTCACCGCGTTCATCCCGCTGCACGACTGCACCGTCGAGATGGGCACGATCGAGATGATCGACGGCTCCCACCGCTGGAAGGAGCGCGACCGCGGCGCCGTCACCTCCCGGCACTTCGCCGAGATCCGCCAGGAAGCCGACGCGGCGCTCCGGGCGACCGCCGCCCACAACGGAGCCGTGATCACACAGGTCCCCGTCGAGATCCCACGCGGCCACATGAGCTTCCACCACTGCCGCGTCTACCACGGCAGCGGAACGAACCGCTCGCCGCTCCCGCGGCGCGCGATCTCCCTGCACCTGCAGGACCGTGCCAACGCGTACCGCGCATGGAGGCTCGCCGACGGGACGACCGCCGAGTACAACCACGACGTCCTCGTCCGGCGCACCGCGGACGGCCGGCCCGACTACGCCGACCCGGAGTTCTGCCCGACGATCTGGCGCGACCCCCACGCCGGCTGACCCGAGCGCGGCCGGCGCCCCACCCGCCACGGTCCGCCGAGCCCCCGGAACACCGGCCCCGAAAGGATGACAACCACCGTGCACGACATCGCCTACCTGGAGATATCCGCGACCGACCACACCTCGGCGGTGGACCACCTCACCCGGTCGTTCGGCTTCACCGAGGTGGCCACCTGCGACGAGCCGCACCGGTCGTCGACACTGCTGCGCCAGGGCGACGTCCGGATCATCGTCACCTCGGGCCCGGCCACCGAGACCTACCTCGCCGCGCACGGCGACGGCATCTCCGACATCGCCTTCTCCTGCGCCGACATACCCGCCGCCCTGGACCGGGCCGAGGCCGCCGGTGCCCGCCGGCTCGGACCGGCGACCCTCTCCGGCTTCGGCGACGTCCGCCACACCCTGGTCCCGCGCGGCCCGCACACGGACGCCCGTCCCGGACTCCCGGACGACCGCCCCTGGGTCACCGTCCCGTCCCCGCCCGGCCCGGCGACCGAGGGCTTCGTCCGCGAACTGGACCACCTCGCGGTCCTCGTCCCGCACGGCACGCTCCACGACACCGTGCGCTTCTACGAGGACGCCTACGACCTCAAGCAGTACAGCAGCGAATACGTGGAGGTCGGCGCCCAGGCGATGGACTCGATCGTCGTGCGCAGCGGCTCCGGCAAGGTGACCTTCACGATCATCGAACCCGACGCGACCCGCCAGAGCGGCCAGGTCGACGGCTTCCTCAGCCGCAACGCCGGCGCCGGCGTCCAGCACCCGGCGTTCCTCGTCGACGACGTCGTCGCCGCGGTCCGGGGCCTCCGCGCCCGCGGCGTCCGCTTCCTCACCACCCCCGACGCCTACTACCAGGCCCTGCACGAGCGCGTCGGCCACCTCCAGGAGACCATCGACGACCTCCGCGACACCCACGTCCTCGCCGACCGCGACGAATGGGGCTACCTGCTCCAGCTGTTCACCGAATCGCCCTACGAGCGGAACACCATGTTCTTCGAACTCATCCAGCGCCGCGGAGCCCAGGGCTTCGGCGCCGGCAACATCAAAGCGCTCTACGAGTCGGTCGAGCGCGAACGGGTGAGCGGAGCATGACCGGAGCGGCACCCGAGCGGCCCCTCCGCACCCTCGCCGACGACGAACGGCTCGCCCGCGCACGCCTCGCCCCGGACGTCTGGGACTGGATCGCCGGCGGAGCGGGGCAGGAGCGCACCCTCGCCGCCAACACCGAGGCGTTCGACCACCTCCGCCTGCTGCCCCGCATGCTGACCGGAGCCCAGGCCCCCGACCCCGCGACGAAGCTGTTCGGCACGTCCTGGAGCGCCCCGGTGGGCGTCGCGCCCATGGCGTACCACACCCTCGCCGACCCGGCCGGCGAGCTCGCCACCGTGCGCGCCGCCGGCGACGCCGGCCTCCCCGTCGTGGTCAGCACCTTCGCCGGGCGGACCTTCGAGGAACTGGCCGCCGAGGCGCGGGCCCCCCTCTGGCTCCAGACCTACTGCTTCCGCGACCGGTCCGTCACCCGCGACCTCGTGGCCCGCGCCGAGGCAGCCGGCTTCGGGGCCCTGATGCTCACCGCCGACGCCCCCCGGCTCGGCCGGCGCCTCCGCGACCTGCGCAACGGATTCCGGCTGCCGCCGGGCATCGTCCCCGCGAACCTGCCGGAGGCGGACTACTCCTCGCCCGGCGCGCACGCCGCGACCGAGTTCGACCCCGCGCTCGACTGGACGGTCGTCGACTGGCTCCGCTCGATCACCCGGCTCCCCGTCCTCGTCAAGGGCCTGCTGGCCCCCGGCGACGCCCTCCGCGCCCTCGACGCCGGCACCGACGGCATCGTGGTCTCCAACCACGGTGGCCGGCAACTCGACGGCGTCCCCGCCGCGATCGAGGCCCTGCCCCCGATCGCGGACGCCGTGGCCGGCCGCTGCGCGCTGCTCCTCGACGGAGGCGTACGCCGCGCCACCGACGTCCTGGCCGCGCTCGCCTCCGGCGCCGACGCGGTCCTGATCGGGCGTCCGGTCCTGTACGGCCTGGCCGTCGACGGCGAAGCGGGCGTACGCCACGTCCTGCGGACCCTGTGCGACGACCTCCGGGACGCCATGGCACTGGCCGGGGCGGCCACCGTCGCGGACGTCGACGCGGAGCTGCTCGCCCCGCCCCCGCACCGGCGGCCGGTGCGCGGCGCCGACACGCGCCACCCGTCGCCGCGCCTGCCGTCCCCGCGTCCGCCGTCCCCGCCGGACGGCCGGATGCGCAAGGAGGACCTGCACGCCAGCCTGGCCGACCCGGTGCTGGACACGATGACCTTCCTCAACGAGATCACGGCGCGCTACCCCGACGCCGTCTCCTTCGCCCCGGGCCGCCCCTTCGAGGGCTTCTTCTCCGTCGAGGACGTGCACGGCCACCTCGACCGCTACCTGGACCACCTGAGCGGGCAGGGCAGGACGCCCGAGGAGATCCGCACCTTCCTCTACCAGTACGGCGCCGCGGCCGGCCAGATCCGCGACATCGTGGCGGACTCGCTCCGCGCCGACGAGGGCATCGACGTCGCCGCCGAGGCCGTCGTCGTCACCGCCGGCTGCCAGGAGGCCATGCTCATCACGCTACGGGCGCTGTTCCGCGACCGCGAGGATGTCCTGCTCGTCTCGGCTCCGGCCTACGTGGGCATCACCGGGGCCGCCCGACTGCTCGACATCCCGGTCACGGGGATCGAGGAGGACCCCGTCACCGGACTGTCCTGCGCCGCCGTCGAGGCCGCCGTCCACGCCGAACGCGCGCGCGGCGGACGCCCGAGGGCCCTGTACGTCGTCCCGGACCACTCGAACCCGTCGGGCAAGACGATCGACGCGCCGACCCGGCGCGAGCTGCTGGCCCTGGCGCAGCGCCTCGACCTCCTGGTCCTGGAGGACAGCCCGTACCGCGGGGTGAGCCCCGGCGAGCGCGTCCCCACCCTCAAGGCCCTCGACCGGGACCGCCGCGTCGTCCACCTGGGCTCGTACGCGAAGACCGCCTTCCCCGGCGCCCGGGTCGGCTTCGCGGTGGCGGACCAGACGGTCGTCTCCGCCGACGGCACCACCACGCTGCTGGCCGACGAACTCGCCAAGGTCAAGAGCATGGTGACCGTGAACACCTCGACCCTGAGCCAGGCGGTGGTCGCCGGCATGCTCCTCGCCGCCGACGGAGAGCTCTCCCGGGCGAACGCGCCCGCGGCCCGTCACTACGGCGACGCGCTGCGGACCCTCCTGTCGTCCCTGGAGGAACACTTCCCGGCCGACCGGCAAAGCGCCCACCGCGTGCACTGGAACGCCCCGACCGGCGGCTTCTTCCTGGCCGTCCACGTCCCGTTCACGGCCGACGAGCAGGCCCTCGCCCGCTCGGCGCAGGACTTCGGCGTCATCTGGACGCCCATGGCGTACTTCCATCCGGCCGGCGGCGGAGAGCACACCATGCGCCTCTCCTTCAGCCTCCTGGCGCCGGACGACATCCGCGCCGGCGTCGGAAGACTGGCCGCCTTCATCGCGGCGGAGACGGCGCGCGCTCCGGCCTGACCGGCGGGCCCGGTCGGGCGACCGGGGAGTGGTCCCCTCGTCCCGCTCCGCCGGTCACTGGGCCGCGCGTTGTTGCAGCGTCCTCTGCCATGCCGGGAGCGGTTCCTCGGCCTCGACCGTTCGCCGGTGGCCGCCGCGGGCGAAGAAGTCGGCGAGCGGGAGGGTGCCCGCCCCGATGGTGACGGCGTCCGGCCCGAAGGTGCCGAGGTCGATGCGGACGCGCGCGGCGGGGTGGGCCAGGGCGTAGGAGGTGGCGTAGGTCCGTACCGACTGGAGGAAACGGGGGCCGAGCTGGAGGCCCGCCCAGCCGCCGACGAGGATGCGTTCGGGCTGGAAGAGGTTGATGAGGTCGGCGAAGCCGGCCCCGAGGTACTCGGCGGTCTCCTCCAGCACGGCCAGGGCCGTCATGTCGGGGGCGGGCGAGCTGCCGTCGGGGCCGGGGGAGGGGTAGGCGGCGGCGAGCATCGCGGTGAGGCCGGTCTCCTCGTCCGCGGAGGCGGGCAGGCGACCGCCCGCCTCCGCCCAGCGTTCCAGGAGCGCCTCGGATCCGGCGTACGCCTCGAGGCAGCCCTGGGCGCCGCACCGGCATCGGCGGCCCCGGACGCGCACGGTCAGGTGCCCCCATTCCACCGCACGTCCGGTCGGCATGTCCTCGGTGACCACGCAGGCGCCGACGCCGGAGCCGAACAGGACGACGACGGCGCTCTGCGCGCCGCGGCCGGCTCCGAACCACATCTCGGCCTGGCCGAGCGTCTTGGCTCCGTTGTCGATGTAGTACGGGACGGCCGGTGGCAGCAGGCGGGCGTCGCGCAGCAGCCGCTCCAGTGGTACGGCGTCCCAGCCGATGGTCTGTCCGTGCACGACGGCGCCGTCCTCGGGCGTGCGGGCGACGATGCCGGGGACGCCGATGCCCACGCCGAGCAGGCGTTCCGGTGGGATGCCGGCCGCGTCGAGGACCTCGGTGATGCCTTCGCGGAGGTGTCCGACGACGACGCCCACGTCGTAGCGGTCGATGCGGCGCGCCCCTCCCGGACGGAGGGGTTTCTCCGCGCGTGCCAGTTCGGTGAGAGCGAGGTCGAAGAGCTCCACCCGCACCCGGGTCTCGCCCACGTCCACGCCGATGACGTATCCGCTGCGGGGGCTGATGCGCAGCAGGGTCCGTGGGCGCCCGCCCTTGGAATCGACGCTGCCCGCTTCCTCCACCAGACCTTCGGCGATCAGGTCCGACACCACGTTGCTGACGGATCCGGAGCTCAGCCCCGTGACGGGGCCCAGCGAGTAGCGGCTCAGGGGCCCGTCGAAGTACAACCGCTGCAACACGGCGGTCCGGTTCTCCCGTCGCAGGTCACGTACCGTTCGGCCGCTGCGTGCTTGCACTGCGTCCCCCGTCCCTTGAGGTCTCTGGTCGAAACATACCCGGTGAACGCCCTTGACGCGCCCTTCACTTGGGTTTTAACTCACATCCTAAATTAAGCCGTGGGGTTGCTGGGGTCGCAGAACGCCGCCCCGCCCGCAGCCGGCTTCCCGTCCCTTCCCGAAAGGCCTCTGGAGCCATGCGCAGAGTCAGAGCCGCAGCCATCGGCGCCGTCACCCTCTCTCTCGTCCTCTCGACCGCCGCGTGCGGTGGCGGAGAGGGCGGCGGCTCCGACGCCCGGCCCAGGACACTCACCTACTGGGCGTCCAACCAGGGCGCCAGCCTCGAGGTGGACAAGAAGGTCCTCCAGCCCGAGCTCGACAAGTTCGAGAAGCGGACGGGCATCAAGGTCGAGCTGGAGGTCGTGCCCTGGGGCGACCTGCTCAACCGCATCCTCACCGCCACCACCTCCGGCCAGGGCCCCGACGTCCTCAACATCGGAAACACCTGGAGCGCCTCACTGCAGGCCGGCGGGGCGCTGCTGCCGTGGGACGAGGCGAACTTCGAGAAGATCGGCGGCAAGGACCGCTTCGTGGACTCGGCGCTCGCTTCCACCGGCGCACCGGGCCAGGACCCGGCGGCCGTCCCGCTCTACTCCATGGCGTACGCCCTCTACTACAACAAGAAGATGTTCGCCGAAGCCGGCATAGCCGAGCCTCCGGCCACGTGGGACGAGCTGGTCGCCACCGGCAAGAAGCTGACCAAGGACGGCAAGGCCGCCATCGGTGTCGAGGGCTCCAACCTCTCGAACAACATCCACCAGGTCTTCGTACTCGGCAAACAGCACGGCGCCGACTTCTTCACGCCCGACGGCAGGGCCGACTTCACCTCGGACGGGGCCGTCGCCGCGGTCAAGCAGTACGTCGACCTGATGGCGGAGCACGGAATCGTCGCCAAGGGCAACGCCGAGTACGCGCAGAACCAGTCCCTCAGCGACTTCGCCAAGGACAGGACCGCCATGGTGCTGTGGCAGACCGCATCGGCCACCTTCGCCTCGCAGGGCATGAAGGAGGACGAGTGGGGCGTGGCACCCGCCCCCGTCCGGTCCGGAGCCCCGGGCCGGGGCAGGCAGACCAACTCCATGGTCGCCGGCATCAACATGGGCGTGTTCAAGAACACCAAGAACCTCGACGGCGCCCTGAAGTTCGTCGCCTTCATGACCGGCGACGAGGAGCAGAAGATCCTCAACAAGGCCTACGGCTCCATTCCGCCGGTCACGTCCGCCCAGCAGGACCCGGCCTTCGGCACCCCGTCCCTCGCGGTCCTGCGTGACACCCTCGCGACCAGCGCGGCCGCTCTGCCGCAGGTGCCCGAGGAGTCGCAGTTCGAGACCGTCGTGGGCACCGCGGTCAAGGAGCTTTTCGCCGAGGCCGCCGCCGGACGGCCGGTGACCACCGAGTCGGTGAGGGCCAAGCTCGAAAAGGCCCAGCAGCAGATGCCGAAGAAGTGAGCGCGGACACCTCCATGGCCACCACCCTCCCCCCCGACACGGGCAGGCGAACGGCACACGAGCCCCCTCCCCGAGCGGCACCACGCAGCCGCCGCTCCGGACGGCTGCGCCGTGTCTCCCTGCCGTACCTCCTGCTGCTTCCCGCCCTCGTCCTGGAGCTCCTGGTCCACCTGGTGCCGATGCTGATCGGCATCGTCGTCAGCTTCAAGGAGCTCACGCAGTTCCACCTGCGCGACTGGAGCGCGGCGCCCTGGGCCGGGATGGAGAACTACGCCCTCGGCATCGACTTCGACGCCCCGCTGGGCCAGGCGCTCCTGAGCTCGTTCGTCACCACGTGCCTGTTCACCGTGCTCTCCGTCGGGCTGTGCTGGCTCCTCGGCACGACCGCCGCGATCTTCCTGCAGGAGACGTTCAGAGGCCGGGGCCTCCTGCGCACGGTCTTCCTCGTGCCGTACGCGCTGCCCGTCTACGCCGCGGTCATCACCTGGGCGTTCATGTTCCAGCGGGACAACGGTCTGGTGAACCACGTCCTCCACGACCAGCTCGGCCTCACCGACAGCCCGCCGTTCTGGCTGATCGGCGAGAACAGCTTCATCACGCTGCTCGTCGTCTCGGTGTGGAAGGGGTGGCCCTTCGCCTTCCTCATCATGATGGCCGGCCTGCAGAACATCCCCCGCGAGATGTACGAGGCCGCGGCCCTCGACGGCGCCGGAGTGTGGCAGCAGATCCGCCGGATCACGCTGCCCTCGCTGCGTCCGGTCAACCAGGTGCTGGTGCTGGTGCTGTTCCTGTGGTCGTTCAACGACTTCAACACGCCGTTCGTCCTGTTCGGCAAGGCGGCACCCGAATCCGCCGACCTGATCTCCCTGCACATCTACCAGTCCTCGTTCCAGACCTGGAACTTCGGCACCGGCTCCGCCATGTCGGTCCTGCTGCTGCTGTTCCTGCTCGTCGTGACGGGGGCCTACCTCGCGGTCACCTCCCGGGGAAGGAAGACGAGCGATGTCTGACCCGTACCGGCGTGCGCGCCTCAGGTCCCCCATGGCGCCTTCCCGGTCGTTCCTCTGGAGCCGGCGGATCTTCCTGACGCTGCTGACCGCGTTCGTGCTGCTGCCGGTGTACGTGATGGTCTCCAGCTCGCTGAAGCCGCTGGCGGACGTGTCGGGGAAGTTCCGGTGGATGCCCTCGGAACTCACGATCCGGCCCTACTTCGACATCTGGGAGACCGTTCCGCTCGCCGACTACTTCGTCAACTCCCTGATCGTGGCGGGCGCCGCGACGGTCTGCTCCGTGGTGATCGCGGTCTTCGCCGCCTACGCGGTGAGCCGCTACACCTTCCGCGGCAAGCGCGTCTTCACGGTGACCGTGCTGTCGACGCAGATGTTCCCCGGCATCCTCTTCCTGCTGCCGCTGTTCCTCATCTACGTCAACATCGGCAATGCCACGGGCGTCGCCCTCTTCGGCTCGCGCATCGGGCTGATCATCACGTACCTCACCTTCTCCCTGCCCTTCTCCATCTGGATGCTCATCGGGTACTTCGACTCGGTGCCCCGCGAGCTCGACGAGGCCGCCAAGGTCGACGGCTGCGGCCCGCTCGGCGCCCTCTGCCGGGTGATCGTCCCGGCCGCCGTCCCCGGCATCGTCGCCGTCGCCGTGTACGCGTTCATGACCGCCTGGGGCGAAGTCCTGTTCGCCTCCGTCATGACCAACGACACCACCCGCACCCTCGCCGTGGGGCTCCAGGGCTATTCCACCCAGAACGACGTGTACTGGAACCAGGTGATGGCCGCCTCCCTGGTGGTGAGCCTGCCCGTCGTCGCCGGTTTCCTGCTCCTCCAGCGCTACCTCGTCGCCGGGCTGACCGCCGGCGCCGTCAAGTAAGCCGTTTCCGCGGCCGACCACCGAGAGGTTCTCCGTGTCCGACTCCATAGACCTCGGCGCCTTCCCCCCGGACTTCGCCTGGGGCACCGCCACGTCCGCCTACCAGATCGAGGGTGCCGTCACGGAGGACGGCCGCGGCCCCTCCATCTGGGACACGTTCTCCCACACGCCGGGCAAGATCGACAACGACGACCACGGCGACGAGGCGTGCGACCACTACCACCGCTGGCCCGAGGACGTCTCGCTCATGCGGCGGCTCGGCGTCGACACCTACCGCCTGTCCGTCGCCTGGCCGCGCGTCGTCCCCGACGGCAGCGGAGCGGTCAACGCCGCCGGCCTCGACTTCTACGACCGGCTGATCGACGGCCTGCTCGCCGCCGGCATCACGCCGTCGGTCACGCTCTACCACTGGGACCTGCCCCAGGCACTGCAGGACCGTGGCGGCTGGACCGCGCGGGGGACCGCCGAACACTTCGCGGCGTACGCCTCCGTCGTCGCGGAACGCCTCGGGGACCGGGTCACCCAGTGGGCCACCCTCAACGAACCCCTCTGTTCGGGCTGGATCGGTCACCTGGAGGGCCGGATGGCCCCCGGCCTCACCGACCTGACCGCCGCCGTGCGGGCCTCCTACCACCTGCTGCTCGGCCACGGTCTGGCCACCCGGGCCGTCCGCGCCGCCTGCCCCGGCGCCCAGGTCGGCATCGTCACCAACCACAGCACCGTCGCGGCGGCTTCGGACAGCCCCGAGGACATCGCGGCGGCACTCCGCATGGACGGCCACACCAACCGCTGGTGGCTCGACCCGGTCTACGGCCGGGGCTTCCCCACGGACATGCGCGAGCTGTACGGCGTGGAGCTGCCCGAGCAGGCCGGTGACGCGGAGACCATCGCCGCGCCGCTCGACTGGCACGGCCTCAACTACTACTTCCCGGTCACCGTCACCGACGACCCGACCGGCCCCGTCCCGTACGCCCGCGAGGTGCGCCTGCCCGGCGTGCCCCGCACGGGCATGGACTGGCAGATCGACGGGGGCGGCCTCGAAGCCCTCCTGCTGCGGCTCACGGAGGACTACGGCATCGGCAAGCTGTACGTCACCGAGAACGGCTCCGCCTTCCCCGACACCGTCGCCCCCGACGGGGAGGTGCACGACCCCGAGCGGACCGCCTACGTCGAGGAGCACCTGGAGGCCTGCGCCCGAGCCCTTCGCAAGGGCGTCCCGCTCGCCGGGTACTACGCCTGGTCGCTGCTCGACAACTTCGAGTGGGCCTACGGCTACGACAAGCGCTTCGGGCTCGTCCACGTCGACTACGCCACCCAGAAGCGGACCGTGAAGACGAGCGGCCGGCGCTACGCGGAGATCATCCGCGACCACCGCCGGGCGCACGCGTAGTCGGCCGCCGTGGCCAACGTACGCCGCCGGCGGCCGCTCAGGCCGACTCGCGCACCACCAGCTCGGGGTCGAACAGCACGGAGGCGGGTGCGGTGCGGGTCCCCTGAATGTGTTCCGACAAGAGACGAGCCATGGCTCCGGCCATCTTCTCCACGGGCTGGCGCACCGTGGTCAGGGGAGGGCGGCACGTCACCGCCACGCTCGAGTCGTCGAAGCCGATGACAGCCACGTCCTGCGGGATCCGCTTGCCTCGCTCACGCAGGAACTGACAGGCGCCCTGGGCCATCAGGTCGTTCGAGGCGAACACGCCGTCCACCTCCGGGTGACGGGTCAACAGGTCCGCCATGGCGGCGGCACCGCTGTCGACCGTGAACGTGCCTTCGGCGACGGGGACGTCGGCGACCCCCGCGGACGCCAGCGCGTCGCGGAAGCCGTCGAGACGCTCGCGGGCCGCGGGGATCGACCGGGGGGCCGAGATCGTCGCGATGCGGCGGCATCCCCTGGCCAGAAGGTGCTCGGCGGCCAGCCGGGCTCCCTCGGCATGCGCGAGGTCGACGTGACTGACGGTCCGCGGGTCCGCCGGGCGGGCGAAGAGCACCACGGGCAGACCCGCGGCGGCGAGCATCGTCGGGAGGGGATCGGCGGCCTGGACGGACACCACCAGCGCGCCGTCCGCCGTGCCCTGGCCGAGATAGTCGACGACCTGCTCCCTGGCGGCGTCGGACTCGGCGACCAGGAGCACCGGATGCGTCGCGTGTCTCCGGAGGTACCCGACCACGCCGCTCACCACGCGGCCGAAGAACGGGTCGGCGAAGACGCGTGAGGTGAAGGCGTCTCCCGCGCCGGAGAGGATCAGCGCCACCGTCTCCGTCCGCCGGGTGACCAGTGACCTGGCGGCCCGGTTGGGCCTGTATCCGGTCTGCTCGATCGCATGGCGGACGAGCTCCTGGATGTCGGGGTCCACGTTCCGGGTCCCATTGACGACCCGTGACACCGTCGCCCGCGACACTCCCGCCTGACGTGCGACGTCTTCCAGCGTCGGGCCCCTTCTGCTCATACCGCGAACTTTAACGTGCTGCTCGCGCGCGACAGAGGCATCGCCGGCCGGCCCACTGGAGCCCGCCTCGGCCATGGCTGACGGTCGGCGGCCCGAAGGATCGTTCGACTTAATAGAAGGCAAAAGAAAAGAGGTGACGGGTTCTTGACCCCGTCTCAGCTGACAGGTCAAGGTCGGGAGAGCGCTCTCCCGACTCACACTCGTTAAGGAGCCCTTCATGCCTCTCGGCATACCGGTCGCAGCCCCACCCCGCAGACGACGCCCTCTCCTGGGCCGGAAGGGGATCGCCGGGGCGGTCGCCGCCGCCCTGGCCGGCAGCCTGCTCTCGCTGGCCCCGGCCACGACGGCACACGCCGCCCCCACCCTGCTCTCGCAGGGGAGAACGGCCACCGCCTCCTCCACCGAAGGCCCCGCCTTCCCCGCGAGCGCCGCGGTCGACGGCAATCTCACCGGCACCCGCTGGGCCAGCTCCTGGCAGGACGCCCAGTGGCTCCAGGTCGACCTCGGCAGGAGCGCCACGCTCAGCCACGCCGTCCTGACCTGGGAGGGCGCCTACGGCAAGAGCTACCAGATCCAGTCCTCGGAGAACGGCACGGACTGGCGGACCGTCACCGCCGTCTCCGCCGGCGACGGCGGCACCGACGAGGTCACCCTGTCGGGGACCGGCCGCTACGTCCGGATGAACGGCCTCACCCGGGGCACCGGCTACGGCTTCTCCCTGTGGGAGTTCCAGGTGTACGGCTCCACCGACGGCACCGGACCGACCCTGCCCGGCGGCGGCGACCTCGGCCCCAACGTGCACGTCTTCGACCCTTCCACGCCCGGCCTCCAGGCCAAGCTGGACCAGGTCTTCCAGCAGCAGGAGTCGGCCCAGTTCGGTTCCGGCCGGCACGCCTTCCTGCTCAAGCCCGGCACATACGGCAACCTGAACGCGCAGATCGGCTTCTACACCCAGATCGCCGGCCTCGGGCTGCGTCCCGGTGACACCGTCATCAACGGTGACGTGACCGTCGACGCGGGCTGGTTCAACGGCAACGCCACCCAGAACTTCTGGCGCGGCGCCGAGGGCCTGACCCTCAACCCCGTCAACGGCACGAACCGGTGGGCGGTCTCCCAGGCCTCCTCCTTCCGCCGGATGCACGTCAAGGGCGGCCTCAACCTGGCGCCCAACGGCTACGGATGGGCCTCCGGCGGCTACATCGCCGACTCGAAGATCGACGGCCAGGTCGGGAACTACTCGCAGCAGCAGTGGTACACCCGGGAGAGCTCGATCGGCGGCTGGTCCAACAGCGTGTGGAACCAGACCTTCTCCGGCGTCGAGGGCGCACCGGCGACCTCCTTCCCCGAGCCGCGCTACACCACCCTCCACACCACCCCGATCTCCCGCGAGAAGCCCTACCTCTACCTGGACGGCGGCGAGTACAAGGTCTTCGCGCCGGCCAAGCGCGTGAACGCGCGCGGCACCAGCTGGGCGAACGGCACCCCGCAGGGCGAGTCGATCCCGCTGAGCCAGTTCTACGTGGTCAAGCCGGGCGCCACCGCCGCCACGATCAACCAGGCGCTGGCCCAGGGCCTGCACCTGCTGTTCACCCCGGGCGTCTACCACGTGGACCGGACCATCGACGTGAACCGCGCCAACACCATCGTGCTCGGCCTCGGCCTCGCCACGATCGTCCCGGACAACGGCGTCACCGCGATGAGGGTGGCCGACGTCGACGGCGTCCGGCTCGCCGGCTTCCTCATCGACGCGGGCCCGGTGAACTCCCCGACCCTGCTGGAGATCGGCCCGCAGGGTGCCGGCGCGGACCACTCCGCCAACCCCACCACCGTGCAGGACGTGTACATCCGCATCGGCGGTGCCCATGTCGGCAAGGCCACCACCAGCATGGTCGTCAACAGCGACGACACGATCGTCGACCACACCTGGGTGTGGCGCGCCGACCACGGCGAGGGCTGGGGCTGGGAGACCAACCGGGCCGACTACGGCGTCCGGGTCAACGGCGACGACGTGCTCGCCACCGGTCTGTTCGTCGAGCACTTCAACAAGTACGACGTGGAGTGGTACGGCGAGCGCGGCCGCACGATCTTCTACCAGAACGAGAAGGCGTACGACGCGCCCAACCAGGCCGCCATCCAGAACGGCACCACCAAGGGGTACGCCGCCTACCGTGTCGACGACTCCGTGAACACCCACGAGGCGTGGGGTCTCGGCAGCTACTGCAACTACAACGTGGACCCGACCATCGTCCAGGACCACGGCTTCAAGGCACCCGTGAAGCCGGGGGTGAGGTTCCACAGCCTCCTGGTGGTGTCCCTCGGCGGCATGGGCCACTACAACCACGTCATCAACGACACGGGGGCGTCCACCATCCCCGCCGGCACCTCGACCGTGCCCTCCACCGTCGTCTCCTTCCCCTGACAGCCGTCGCCTCACCGCCGGTCCTCCGGTGACGCCACGGAGCCGACCGCGAACTCCCCGGGCCGGGTGACCGGTCCCCGCGCCCCGGCCCGGGGCACTTCCCGCAGTACGCGACCAGCCAGTCGACATCAGGAGCCGCAATGTCCCCTCCCCCCTCCGTGGCCGCCCCGGCCCACCGCACGCGCGGCGCGGCGGCCGCTCTCGTCCTCGGAGCACTTCTCGCCTCCTCCCTCACCACCCTCGCCACCGCTCCCGCCGCGAGCGCCGCGGAGACCCTGCTCTCCCAGGGGAGGACGGCCACCGCCTCCTCGCAGGAGGGCGAGGCCTTCTCCGCCGCCGCCGCCGTCGACGGCAACCTCACCGGAACCCGGTGGGCGAGCCGGTGGAGCGACGCCCAGTGGCTCCAGGTCGATCTCGGAGCGACCAGGAACCTGAGCCGCGTGGTTTTGACCTGGGAAGGCGCGTACGGCAAGAACTACGAGATCCAGGTCTCCGACAACGGGACCGACTGGCGCACGGCGAGGACCGTCACCGGCGGCGACGGCGGCACCGACGACCTCGCGATCTCCGGTTCCGGCCGGTACGTGCGCATGAACGGCCTCGTCCGGTCCAGCGGCTACGGCTACTCCCTGTGGGAGTTCCAGGTGTACGGCACCGACGGAGGAACCCCTCCGGTGGGCGGCGCGGTCAAGGTGACCGGCTCGCAGGGGAACTGGCAGCTGACCGTCGGCGGACAGCCGTACACCGTCAAGGGCCTCACCTGGGGCCCGGCGATGGCCGACGCTCCCCGCCACATGCCGGACCTGAGGTCCATGGGCGTCAACACGGTCAGGACCTGGGGGACCGACGCCTCCAGCAAACCCCTGCTCGACGCTGCGGCCGCCCACGGCCTCAAGGTGATGAACGGCTTCTGGCTCCAGCCCGGAGGCGGGCCCGGATCCGGCGGCTGTGTGAACTACGTGACGGACACGGCGTACAAGAACACCATGCTCACCGAGTTCGCCACGTGGGTGGACGCCTACAAGTCCCACCCGGCCACGCTCATGTGGAACGTCGGCAACGAGTCGGTCCTCGGCCTGCAGAACTGCTACGGCGGCGCCGAGCTGGAGAACCAGCGCAACGCCTACACCTCCTTCGTCAACGACGTCGCCAAGAAGATCCACTCCATCGACCCCGACCACCCCGTGACCTCCACGGACGCGTGGACCGGCGCCTGGCCCTACTACCAGCGCAACGCCCCGGACCTCGACCTGTACGCGATGAACGCCTACGGCGACATCTGCGGCGTGCGGCAGGACTGGATCGACGGCGGCTACGACAAGCCGTACCTCATCACCGAGACGGGCAACGCCGGCGAATGGGAGGTGCCCGACGACCTCAACGGCATCCCCGACGAGCCGACCGACGTCCAGAAGGCCGAGGGCTACACCAAGGCCTGGGAGTGCGTCACCGCTCACCACGGCGTGGCCCTGGGCGCGACGATGTTCCACTACGGCATCGAGCACGACTTCGGCGGAGTCTGGTTCAACCTGCTGCCCGACGGGCTGAAGCGCCTGTCGTACTACGCCGTCAAGAAGGCGTACGAGGGTTCCACCACGGGCGACAACACCCCTCCGGTCATCACCGGCATGACCGTCACCCCCGCCTCATCCGCCCCCGCCGGACGTGAGTTCACGGTCCGCGCCGACATCCGTGACCCCGACGGCGATCCGGTCACCCCCAGGATCTACCTCAGCGGGAAGTACGCCAACGGTGACAAGCGGCTGGTCGACGCGCGGTGGCGCTCCCTGGGCAACGGCACCTTCGCCGTCACCGCCCCCGAGAAGCCGGGCGTCTGGAAGGTCTACGTCCAGGCCGAGGACGGCCGCGGCAACGCCGGTATCGAGACCAAGTCCGTGAAGGTCGTCGCCCCGCCCGTCAGCGGCACGAACATCGCCCAGGGCCGGCCCACCACCGCCTCCTCCGCCCAGGCCTCCTACGGCGACTGCCCCTGCCCCGCGAGCAACGCGACCGACGGCAACACCTCCACCCGCTGGGCCAGTGACTGGAGCGACCCGCAGTGGATCCAGGTCGACCTCGGCTCGGCCAGGCCCATCCGCACGGTCCAGCTCGTCTGGGATTCGGCCTATGCCACGTCCTACGAGGTCCAGGTGTCCGACGACGGCCGGAACTGGCGCACGATCCACACCCGGACCGCCGGCGACGGCGACATCGACACGATCGAGACCTCCACCACCGCCCGGTACGTCAAGCTCCAGCTGACAGCCCGGGGCACCGGCTGGGGCTACTCGCTCCACGAGTTCGGCGTCTACGGCTGACGGTCCTCCGACAGGGTGGCGGGGCCTGCCGTTCGGCTCCGTCCCCCCCCGCATCCCCGCACGAGGCACAAGCCGTCCACACCCACCGACGCGTGGCGCCTTCGCGTGCACGCGACCTCCCTCCACGGGCAGGAGATCCCCATGAGATCGAGTCCGAAGCGGCTCTCCGTACTCCTCGTCAGCACGGCCCTCATCGCCGGCGCCCTCGGCATCGGCACCATGGCCCAGGCCACGGACCCGGCCGACGGCATCCCGCCCGCCGTCGCCGCGGCCGCCCACCACGTCGGGCACCACATGGCCGCCTCCACCGAGGCGTCGGGCGACGACGCCGACGGGGACGGGTACATCCCCGCCAACCCGCCGGTCACCGGCGTCACGCCGTCCACGGCCACCCCGCCCCCGGCCTACCACCACGAGTTCCAGGCCGGCTGCGCCGTCTCCCACACCGCCCCGGACGACCCGATCGTCTACCCCGGCCAGTACGGCAGGTCCCACGACCACACGTTCATGGGCAACACCTCCACCGACGCCGCCAGCACCACCGGCTCGCTCTCCGGAGGCGCCACCACCTGCAAGGCGCCCGCGGACGCCTCCGCGTACTGGATGCCCTCGCTGTACACGGGCGACCGGAAGATCCTGCCCGTGGGCCCGCAGGTCATCTACTACAAGGCGGGCGTGACCGACTACCGGAGCGTGCGGCCCTTCCCCAAGGGGCTGCGGTTCGTCGTCGGCAACCCCACGCAGACCGCGCAGGAGTTCCGTGGCCACAAGGGTTTCGTCGAGGGCTGGGAATGCGGTGACAGCTTCTTCAACACCGACATCCCGGCGAGCTGCCCGAGCCGGCCGGACGTCCAGCTCAACCTGCGCATGCAGGCGCCGAGTTGCTGGAACGGGCTGCACCTCGACACCCCCGACCACCAGAGCCACATGGCGTACCCGGTCGTGAAGCCCGGCACCAACGACAACATGTGCCCGGCCTCCCACCCGGTCGCCCTGCCCATGATCGAGTTCAAGATGGCCTGGCCGGTCAACGGCGACATGTCGCAGGTCCGTCTGGCCAGCGGCCGCGGCTACTCCTTCCACTACGACTTCTTCAACGCGTGGGAGGAGCGCACCCTCAAGGCCCTCGTCGACCACTGCATCAACGGCGGTCTCCAGTGCGACACCCGGGGCTTCGACCTGTACCGCCCCGAACGCGGCGCCGTGCTGAACGCCGACCACCGCCTGCCCTGAGCCGGCCCGCGATCCGGGAGACGATGACGTGAGGGGGCGGGAATGACCGAGGACATGATCGATCTGCTGCTGGAAAAGCTCGACCTGACCCGGAAAGTACGGCTGCTGACCGGTGCCACCACCTGGCGGACCGCCGGTGAACCGGCCGTCGAACTGCGGCAGATGGTCATGTCCGACGGCCCCGCGGGCGTACGGGGAGAGACGTGGGACGAGCGGCGTGCCTCCGTGCTGCTGCCCTCTGCGTCCGCGATCGCCGCCCTGTGGGACGAGGAGCTGACCGGACGACTGGGCGGTCTGCTCGCCTCCGAAGCGGCCCGCAAGGAGGTGGACATCGTTCTCGCCCCCACGCTCAACCTGCACCGCACTCCGCTGGGAGGGCGGCACTTCGAGTGCTTCTCGGAGGATCCCGAGCTGACGGGCCGCACCGGCGCGGCGCTGATCCGGGGCATCCAGGCGGTCGGTGCGGCGGCCACGGCCAAGCACTACGCCGCCAACGACTCCGAGTCCGAGCGCATGCACGTCGACGTGAGGGTCTCCGAGCGGGTCCTCAGGGAGGTGTACCTCGCCCCGTTCGAGGCGGCCGTCGAGGCGGGCGTGTGGCTGGTCATGGCCGGATACAACAGCGTGAACGGCACGACCATGACCGCCCACCGCCTGCTCGCCGAGCCGCTCAAGGACGACTGGGGCTTCGACGGGGTGGTCGTCTCGGACTGGGGCGCGCTCCGCTCCACGACGGCCCCCGCGCTCGCCGCGCTCGACCTCGCCATGCCCGGGCCGCAGGGGCCCTGGCAGGCGGACCTGGTCCGGGCGGTGAAGGACGGCCTCGTCCCCGAGGAGGTCGTCGACGACAAGGTGCGACGCCTGCTGAGACTCGCCGGCCGCCTGCGCGCGTTCGGACCGCGCGGGCCGCGACGCGCGCCGGCGTCCTCGTCCCGCGACACCCGCGCGCTGCTGCGCCGGACGGTGGCGGCCGGCTCCGTACTCCTGCGCAACCGGGGAGTGCTTCCGCTGGACCGGACCGCCCTGTCGACGGTCGCGGTCATCGGCGTGCACGCCGCGTCCCCCCGGGTGCAGGGCGGCGGCAGCGCGGGCGTCTTCCCCTCGGCCACCGTCACGCCGCTCGACGCAATCCGCGCCCGCCTGCGCGGACACGCCCGCGTCGTCCACGTACCCGGCCCCTCCCTGGGAACGCCCCCGCCCCCACTCGGTCCCGGTCGAAGCACCGACCCCAGGTCGGGGGAGCCCGGAGTGCTGCTGCGGCTCCTGGACCCCGCCGGTCAGGAGGTGCACGCGGAGCA
The DNA here is from genome assembly GCF_042900905.1 of Streptomyces sp. NPDC012827. Lineage (NCBI taxonomy): Bacteria > Bacillati > Actinomycetota > Actinomycetes > Kitasatosporales > Streptomycetaceae > Streptomyces > Streptomyces sp. NPDC012827. The sequence goes on along the minus strand of NZ_JBIBBY010000008.1, from coordinate 285,410 downwards.
CCGCCTGTCGGGGAGGCAGCTGGAACCTCCGCTCGTCCCCGGGGCGCACACCGTGGAGGTCAGCGCGCTGATCAGGCCGGAGACGACAGGGGAGTGGACCTTCGGCGTCGCCGGCTTCGGCCGCATGTCGCTCACGCTCGACGACCGGACCGTGTGGGAGGGCGAGTTCCCGTGCACCACCGACGATCCGGCCGTCGTCCATGTGACCCCGCCCCTCCACACCGTACGGGCGGCGATCCGCACACGACAGCCCGTGCATCTGGTGGCCCGGCGCGAACTGGTCCCCGGAGCCGGACGGGCGGTGATCCTCGCGGCGGCGCCCCCGGAGCACCCGGCGGCGGCCGCGCTCGCCGAGGCGGTGGCAGCGGCGCGGAACGCGGACGCGGTGATCGTGGTGGTCGGCACCACCGAGCACACCGAGACCGAGGGACGCGATCGCGCGGACCTCTCCCTCGGCGGGCACCAGAACGCGCTCGTCCACGCCGTGGCGGCGGTCAACCCCCGCACGGTCGCCGTGGTGAACAGCGGGGGCCCGGTGGAGCTTCCGTGGCGGGAGGAAGCCGGTGCCGTCCTGCTCACCTGGTTCCCCGGGCAGGAGGCCGGCTCCGGGCTCGCCGACATGCTCTTCGGCTTCGCCGAGCCCGGCGGCCGTCTTCCGACGACCTGGGCGGCCTCGCTCCACGACGCCCCCGTCACCCGGTCACAGCCTCGTGAGGGCCGGCTCCACTACGAGGAAGGCCTGCACATCGGCTACCGCGCCTGGGCGCGCGCGCAGAGCGAACCCGCCTACTGGTTCGGGCACGGCGAGGGGTACACGACCTGGGAGTACGGGCCGGTACGGGCCCCGGCCCGGGTGACGGAAGGCAGCCCGTTCACCGTCGGCGTCCGGCTGCGCAACACAGGCGCGCGTCCCGGCCGTGAGGTGGTCCAGGTGTACCTGGCCCGCCCCGACTCCACCGTGGAGCGACCGGCCCTCTGGTTCGCCGGTTACGCCGCGGTCCACGCGGAGGCCGGCGCGACGACGACCGCCGTGGTGGACGTACCCGCCCGCGCGCTGCGGCACTGGTCCGAGGCCGAGCGGGCCTGGCGCACCGAGGCGGGGACCTACCGGATCATGGTGGGGAGGTCGGCCGGTCACCTCGTGTGGCACGGCGAGCTGAGCGTCCGGGCGCGCGGGTGACGCGGGGGCGCCCTCACTTCTCCGAACCAGGCCCTGACGCCCCCTCGCCCTCGTCGACGACCGCCCGGGTGGGGCGGGGGAGAGGGATGCGGGTCTGTCCCTCGATCGGTGCCGGGGTGCGCTCGCCGAGCCGGTCCTCCAGCTGGCGGAGCCTCGTACGCGTCTCCTCGGGCGTCATGCTTCCCCCCTCACCGCTGCCGCGGACCGGGAGCGAGGAACAGGTCGGCGTCGTCGGTCATGCTCGTCTCCTTCACGGACGCGATCGTCGAGTGCCGTCCTCGCCTACCCCCTCCGGCGCGAGCCATCGCCGCTCCGGTCAGTCCCGCCCACGGCGCGCCGGCGCCGCGCACACCGCCGTCCCGCCCGGCATCCGGTGCCGGTTGTCCGCCACCAGCCGGTAGACGGCGTCGGCGGCCCACCGCCATGGCGGCAGCATGAGCAGGGCCCCCAGCGGCGCCCAGCCCCGGCCCGCGCGCAGCAGGATCTTCGCCACCGCCCGGGCGCCGCCGTACACCTGCCCGGACGGGGTCACCCAGAGCGCCTCGTGTGCGGCTCGCTCCGGCGTCACGCCCAGCGCGGCCGGATCCGCGAACCGCCGGGCGACGATCTCGCAGTCCGGGCGGAGGCGTTGTCCGACGAACGAGACGCAGGCCGTGCAGAAGCCGCAGTCACCGTCGAAGACGAGCACCGGTCGTGTACGCATGACTCCATCATGCCGAAACGACGCCCGATCCCCCTTTCCGCAAGACCGTGGGCGGGACGGGGGATGTCCGGCGGCTGAGGGGGCACACGTGCACAGGTACTCGCACCCACGCGGCCGGGGATGCCATCGGCAGCGCGCACGTGGGCGGGCCGACGACGGCAGGTGACAACGGGACGCAGGGAGCGCAGTGATGAAAGTCCGCTCGTGGCCGATCCGACCGGACCTCCGGCTCACCGCCCACGCGGTGGCCGGCCGCTACCGGCTCGACGACCTGCTGGGTCGCGGCGGCGCCGCCGATGTGTACGAGGGCCTGGACCTGCGCCTGCGGCGGCCGGTCGCCGTGAAGGTCTTCCGCCCGGACGGCACCACCGACACGGAGGAGCGGTTCGACGGCGAGGGCCGGCTGCTGGCCCAGCTGCAGCACCCCGGACTGATCACCGTGTACGACTGCGGCCGCGACGACGGAACGCCCTACCTGGTGATGGAGCTGGTCAGGGGAACGACGCTGCGCCGGCGGATCGCCACGTCCCCGCTGGCGCCCGCCGAGGCGTGCCGGATCGGCGCCGCGCTGGCCTCGGCGCTGGCCCATGTGCACGAGGCCGGAGTCGTCCACCGCGACGTCAAGCCCGCCAACATCCTGCTGGACGAGGAGGGCGCTCCCCGCCTGACGGACTTCGGCATCTCCCGGCTGCTCGGCACCACGGCCCAGACAGTGACGGGCGCCCTGGTGGGCACCGCCGCGTACATGGCCCCGGAGCAGGTGCTGGGCCGGGGCGCCGGGCCGGCGGCGGACATCTACAGCCTGGGCCTGGTCCTCATCGAGTCGATCAAGGGCGAACTGGAGTACGGCGGGGCGCCGCTGGAGGCCGCGATCGCCCGGTTGCACCGGCCCCCGCTCGTTCCGCCGGACATACCGGCGGCGGTCGCCGAACTGCTGGCAGCCATGACCGACGCGGACGAGAGCCGCCGGCCGGACGCCCGGGCCGTTGAGCGCGCCCTGGCCGCCCTGACACCGGAGGATCTCGGGGAAGCGGCCGACGCCCCCGCAAAACCCTCCGTGCTCGCGGCTCCGCCCACGCGCGGCGAGCACGGCGGCGGTGAGCGGAATCCCGACACGCTCAGGACGAACGGGGCGGGAGCGGCGGTGGGGGGCGCCGGCGTGGAGGCCGCCGCCCCCTCCCTCGGCGGGCCGGTGCCCGCACGCTCCTCCGCCGGGCGGCCCGCCGCGCACCGGGTCGCCCGGAACCTGCTGACCGCCGGCGCGGCCCTGACCGTCCTGGGCGTCGGACTGGCCGGTTCGGTGGGCGGACCGTCCGCCGGGGCGGAGAAGGCCGCGCCCGCCCCGCCCCGCCCCGCCGCGTCCGAGCCGGCCTCCCCGACCGCGAGCCGGTCGAGCGCTTCCGCCTCCTCCACCCCGTCCTCCCCGACCGCCTCGCCCGCCGGGGCCGCAGCCGTCTCCGCGTCAGCACCGCGGTCCCCCTCGTACGCCGGGGACCGACGCACCGCCGGCTCCGAACGCGCGGCGGTCGACACCGGGGCACCGTCGGCTTCCGGCATCCCGGAACGGCAGCGTGAGCGTGCGGCCGTTCCGGAAGCCGCCGGGCCGGCCCACGGGAAGGGCAAGGCGCGGCAGGAGAAGCCGAAGCCGGCCAAGGGCAGGCACGCGCGGTGACACCGCCGAGGCCCCCGGCACGCACGACGCCGCCCGGCGGGGCACCGGGCGGCCGACTCGCCGACGGCCCGGCCGGGACGGTGGCGCCGGGGGTGACGGCAGGCGCCGAAGGGAGCGGTGGTGTCATGACGATCGGTGTACCCGCGAGGGGCCCGGCCCGCGATCGGCGCGCGTACGGGGCGTACGCCAGGGCCCTGGCCCGTACACCGGTCGCCGTCTGGAAGGAGGACCTCACCGACTGGGCGGCGGCGCTGACGTACTACGCGGTGCTGGCCGTCTTCCCGGCCCTGCTGGTGATGATCTTCTCCATCACCCTGCTCGGCAGCGACACGCCCCAGGAGGTCGTCGTGCGACTGGCCGCCTTCGTACCGGAGGCGGCCCGGCCGGTCCTCGCCCAGGCGCTGGGCAATCCGCAGGAGGGGTCGTCGGGACGCCGGCTGCTGCTCGTGGTCACCGCCGCCGCAGCGCTGTGGTCCGCCTCGAGCTACCTGGCCGTCTTCCGGCGCGCGCTGCACGCCATGCACGGGGTCACCGACTGCCGCCCGGCGTGGCGGACCTTCCCCGCCCTCGTGCTCAGGACGTCGACCGTGCTCGCACTGCTGGTCAGCGGGGTGCTGACGCTCACGGCCGCCGAGCGGGTCGCCCGGGCCATCGGCCGGGGCACGGGAACGGACCACCAGGCCGCCCTCATGTGGGCGGGCCTGAGATGGCCGTTGCTGTTCACGGTGGTCGTCGCCCTGGTCCTGCTGCTCTTCCGGTCCGGGCCGCCGGAGACCCGGGGCGCGCGGCAGACGCTGCCCGGCGGAACGCTGGCGGTGCTGCTCTGGCTGCTGGCGTCGGCGGGCTTCGCCTTCTACGCCTCGCACATCGCGACGTACAACCGTCTCTACGGTTCCCTGGAGGGCGTGGTGGCCTTCCTGGTCTGGCTGTGGCTCTCCCACGTCGTGCTGCTGGCGGGCGCGCGGTTCAACGCCGAACTGACGCGGGACGGGCGACCGGAACGGCCCGATCCCTGCTCCGGTGATCAGGCCGACGCCCCGGCACGGTGACGCCGGCCACGGTCACGGCGACGGAGCTGTCGCTGGCTGTCGCTGCCCGCCCGGTGGCTGAGGGTCCGGAACCGTCCGCGACGGGCCTGACCCCCTGTGGTGTCGACCCCTGCCCCGGGCGGTGCCGCTCCCCGGCAGCGGTGCGTCAGCTCTGTGCGGTGTCGTCGCCCGCCCGGTCGGCGTCCTCGGCCGGGTGGGTCTTCTCGCGCATCTTGCGCGCCAGATCCGCCTTCCGGTCGGCGGCGTTCCGGCGGTCGAGGTTGCGGTGCGGACCGTTGTTCTGCCGTTCGGCGCGGGACAGCCTCTTGCGCTGGCCACCGCCCTGGCCCACGGGGTTGTTGATGTTCTTGCTGTCGGTCACGGGTTCTCCCGGTGGTGAGGTGAAGCGCTCTGCGGACGCATGGGTGGGGGACGGGCGCGGCGTCGTCGAAGGACGCCGACGAGGGGCCCGTCACGCTCTCACTCGTGAATCGGCGTCCGGAAGAACATGACGAAGACGTTACCCGGTCCCGTCGGCTCCGCGCGCCGGGGAGCCCCGGCGCGGCCGTCCGGGGCGCCACCTGCTTCCCGGGGCCGTACGGCGAGCCGCGGAGATCGGCTCCGCGGCGTGCGGCGCGTGCCGACCCGGGTACACGGGCCGTGACGAAGGGACGGCCGGCATGGGCGAGATACTGATCGGGACGTGTTCGTGGACGGACAAGGCGCTGGTGTCCAGTGGGTGGTACCCGCCCGGGCGGCGTGATCCGGAGGGGCGGCTGCGGTACTACGCCGAACGCTTCTCCGTCGTGGAGGTCGACGCGGGTTACTACGCCCTCCCCAGCGTGCGCAACAGTGTGCTCTGGAGCGAACGCACACCCCCGGGCTTCCGGTTCGACGTCAAGGCGTTCTCCCTCCTCACCGGCCACCCGACGCGCAAGGCCGCCCTGCCCGCCGATCTGCGGGGCCACGACCTCGGGGATCCGGAGCTGCTCGACGAGGTCTGGCACCGTTTCGGCGCGGCCCTGCGGCCCCTTCGCGAGTCCGGCCGGCTGGGCACCGTACTGTTCCAGTTCCCGCCGTGGTTCCGCCCGGGCGCACGGGCGGAGACCGTGCTGCACGACACCAGGAAGCGCGCGCACCGGTGGCCGATGGCCGTGGAGTTCCGCCATCCCGACTGGTGGCGCGAGGACCGGCGGGAGCACACCGCGGCCCTGCTGAGGGACCTGGACGCCACCGCGGTGGCCGTGGACACGGCCCGAGGGTTGCCCACCTCCATGCCCGGCGACACCCCCGTCACGTCCTCGGAGCTCGCCGTCGTCCGCTTCCACGGCCGCAGCGCCGCCTGGGGGACCGGCAGCAAGGAGGACCGCTTCCGTCACACCTACACCCGCGAGGAACTCGTCGCCTGGCTGCCGCGTCTGCGCTTCCTGGCGGACCGGACCGAGCGGCTGCACGTCCTGTTCAACAACTGCTGCGGCGACGCCGCCGTACGCGCCGCCGAGACCATGCGCGGTCTGCTGGAGGATTCCTGAGACCCGGGTGGTGCCGTGCGGGAACGGTCCCCGCCCCCTTGGCGGCCCTCTCCCGGCGCCGCCGGGCCGTGGCAGCGATCCGGCCAATGTGACGCAGGCCACAATTACCGAACGCCTTTCCGCGTGACCGCCCGGTGAGGCATGATTCGAGCAGGCCGCTACCTACTGGTAGGTAGTGACCGGCCATCTTTCGCCACGTCGGTTTCCCGTACTGGAGGGGATGTTGTCGTCCATCGCCATCAAGAACGCCGTCCACGGAGACATCTCCGTCGGCACCGTTCTGACTTGGACCAAGCAGTACACCGACCAAGAAGTGCGCGACTACTACGAGTTGGCGGGCGAGCCGACCGAAACGCTGCCCGAGCACCTGCCGTACGTACTGACCGTCGCGCCGCTGACCAAGCTCGGCGGTGACCTCGACTACCTCTCCCAGCGCATGGACTGGCAGGCCACCCGGCCGCTGGGGCGCAACGAGGAGATCGTCGCCGAGCTGGAGGTCACCCGCCTGGAACCGACCGCCGGGATGACCAAGATCGCCTTCGACGCCCGCATCCGGTGCGGGGACGAGGTCGTGATCACCGGCCGCAGCAAGGGGCTCATCGTCAGCGCGTGACCCTCAGTGCTGACACGTAAAGCGCTTCAAGAGAACGGATGGTTCTGCCGTGAGCACCACCCGCACCAACACGCGCACGTTACGCACCGAAGACATCGACGTCTGCGCCCGCCTCACCGGCGACCTGGGCGCGCACCACATGGGTGGACACGGTGACCGCCGGATGGCCCAGGGCGCACTCACCCTCTCCGTGGTCCCTCTGCTCGCCGATCCCGGCGTGCACATGCGGGATCTCTCCTTCACCTTCCTCGCCCCGGTCTACGAGGGCGACACCGTCACGGCCACCCTCCGCGCCACCGGGGCCGACGCCGGACAAGCCCCCGCCGGGACCGGACAGGTGCCCGCCGACCGGGCGCTGATCACCTGCGAGATCAGCGTGGTCAACGACGCCGGCACTCCCGTGCTGACCGGCACCGGCATCGCCGAAGTGCCCCGCGCGACGGCCGACGACCTGCTGAACGACTCCACCGGCGGGGGGAGTTGACCCGTGCGTGAGGAGAATCCCGCCGCCGGCCTCAAGCTGCTCACGCCGGAGGTCTTCACCGACCCCTACCCCACCTACGCGCTGCTGCGCGAGCACGATCCGGTGCACTGGGACGACCAGCTCAACGGCTTCCTGCTGACCCGCTACGAGGACGTGAACGCGGCGCTGCGCGATCACGAGACCTTCTCGTCCCGGCGCATCCACCTGCTCGCCGCGCGCGGCGGAGCCAACCCGACCCCCGCGATGCGGCGCTTCGTCTCGCTCGCCTCGCAGTGGATGTGGATGCTCGACCCGCCCCAGCACACCCGGGTCCGCAAGCTGATGAACCAGGGCTTCAGCCCGCGCGACGTGCGGCTGCTCGAACCACGGGTGGCGGGCATCGTGACCCGGCTCGTCGACGCCATGCTGGAGAAGGAGGACGGCTTCGACCTGATTCCCGACCTGAGCTACGCGGTGCCGGCCGGTGTGCTCCTCGCCCTCTACGACCTGCCCGAGGAGGACGGCTCGCTCATCACCCAGTGGTGCGACACCATCAAGATCTTCCTCGGTGGCGCCCCCGACCTGCTCGGCACGCACGCCCCGGCGGTCCAGTCGCTGCAGCGGATGATGGACTACCTGGGCGCCGTGATCGCCGAGCGCAGGAAGGCCCCCAAGGACGACCTGATCTCCCGGCTGGTGCAGGCCGAGGAGGACGGCGAGCGGCTGGGCGACGAGGAGCTCTGCTCCAACCTGCTGCTGCTGTTGGTGGCCACGTACGAGACGTCCGTCGACATGATGGGCAACGGACTGCGCGGGCTCCTCACCCAGCGCGACCAGTGGGAGCTGATCAAGGCCCGGCCGGAGCTCATCCCGGCCGCCGTGGAGGAGATCCTCCGCTGGGATGGTCCGGTGCAGCTCACCCACCGCCTGGTCACCCGCGACATCGAGCTGCACGGCACCCCCATCAGGGAAGGCCAGCTCGTCTACCTGGTCAGGGGAGCGGCCAACCGCGACCCGGAGCACTTCCGCGACCCGGACCGGATCGACGTCACCCGCACCGAGACCGGGCACGTGGCGCTCGGCACCGGCGTGCACTTCTGCATCGGGGCCGGCCTGGCCAGGCTGGAAGGCGCCTGCGTGCTGCGGGAGCTGACCCTCCGGGCGCCCGACCTCGCACTGGACGAGACCCGCCCGTACCGCTGGCGCGCCGACAACCTCCAGTTCCGCGGACTCGCCACGCTGCCCGCCAGGGCCGGCGGCCGGGCACCGGCATAGTCCACGGCGCCACCGGCGGGGACCTCATGGCACCGTCGACCGACGCCGGCCCGCACCGAGCCCCCTTCCTCCACCTTCACCTCGCGGACCTGTCCGCCGTGTACGCGGCGGCGGAACAGGGCCCGCCCGCGCTGCCCGAACCGGAGGGCGCGGCACTGCGCGACCGGTACACCCCGGGCCGCAGACGCGTTCAGGCGCAGGCGTCCCGGCTGCTCGTCCGGGCCGTCCTGAGCCGGGCCACCGGCCGGCCGGCGCACCGGGTGCCCGTCGTCACCGACGCCGACGGCCGCCCGCACCTGTCCGGGACGCCTGCGCGGTGGCCGTGCTTCAACGTCAGCCACGACAGCGGGCTGCTCGCACTGGTGCTCGGCACCGGTCCGTGCGGGATCGACGTGGAGGACACCGGCGAGGACGTGCTGCGCGAGGTCGCCGGCCGCTTCTGCGGCGGGCCGGACCGCGCGCTGCTCTCCGCACCGGACGGGGCACGGCGCCTGTGGGCGGCCAAGGAGAGCGCGGCCAAGGCGCTCGGGCACGGACTGCGCGCCGGACTCTCCACGATCCACTTCACCGGCCACCCCGGCCGGGAATGGGCCGGGGTCACCTGGCGCGGCCGGCCGGCCGGTCTGCGGACGCGCGTGGTGAACCTCGGCGACCGCCACCTGGCGGTCACCGCGGCGGAGGTGCCCGCCGTCGTGCACCTCACCCGGTGGGCGCCGCACCACACCGGCCCCGACGGCCGCTGGGAGCTGCGCCCCGGCGCCTCCACCCACATGACCACGGGTCGCTGACGACCGCAGCGACCTCGACACCGACGCCGTACGGAAGGCATGGACGTCCGGGCGACGCATGCCGTCGTACGCCGCGTACGAGAGGGGGAACCCATGGACGAACCGACACTGCACACCGCCCTGGACCGGATCGCCGCCCGGCACGGGGACGTCACCGTCGACTTCCCGGCCGACAAGGTGGAGCTCAGCCTGACCGGCCTGGGCGCGCGGTCCCGGCGGATCGCGGCGCACCTGAGAGACCTGGGCATAGGAGACGGCGACCGGGTCGGCGTGCTGTCCACCAACGAGCCGGACTTCCTGCTGATCCTCTTCGCGCTCAGCCGCCTCGGCGCCTGCGCCTGCCCGCTGCCCATGCACGCGAAGGAGGGCGCCGGCCGGCTCGTCGGCGTGCTCGACGACGCAGGGATCAAGGACGTGGTGGTCTCGACCCGCCTGGCCGCGATGCTGCCCTTCATCGAGGAGGCGCTCCCGGGCCGCCGGGTGCTCGGGGCGGCCGGCATCCTGGCCCACGGGGAACGGGACGAGGCGGACGAGGTGAGCGGCACGGACGTGCCCGCCACGAACGAGATCGTCCTCCAGTACACCTCGGGCAGCACCTCGCACCCCAAGGGTGTCCGCCTGACCCACGCCAACGTCCTCGCGACCCTGCGCGCGATCCGCGACGGCATCAGGCTCACGCCCGCCGACAAGAACTCCAGCTGGCTGCCGCTCTTCCACGACATGGGCCTCTTCGGCACGCTCACCGGCATCCTGACCGGCGTGCCCTGCACCATCTGGCGGCCCTCGGCCTTCGTCAAGGACCCGGCGCGCTGGCTGCGGCAGTTCGCCGACGGCGGCTACACCATCAGCCCGATGCCCAATTTCGCCTACGACTACCTGGTGGAGGCCGTGCCGGCCGACGAGGCGGCCTCGTACGACCTGTCCCGCTGGCGGGTGGCGTTCAACGGCGCGGAACCGATCGCCGTGGACTCGCTCGAGACCTTCTTCGGACACTTCGCCCCGGCCGGCTTCGATCCGCGCGCGATGCTGACGGTGTACGGACTGGCGGAGGCGACGCTCGCGGTGACCTTCCCGCCGCTCGGGCGCGGTCCGCGCTTCGACTGGGTGGACCGCGCCGCGCTCGCCGAGCGGGGCGCCGCCGTACCGGTCGAGCGGACGGCACCGGGTGCGCGCGGTGTGGTCGCCGTCGGCCGGCCGGTGCTCGGGATGGACCTGAGGATCGCCGATCCGGACGGTGGCGGCGGCGCGCTCGGCGACCGGTCGGTCGGCGAGGTCCAGCTGCGCGGGCCGTCCGTCACATCAGGGTACGTCGACGACGCCGGCACCCTGGACCAGCCGTTCACCGCCGACGGCTGGCTGCGCACCGGGGACCTCGGGTATCTCGCCGACGGTGAACTGCACATCACCGGGCGCGGCAAGGAGATGCTCATCCTGCGCGGCGACAACTACTACCCGGACGACGTGGAGAGCGCCGTACGGACCGACGAGGCCGTGCACCGCCGCCGCTGTGTGGCCTTCGTCCACCAGGAGCGCGACCACACCGAGGGGCGGGGCGGCGGTCGGGAGACGATGGTCCTCGTCGCCGAGACCGCCCGCCCCGAGGCGGAGCACCCCGCCCTGTCCGACCGCCTGCGCACGCTGGTGCGCCGGGCACTGGGCCTGGACGACCTGCGCGTCGTGCTCGTGGCCCCGGACACCCTGCCCCGTACCACCAGCGGAAAGCTCCAACGCCTCGCCGCCAGGAACGACTTCGCCGACGGCCGCTGAAGAACGCCGACCGCCGCAGCCACCGCCACGACCAAGGGATGAACTGATGCACAGTTACGACGTCTTCACCCAGTACGAGCGCAACCACTGGAAGCTGACGGACATCGACTTCTCCGCCGTCGACAAGGGCAAGGTCAAGCCCGAGTACGTGACGATCGCCAAGAGCGCCGTGATGGGCGAGTCGAACGTCATCGCCGCCGTGCACGGCTTCCTCAACGAGTTCGTCGACGACTACGACTTCTCGACCTTCGCCGTGGTGTGGGGCAACCAGGAGGTCCAGCACCACTACATGTTCAAGGCCTGGCTCGACGCCATAGGCGAGAAGGTGGACGACACGGCGGTGGCCGCCATGCGGGCCCCGTACGACCCGGGCATCACGCCGTCCGCGACCCTGGCCACCAACATCATCTCCGAGCTGACCGTCAATCACATCTACCGCAGGGTGGCGGGCGCGGTGGACGAACCGGTCCTCCACACCCTGCTCCTGAACGCCAGCCGGGACGAGGCCGGGCACGCCCGGGAGTTCATCCACTACTGCAAGGAACGGCTCCTTCGGCACCCCGAGGAGACGGCATCGGTCCTCGAGACGCTCTACGTCTACACCTCGGACAAGCGCATCAAGCACCCCGTCGGCATCTTCAAGAGCGAGCTGACCGAGCTGGAGGACCACGAGACCATCGACACCGCCTTCGAGCTGTTCCTGGAGAGCATCGCCGACGCCGACGAACTGCTGGAGCTCCAGGGGAAGATCCGCAAGGTGTTCGGCAGCATCGTGGACATGGACCTGTCCACCAACGGCAAGGTCCGCCGCGCGCTGGCCGAGGTGATCGCCGCGTGACCGGGCTCACCACGGAAGCCGACGCGCGGGACGGCGTTCCGGCCGAGCTGCCCTGGCGGGTCCTGCCGGACTACCAGTGCTTCGGCTGCTCGCCGGCCAACGAGCGGGGGCTGGGCCTCCGGTTCCGGCACACCCCGGACGGCGGCCTCGCGTGCACCCTCGCCTTCGACCGGGCCTTCGAGTCCTACCCGGGCGTGGTGCACGGCGGGATGTCCGCCACGGTCTGCGACGAGATCATGGGCAATCTGCTGGTCCTCCGCCTGGGCGTCTCGGTCTTCACCACCAGCATGCGCACCCGCTACGTCGAACCCCTCGCGATCGGCGCCACCTACCACTGCACGGCGAGCACCGAAGCGGTGGCGGGCGACACGGGCCCGTACACCGCCCACGCCCAGATCACCGACGCCGCCGGACAGGCCGTCGTCTTCGTCACGGGCTCCTACCAGCCGGTGACTCCGGAGCAGGCCAAGGCCCGGATGGCGATGTCCGACGACGAGGTCCGGCTCGTGGACGAGGCGCTGTCCGCGCTGCGTACCGACTGACCGGCGCACCGGCCGGCCGCCCGGCACGGCCCTTCCCGCACAGACACCGCACGAGGAGAGAGAGCGAACATGTCCCAGACCCCCACCAAGGACGAGATCATCCGCACCGTGACCGACCTGGTCGCCACGGAGTTCGGCCGCCCCGCGGCCGTGTTGACCCCCGACCGCGACCTCACCTCCGTCGAGGGCGCCGACTCGGTCAAGGTGCTGCGGTCCGTCGCGCGGATCGAGCGCACGTACGACATCGAGCTGGAGGACGACCAGGTCTTCGGCTTCAAGACGATCGACGACGTGGCCGACGCCGTCGCCGCGCTCCTCGCCGAGCGGGGCTGACCCCATGACCGTCGACCACATCGAACCGGCCGCGCCGAAGACCAACCAGCACTACGACCAGGACCCCCGGGTCTTCGAGCTGTACCTCGACCGGACCCGCAAGTACAGCGCGGGGATCTACCGCACGGACGAGGACACCCTCGACCAGGCCCAGCAGAACAAGCTGCACTACGTCGCCGGCCGGCTCGGCATCCGGGAGGGCGGCCGGCTGCTCGACATCGGCTGCGGCTGGGGTTCACTGATCCTGTTCATGGCGGCCGAGTACGGCGCGACCACGACGGGCATCAGCCCCGCCCCCAACCAGCACGCCTACATCGCCGAGCAGGCCGCCGCGAGGGGCCTGGCCGGGCAGGTGGAGACCCGCGTAGGACAGATCGAGGACCTGGAGCTCGAACCGCGCTCCTACGACGCGATCACCATGCTCGGGTCCATCGTCCACATGCCCGACCTCGACGCCGTCTACCGCAAGGCCTGGGCGGCCCTCAAGCGGGGCGGCCGCATGTACGTCTCCGAGAGCTGCTACCGCAACAACGCCAAGCGGGCCGAGTTCGCCGAGCGCGAGAACTCCGTGTTCGTGCGGGACTCGATCTTCGGCTGGGGCGACATGCGTCCGCTCTCCGACCTCGTGCGCGGCGCGGAGGACGCCGGGTTCTCGGTCGTCGCCGTGGACGACCTGACCGAGGGCTACCGGCGCACGATCGAGGACTGGCTCGCCAACGTGGAGCGCAACGCGGCACGCCTGGACGAGATCGAGCCCGGCCTGTCCGAGCAGCTGACCCGTTATCTCAGGACGGCCAACGCGGGGTGGGGCTACACCACCAAGCACTACTCGCTGACCCTCGCCAAATCGCGCTGATGGAGGGCATGTTGACCGAGATCGACGCCATACCCACCCGGGGGAGGCGCGGCCAGGCCGGCGGGCCGTTGCTGCCCGCCACGGACGTGGACGCGGCGGTCGGCGCCTTCCTGCGCACCTCGCCCCCGGCGAAGCGCTGGGACACCGACTTCAGCTTCGACTGGTCCCGGGCCGACGCGGGCCGGCTGACCGAGGGCGAGCGGTCGGCGGTGCAGTTCGTCACCATCATCGAGGACCATCTGCCCGGCTACTTCGCGCTGTACGAGCAGAACTTCCCGGTGGACGACAGCGTCGATCGCGAGACGTACGTCCACAACCGGGAGCTGTACCACTTCACCGTCCGCTGGGCGCAGGAGGAGGACACCCACGCACGGGTACTGGCCCGCTACCAGCTGGCCACCGGCCTCGCCGAACAGCGGGAACTGTGGGACTCGCTGGCCGACGAGGGACGGAAGCACTTCGACCTGCCCTACACGCAGGCGGTCCAGTTCTTCGTCTACCCCCTGGTGCAGGAGAAGGCCACCCAGATCTACTACCAGCATCTGCGCCAGGTCGTCGGCGATCCGCTCCTGAAGGACATCCTGGTCCGGCTCAGCAGGGACGAGGCCCGGCACTTCTCGTTCTTCGCGGACATGGTCGGGCGCTATCTGCAACGTCACGGGGACGCGGTGGTGGAGCCGATCCGCGAGGTGATCGCCGAGTTCCGGATGCCGCTCGCGGACACCATCCGCGGGTACTGGCGCTGGGCCCTGAAGATCGCCGACACGGCACGTTACGACCACACCGAGGCGTACGACCACCTGGTGAAGGTCGTCAATCGCGCCGTGGACGCCAGGTCGGACAAGGTGGACGAGCTCGTCTCGTTCGTCCGGGCATGCGGACAGCTGGGCCCCCGGCTCTGAGCCACCCGCTCACCCGTCCGGATCCTGTCGTGCCGGCCGGTGGTCGCGGGCCCGGGGCTGTCGCGGAGAGCCGCCACAGCCCCGGGCCCCGGCCGCCGGTCAGGCGCGGCCCGCCGTCACCTTCCCGGTGTGCACCTCGAGAGCGGTGCGGACGGCGGATTCCAGCGCCCCTTCGATCCACGCCGGCTTGACCGAGGTGTGACAGCCCGCGAAGTGCAGCGGGCCCTCCGCGACCGGCACGTGCGGGAAGAGTTCCGTGTGCTGGCCGGGGAACAGGACGGACGCCTCACCGTACGCGTAGGGGTCGCGCATCCAGGACTGGGTGCGGCCCACCCCGGTGTAGAAGACCTCGACGCGCTGCCCGTACACGTCCTGGACTCCTCCGAGCGCCCGGGGGTACCGCTCCTCGTCGTCGAAGGCGTCCCATTTCAGGGCGTCGTCCGCCCAGCTGTACGAGGCGAGCAGGACGCCGCCCTCACTGCCCGGTACGGGGTGGGACGGTTCGAACATGAACCGGTTGGGATTGTCGGTGGTCGAGCCGCCGCCGATCACCATCGCGGCCTCGGGCTGGTCCCGCAGGGTCGAGCGGTGGGCGGCGTAGTGCACGCGCTGGGCGTCGGAGATGTGACCGCGCGGCACCGAGGGATGCGCCCCGAGGAGTGAGCCGTCGGCCGGGGCGCCGCCGCGCCGGTACCGCTCGTAGAGGCCGGGGCGGATCGCGTCCAGCTCGCGCCGCCAGTCGTCCTCGTCGAACTCCCACCAGCGGCGCGAGAACTCCAGCAGTACCTTGGTCGCCGCGTCGTAGTGGAGCTCCGTGACGGCCCGCCGCTTGCCGTAGGAGAGCTGCGGGGTGAAGGTGACGTGGCGGAGTCCGGAGAACGGGACGGTGATGACGGCCTCGTCACCGGTGAAGGCTTCCCGCACGACCCTTCCGCCACGGCCCTCGGACACCGTGTGCACGGTGACACCGCCCCGCGGACCGTGCTCGACACGGACGGCCCGGCGGTCGAGGCGGACCAGGTCCTTCACGCGCGCGTAGAGCGCGTCCGCCAGGGTCGCGGTGCCGTCGGGCAGCTCGTAGAAGGCGGTGTCGGGGCTGATCAGCGCGGAGGACAGGAAACTGTGCAGGAACGACAGGTGCAGCCGTGACGTGACGTTCTGCACCGTGCCGACGAGGTCGATCGTGCGCTCGTCGAGTCCCGCCTCCTCGGTGAGGTACCGGAACATGGACCAGTGGCCGTACCGCTGGAGGACGGTGGCCCAGCCCTCGACGAGGTCCCTGCCCTGCTTTCCGTCGATGAGGGCCCGGGCGGGCGCCAGGGCGGCCCGGTAGATCTCCGCGGCCGTCGTGTCCAGATACTTCTCCGGTACTCCGAAGTGCCTGTTCAGGACACGCGGCCGGCGCTCGTACTCCGCGCGCCGGACCCGGACCCCGTTGGCCTGGATCCACGTCCGGTTCGCCGGCCTGCCCGAGGGGTCGACATCGGTGAGGTGGAACCTGCGCCGCTCCAGACCGAGGGCGTCGATCAGCCCGATGACCAGCGGGTGGCTGGCGGGGATGCGCATCGCTCCGGCCTCCGCGTACTGCCGGGGATCGGCGAACGGCTGCGCGGCGTTCTCGTGGCCCCCGGTGCGGAAGGTCTTGATCCGGCCGCCGACCCGGTTGCCGTTGGCCTCGATCACCGTGACCTCGTGCCCGGCGCGCCGCAGGAGATCCGCCGCGACGAGCCCCGCCGGCCCCGCCCCGACGACCAGGACCCGCTTGCCGCCACCGTGTCCGCGCGGCAGGCCCGTCTCCAGCAGGATCCTGGCGTACCGCGGGACGAGGGCCTCACCGTGCTCGTCCAGCACCAGAATGGCCCTGGCCACCCGTTCGCAGACGTCCCGGGGCGCGCCGCCCGGCACCGGCGGGACGCTGCCCGCCACGGTCGCGGGCGCGGCCGCGGCCTGGGGAGCGGAAGGCAGGGTGAGGGCGAGCGCGCCGGTGCCGGCGGCGGTGACCAGGGCGCGCCTCTTGAGCTCGATATTCACAGGGGGCACCCTTCGGGAAGCCGCCGGCGGTACGCGCGGGACACGCCCGCCCGCGCCGGCGATTCACCTGTACGTGGTGCCCGCCGCCACCGCCGCCGTGGGGCGGACGCGTGACGCGGAGGTCCTGTCGGCCGGGCCTCGTAGGCCGTCGCGGTGAGAACTCGCATGATGGCTCCGACGCTGATCACCGGCGGAGCCCCGCGAGGCAGGAGTTCTTGTGCTGCAGAAGTTCCGCTATCGGGTCGACAACGTCATGGGCCGGGGCGCCCCCGCCCTGATCGGCGTCCTCGCCGTCCTCTGCTGCCTGCTCGCGGCCCTCAACGGTCTGCTCCTGCTGGCGTTCGCCCCCGACGGCATCCGGCCGGACAACGCGCGCTCCTCGATGTGGGCGGGGTTCCTCAGAGTGCTGAGCCCCACCATCCTGGTCAAGGACCGGGGATCGGTCCTCTTCCTCGTGGTCGCGGTGCTCATGGCCTTCGGCGGCATCATGCTGATGAGCACGCTGATCCCGGTGATCAGCGCCGGGTTGCAGAACCAGCTCGCACGGCTGCGGGCCGGAAGGACCCCCGTGGTGGAAACCGGCCACACCGTCATCCTCGGCTGGTCCTCCCAGGTCCATGTGATCGTGGCGGAACTGGTCGAGGCCAACCGCAGCCGCCGCCAGGCCTGCATCGCGGTCCTCGCGGAGAAGGACCGGTCCGAGATGGAGACCGAGATCCGTGAACGGGTCGGCGACACGGCCGGCACCCGTATCGTCTGCCGCACCGGCAACCCCGCCGATCCCCAGGACGTCGGCATCGTCAGCCCCGGGCGGGCCAGGTCGGTGATCGTCCTGGCGGCCGAGGACGACGCCCCGGACTTCGGCGTCATCAAGTCCCTGCTCGCCGTCGCCGGAACGCCCGGGGACGAGGGCACCGGCCCGCTCCTCGTCGCCGGGGTCGCGGACGAGCAGAACCTCGCCGCGGCCCGCCTGGCGGGCGGACCGCGCTGCCGTGTCGTCAGCACGCAGGGGTTCATCGCCCGCCTGCTGGTGCAGAGCAGCCTGCAGTCGGGACTCTCCCGCGTCTACAGCGAGCTGCTGGACTTCGCCGGCCAGGAGATCTACCTGACCCACCAGCCGGAACTGGCCGGGCGGCGCTTCGACGACGCTCTGCTCGCCTTCCGGGCCTCCACCGTCATCGGACTGATGCGGCAGGACGGCCACATCCTGATGAACCCGCGCGGCGACACCCGCGTCGAGGCCTCGGACCGGATCGTCGTCATCAGCGAGGACATCAGCACCATCGCCCTGGCCGACCCCGCCACGGAGGAGTTCACGCCCGTGCCCCCGCCCCCCGCGGTGACGTCGCGGAGCCCGGGCCGCGGTGTCCTCGTCCTCGGCTCCAACCGGCGCCTCGGGGCCATCGTCGAGCAGCTGGGTGCCCACCTTCCGGCCGGCTCGCGCGTCGACGTCGTCACCGACACGCCGACCGTGATCGAGGCGGGGCGCGGCAACGGACTCGAACTGACGGTCCGACGGGCGGACATCACCCGGCGGCACGTCCTGGAGGACCTGTCCGTGGACGGGTACGACCACGTCATCGTCCTCTGCCCCGGCGACCGCGACCCGCAGGAGGCGGACGCCGGGACCCTCGCCACCCTGCTCAACCTCCGGGATCTGGCGGAGCGCACCACGCACCCCTTCACCCTGGTGACCGAGATGGCCGACGACCGCAACCGGGTCCTGGCACAGGCCGGCAAACCCGACGATCTCATCGTGAGCGGCAACTTCCTGAGCCTGCGCCTCTCCCAGATCTCCCAGAACCCCCACCTCGACAGGATCTTCGACGAACTGTTCGCGCCCACCGGCTTCCAGATCGCCCTGCACCCCGCCGCGCACTACGTGCCGCTGGACCGGCCGGTCACCTTCGGCTCCGTCGTGGGCGCCGTCCGGCACCAGGGGCACCTGGCCATCGGCCATCGCATCGCCCGGCACATCGGACAGGCACCCCACCACGGGGTCGAGCTCAACCCGGACAGGGGGCGGGCGCGGACCTACACGGACCGGGACCAGGTCGTCCTGCTCACCGGCCGTTCACTGATCCGCCCCGACTGACCCCCGACCGCGCGCCGCTCGGCACGCTCCCGGTGTCTTCACGACCCCGCCGCGTCCCCCACACGCCCGTGCCGGTTCGTCCACAAGCGCCCGGGGGCGCCCCACCCTGGGCTAGGTTGCTGGCATGCCGGTCGACGTCGAAGCACCCAGCGCCGCGAAGTCTTCGCCGAGAGGGCTCTCGACATCGCCACCCGGGCGGCGGACGCCGGCCCCGTCCTCCGGCTCGCGCGCCGTCGCGGAGGGGGGCCCGGCCGGTCCCTCGCGCCCCTCCCGCCCCTGATCCGTCTCCCTGTCCCACCCGGTTTCCCACGATGGCTCGACCGGCGGTGCTTGCTCGGCGACTCATCGGGTAACGCGTTTGAATGAGGGTGTTATCCATATGGGCAGGCGAATGCTGAAAGCGATGGGTTCGTGACTCGTCTCAGTGGCTCCGGAGACGATCGGTCGAAGGGAACGGACGGAGATCCGTCGTCCCTCGCACGGGAGATCTCCGACGCGGTGGACGGTCTCGCGCACCTCTGGGCGGCGGCCAGTCAGGAGGCGAGCCTGCGGCTGTCGCCGCACCAGCTGCGGGCGCTGCGGATTCTGCGGTCCGAGCCGGGGCTCAACCTCACCACGCTCGCGGAGGGCATGGAGATAGGGCTGCCGACGGCCAGCCGGCTGTGCGACCGGCTGGCGGCGGCGGGGCTGCTGGAGCGGGTGCTCCACCCGCACAAGCGCCGTGAGGTCCAGCTGAACCTCACGCTGCACGGCCGGCAGGTCCTGGACGAGGTGGCGGCCCACCGGTCACGGGCGCTCGCCGAGGTCCTTGCCACGATGAAACCGGACGACCGGGAGGCCCTGAGCCGGGGCATGCGCGCCCTCCTCGCCGCCCAGGAGGCCGACGCCCGGCACACGGGCGGCCACCGGTTCTGACCGCGGTCCGGTCACCTTCCGGCCGCCCCCGGCTCCCCGGCCGCCCCCGGCGGCGTCACCATGTGGCACATCAGCAGGCAGACGTCGTCGTCCCGTTCGGAGTCGTGCAGGAGTTGTTTGAGTACGTGGTCGGCCGCGGCGTTGAGGTCCTGTTCCAGTTCGGTGGTGTCGAAGGCGGCCATGGAGCGGGCGAGGCGTTCGATGCCGGGGTCGATGCCGTCGGCGCGGCGTTCGACCAGACCGTCGGTGTAGAGGACCAGGGAGGAGCCCGGGCCCAGCTCGGCCCGGTGGTCCTGGTAGGTGAAGGGCACGGGGATGCCCAGCATCACGCCGGGCTTGGCGTCCAGGACGCGTACGGAGCCGTCGGCGGCGCGTACCACGGCGGGCAGGTGGCCTGCGGACGCCCAGACCACCTCCGGTTCGCCCGGCTGGAACCGGGCGATCATCGCCGTGGCGTACAGCTCGGGCTGCAGGTGGCAGAGCATGCGGTGCAGGTGGCTGAGGATCTCGCCGGGGCTCTTGTTCTCGACCGCGTAGGCGCGCAGCGCCGTGCGGAGCTGGCCCATGACGACGGCGGCGTGCAGCCCGTGGCCGGTGACGTCTCCTATGACGGCCAGGAGGCCGCCGTCGGGCTGGAGGAAGGCGTCGTACCAGTCGCCGCCGATGTTCAGGCCGCGGGTGGCGGGCAGGTATCGGGCGGCCAGGAGCAGGCCGGGTGGGTCGGGGAGGTCGGTGAGCTGGGCGCGTTGCAGGGCTTCGGCGGTGTCGCGGTACTGCTCGTAGCGGCGGGCGTTGTCCAGGGCGATTCCGACGCGTCGGGCGAGTTCGACCAGCATGACCGCGGTGTCGGCGTCGAAGCGGGGGCCGGGGGCGGTGAGGGTGATGACGCCCAGGAGGCGGTGGGCTGTGAGGGGGATGGCGAGGAGTGGCCGGTCGGGGGAGAGGAGGGAGGGTGGGAGGTCGTCCGTGCCGGGCAGGCCGCCGGGGTGGGCGGCGGCGTGCTGGGGACGGCCGGTGCGGGCGGCGGCCACCGCGGCCAGCGAGTGCTCCCGCGCCCGGTAGGGGCGCCCACCGTGCCCTTCGTTCGCGTTGTCGTCACCGCCGTCCTCGTCCGCGCCCTCCTCGTCGAAGAGCCAGACGTCGAGGTGGGCGGCGTACTGCGGTACGAGCATGTCGGCCAGGCGGCGCAGGACGGCGGTGGCGCTGAGGGAGGCGGTGATGGCGGCGCTGGCGTCGGCGAGGAAGGTGAGCAGCCGGCGGGCGCGTTCGGCCTCGGCGCGGGCGGTCCGTTCGGCTTCGAGCAGCTCGCGCTGGGCCACCGCCGCCGCTTCCAGGTCGGAGTGGAGGGCCAGGACGCCCTGGTTGGTCTTGTGCAGCTCCTCCTCGTGGAGCCGTACGAGATCCTCCCGCTCGTCGAGGAGGCGCAGCACGGTCGCGGTGGTCTCGTCGGCACGCAGCAGAGCCTCGGACAACGGCGAACCGGGGCGGGAGCCGTCCGGGGCAGCCGGGTGCGGCAGGGGGCAGGAGAGGGCGGGCGCCGTCCCCGGGCCGGTCGCGGGGGCGCCGACCGGCTCCAGGAGCACCTCCAGACGGCCGTCCCGCCGCCCGCCGGGCGGGTGGACCCGGAGCAGCAGGGCCCATACGCCGCCGTGGTCGAGACAGTGGCGCAGCCGCGCCGTCAGGGCGGTGAGGAAACGGGCCCGCTCCAACGCCGGAGCACCGCCCTCGGTGAGGATCCGGTCGAGGGCGGCGCGGGCCCGGGCCGCGTCGGCGAGCGACGCCAGCTTCCGGACGTGAGTGGTCGCGGTCATGGACTCCCATCCGAGGGGGCAGGGGCCAGTACGGCCACGCAGGTGTCGTCGCGCTCGGGACGCGCGGCGCTGCCGGCGTCGCGGAGGATGACCGCGGCGACCACCGCCGGGTCATGAGCGGCGAGCAGGGGATCGTCCGGGGGCACCCAGCGGCTGGGGAGGCCGTCGCTGTGCAGGACCAGCAACCGGTCCGGCCCCCAGTCCGCCTCGCGTACGGGGACCGTGGCGGGGAAGTGGGCCCCCACGATGCCGGGATGGGAGACGAGGTGCTGCCATCCCTCGGGGGTACGGAGCCTGGCCCCGATGTTGCCGACTCCCGCGAACGACAGCCGGCCGGTGTCCTCCTCGAGCCGGGCGACGCCGACGGCGGCGCCCCGCGTGGTGCGCAGCGCGGTGTGCAGCCGCCGCAGGATCTCGGCGGGCGGAAGGTCCGCGCTCCGGCGCAGGGTCTCGACGGCGGCGGTCGACGCCAGGGCCGCCTTGGCGCCGTGCCCGAGCCCGTCCGCGAGCATGAGCGTGACGTGCGATCCCGAGCGCACCGCGACGCAGGCGTCCCCGGAGTGTTCGGCGTGGGCGAGGGAAGTGGTGACGCCACCGGCGCGCACGCCCTGCCGCAAGGAGCCGGCCGGCGTGCGGGAGGCGGTTCTGGAAGGCCGCTCCCGGCCGATGCGCGCCACGGCGACGGTGCCGCGTCCCGGCGCGCTGTGCAGGTCGAACTCGTGGGACACGCGCCGGCAGGTGCCGAGACCGGCGCCGAGGGACGCCCGGGCGGTGGTGGAGCCGTCCCGCAGCGCGGCGGCGACGTCGGCGATGCCGGGCCCGTGGTCCAGGGAGGTGATCTGGACGCAGGGCGCGGCATCGGGGACGGGGTGGGCCGGGCCGGCCGGCTCGATCATCACGCGGCCGCCGCCCGCGTGTTTGACCAGGTTGGTGGCGAGCTCGGTGGCTACCAGCGCCGCGACCGCCGTGGCGTGTGCGTCCAGGCCGGCGTGGGCGGACGCGGCCTCGGCGGCGACGCGGACGTCCCGGACGCGGGTGGAGTCCTGTACGGGGATGTCCCAGACCCTGCTCATGGGGTGCCTGTGCGGGGTGTGGGCAGGCCGGACACCCAGTCGGTGATGGTCACGGTGGTGCCTTTGCCGGGCTGGCTGTCGATGGTGAACTCGGCGACGAGGCGTTTGGACCCGCTGAGGCCTTTTCCGAGGCCGCCCGCGGTGGTGTAGCCGTCGGTCATGGCGAGTTCGAGGTCTCGGATGCCGGGGCCCTGGTCCACGAAGGAGAGACGCAGTCCGGTTCTGTTTCCTTCGGTCAGGGGTGTCATCTCCATGTGGCCGCCGCCTCCGTGGACGAGGGTGTTCCGGGCGAGTTCGCTGACCGCGGTCACCAGTTTCGTCTGCTGGACGAGGCCGAATCCGAGGGTGGTGGCGGCCTGGCGTACCTGTTGGCGTACCCAGGCGAGGTCGGCGTCGGAGCTGATGGTCAGGCGTGTGGCCGGCATGAATGGGGCATGCATCACGCGCCCTCTTCCGGGTGGGTGGTCGGGGCCGCGGGGGAGGGGTGGCCGAGGAGGAGCAGGGCTCTCTCGACGTCCAGGGCGGTGTCCAGGCCGGGCATGGTGAGACCGAGTTCGACCAGGGTGATGGCGACGGAGGGGCGCATTCCGGCGAGGACCGTGCGGGTGGCGAGCAGGCGGGCGCTGGCGGCGATCTCGGCGAGGATGCGGCCGAGGAAGGAGTCGACGATCTCGACGCCGGAGATGTCGATGACCACGCCGCCCACGGGTGCGGGGCTGGAGGCGATGCGCTGGGTGATGTCGTGCTGGAGCCGCTCCGCCGCCGTGTCGTGCAGGTCGCCCTGCAGGGTGACGAGCAGGACGTCGCCCAGGACGAGGACCGGTACCGGTCCGGGCTGGGTGGCGAAGGGCCCCGTCACCGCGCGTTCCCTCCCATGGCCGGGCGGGGGGAGACGACGATGCCCTGCTGGCTGAGTGCGTAGGCCAGGGCGTCGGAGAGGCCGGCGCGCGTGATGATCGTTCCGAGGTCGATGCCGAGCTGCACGATGGTCTGGGCGATGGCGGGCCGAATTCCGGAGACGATGCATTCGGCGCCCATGAGGCGGGCGGCGGCGACGGTTTTCATCAGGTGCTGGGCCACCAGTGAGTCGACGGTGGGCACCCCGGTGATGTCGAGGATGGCGTAGCGGGCCCGCTGGTCCACGATCGCTTCCAGCAGGCTCTCCATCACGATCTGGCTGCGTGCGCTGTCGAGGGTGCCGATCAGCGGCACGGCGACGACACCGTCCCACAGGCGGATGACAGGTGTGGCCACCTCCATGAGCTGCTGGCGCTGCCGGGCGATCAGCTCCTCGCCCGCGTCGACCGTGGTCTCCATGACGACCAGACGGAGCGTGCCGATCAGGACCGTCAGCGCGACCTCACCCGCTTGGGCCCGGGGGTCGGCGGGGTCGTCGTACTCGGCGCGCAGCAGGCTGGTGACCGGCTCGCGCAGCCCGGCGACCTCACCCGCGATCTGCGACGGGGTGTACCCGGCCTTCGCCCGGGAGGCCGCCATGCGGCCGAGCTGTTCCCTCACGGAGTCGAAACCGGGGGCCCGGAGGTCCTCCGGCCGTCCGCTGCGGGCCACTTCGGCCAGGGCGTCCACGACGGCCTTGCACGCCTCGACCGCCTCGTCGCGTGACACGGTGAACACCGCGCGGAACAGGGCGGCCTCCGCCCACCGCTGGGCGATCTGCTCGCGCCGGCGCTCCAGGAAGTCGCTCAGCTCCCGTGTCACGTCGAGGGCCGTTTCGTGCTCCGTCACCTGCATCGTCTCCCTGCTACGAGACCCGGGGCCGTCCGGTCGGCCGTCCCCGAGCAATTATTGCTACATGACAAACGTTAACGCGAGGTCGCACCTCCGACCCACACGCGATCGTCACATCCGCTCACCGCCCGTTCGGTCACCGGGGGGCCTTCCCCGCCAGTCCAGGCACACCACCAGGGCATCGTCGTCCGGCGTCGACCGTCCCCGGTGTCCGCCGAGCTCCCGCAGGATGGCACGGGGCACCTCGGCGGCGGGCAGCAGCCGCGTGGAGTGGACGGCCCGGGTGAGGGCCTCCTCGCCGTACTCCTCCCCCTTGGGGGACGCAGCGGCGTGCACCCCGTCGCTGACGAAGACGAGCCTGTCGCCGGGCTCGACGTGGAAATCCTGCGCCACGTAGTCGGTCTCCTCGAACATGCCCAACGGCAACTGGGCCTCGAAGGTGACGTGTTCCACGACGCCGCGGCGCAGCCGCACCAGCCGGGGCGAGCCCGCGTCCACCACCCACGCCCGTCCGGTGGCCAGATCGAAGTCGAACATGAGGACGGACAGGTATGCCCGCCCCTGGTAGTGCGCGTAGACGGCCTGATCGGCCAGGGCCGCCTGGTCGGCGAGCGAGATGCCGGCCCGCCGGGCGTTGCGCAGCGCGTTGATGGCCAGGTTCGTGAGCAGGGCGGCCTCTATGCCCTCGCCCATGCCGTTGGTGACGTAGAGCATCAGGTGGTCGGCGGTGGAGGACCAGTCGAAGTTGTCCCCGAAGATGGCGTACGCGGGCTCCAGCTGGGCTCCCAGGTCGTACTCGGCGCGCGAGCACGAGCGGCCGGGCAGCAGCTGCCACTGCATCTCGGCGGCCAGGGTGAGCCGGTCCTTGCGGCGCGCCTGGAGGTACAGGTCGGTGTCGCGCTCGGCCACCATCAGCTCACGGGCCAGCACGTCGGCCGTCTCGGCCAGTTCGGGCGCCCACCGCCGTGCCGCGTCACTCCCGGGCAGGGTCACGGTCAGCACGCCCAGCCGGTCCCCGCGCACGCTGACCGGCAGGTGCAGGCGCGCCCGCCCGTCCTTCTCCTCGAGGTACGGCTCCTGGGAGCCGAAGGCGCGGCCGGCCGGACTGTTGTGCACGGACACCGGCTCGCCCGACAGCGGCAGGACCGACACGGGCTGGAGGACGGTCAGGCCGTAGTCGGCCATGAACAGCTCGATGTCCTCCGCGTCGTACTGTTCCGTCAGTACGGCACGGATGGCGTCGAGCAACTCGTGGGGAGCCGCCGCACGCAGCGCGCGTTCGGCGGCCAGAAGTCTCTTCATGTCGGAAACACACCATTCCTTCTCCGCTGCGGGTGCCCCTCGGCCGGGGCCGGGTTCCGTCGGGAACACCCCGGCCCGGGGGCATCGGTGATCAATGCGTACGCCTAGTACGCTGACAGGCATCCCCGTGCCTGCGAGAGTGTGACTGTGACTGCCTTCCGCCGCCGCCCAGAGCCCGACGAGGTCGCACGTGTGACGACCACGGCCGTCGAGCTGCTGGAAGTCGTATGGGGCCGGGCGTCGACCGCACCCACCTCGGCCTCCCAGCTACGGGTGCTGCACATCCTCGAACACCACGAGGGCATCAACCTGCGCACCCTCGCCGAGTCGCTCGCCTCCACCCCGCCCTCCACCAGCCGGCTCTGCGACCGGCTCGTGGCGGCCGGGTTCGTCGAGCGGACCGTGAGCCAGGGGGACAGGCGGGAGGTCCGGCTGCACCTGAGCGCCCCGGGCCGCGCGTTCCTCGCCGATCTGCGCGCCCGCCGGGAGCGGGAGCTGCGGCAGGTGCTGTCGGACATGCCCGCCGAGAAGCGGGTCGCGCTGCTGGAAGGGCTGGAGGCCTTCTGCTCCGCCGCCGCGACGCAGATACACGGCGTCACCCCCGACGCGGCCGGCCGGACCGCCTGAGCGCCCGTTCGCCACGCCGGTGCCACCGGCGCCTCACGGTGCGGGTGGCCAGCACACGAAGACATCTCCGCCCACCGGAGCATTCCTGGTCCTTCCCCGTGTGCGTCCGACACGCCTACTCTGTTGCTCCACGGCCATAGTTGTCAAACGGCAACAATACGTCCGACGGCCCCGCCCGCACTCTGCTACCCCGTCGAGGCGGACATGTGCGGTGCTTGTGTGCCATGTCTCCCGGAGGAGTGACGTCCACCCGTCCGGAGGGCCGGAAACCCCCTGGTGTCCAGGGGGTTTCCGGTCCTCGGGAGGTGGCCGCGCTCAGGTGCCGAGCAGCCGCCGCGTCACTTCGCGGTAGGTCCGCAGCAGCACCCGGAGCCGCTCGGTGTCCCGGTTCGGGCCACCGGCCCGGCCGTCCTCCCGCCAGTCCGCCCGCAGCGCGGCCCGGCGGTCCCGCAAGGAGGCGAGGAGCTGTTCCTCCGCCTCCGCCAGGACCTCGTCCGCCTCGGCGACCGATTCGTGGGGCGCGTCGACGAACCGTACGAGCGCCTGGTGCAGGCGCTGTTCGAGACGGTCGCGCGTGTCCTCGTCGAACAGCCGGTCGTCGTCGGCCGGAGCCGGGCTCCCGCCGGGGGCGGACCCGGCGTCCGGCTGGTCGGCGGCGTCCCGTCCGCGCGGCGCGGCGGGGGTCGCGGCGGGAGCGTTCCGCTCGCTCCCGCCGTTCCGGCCCGCGGCACCGGGATCCTCGGACGGGACGGTCGGCTGCCGCTGCCGCGGCAGTGCGGTGGGTGGTGGTACGGCGGGCGGGGGCGCCGGAGGGCCGGTGCGCTGGACGGGGACGCTCCCGGGCGGCGGCCCCTCTCCGTCGAGGGGCGCGGCCGGGCCCGTCGGGGGAGTGGACGCCTGCCGCGGGTCCTCCTCGTCCCCGCCCTTGGCCCACCGGTCATGGTTCTCGTGCGCCATCACGCACCACTTCCCTTCGGCTTGAGGAGATGGGGCGCCCGGTGCCGCCCGGAGGCCGGGCGGCCGGTGACGGAGGACGTGGCCGCCGTCAGCTCCTCGAACAGGGCACGCGCCCCGAGCAGCGCCCTGCGCATCTCCTCGGTGGAGGCCGCCTGGGTACGCGCCGCGTGCCGCAGCGCGCGCAGGCCCTCCACCTGATGCGGGTGGTGCACCGACAGCGCGGCGAGCTGCTCCTCGCGCCGGTCGGGCTCGGGGAAGCCCCGCGTCGCCGCGATCCTGGTCAGAAGCTCGTCGGCATCGGCGAGGGCCTGCCCCGGCGCGTCGACGAAGCGTTCCTGGAGCGTGGCCCACCGGCCGGTGTAGTGCTCGCGGACCGCCGCCTCCAGCGGCAGCGGACGGATGCGGCCGTACCGCTCGACCCGCTCGCGCAGATCGCGGTGGGCCGACTCGCGGTCGCCGCCGTGCTGTTCGAGGGTGCGGTCGTACTCGGGGCCGAAACGCCGTTCGAGGGAGCGCCTGCCGCCGTCCGCGCCGGTACGGGCCCGGAGCAGGACGCCGGCCGCCACCAGCGCGGCGAGCAGCGCCACGAGGATGAGAACTGCGGTCACGGTCGACATGGTTGCCTTCCTGGACGGTGACTCAGGGCTGGCTGGTCGTCACGGTGTGGTGGGCGCCCGCCGATCCGCATTGCCGCTCACCGGGAGGTCAAACCCCGCCGCCCGACGGGCCGGCCCGCGCGGCGCGGCCGTGACGGGGTAGGAGAGCGCCATGGACAACGCACCCTGGCTGATCGTGGCCCTGGTTCTCGTACTCGCGGTGGCGGGCTGCGCGGCCGTTCTGCTCGTCCGGGTCCTGCGGGCCCGCAAACTGCTGCTGGACGCCGGAGTCCCGCTGCGTTCCAAGGCCCTCTTCTGGACCGCGGTCGTGTACACGGTCTCGCCGGTCGACCTGCTGCCGGACCCCGTGTACCTGGACGACATCGGCGTCCTGCTGCTCGCCCTGCGGGCGCTGGGGGCCGCGGCGGCCGGACACGGGGCGGCCCGTCAGGGACCGCCGCCGGCCGGGGAGTCGAAGCGGCTGCCGCCGTCCCCCTGAGGCGCCCCGCCGCGGGGGCCGCCCTCAGGAGGGCAGGTTCTGCTCCGCCCAGACCACCTTGCCGGTGACGGTGCGGCACGAACCCCACCGGCGGCACAGCATGTTGATGAGCTGAAGGCCCCGGCCGCCCTCGTCGCTGAGATCGGCGTGCTGGATCTGCGGCAGGTCGGGACCGGTGTCCGAGACCTCCACGACCAGGCGCTCGCCGCGCAGCAGCCGGAGCCGGCCCGGCCCGTTGCCGTACCGCAGGGCGTTGCCCACGAGTTCGGAGACGACCAGTTCGCACACGTCGGCCAGCTCCGTCAGCTCCCACGCGGCGAGCTGGTCGGTGACCAGACCCCGGGCCACGGACGCCGCGCGCCCCTCCCGTGGCAGGGTCCACTCCCGCACGTCGGCCGGGGCGCCCGTGGCGTCCCCGGCGGTCGTCGCGACGAGGAGCACGGCCTCGTCGAAACGGGCCGCGCCCGCGGGAGAGCACCCGATGAGGCCGCCGCCTTCGACCGCCTCCGGCGCCAGCCCGCCCGCCGCCGAGCGCAGCAGGTCCAGCTGCCGCTCCAGGTCCGCGTGCCGGGACTTCACCAGGCCGTCGGTGTACATCACCAGACTGCCGCCCGGCGGTACGCGCAGGCGGACCGCGTCGTACGGGATCACACCCGCCCCCAGCGGCGCGCCGACGGGGACGTCCGCGAACGCCGCGGCGTCCGGCCCGCCGAGCAGCAGCGGGGGCAGGTGCCCGGCGCTGGCCAGCGTGTACGTCGAGTCGGCCGGGTCGAACACGGCGCAGAGGAAGGTGGCGACCTGCTCGTCCTCCAGGTCGCGGGTGGCGAGGTCGAGCCGGGCCAGGACGCGCTCGGGCGCCATGTCCAGGGTCATCAGGGTGCGGGCGACCGCCCGCAGCCTCCCCATCGTGGCGGCGGCGGGCAGCCCGTGCCCCATCACGTCGCCCACCATCAGGGCCGTACGCCCGCCGGGCAGCGCCATCACGTCGTACCAGTCGCCGCCCACGCCGTGATGGGCTGTGGACGGCGCGTACTCGCCCCGCACCCGCAGACCGGGCGTCACGGGGGTCGCGCGGGGCAGGAGGCTCCGCTGGAGCGAGACGACGTGCTCGCGCTCACGGCCGTACAGCCGGGCGTTGTCGATGTAGACGGCGGCCTGCGAGGCGAGCTGTTCCGCGAGGGCCAGGTCGGTGGCCGAGAACGGTGGGGTGCCCGGTCCGCGGACGAAGTCCGCGCTGCCGAGCAGCAGGCCCCGGGCGATCAGCGGGACCGCCAGGTAGCTGTGCACCCCGGCGGCCCGCATCTTGGCCGCGGCGCTCCCGGTCGGGGCGACCCTGAGGAAGTCGTCGTCCCGCATCCGGCTCACCAGCACCGGCTTGCCCTGCCGCAGGCAGTAGCGGTGGAGCAGCGTCTCGTGCGCCTCCTCGGCCCGGAAGGTGGTCTCGCCGACCGGGGTGGGCTCCAGGGAGGAGAGCGCGTCGACGGCGCACACGGCGGTGGCCCGCATGGGAGGGACGCCGGTACCCGTCCAGCGCAGTCCCTCGTCGCCCCGCAGGACGCTCTCCAGGATGTCGACGGCGGCGCCGTCGGCGAAGCCGGGCACGGTGAACTCGGCCAGCTCCTGCGCGGTGCGTTCCAGGTCGAGGGTGGTGCCGATCCTGGTACCGGCCAGATTCAGCCAGGCCAGCCGGTCACGGGTGGTGAGCCGGTCGAAGGGCGTCCGCGCGCCGCCCCGCCCGAACCGCCCCCCGGATCCGGCCGAGCGGTGCGCCGCCGCACCCCTCCCGGCCGAGGCACGGCCGACCAGGCGCCGTCTCCCCTTGCCGTCGTTCACTCTTCCGGCCTCCCGACAGGAACTCGACCGCTGTTGGTGCCCAGCATGCACGTTTTCCGGCCGCTTGGCTTCGTCCCGGCCGCTCCGATACCGCCGGGACACGGAGAAGGCGACGGACTCCGGTGTGCCCTTCCGCCCTCCGCGGGGGAGAACTCGCTGGTCACGGGCCGGACCGAAGGAGTTCGCCCGGAATTCGTCCTGGGCGGCGTCTCTCCTCGGTTCGATCTCCGGCGGGCCGGAGATCGAAGCGGAGCCTCCCGCCCCGCCCTGCCGGCCGCAGGGGCCCTGCATTCCGGACGATCGTGACTCCGCACGGAAGGTCCCGTTTTGAACCTTTTTTGTGACGTCGCAGGCCAGCGGATCGTCCGAGCTTGTACCGCTGCGCCGACCGCGCCCCGGAGGCGGCGGAGGAAGAGCGGAACACCGCCTCTCATCTGCCCGAACGACCAGTCGGTCGGGGTCCGTGGCGGGCGACGGCCGGAACCTTGCGACCAGGTGTGCGATCAGGCTGCGCCTCGACAAAACTCCGAGCCGTGGCCGATCGGCCCGCAACCCTCAAGGTCACCTCACGAAGGGACACTCCTGTGCGTTACTTCCGCACCCTCGGCGCCACCGCCTTCGCCACCGCGACGGGCCTCGCCCTTGTCGGCACCGCCCTCACCGGCACCGGCACGGCCGAGGCGGCGCCCGCGAGCCTCTACGCGCCGTCGGCGCTCGTCCTCACCATCGGTGAGGGCGAGGACCCGGCGACCGCCACCGTCACCCGCGCGGTCACCCTGAACTGCTCTCCGACCCCGTCCGGCACCCATCCCGCGCCCGAGGAGGCCTGCGCGGAACTGGCGGCGGCGGACGGGGACTTCACGAACCTGACGGCGATAGGGGAGGACCGCCCCTGTACGCGCGAGTGGAACCCGGTCACCGTCACGGGGGACGGCGTCTGGCAGGGGCGGCGCGTCACCTGGTCGGAGACCTACGGCAACCCGTGCGAGCTGTCGGCCCGCACGGCGGCGACCGCGGTCTTCGCGTTCTGACGGACGCCCACGCGAACCCACGGACGCCGGGCGATCCGGCGAAGCCGCAGGCGGCCGCCGTGATCCGGCGCGCGCCCTCGGAAGCCGTGGGACCCGCCCGGGACGTGACCGGACCCGACGGACCTCGGGAACGGTCTTCCCCGGGCGGACCCCAGTCACCGGCCCCCGCGCCGCACCGGGCGGGGCCGGTGTCCCGTACCGCCTCGTCGCCGCCGACGCCCGCGAGGGGCTCAGGGCGAGGAATCGCCGCGCGCCGTCCGTGTGTCGGGCGAAGGCTCCTCCAGATACTCGGGGCAGTCCGGGTTGCGGCACGGACCCGGCCCCCACTCGGGGACGAAGGCGCCCAGCGTCTTGTGCCGGCGCTTCACCACGGTGTCGACGGTCTGCTTGCAGACCGGGCAGACAAGCACGCCGTGCTGCCCGGTCGGGTGCTCGTTTTTACCCATTTTTTAACGATAGTCCTGTGCCGGGCGGGAGGGAAGCCGGTCTCGGGGGGGTCTTCCGGGCTCGCCCGGAGCGGTCAGCCGGGTGGGCGGGAAGGCGGGTCGCCCGGGCCGGCGTCCCGGGCCTCCGGGGCGGGGTCCGGTTCCCCCGGGGAGTCCGCGTCCTCCGGGCCGGCGTCCCCCGGCTTCTTGCCCCCGGGCGGCAGGCGCAGGCTGAACACGACGGAGGCGGTGAGGATCGCGGCGATGACGGCCAGGCTGATCGGGGACGGGATCTCCGGAACAGCGGGGCTGATCAGCTTGTGGGACGCCTGGAGGATCAGCTTGACGCCGATGAACGACAGGATCACCGCGAGGCCGGTGTTGAGGTAGTGGAAGCGGTCGAGGAGACCGGACAGCATGAAGTAGAGGGCGCGCAGGCCGAGGATGGCGAAGGCGTTGCTGGTGTAGACGATGAAGGCGTCGTCGCTCACGGCCAGCACGGCCGGGACGCTGTCCACGGCGAAGATCAGGTCGGCCGCCTCGATCGCCGCCACCACCGCGAGCAGCGGCGTCGCCACGCGCCTGCCCGCCTCCTTGACGAAGAACTTCGCCCCCGCGTACTCGTCACGCACCGGTACGACCTTCCGCAGCAGCCTGACGGCGAAGCTGTTGCCCGGGTCGAAGGTGTCGTCCTCCTCCCTGAGCAGCTTGTACGTGCTGTAGAAGAGGATGGCGGCGAAGACGAAGAGGATCGCGGTGAAACGGCTGACCACGGCCACGCCGAGCGACAGGAAGACGCCCCGGAAGACCAGGGCGCCGATGACGCCGAAGAACAGCACCCGGTGCTGGTAGGCGCGGGGCACCTTGAAGTACCCGAAGATCACGGCGAAGACGAAGAGGTTGTCGACGGACAGACTCTTCTCCAGCAGCCAGGCCGTCGTGTACTCCGTGCCCGCGGTCGTCCCGAGGACGAGGAAGACGACGGCGCCGAAGACCAGTGCGAGGCCCACCCACAGGCCGCTCCAGGCGGCCGCCTCCTTGAATCCGATCACGTGCGCGCTGCGGTGGGCCAGCAGGTCCACCGCCAGCGACACCACCACCGTCGCGGCGAACGCCGCCCACAACCAGAACGGGACCTCGAGCACGGCGGTCACACTCCCCGTGACCTGACGCTGACCTGACTTGCCTGCCGGCCGACCCGCGCCGGGCTTCACGGCCGGCGTCTCACGTACCGGCCCCTTGGTACGAGTCTGGGGCATGGCGCCCGATGCCGCCGCTCCTGGCGGCGGGCGGACGGCGGCCGGAGCGGAGGTGCCGCCTCCCGGCGCCGGTTCGCCGCCGATCCGCATCACGGGGCCGCGGGCGGACCGCCGCCGGCGGGTTCCTCACGGCTCCAGCAGCTCCAGATGTTCGCCGACCGCGACGACGAGGACCCGGGAGCCGGAATCCGTGGTGCGCCAGCGGTGGCGCACGCCGCCCGACAGGAGCAGGGAGTCACCGCGTTCCAGACGGTGGAGCCGGCCGTCGGCCTCCACCTCCACCGCGCCGTCCGCCACGTACATCAACTCGTCGTGCCGGTGCCGGAACTCACGGTCCGCCTCGTGCCGGCCCACGAACTCCAGCGCGTGCAGCTGATGACGGCCCCGCACGACCGGCCGGACACGGCCCTCCCGGTCCAGGCCGCTGTCGTCCCCGGCGCGCACGACGTCGACGGTACGGGTCTCGTCCGAGGCGGCGAGCAACTGCACCGCCGTGGTGCCGAGCGCGTCCGCGATCCGCTGGAGCGAACGCATGCTGGGGCGCGCCCGGTCGTTCTCGATCTGGCTGAGGAACGGGGAGGAGAGCCCGCTGCGCCGCCCGACCTCGGCGAGCGTCAGATCCAGCGCCCGGCGCCGGCGGCGCACGGCGGCGCCGACCCGCGGTGTGTTCGCGGCCTCCATGACTGCTCCCGTCCTTCCCGCCCCGCGGCGCCGCTCCGCCCGGTCGGCGGCGCCTGACCGCAGCCTACGCCGCGCGCGGCGGGCCGCCGCCGACGATTTCGTACAGCTGACACACGCACGTCACACCCCGCCCCTACCGTCAAAGTCAGTTGTTCTCATCAAAGAAAGTTTGAAGCGAGGAGCTCCGACATGCCCCTGATCGACCAGAACTCGCGCCGCCGGCGCCCCACCGGCCTCATCGCCCTCGACGACACCGCGGCGTCGGAGGGATACACCCTCTACGCGCCCCTCACCGGCACCGGCGAGGTCTACCTCGTCGACCTCCACGGCCGCACCGTCCACCGGTGGAACCTGCCCTACCGCCCCGGCCGCCACGCCCGGCTCCTCGACGGCGGAACCCTCGCCTACAACGGCGTACTCCCCGGCGAGAAGGCGCTGTTCCCGATGTGGCACAAGTACCGGGGCGGCGTCATGCTCCGTGCCGCGCCCGACGGAACCGTGCTGCGCGAACACCGCGACCCCCTCCAGCACCACGACGCCCACCACCACGCCGACGGCCGCGTCCTCTACACCGCCCTCGAACCCCTCACCGGGGCCGACGCCGCGGCGGTACGGGGCGGAGTGCCCGGCTCGGAGGCCGCCGGCGGCACCGTCTGGGCCGACACCGTCAAGGAGATCGGCCCCGACGGCGAACTCCTCTGGTCCTGGCGGGCGGCGGAGCACCTCGACCGGGACTCCTTCGCGCTCCACGAGGCGTACGCCCGGGAACACTGGCCCCTGATCAACAGCGTCACGCCCCTGCGCGACGGCAACATCCTCGCCAGTCTGCGCAGCGTCTCCGCCGTCGTCGTCATCAGCCGGGACACCGGCGAGATCCTCTGGCGCAGCCGCCCCGGAACGGTCAGCCAGCAGCACGCGCCCACCGAACTGGACGACGGCAGCCTCCTCGTCTTCGACAACGGCGTCTTCCGGCCCGGCCACGACGTGCCGTACTCCCGCGTCGTCGAGATCGACCGCACGACCGGAGACGTCGTGTGGGAGTACCACGACCCCGCCCGCGAGTTCTTCTTCGCACCGTTCATGGGCTCGGCGCAGCGCCTGCCCAACGGCAACACGCTCGTCACCGACTCCCCGTCGGGGCGCCTCTTCGAAGTGACGAGGGACGGCTACCTGTGCTGGGAATACGTGGTCCCCCACTTCGCCGGCTACGGCGAGAGCGAGGTCCGGGGCCTCTTTCCGTCCGAGCCCAACGCCGTCTTCCGCGCCTACCGTTACACCGCCGACGAGATCCCGTGGCTGGAGGCCACGGCATGACGACCGCCCCGGCCACCCCTCCGTCCCCCGCCCCGGCCGGCGCGCCCGCGCCCGTCGACGCGCGGGTGCCGCTGCGCCGCCTGGCCCCCCTGGCGGCGCAGCACGTCCTCGCGATGATCGCCGCCCCCGTCTCCACCGTCTTCCTCGTCTCCGGCACCCTGCGCATGCAGGCGGGGGCGACGGCCTCGCTGCTCAGCGCCGTCCTGCTGCTGTGCGGCGCGGGCGCGCTCCTCCAGTCCCTCGGCGTGGGGCGGATCGGTGGCCGCCTTCCGTTCGTCATGCTGCCCGGCGGGGCGGCGACCGCCCTGTTCCTCCAGATCGCGCAGGAGCACGGCGCGCCGACCGCCACCGGCGCGGTCCTCCTGGCGGCAGGACTCCTGCTGGCCGTCCTGCCCCTGTACACCCGGGTCGTACGGCTCTTTCCGCCGCTCGTCATGGGCGTGACCGTGCTGCTCATCGGCATCGCCATGATCCGGGTCGCCGCCCGCCTCGTCACCGGGCCGGACGGCACCGGCGAGCCGCGCGCGGTGCTCCTGGCCGCCATCACGGTCGCGGCGACCGCCGCCGCGTACGTACTGCTGCGCGGCGTCCGGCGTCAGACCTCGATCCTCCTCGGCATGGCGGCCGGCACCGCCGTGGCGGTGGTGACCGGCCTGGGGGACTTCACCCCGGCGGCCGGCGGCGGCTTCGCCCTGCCCGCCTTCCTGCCCTTCGGCTCCCCCCGCTTCGACGTCCTGGCCGCCCTCCCGCTGCTGGTGTTCAGCCTCACCACCCTGGCCGAGATCACCGGCCAGACCGTGCTCAACAGCGAGACCGTCGGCCGCAGGCCGGAGCCGGCCCGCGACGTGCCGCGCGTCGCCCGCGCCGACGCCCTGGTCTCGCTGGCCGGCGGCCTGTTCGGCACCTCGCTCATGGTCACCAGCGCCGAGAACATCGGCATCGGCCGCCTCACCGGTGTCCGCAGCCGCTTCGTCACCGCCGGCGCCGGTGTCCTCCTCGTCGCGCTCGGCCTCGCTACCCCCGTCTCCCGCGCCCTGGCCGGCATCCCCGAGGCCGTCGTCGGCGGCTCCTCCCTCGTCGTCTACGCCGTCATCGCCGTCCTCGGGGTCGACATGCTCCGCCGCGCCGACCTCTCCGCCACCGGCCACGGCACCCTGACCGCCGCCCTCGCCCTCACCGCCGGTCTCCTGCCCCTCCTCGCCCCCGACCTGTACGCGGGCTTCCCCACCTGGGCCCGCACGATTCTCGGCAGCGGGGTCGTCGCCGGCACCCTCACGGCCGTCGTCCTCACGGCGCTCCTGCGACCGCGCGGCCGGCGGGAGGCGGAAGGGGGAGGCGACCCGCCGGGCCGGCCGTGAGCGGCCGCGCCGCCCGCACGGCGGCCCGGCGCGGCACCGGGCCGGCGCGCGGAGCCGGTCACGGGGCGAGCGCGGGTCCGATCGCGGAGCCGCTGGAGGCGCGGACCGTCAGGTGCGGGGAGAGGCGGCGGGCGGCCGGGGTGCCACCGGAGAGGTGGCGGAGGAGTTCGCGCAGGGCCGTGCGGCCGAGGTCCTTCATGGGGGAGTGGACGCTGGTCAGCGCTACCGGCAACTCCGCCGCGACGGGGATGTCGTTGAAGCCGGCGAGCGCGAGGTCGGCACCGACGCGCAGGCCGAGGTCACGGGCCGCGCCCATCG
Organism: Streptomyces sp. NPDC012827; assembly: GCF_042900905.1. Lineage (NCBI taxonomy): Bacteria > Bacillati > Actinomycetota > Actinomycetes > Kitasatosporales > Streptomycetaceae > Streptomyces > Streptomyces sp. NPDC012827. The sequence goes on along the minus strand of NZ_JBIBBY010000008.1, from coordinate 249,044 downwards.
CGCCGATCGCCGCCAGGTCGTTGACCGCGAAGAGGGCGGTGGGGCGGGGCGCGGAGGCGAGCAGTTCGGTGGCGGCCCGCCGGCCGCCGGCCGTGTCGAAGCCGCAGGCGCGTACGGCCTCCGGGGGCAGCGGCAGCCCCGCCTCGCGATAGCGGTCCGCGAAACCGGTGGTGCGGTCCGTGCCCGTACTGGCGAACGCCTCGCCCGCGATCACACCGACCCGGCGGTGCCCCAGACCGAGGAAATGCTCGGCCACCAGCCGCCCGCCGAGGCGGTCGTCGCAGACGACGGCCGGATGCCCGCCGTCCGTACGGCGGTTGACGAGGACGAACGGCGTGCCGCTCCGTTCGAGGCCGGCCAGCGCCGCCCCGTCCAGGTGGGCGTCGCCGATGATCAGCCCGTCCACCCTCCGGGCGAGGACCATCTCGATCCGCTCGCGCTGCGTCGCCGGCTCGTCGTGCGTGTTCGTGACGAAGGTGGAGAACCCGCGGGCGGTGGCCTCCTCCTCGATGCCCTCGTAGATGGTGGCGACCACGACCTCGGACAGCCGGGGGAACAGGACGCCGATGAGCCGGCTGCGGCGCGTCCGCAGGCTGGTGGCATGCGGGTTGGGACGGTAACCGAGCTCCGAGGCCAGCTCCTCGACGCGCCGCGCCGTCCGCGCCGACGCCGCGCGCCGCCGGGCGTCGGGCGAGCCGTGCAGGACCCGCGACACGGTGGAGACGTGCAACCCGAGCCGGTCCGCGATCTCCCGCAGCGTCACCGAGTCCCCCATGCCGGCCCTCCTCCGCGTCCCGCGCTCCACGGCCGCCCCGGCGGGTCAGCCGTACCCCGTGGATCATCGCAGAGCGGCCTTCGCGTACCGCGGCCGGTACCGCCCGAGGATCCGTCCGCCCCGCCGTCATCCCCGGCCGAGCAGATCCAGCAGTTCCCCGCCGACCACCGGGCGGCCGTCCACCATGCGGCCGACCCGCTGCGCCTGGTACGTGGCCGACCCGCGGCCCCGGGCGACCAGGTAGACGTCCGGCGAGACGGCGAGGTTGGGATGCGCCGCCCTGGCGTGGAGCTCGGCGGCGGTCAGGGTGAGGACGGCGGCGAGAGCCGCGACCGTCGCCGGCCGCGCGGGCGCCGCGAGAAGGCTGCGCATCTGCGGGACGCAGACCAGGATCCCTTCCGGCTCGGGAGTCCCGAACAGGGCCGGCGCCAGCCAGTCCGGAGCGATGGCGCGGGACGCCACGAACACGTCTTCCCGGTGCCACAGTTCCGCGATCACGTCGCCGTCGCCCGTCTCGGTCCGGACGGTCCGCAGTCCGTCCAGCCGGCAGACGTTCCGCCGGGCGCTGCTCCACAGCCCCTCGAGTTCGCCGTCGGAGAGCAGCTGGGGCTGGACGAAGTCGACGTTGTCGCCCTGCCGGATCGCGAGCGCCGTCCTCAGACCGGGCAGGACGTTCCGGTCGACGCGTTCCAGCGCGGGCGGGAACCGGTCGGGCGGCAGGAACACGGGATGCACCCGCTCCGCCAGTTCCTGCCCGAGCGCGACCGTCCGGGGAGCGGCCTGGGCACGGGCGGGCGCCCCGGCCGGCGCGCCGGCCTCCCGCCGGTGCGCGTCAGGCCCGTCCGGCCCCTCCGGGGACGGAGCCGTACGCCGCCTTCCGGGCCACCACCTCATGAGCCCCCTCCTCGCTCCGCGACCGCCCGGGACCGCCGGGACGTCCTGTGCCGGGAGCGCGGGCTCCGCGGTGGCATCGGGCGTGTCGTCCGCCGCCTCCGGGAGGGCGGTGCGTTCGGCGGCCCGCCGCCGCCACACCCGGGCCTCCCGCACCCAGCGGGTGACCCGGGGGTGCGACTCGCCCCAGCGGCCCAAGGCCGCCGCCACCACGTCGACGTACATCTCGGCCGCCCGCGCCGGGTCCCCGGCGTCCCCGGTCCAGGTCGCCAGGCTCGCCCAGATCTCCAGCGCCTCCAGGCTGTCCGCGCCGAAGTGGGCCCGGGCCCGGGGCAGCAGGTCCTCGTACCTGTCCCGGGCGGCCACGGCGTCCCCGGCGGTGCCGAGCGTGTACGCGATGCCCTCCAGGGCCCCCAGCGTGAGGGAGTGGGCCTCACCCAGCTCCCGCCGGCACTCCTCGTGCAGAGCCCGGAACAGTGCCAGGGCCGCTGCCGGGTCGAAGGGCCGGGTCCAGAAGGCCTGTTGGTGGCGCCACTGGGCGATCCGTTCGGCCGGGATCTCCGCGCCCGCCGCCCGCGCGCTCGCCAGGGCGCGCGCGTACTCCTTCGCGGCGGACTCCGGGCGCCCGGCCCGCCCGTACAGCTCGGCCAGCTCCACATGCGCCTCGGCGACCGCCGCCGGCCCGGCGAGGGGCGGGGCGGCGCCCTCCGCGGGGGCCGGCGACGTCACCGGGCCCGCCGCGTCCGACGACGCCCGGACACGCCGTAGTACGTCCTCCTGGAGCAGGATCGCCTCCCCTGCGTTGCCCGCCACCGCGAGCAGGGTCACCCGCAGCCGCCGCAGGCGCAGGACCTCCGGAGCGGCGGGCCCGAGCGCCACCGCGGCCGCCTCCACGAGCTCGCCCAGTTCGAAGGCGGCCTGCGCCGGCTCGCCGGCCCTGCCACGCCAGCGGATCGCCTCCCCGCGCAGCACGAACGCCTCGGGATCCTCGGACCCGTAGAAGTCGGCCACCTCGCGGGCGAGTTCGTCGAAGGCCCGGCGCAGCTCCTCCGCCTCCCGTTTCGGTACGTGCCCGGCCCACTCCGCCACCCCCGGAACGGCCCAGGGTGGCAGCGCGTGCCCGGCCGGCCCCGCCGCGCGCTCGCGGAGCGCGCCGATCCGCTCCCGTAGCCGGCGGTCCCGCCCCTGGTCCAGCATCGCGCCGAGGACCCGTGCCTCGGGTACGGCGTGCAGGACGGCGCGGGCGTACGACTCCAGCGCCGGGCGGAGCCCGCCCAGAGCCGTACCGAAGGCCGCGGGGGCGTCCGTCGCCCGCAGCTCCGCGACGAGTTCGCCGGGTGAGGGACGGTCCGCCGGGTCGGGGGCGAGGCAGTCGGTGACGAGCCGCCGCAGACCGGGGGCGAGGCCGGTCAGGTCGGCGTCGCCCTCCACCGTGCGGACCTGGAGTTCGAGCGGGGTCGTCCCCCGCCACGGCAGCCGCGCCGTCGCCGCGTGGAACAGCAGCACGCCGAGCGAGAAGACGTCGCTCGCGGCCGTGACGCGCTCCGGATCCGTGATCTGTTCCGGGGACATGAAGCCGGGCGTGCCCCATGCCTCGCCCCGGGTGACGGTCCGGTCCTCCATCCGGGCGATGCCGAAGTCGATCACGCGCGGCCCGTCGGCCGCCAGCAGGACGTTGGCCGGTTTGAGGTCCCGGTGGATGATTCCCGCGCCGTGGATGCCGGTCAGGGCCACGGCGACGCCTCCGCCCAGGGCCCGCACGACGGGCTCCGGCAGCGGACCCAGGTGCCGTACGAGGTGGTCGACGGCGGGTGCCGGGACGAAGGCCTGTGCCAGCCAGGGCAGGGGCGTCTCGGTCTCGGCCGCGATCACCGGCACGACGTACGGGTTGCGGACCCGGCGGGCGGCCTGCACCTCACGGGTGAACCGGCGCCGGATCCGCTCCTCGCTCAGCAACTCGGCACGGACCGTCTTCACCGCCGCGAGCACCCCGTCGGGACCGGCGCACAGGTGCACCTCGCCCATCCCGCCCGCGCCGAGCCGGTGCAGGACGCGGAACGGCCCCACCATGCGGGCGGTGACCGCCCCCTCGGCGGTCGCCGGGCCCGCCGGCCGCGTCCACGGCGGAAGCGCGAGCACCGCGCCACCGGCCGCCCCTTCCGGCACTTCCCGCCCGGTACCGTCCGCGCGCGGCACCGTCCGCGCCATCATGTGCCGCGGATCCCGGGGACGCTCTCCTTCCGCCCCGTCCGGCGGCCGCCGTTCCCCCGTCGCCCCCATCACGCACCCCCGTCGATCGACCTCAACCGCGGTTTGTGTCATGCCATTTGACGCCGTCACGATGGCATGCCCAAACGTTTGGCGCAATGGTTTGGGTGCGGGGAGGGGCGGCGGCGGGGGAAGGCCGGGGACGCGCGGAAGGTGTGGTAGGCGGGGCGGCGGGAGGCCGCGGCGTACCGGCCGGCGCCGTCAGCGCAGGTCGAGCAGCATGACGCGGTGAAGGACGGTCCCCGTGCCACCGGGTCGCGCCTCACCGACCGCGCGGTAACCCCAGGACCGGTAGGCCGCCGACGCCGCGGTGTTCTCCGGGTGGACGTTCAGCAGCATCCGCTCGGCCCGCAGGCCCTCGCGCAGCGTCTCGTGCAGCCGCCGGGCGATGCCCTGTCCGCGCCACGGTCCGCGTACGGCGAGTTCCCGCAGTCCGAAGGTGCGGTGCCCGTCCTCCCGCCGCAGGTCGTCCGGGACGGCGTGGGTCAGTTCGTCCCACCAGACGGCGTCGGGGGGAAGCGGGTGGCCGTACGCGAGGCCGACCGGTTCACCCTCCTCCGTGCGGGCCAGGGCGGCGCGGAAGCCCGGCCTGCCCGCGAGAGCGGGGAACCGGGCGAACGCGGCGGCGACGTCGTCCTCGGTCTCGCGGGCCGGGGGCTCGGCGAAGGCTTCGGCGTAGATCAGCCTGAACGCCTCCTGGGCCTGTACGGCGGCCGCTCCGTCCATGCGCTCGACGGTGACGGCGTCCCGTGACGCCCCCCGCTGCCCCATGTGTCGCTCCCCCCGGCGGCATACCGCGGTGCCCCTCGGTCCCGAGGCCCGCTCCCACCCCCGGACCCTATCGGTGCCGGACGCAGGGCCGTTGAGGGGTGCCGTGCCGCCGACGGGGCCGTGGGGACGTGCGCCGCACCGCTCACCGCCCCACGAGATCGCCACCGGCGCCACCCGGCTGCGGCAGCAGGACCGCGTGACCTCCGTGGTGGAGCGGGGTCGGTACGCGAAGGGGGGCCGCCGGTGTCGCGGTGCGGGCGTCCACGAGGTGGACCTCGCCGTGGCCGCCCCGCGTCACCGCCACCCAGTCCGCCTCCGGTGAGGCCGCCACCGCCCTGCGCTGCACGCCCTCCCACGGGGTGCCGCCGCGCCGGGGCGCGCCGCTCATGGCCGGGAGCGGCACGCGCCGCGTCGTACCGTCGTCGTCCAGCAGGACCAGCTCGTCCCCGTCGGGGTGGACGCGGGCGAACGCGCCGGCGGTGCGGGTGAGGGCCAGCCGGAAGACGAGGCCGGGGCCCAGGTCGGTACGGGCCGTGCGGCCGGTGTCCAGGTCGTGGCGCCAGGCCTGGTTCGTCCAGTCCGGCCAGCGCAGCGGGTCGGCGGGGCCGCCGCGCAGGGTGGACCACAGGGCCCGCCGCCGGGGGTCGAACCGGAGGTACCAGCCGCGGGCGGGGCCGGGGGCGCCCCAGGGTATCGGGGCCTCCGCGACCAGGCTGTCACCGTCCCGTCGCGCCCGGTGCACTCCCTCGCCCGTGGCCGCGAACACCCGTGATTCCAGCGGGTCCTGGGCGTCGCCGTGGCCGTCGCCGGGGAGCGGGAGAACCTCGGCGGGCGTGACCTCCGGGCAGCCGGGCGGGGCGGCGAGAAGCTCGGCGAACCGGTGGACGGCCAGGGCGCCCGGCTCGCGGTGCCGCAGGACGAGCAGCGGTTCGCGCGGGCCGAGCACGGTCACGCCCGGTTCGCCCGGGCGGGTACGCACCCGGACCGCGTCCCCGGTGGACAGGTCCACGACGGTGACGAGTGGGGACCAGGGCGCGGTGTTCCGGCCGAGTCCGGTGGTGACGGCCACCCACCGCCCCGAGGGGTCGGCCGCGAGGTGCTCGGCCGGTACGGCCACGGGGACGGCGCACTCCACGAGTTCGGGTCCGGGGCCGTAGGGGGCGAGGACGAGCAGTTCGCCCCGGCGGTCGTCCACGCAGGCGACCCGTCCGCCGGGCAGGGACAGGAACCCCGCGTGCTCCGAGAGATGCCGGCCGCGCAGCCCTCCGGCCGGGGTGCCGTCCGGCACCGTCACGAGATGCACCGCTCCTTCGACGTGGTCGGAGAGCAGGAGCAGGGGAGTGGGGGTCATCGGTGGTCCTCCGTCGGGGCGGGTGGTCCAGGGGCCATCTTGGTGAAAATGATTATCATGTATGGTCGGTGCGTTTCCGGACCACGAGAAGAAACGAGGGCACCGATGCTGCGCTCACGTCTGAGAGTCGTACGGCGCGGTCTGGCCGCCGTCATCCTGGGTTCCGTCCTGGCGGGGTGCGGCACGTCCGCACAGACCCCGGCCGCCGGCAACGGAGCCACCGGCGCCAAGGGCGAGGTCACCGACATCAGGGTCGAACCCATCAAGGAGACACGCGCGTTGAAGGACGCCCGGGGAGTCTCCGTCTCCCTGCAGCGCAAGCCCGAGCGCATCGTCTGCCTGGTGGCGATCTGCGACGACATCCTCACCGAACTGGGCCTCGTCCCGGTCGCCACCAACAGCCGGCTCCTCGCCCGGCCCGGCTTCCTCGGCGAGGAGAAGGCCAAGCGGGTCGCGGTCGTTCCGGGCGGGTTCATCGCCCCCGAGGTGGAGGCGATCCTGTCGCACAAGCCCGACCTGGTGATCGGGCTCGAGGACACCCACGGCAAGCTCGCGCCCGCGCTCAAGGGCGCCACCACGTTCTGGCCCGTACAGCCCACCACCTGGCAGGACAGCGTGGGTTACCTGCGTGACCTCGCCGCGCTCACCGGCCGCACGGCCGAGGGCGAGAAGGCGGAGAAAACCTTCCGCACCAAGCTGGCCGCCGCCGAACGGCAGCGCAGCGAGAAGACCGCCCTGATCATCTACGGCAGCGACGAGAACTTCGGCGTGGCCGTCCCCGGCACCGACGTCGCCGCCGGTCTCCTCCCCAAGCTCGCCGACTACCCGTGGAAGTCCCGGGGCGTCGAGGGCAGTTACAGCCTGGAGGAGATCCTCGCGCGCGACGTGGACGTCCTCTTCGTCGAGACGATGAGCTTCGGCGAGCCGGACGGCACCCTGTCGGAGAAGCTCGCGAAGAACCCCCTGTGGAGCAAGATCCCCGCCGTCCGGAACGGCGACGTGCACGAGGTCGACTCCGAGGTCTGGGCCAAGGGGCGCGGCACGCGCTCGCTCGGCCTCGTCCTCGACGAGGCCGTGGCCGCCCTCCGGTGAGCACGCCCACCGAGTCCCTCGCACCGGCGGCGGATCCCTCCGCCGCCGGTGCGCGGAAGCGGCCGCCGGGGGAGCGGGGCGCACGGGTACGCCGGTGGGCGCAGCCGGCCGCCCTCGCCGCCCTGCTCCTGGTGGCGGCCTGGTGCGCCCTGTCCCTGGGCACCCCGTACGTGGCGCCGCACCGGCTGTTCGGCGGCGGCGACGAGATCGCCCGGGTCGTCGTCACCGAACTGCGCGTCCCGCGCCTGGTGCTGGCGCTGGTCGCCGGGGCCTGCCTGGGGGCGGCGGGACTGGTCCTGCAGGAGGCGCTGCGCAACCCGCTGGCCGTCCCCGAGATGCTGGGCGTGTCCTCCGGGGCCGCCCTGGGGGTGGCCGCGCCCCTGGTCCTCGCGGTGGCGGTGCCCGCCGCCGTCGAGCCGCTGCTGGCCATCGGCGGAGCCGCGCTCGGCGGCGGCCTCACCCTGCTCGCCGCCGGCCTCGGCCGCAGTCCCTCCGCCGTCCTCCTCACCGGCGCCGCGGTCGCCGCCGCCCTGCAGGCCGCGCTGCTCGTCCTCATGGTGATGGCCGACCAGCTCGACCTCCAGCTGATCTACCGCTATCTGCTGGGCTCGCTCTCCGCGCGCACCTGGGAGGACGTCACGGGCCTCTGGCCGTGGCTGCTGATCGCCGTCCCCGCCCTGGTGCTCTGCGCGCCCGTGCTCGCCGTGCTGCGCCTCGGCGACGACGACGCCGAGGCGCTGGGCGTGCGGGTGCGGCGGGCGCGGTTCACGGCGCTCGCCGTGGCCGTCGTCCTCATCGCCCCGGTGACCGCCGTCTGCGGCCCGGTCGCCTGGGTCGGTTTCCTCGCCCCCCATCTGGCCCGCCGCCTCGCCCCCCGCGCCGACGCCGTGCGCTGGCTGCCGTGGTCGGCCGCCTGGGGAGCGGCCGTGGTCGCCCTCGCGGACGTCCCGGCCCGGCTGGCCCTCGCCCCCGTCGAGACGCCGGCCGGCGCCTGGACGGCGCTCCTCGGCGTACCGGCCGGGGTGGCCCTGCTGCGGAGGGCCGCGTGATGACGGACTCCCCGCACCCCGTGCAGAACACCGGCACCTCGCGGCACCCGAAGGCCCCCCGGAACCCCACGACCTCGCGGAGCACCGACACGTCGACGGTCGCGGCGGCCACGGCGCCCACGCCCGCGAGCCGGGGGCGGACCGGCCGGCGCTTCGGGACGCTCGTGCCGCTCCTCCTCCTGGCCGCGGGCACCTCCCTCCTCGCCGGCCGGGCGATGTCCCCCGGCCTGGTGGCCGAGGTGCTGACCGGCGGTGGTGACGCGCTGGACCGGCACGTCCTCTTCCAGCTGCGCCTGCCGCGCCTGCTGGTCTCCCTGGGCGCGGGCGCCTGCCTCGGGGCGGCCGGCCTAATCCTCCAGTCGGCGCTGCGCAATCCCCTCGCGGGCCCCGAGGTCACCGGTGTGACCCCGGGCGCGGTGCTCGGTGCCGTCACCGCGACGGGGCTCGGCCTCGCCGGTTGGGAGTCGCCGTTCGCCGTGGTCGTGGCGGCGTACGCGGGCGGCTGCGCCGGAGCCGGGCTGCTCTGGCTGCTGGCCGGCCGGGGCGGGGGCGACCCGGCGCAGACCGTGGTGCACGGGGTGCTGGTCTCGGCGGTCCTGGGCGGGCTCACCGCGATGGTGCTGCTCGTCGCCCCCGGGGAACTCGGCAGCGTCGTGCAGTGGCTCGTCGGCAGCACCGAGGGCCGGGTGTGGGAGCACTGGAACCTGCTCTGGCCCTGGGCGCTGCCCTGGCTCCTCGCGGCCTGGCTGCTCTCCGGGCCGCTGACCCTGCTGCGCTGCGGTGACGAACTCGCCGCCGCCGCGGGCCTGTCGGTGCCGCGGGCCCGGACGCTCGCCCTGCTGTGCGCGGTGGCCCTGACCGCGGGGGCCGTGGCCTCCGTGGGCGCGCTGGGGTTCGTGGGGCTGCTCGTCCCGCACCTGGCGGTCGCGGTGTTCGGCGCCGACCTGCGGCTGTCCCTGCCCGGGGCGGCGCTGCTCGGCGCGGTCGTGGTGTGCGGCGCGGACGCGGCGGCACAGGCCGCCTCGACGCTCCTGGCGGGGACGGAGACCGGCGAGCGGCTGACCCTGCCCGTCGGAGCGCTCACCACCTGCGCCGGCGCGGTCCTGCTGCTGCTGGTCGTGCGCCGCGCCCCGGACCGGGGCTTCTGACGCCCGTCCGTGGGGCCCGTCCGCTCGGCGGGCCCCACGGGCGTTGCGGACCTGACGGACGCGCGACGCGCGCGACGGAGACGAAGGACTGAGCATGAGCGAACCCGTCGGCATCCGGGTCGAGGGGGTCCACTTCGGATACCCGGGCCGGCCCGTGCTGCGAGGCGTGGACCTGGACGTCGCGCCGGGAGAACTCACCGCCCTGGTGGGCCTCAACGGCTGCGGCAAGTCGACCCTGTTGCGGCTCGCGGCGGGGCTCCTGCGGCCCGGCGCGGGCCGGGTGCTGCTCGGCGAGCACGACCTCGCCCGGCTCTCCCGGCGGGCCGCCGCCCGCCACGTGGCCCTGCTGCACCAGTCGGCCCCGTCGGTGCCGGGTATGACGGTACGTCAGCTGGTGCGTCAGGGGCGGTACGCGGCCCGCGGCCCGCTCGGCATGCTGCGCGAGGGCGACGACGCGGTGGCGCGCCGCGCCCTGGCGGACGTCGGGGTGGCGCACTGGGCAGAGCGTCCGGTGGAGGCCCTGTCCGGCGGCGAGCGGCAGCGGGTACGGCTCGCCATGGCCCTGGCCCAGGACACCCGTGTCCTGCTGCTCGACGAGCCCACCACGTACCTCGATCTGCACCACCAGCTCGACGTGCTGCGCACGGTGGTGCGGTTGCGGGAGGAGCGGGGGCTGACCGTCGTCATGGTGCTCCACGACCTCGCCCACGCCGCCCGGTTCGCCGAGCGGATCGTGGCACTGAGGGACGGGCGGGTGGTGGCCGAGGGGTCGCCGAAGGAGGTGGTCACCCCGGCGTTCCTCGCGGACGTGCTCCGTGTCGCCGGCCGGGTGGGCCGGGACCCCGAGGGCGACTGGCCGGTGTGTTACCCAGATCACCCTCTCGACGACTAGTAAAACGATAATCATATTCATTAGTGTTCCGGTCGTGGGGCTCGACCGGGCACCACAACCGCCTTGTGAAGGAGGAACGTTCATGGAGAACGAGCAGGTCTTCGCTCCGATCGTCGACCCGGGTCAGCTGGCCCACGACTCGGCTTCCCACTCCAACGCCCTCGTCGAGAACCCCTTCGAGGACACCGAGGAGTAAGCGAGGGCTTCTCCCTCACCCGCGGGCCCGTCCTCCCAGGGCGGGCCCGCCTCCCTTTCCCCTCCCGACCCGTAGGAGAACCGACGTGGCCCGCAGTCAGCTCGCACCGGGAGTCGAGGTCGTCGCCGTCGGCGGGGACGGCCTGGCCGTCCGCACCGCCGACGGTGAGTTCCTCCGGGTCCGCACGGGCGACGTGTACGGCGACGCGCTGTGCGCCCGCCTGGCCGGGACGGTCCCGGCCACCGCCCCGCCGGGCGACACCACCGGGACCGGCACCGGTGAGGACGCCGACGCCGGCCCGCGTACCGGATCCGCCCCCGAACTCGACCGGCTCGTCGCCGCGTTCGACGCCGCCGGCTACCTCACCGCCCCCGAGCACCCCGACGGCACGAACCCGGGGCGCACCGAGCCGCACGCCCCCACCCCCTGGCCCGCCGACCGCCGCACCGTCCTCCTCCTCGGGGACCCCGTGCTCACCGGCCCGCTCGCCCGCCTGCTGCGCGCCTCGGGGGCCGAACCCCGCCCCGGTACGCCCGGGGAACCGCTCCCCGCGGACACCGCCGCCGTCGTGTGGTGCCTCGACGGACCCGTTCCCGACGGCCTGTGGGACGAGGCCGACCGGCTGCCCGCACGGCGGATCGCCTGGCTGCGCAGCCACCGCGAGGGCTGGCAGGCGTACGTGGAGCCGGTCGCCGCCCTCCCCGGCGACGTCACCTCCGCCCACGTCCGCGCCCGCCGCCTCGCCGCCACCCCCGCCCACCGCGAACTGGCCGCCTACTGGAGCGGCCCCCGGACGAGCGGCGCGCCCGTACGGCTCACCGCCCCGGCCGCCGCCCTGCTCGCCGCGCTCCTCGCCGACGACCTCACCCGCTGGGCCACCGGCGCCCCGGACACCGGCACCCTGCCCGCCCGGCGCCGCCTGCGCCGCGTCGACCTGCGCACCCTGACCGTCACCGAACACCCGGTCCTGCCCGTCCCCGACGTCGCACGGCCGCCGGCCGCCGCCCGGTGAGCGCGTTCACCACGGCCGTGGAAGGCCTGGCCACCGACGTCCGGCTGCCGGAGGGCCCCGGCCCGTTCCCGGCCGTCCTGCTGCGCACCCCGTACGACCGCCGGGCGCACCGCGCCGAACTGCGCGGCTGGGCCCGCCGGGGGTTCGCCGCCGTGGCGCAGGACGTCCGCGGCCGGCACGCCTCGCCGGGGGAGTGGCGGCCCTACACGGACGAGGCGTCCGACGGGGCGGTCACCGCCCGCTGGATCCGCGGCCGTCCGTGGAGCGACGGGCGCCTCGTCGCCGCCGGCGCCTCCTACGCCGCCCACTGCGCCCTCACCCTCGCCCTGGACGCGCCCGAGGACGCGCGCCCCGACGCCGTCATCGCCGCCGTGCCCGCCCTCGGCCCCGCCGACACCGCCCGCGAACCCTCGGGCGCCGAACGGCTCCTGGCGCGTGCCGGATGGTGGGCCGCGCACGGCGACCGGCCCGACTCCGACGGCGCCGCCCTCGACAAGGCCCTCGCGGCCGACCCGGCGGCCCTCGCCCACCTGCCGCTCCTCGACCTTCCGCACCGCCTCGGCAGACACCTGCCGTCCTGGCCGCGCGTGTGGGACCACCACGACCGGGGGGCCCTGCCGGCGCGGGCCGGCACGGCCCGCCTCCCGCTCCTGGCCGTCGGCGGGCACCACGACCACTTCGCCGCCGACACCTTCGCCCTCTGGCAGGGCTGGGGCGGCCCGTCGGCGCGGCTGCTCATGGGCCCGTGGGGGCACGGCCTGGTCACCGCCCCGGGTCCCGGCGCCCACCCGGCCCACCGCCTGCGCCTCGGCGACCTCTACGCCCACTGGGCCCACCGCGCCCTCGCCGGCCGGATCACACCCGGACGGTCCGGCGCGCTCGCCCTCGCCGGCAGCCCCCTGTGGGTGCCGGCGGACGCCGAGGGCACGCCGTACGCACCCCGCCTGGCCCCCCTGCACGGAACGCGCTTCACCGCCGACCCCCGGCACCCGGTGTCCTCCGCCGACCTGACCGTGCCCACGGGCCGCCCGGTGGCCGACCGCTGCGTCCTCGCCACCGCACCGCTGCCGCGCCCACTCGACCTCCTGGGCCCCGCGACGCTGCGGCTGCGCGCCCGCGCCGGCACCCCGTCCGCCGACTGGTTCGCACGCCTCGTCGCCCTCACCCCCGAGGGGCCCGCCGAGCGGCTCGCCCTGGGAGTCGTCCGGCGGACCGGACGGCCCGACGCGTACGAGGAGTTCACGGTGGACCTGGGACGGATCGCCCGGCGGCTGCGGGCCGGCACCCGGCTCCGCGTGGAGATCGCCGGACACCACTTCCCCGCCCACGCCCGCAATCCGCACACCGGCGAGGACCCGGTCACGGCCACCCGGCTCGCCCCCTCCCCGCGCGAGGTCGACCCGGCCCGCGCCGCACTCCGGCTGAGCGTGCTCCGCAGCCGCCCCGTCCCCGCCGACCCCGCCGAGGAGATACCGCGATGACGCCCCCGCCCCCGCCCGCACCCCGGCCGCTGCCGCTGGACGCCCTGGTCGACCCCGTCTGCGGCATCGTCCGCAAGGTCAAGCCCGTCGACCACCCGGCCGGCGCCCCGCCCCGCTACACCGCGATGACCGCGGAGGTGGCCGACGCCCGCAGGCTCGGCCTCTGGCCCGCCGACCGGGTCTCCCTCGGCACCTCCTTCGGCGACCCCGACACCGCCCGGATCGCCGCCATAGCCGAGGGCGTCGAACGCTACTGCGGCAACCGCGTCCCGCCACCCGGCCACCCCGACGCCCCGCTGCGCGCCACCGCCGCCGACCTGGCCGCCCGGGGCCTGCGGCTCTACGGGCCCGGTGACCTCCCCGCGTACGCCGACTGGCAGTACGCCCGCCCCGGCTTCCCCTACCGGCCCCTCACCGGCGACACCCCCGCCCTGTGGGCACGCGGCACCGAACGGCTGCCCGGCGGCGAAACCACCGAGGTGTGGGCGCCCGTCGCCCTCACCCACCTCAACTGGCGGCAGGGCGATCTGCGTGCGCTGCCCCGCACCCACCACCTCAACTACGCGGGCATCGCCACCGGCCAGGGCCTCGACGACGCCGTCGAACGCGCCCTGCTCGAAATCGCCGAGCGTGACGCCCTCGAACTGTGGTGGCACCTCGACGGCCCCACCCGCGGCATCGACCCCGCCACCGTGCCCGGCCTCGCCGACGACCTCGCCGGCAGCGGACTGCGGGTGTGGATCACCGAGATGCCCTCCGAGTTCGCCCCCTGCATGGCCGCCCTCGTCCACGACCCGCGGCTCGACCTCTACGCCGCCGGGTTCGCCTGCAAGTACGACCCCGCCGACGCCGCCCGCAAGGCCGTCCTCGAAGCCGTGCACACCTGGGTCTTCACGCAGGGCCTCACCGACCCCGACGGCTGGGTCTTCCAGGCCGTCGACGCCGGACTGCTCGCCAAGGGCCTCTACCTCGACCACCGCGAGGACCGGCGCTACCTCGACTCCTGCGGCGACCACTTCGCGCGCGTACGGGACCTCGGCGCGCACGTCCAGGTCTGGCTCGACCCGCGCATGGCCGCCGAAGCCCGGCGCTTCACCGCGCCCGCGCTCGGTCTCGTCCCCCTCTCCGCCGTCGCCCCCGGCAGCAGGCGGGCCATGGACGAGGCCCTGGAACACGGTGGCCACCGCGTCATGACCTTCGATCTGACGACCGAGGACATCGGCGAGACGGCGCTCCGCGTCGCCCGGGTCCTGGTCTCCGGGCTCCTCCCGAACGCCCCCGCCGCGTTCGGCTACTTCGGCTGTCCGCGGCTCGCGGAGACCGCCGTGGCCCGGGGCTGGCGCACCACCGCGCCCCGCGCGCCGGAGGACTTCACCCTCGCCCCTCCGCCCCACATGTGAGCCGCGCCGTGGATCTCGTCACCGCCCTCGCCCGGGCCCGCGGCGCCGAGGCACCCGGGCCCGACACCTCCGCCGGGCCGCCGGTCCCCGCCTGGCCCGGACCCGGCCTCGCCCTTCCCCCGGCCGGGCCCGGCCGGCTCGACCTGGACCGGCTGCTCCGCCTCTCCCTGGCCGCGGCCGACGCCACGGGCCGGTTCCGGCCGGCTCCGTCCGCCGGCGCCCTGCACCCGGTGGACGCGGTCCTGGCCGTCGGCGAGGGCGGCTCGCTGCCGCCGGGACGGTACGGCTACGACCCGCTGACCCACCGCGCCCACCCGCTGACCCACCGGCCGGCCCCCGCCCCGCCCGGAGCGCCCCGGGCCGGGTCCCGGACCGCACCCCCGCACCCGGGTACGGCACCGCACGCCGGCCCCCTCGCCGTACCGCCCGGCGTGACCGTCGAACTCGCCGTCACCCCCCGGCGCACCGAGGCCCACTACGGCCACCGCGCCGCGCCCCTGCTGCTGCTCGACACCGGGCACGCCGCCGCCGCGCTGTGTCTCGCCGCGCTCGCGCTCGGCGCCGTACCGCCGCGTCCCCGCCTCGACGGCGCGGAGGAGACCCCGCAGGCCACCGTTCACGTCCCCCCGCCGTCGACCCCCGCCACCACCGACCCCGCACCGCCCACCCCCGCCGAACTCCTCGCCCGCCGCAGCGCCCCGCCGCCGCTGACCGGCACGCCGGACCCGGGCGCCCTGCGCGCCGTCCTCGCCACGGCACGCGCGGCGGGCGCCGGGCACCTGCGCTGGTGCGTCGCGGTCGGCGGCCCCGAACCGGCACTCCTCGAGAGCGCGCCCGACGGCACCCTGCGCCGGCTCGCCGCCAGCGACGCCCGGCCCGCCCTCGCCGTCTGGGCGGCCGGGCAGGGCTGGCTCGCCGGCGCCGGCGCCGTCCTGCTCGCCCACGGCTGCCCGTCCGGCGCCGACGCGCCCCGCATCCGCCGCGACCACCTCCACGCCGGGTACGCCGTGGGCCGCGCCCAGCTCACCGCCGCCCGGCACGGCCTCGCCTGCCGGCCCGTCGGCTCCTGGCAGGGCGCCGACCTCGGCGCGGCCCTCGGCGGCGCACCCGAACAGAACTGGATCGTCCACGGCCTCGCCCTCTCCCTCACCCCCGCCGGCGGGCGGGGGCGCGGGGCCGGGCCGTCGGGCCGAGCCGAGAAGAGGACCCCGTGATCATCCACCCGGAGCTGCGCCGCGCCGCACGCCACGCGCGCCGCACGCTGCTCGCCGCCACCCTCCTCCAAGGGGCCGTCACCCTCGGTTGGCTCGCCCAGGCCGTCCTGCTCGCCCAGGCACTCGCCGCCGTCGCCCTCGGCCGCACCGAGTCCCTCCCCGCGCTGCTCGCGGCGGTCCTCGGCGTGGTGGCCGTCCGCGCCGCACTCGGCTGCGCCCAGCGCCGTACCGCCGCGCGTGCCGGCGCCCGCGTCCGGGTCCGGCTGCGCGACGAACTCCTCGCCCACCTCGGCCGGCTCGGGCCCGCGCATCTGACGACCGCCAGGACGGGAGCCGTCCGCACCACCCTCGTCGACGGCGTGGAGGGCGTCGACGCCTACGTCTCCCGCTACCTGCCGCAGCTGCTCGTCACCCTCGTCGCGCCCGTCCCGCTCCTGGTCCTCGTCGCCGCCGTCGAACCGCTCGCGCTCCTCGGACTCGTCCCGGCCCTGCTCCTCGCCCTCGCCGGCCCCCGCGCCTGGGACCGGCTCCTCGCCCGGCGCGGCAAGGAGCACTGGGACACGTACGAAGGGCTGGGGGCCGACTACCTCGAAGCCCTCCAGGGCATGCCCGCCCTGCGCGCCGCCGGCGCCGTCGGCCGCACCCGGCGGCGTCTGGAGGAGCGTTCCGCCGAACTGCACCGGGCGACCGTCGCCCAGCTCCGGGTCTCCCTGGTCGACACCGGCATCACCGACCTGGCCGTCCAGGGCGGCACGGCCGCCGCCGCGCTGCTCGCCTGCTGGTCCGCCGCCACGGGTGGCACCGCCCCCACCGGCACCTACCTGGTGCTGCTGCTCGCCGGCGAGTGCTTCCGGCCCGTCCGCGACCTGGCCCGCGAATGGCACGCCGGCTACCTCGGGGCGTCCGCCGCCGACGGCCTCGCCGCCCTGCGCACCGCCGAACCGGCCGTCCCGGACACGGGAAGCGTCCCGGCCCGCCGGCACCGGGCACCCCGGATCGACTTCCAGGACGTCACCTTCACCCATCCCGGCGCCGGGGCGCCCACCCTGCGCGGCGTCACCTTCACCGCCGAAGCCGGCCGGACCACCGCGCTCGTCGGCCCCTCCGGCGCGGGCAAGTCCACCCTGCTCGGCCTGCTCCTGCGGCACCACGACCCCGAAAGCGGCCGGGTCGCCGTCGACGGCCGCCCCACCACCGCGTACACCCTGGACTCCCTGCGCCGGGGCATCGCCGTCGTCTCCCAGGAGACCTACCTCTTCCACGCCTCCATCGCGGACAACCTGCGGCTGGCCCGGCCCGGCGCCACCGACGCCGACCTGGAACGCGCCACCCGCGCCGCCGGCGTCCACGACGAGATCGCCGCCCTCCCCGACGGCTACGCCACCGTCCTCGGCGAACGCGGCGCCACGCTCTCCGGCGGCCAGCGGCAGCGCCTCGCCCTCGCCCGCGCGCTGCTCGCCGACGCCTCCGTCCTCGTCCTGGACGAGGCCACCAGCGCCGTCGACGAACGCCGCGAGGCCGCGATCGTCCGGGACCTGACGGCCGCCGCGCGCGGCCGGACCGTCCTCGTCGTCGCCCACCGGCTCGCCGCCGTGCGGCACGCCGACCGCATCGTCGTCCTCGACGGCGGCCGCGTGGACGCCGTCGGCGACCACGCCACCCTCGTCGCCGCCGGGGGACTCTACGCCGAGCTCGCCGCGGCGGGCCGCACCCACGACGAAGGACTCGCCGCATGAGCACCGCCCCTGACCTGCCCCACGGCCGGGGCGCGCTGCGTGCCCTCCTGCCGGCGCTCGCCGGACACCGGGCCATGATCGCGCGCACCTGCGCCGCCGCCGTCGCCGAACAGGCCTCCCTGGTCACCCTCGTCACCCTGGCCGCGTACACCGTCGGCAGCGCGATCGGCACCGGCCGCGCCCCCTCGGCCGCCACCGTCACCGCGCTCGCCGCCCTGGTCGTCCTGCGCGCCCTGACGACCTGGCGGGAGATGGACCTCTCGCACGACCTGGCCTACCGGGTCCTCGCCGAGCTGCGGGTACGGATCTTCGACGGCCTCGCCCGCAGCGCCCCCGCCCGGGTGGCGGGCCGGCGCAGCGGTGACCTGGCCGCGACGGCGATGGCCGACGTGGAGTCCCTGGAGTTCTTCTACGCGCACACCACCGCCCAACTCCTCGCCTCGGGCACCGTCCTCACCGGTGGCGCGGTGGTGCTGGCAAGGACGGAACCCTGGCTCCTCGCCGCCCTCCTCCCGGCCGCGCTGCTCCTCGTCCTGGCCCCCTTCGCCGACGCCCGAGCCCGTACGGTCCGCGGCGGCCGGACCCGGCGGGCCGCCGCCGAACTGTCCGCCGACACCGTGGAGACCGTCGACGGCCTGCGCGAACTGCTGGCCTTCGGCGGGCTGGCCGCCCGCCGCGAACGGCTGGCGGCGCGCGGCCGGAGCCTCGGGGACGCCCAGCGCGCCGAGGTCACCCGCGAGGCCGTGTCCGCCGCCGTACGGGATCTGCTCATCGTTCTGGCCGTCCTCGGCGTCGTGGCCGCCGCGGCCCGTGCCGTGAGCGCCGGACGGCTCGACGGCGCCTGGGCACCCGCGGCGATGGCCCTGGCCCTGGCCGTGCTCGGCCCGGTCGCCGAGTCCGCCCGCTCGCTCAGCCAGGCCATGGGGCTGCGCGCCGCCGCCTCCCGGGTCGACGCGGCGGTCACGGCCCCGGCCCTCGCCCCCGAACCCGCCGCCCCGCGCCCGCTGCCGCCCGGCCCACTCGGGCTGCGGCTGGAGAGGGTGAGCTTCGGCTACGGGGGCCGGCCGGTGCTCCGGGACCTCGACCTCACCGTGCCCGCCGGCCGGACGCTCGCGCTCGTCGGCGCCTCAGGGGAGGGCAAGTCCACCTGCGCCCACCTGCTGGCCCGCTTCTGGGATCCGCTCGCGGGCGCGGTCCGGCTGGTGCCCGGCACGGGCGAGCCCGTCGACCTGCGCGAACTGGCCGACACCGAGCTCCGGAGCGCGATCGCCGTCGTCGGCCAGGACACCCCCCTCTTCCGGGGCACCCTGGCCGAGAACCTCCGCCTGGCCGCGCCCGACGCCGGTGACGACCGGCTGGCCGAGGTGGCGGAGCTGTGCGGCGTCGACCGCGTCGCCGCCCTCGGCACCCTGATCGAGGAGCGCGGCGCCACGCTCTCCGGCGGCCAGCGCGCCCGCATCGCCCTCGCCCGCGCGCTGCTCTCCGACCCCCGGGTCCTCGTCCTCGACGAGACCACCGCCCACCTGGACAACGGCGGCGACGCCGAGCTCGCCGCCGCGCTGGCCCGCACGCGTGCGGGGCGGACCACGCTGGTCATCGCCCACCGGCCCGCCACCATCCGCCGGGCCGACCGGATCGCCGTGCTCCAGGGCGGCCGGATCGTGGAGGAGGGCACCTGGGAGGAGCTCACCGCCCGGCCCGGCGGCGCCCTGACCCGGGTCCTCGCCCTCGCTCCCCGCTGAGACCTCCCCTCCCGGTCCCGGCCCGCGTCCTCGCGAGCGGGTCGGGCTTGCCCGTCCGGTGCGCGAGGGATCACGATCGACGGCGTCCGTCCGACCGCACAGTCCGGGAGTCCCCATGCCGGTTCCGCACACGAGCAGCACGCCCCTCCCCGGGATAGGGGTGCGCTACGACCTCACCACCCGCGAGCACCGCCGCCTGTCGGTCATCGCCCACCGCGACGGCAGCCGCACGCTCAACGCCTACCGCAGGGACGATCCCGACGAGTGCGCCCTGTCGGCCCGGCTGACGGCGGGGGAGGCGGAAGCGCTGATCGGCGCGCTGATGCCGGCCCACCACAGCTCCAGCCTCCTGTCCACCACCGACCTCGGGCTCGTCGCCGACCGGATCGAACTCTCCGCCCACGCCCACTGGAACGGGCGGACGCTCGGAGACACCCGGTTGCGCTCGGAGACCGGTGCGTCCGTGGTCGCCGTGCTGCGCCGGGCCGAGGCGATCCCCTCCCCGGCACCGGACTTCCGGCTCGTGGGCGGGGACACGCTCCTCGTGATCGGCACCCGCGAGGGCGTCGAGGCCGCCGCCGTGATCCTGGGCCGGGAGTGACCCCTTCCTCCCGGGACGACCGCTCACTCCCCGCACGCGGAAAATGTCCTACGGTAAGATTCTTTACCGGGCGCTTACGCTCGACCGGGCGGAGACGCGCTCATCTTTCCTGGAAGTGGAGCGAGCGGCCGTCCGGCCGCCGCCGGTGAACGGGTTCGGGGGTGCGCCGCGGTGCGAGACACACACATTCCCCGCGCGTCCGCCCCCACGGCGCCCCGAAGGCGCCGCCGCCGTCCCGCCCGGGCCGTACGCATCGACGACACGGCCCGCGACGGCGTACCCGATACCGGGCGCGCCACCGCCCGCTCCTGACGCCCCGCCGGCCTCGCCCCGCCGGACCCTCCCCGGGCGGGAGCGCCGGCGTACGCCACGCGCCCCGGCCCCGCCGTACCCCACGGCCGCCGCCCGCCCGCGCCACCCGCTCGCCCGCCGTGCCCCCCCCGTACCGTCCCACCCGCGCAGCTCAGGGGACCCGGGCCCGCCCGCGTCCCGAAGGCACTGACGCCGTCACCGCACCCGACCGGAGGTCCGACGCCCGTGCACCACACGACCGCCCTGCTCATCGAACTCGGAGCCATCATCCTCGCCCTGGGCCTGCTCGGGCGCCTGGCCGGCCGGGTGGGCTTCTCACCGATACCCCTCTACCTGCTCGCCGGGCTCGCCTTCGGCCACGGCGGCATCCTCCCCCTCCAGGCCAGCGAGGAGTTCGTCGCCACCGGCGCCGAGATCGGCGTGATCCTGCTGCTGCTCCTGCTCGGCCTGGAGTACAGCGCCTCCGAACTCGTCACCAACCTGCGGACCCAGTACCCCTCCGGCGCCGTCGACCTGGTCCTCAACGCCGTGCCCGGCGCCGCCGCCGCGCTCCTCCTCGGCTGGGGCCCCGTCGCCGCCGTCGCCCTCGCCGGCGTCACCTGGATCTCCTCCTCCGGGGTCATCGCCAAGGTCCTCGGTGACCTCGGCCGCCTCGGCAACCGGGAAACACCCGTCATCCTCGGCGTCCTCGTCATCGAGGACCTGGCGATGGCGCTCTACCTCCCGATCCTGACCGCCCTGCTGGCCGGGGTGAGCCTCGCCGGCGGCGCGGTCACCCTGCTCATCTCCCTCGGCACCGTCGGCGCCGTCCTCTACGTCGCCCTGCGCCACGGCCGCCTCATCAGCCGGGCCGTCTCCTCCGACAACGCCGAGATGCTCCTCCTCGTCGTCCTCGGTCTCACCCTGCTCGTCGCCGGCATCGCCCAGCAGCTCCAGGTCTCCGCCGCCGTCGGCGCCTTCCTCGTCGGCATCGCCGTCTCCGGGGAGGTCGCCGAAGGCGCCAGCACGCTCCTCACCCCGCTCCGCGACCTGTTCGCGGCCGTCTTCTTCGTCTTCTTCGGGCTCTCCACCGACCCCGCCGACATCCCGCCGGTCCTCGTCCCCGCCCTGATCCTCGCCGTGGCCACCGCCCTCACCAAGGTGGCCACCGGCTGGTACGCGGCACGGCGCGCCGGCATCGGCGGCGCCGGCCGCTGGCGGGCGGGCGGCACGCTCGTCGCACGCGGCGAGTTCTCCATCGTCATCGCCGGCCTGGCGGTGGGCGTCGAACCCCGCATCGGCCCGCTGGCCACCGCCTACGTCCTGATCCTCGTGCTCCTCGGGCCGCTCACCGCCCGCTTCACCGAGCCGCTCGCCCGGCGGTTCCCGCGCCGCCGCGAGCCCGCCGCCCCGGCGCCGGCGCAGGCCGAACGTACGGCCGACACCGTCGCGGTCGACGCCTGAGCATGTGAACGACCCGTGCCCCGGTCGGGTGGCCTTCGCCGCGAGTTCCGCGTCGGGCCCGGCCGGGACGGTCACCGTACGTGATCATGTCGCCCGTGATCTCGACACCCACCGGAACCGGAGGCCGTACCCGCCTCCGTACCCGCCGACTCCTGCCCGCCGCGCTCGGCGCGCTGAGCCTCGTCCCCCTGCTCGCCGCGACCCCCTCCGCGGCCTCCCCCTCGGAGAAGCGCCCCGCGGCCGCGTCCGGCGCGCGGACCCCGGCGGAGGCGGCGACCGCCGCCTACCTGGACGCCGTCCGCGCCGACCCCCGCCTCGCCCGCCGCTTCTTCGAACGCCTCCCCAAGGGCGGCGACCTGCACAACCACCTCGCCGGGGCGGTGTCCACGGAGTACCTGATCCGGCTCGCCGCCGAGGACGGACTGTGCGTCGACACCCGCACGATGACCGCCGTCGCCGCCCCGTGCGGCGCCGGCACCCGCCCGGCCGCCGACGCGCTGACCGACCGGGCCTTCCACGACGCGATCGTGCGCGCCTGGTCCATGCAGGACTTCCCGCCCGGCGGCAACGGCCACGACCACTTCTTCGACGCCTTCGGCAAGTTCGGCGAGGTGACCTGGCGTCACCGGGGCAAGCTCCTCGCCGAGGTCGCCGACGACGTCGTCCGGCAGAACCAGTTCTACCTGGAGACCATGGTCACCCCCGCCTCGGAGGGCGCCAAGAGGCTGGCGGCGGAGGTCGGCTGGACCGACGACCTCACCGCCCTCCACAAGAGGCTCACCGCCGGCGGGCGCCTCGACCGGCTCGTCCAGGAGGCGCGCGCGGAGGCCGACCAGGGCGACGCCGAGTTCCGCCGGGCCGCCGCCTGCGGCACCGAGCGGGCCCGGCCCGGCTGCGCGCTGCCCGTCCGCTGGATCTCCCAGGTCTCGCGGGGCACCGCCCCCGAGCGGGTCTTCACCCAGATCGCCCTGGGCATGCGCCTCGCCGAACGCGACGGCCGCTTCGTCGCCGTCAACCTCGTCCAGCCCGAGGACGGCGCCGTCGCGCTCCGCGACTACCGCCTCCACATGCGCATGATCGCCCACCTCCGGAAGACCTACCCGAAGGCCCACGTCACCCTGCACGCCGGCGAGTTGTGGCCCGGCCTGGTCAAGCCCGCCGACCTCACCTTCCACATCGCCGAAGCCGTCGGCGTCGCGGGCGCCGAACGCGTCGGCCACGGCGTCGACCTCGTCCACGAGGACGACTGGCACCGCACCGCCCGCGCCATGGCGGACCGCCAGGTCGCCGTCGAGGTCCCCTTCACCAGCAACGCCCAGATCCTCGGCGTCAAGGGCGACGACCACCCCTTCGAGACCTACCGCGCCCACGGCGTGCCGGTCGTCCTGGCCACCGACGACCCCGGCGTCAGCCGCGTCGACATCACCCACGAGTACCAGTACGCCGCCCGGACCTACGGCCTGTCCTACCCCGAGCTCAAGGACCTGGCCCGGGCCTCCCTCCAGTACGCCTTCCTGCCCGGCCGGAGCCTGTGGCGCGGCAACCCCACCCGCGACGGCTACCGTCTCACCGCCGCCTGCCGCGCCGCCCGCCCCGGCGCCGCCGAGCCCGACGGGGCCTGCCGCGAACTGCTGACCACGAGCCCCCGCGCCGCCGCCCAGTGGCGTCAGGAGAGCGCCTTCCAGCGCTTCGAAAGCACCTTCGCCGGCCGCTGACCGGATGCCCGTGCCCGCCGCACCCGCCGGGGCGCGGCGGGCACCGGCATGTGCCGTGAGGCAGCACGCCGCCGCCCCGGGCAGCCGCGCACCGACCCGGGGACGAGGCGTCCGCCCCCTTCGGACGCGATCACAGGGACGGAGACGACCGGAAGGGCGAAGGTCCGGGAACCGCTGCGGCAGACGCCGACCGCTCCGGCGCAGCCGGTCGGGTTCCGGCTCAGGTCCCGACCACCAGCCGGACACCGCTGCGGGGCCGGGTCGGGATCCGGTGCAGCGGTATCCGCAGATCCTGGTCCGGGACGGCGAAGTCCAGCCGGGCCAGCTCCCGCGCCAGCACCGACAGGACCGCGACCGTGATGTCCTCACCCGGGCAGCGGTGCCCCTCACGCGGCCCCCCGCCCTGCGGAATCAGGTCGTCGCGGTGCGGCTCGGCCCGCAGGAACCGCTCCGGGTCGAAACGGTACGGCTCCTCCCACAGCTCCGGGTCGTGGTTCTGCCCGAACACGTCCAGGAGCAGCATCGTGCCGCGCGGCAGACGCTCGCCGTCCAGGACCAGACCGTCGGGCGCGAGAGCGCCCAGGAAGGGCACGAACGGGTAGAACCGCCGGACCTCGTGCGCGAACGAGACGGCGTACGCGCCCCGGTCGTCCTCCTCCGCGAGCCGCCGCCGCACGGCCGGGCGCCGGCTCATCGCGTGCGCGGCGAAGGCCGTGAACCAGGCGATCGCGACCGTGGGCCGCACGATGTTCAGGAGCTCCACCGCGGCCGTGTGCGGGTCCAGGAGCGTGCCGTCCGCCTCCCGGTGGCTCAGCACCGCCCCGAAGGGGGTGTCCGCGGCGGCGCCGGACTCCCGTGCCTGAACGACCACTCGGGACAGCAGCTCCTCCTGGCGGGCCCGCGCCCGCCGGGCCCGCAGATGCCGGGGCCCGGGCGTGGCGAAGCCGTCGACCATGGCCACGCAGTCCCTGGCCAGCCGGTCGGTGGCCGCCCGGTCGCCGCCGGGCAGCCCGGCCCAGTCGCTCACCGCGCGTGCCAGGACGAGGGCGGCCTCGTCGAAGAGGCGGACCTCCTGGCCGCGCCGGCCGCCGACGACCGCCCGGAACTCCTCCCGCACCCGCCCGGCGAGCGCGCCGACGGCGGCGGGGTCCGTGAGCCGCGCCAGGAACAGTGCCTTGCGGGCCCGGTGGTCCGTGCCGTCCAGGGTGTGCACGGCTCCCCGCCCGAAGAGGGTGTCCAGGACCGGGCCGGGCAGCGCGCCGTGCCGCCGCGCGTGGTGCTCGTCGTAGAAAGAGGCCACCGCCCCGGGCCCGTGCAGCACCCGCACCGGCCGCCCCATGAGACGGGTGCGCAGCGGCCCGTCGCCGGGATGGTCGCGGCGCAGCCCGGGGAGCCAGGCGTAGCCCTTGAGGAGCAGGGCGAGGGTCTTGTCGGCGGTCACGGTGCCTCCCGTTCCGGCGGAGCGCCGGCCGGCGCTCCGCCGCGTGTGGTCGCGTGCGTACGGCCCCGCCGCCGTCCCGTACGGCCACGGCTCCGAGAGCCGTGCGGACACGGCGACGGGCCCGGTCCACCCCCGGAGGGCGGGGCCCGGAGGGGTGGCTTCCGGGGGCGACTGCCCGGGGACGGCACGATCAACCACCACGGCCGCCGGGCGGGGGCACCGGGCCCGCGCCTGCTGCCGACCTGGGGGAATCCCCGGCGGAAATGTCTGTCCCGCCGCCGAGGGGGTAGTCGCGCAGGCGTGAGGAAGCGACGGCGGGAGGAGGCCCCCGATGCGCGACAGCGCGGAACGGAAGGCACCCGACCGGGCGCGCGGCGACCGTCCCCGGCTCACGGACGAGGAGTTCCGGACGCTGCTGGAGGAGGCCCGCGCGGAGGTACGGCGGCGCTCGTTCGCCGCGCCGCCCCCGGAGGAGCCCGTACCCGCCCCGGGCACGGGGCACGTGGAACCCGGCGCGGCCGCCCACTGATCGCCCGCTCGGGTCGAGGAGTGGCACGACCCGAGCCGCCGGTCGACCCGCCGCCCTACGGTGAGCCAGGGGAACGGCTGTCCCGCGCATCGGCAGGGGAACGCCGCACGGGAGAGGAGAGCCGACATGACCGAGGACTCCTCGGCCGCGGAGGAGGCCCGCGGGGACGACGTCCACCAGCCGGAAGGCTCGGACGGCCCCCACCGGCCCAGCGGCCCGCTCGCCTCCGAGAACGAGCTCGGCACCGGCCCCACGGAGTCCCTGGAGGGCCGGGGCTGGTCGCCGCCCGAGCGGCCGCGCGCCGTCACCGCGTACGGGACCACCCCGCGGGAGCAGCGCGAGGGCGCTCCGCTCGACGACCGGCTCGCCGAGGAGCAGCCCGACGTCCGGCCCGGTGACGGTGACGAGCTGGGCGACCTGCCCGACGGTGAGGGGGATCCCCTCGACCAGGAGGCCGGCGCCACCCGCGCCGGGCGTCCGGCCGCACCCGACTCCGCCGTCCCGGGCGGCGTGACCGCCAAGGACGTCGGCCCGGACGACGGCATCGCGACCGCCGAGGAGGCGGCCGTGCACCGCGACACGGGCGTCGACGGCGCGTCGTACGGATCCCCGGACGACGACCTCCCCGAGACCTGAGCACGGGCGGGCCCCGCCCGCCTCCGGGGGGGGCGGGGTCAGCCGCGCGAGGACGGGCCGTTTCCGTCCAGCAGGTCGAGGACGGCCCGTTCGATCGCGCCCTGCGTGGCGGGCTGCCCGAACACCCCGTGCTCGCCGAGCCGTTCGAGCACCGGGGCGATGGTCACCCCCTCCGCGTACCGCTCCAGCACCGCCGGCGCGATGTACGAGGCCCGGCAGACCGCGGGGGTGTTGCCCAGGTACGAGGCGACCTCCCGGACGGCCCGCACCACCGCACGGCGGCGCGCCGTCACCGACTCGCGGCCGGCCCGCTCGGACACGGCGAGCGCCACCGCCGCCAGCACCGTGGCGTGCCAGGTGCGGAAGTCCTTCGCGCTCAGCTCCACCCCCGCCTTCTCCCGCAGATAGCCGTTGAGCTCGCCGGCCCGCACCTCGTGCCAGGCCCGCCCCTCCCAGTACGCGAACACCTGGTCCCCGCCGCCCCGGCGGCGCAGCAGGGAGCGCACCACCCGGCAGACGTCCTCGTCCACCACGGAGGCGGTGATGTAGTTCCCGGACTTCCCCGGGTAGGCGAAGGCGATCTCGTCCCGGGAGCAGCGGACGTGTTCGCGCAGGAGCGTCGTCAGCCCGTAGGACTCGTTGTCCCGCCGGTAGCGGTCGCCGCCCACCCGGAAGAACCCCAGGTCCAGGAGGCGGGCCGCGCAGGCGAGCACCCGCTCGCGGCAGAGGCCCCGGCGGGCGAGGTCCTCCTCCACCGCGCGCCGCAGCCGGGGGAGGGCGGCCGCCGCCTCCCGTACGTGGGCGTGCTTGGCGCGCTCCTGCCGGGCCCGGAACTCCGGGTGGTAGAGGTACTGGCGGCGGCCCGCCGCGTCGGTGCCGATGGCCTGCAGGTGTCCGTTCGGCCAGGGGCAGATCCACACGTCCCGCCAGGCGGGCGGGATGGCGAGAGCCCGCACCCGCTCCTTCCCGGCGGGCCCCAGCGGCCGGCCGGTCTCGTCCAGCAGCCGGAAGCCCCGGCCGTGGCGCACGCGCCGCCAGCCGGGACGCTCGGGATCGCTCGTCCGCAGTCGCACGTCCCACGGTTGCCCCCGCCACCCCTCGCGTACTCCTCGGTGCCGCCAGGCCCACCCTCACCGCCCGGCCCGCCCGCGCCCGGCGTCTCACCCGGACGGCGGCGCGGGCCGGTTCACCTCGGCGCGGCGGGGCATGCGTGGGAACGGAAGGGCCCGGCCGCGCGCCGGGCACGGTTCGGACAGGAAGGACGCCCATGGACGGCATCGTGCTGCTCCGCGAGGACCACAAGACGGTGGAGAAGCTGTTCAAGGAGTTCGAGCGGGCAGGCGAGGACGCGCACCGCCGGAAGCGGGAGATCGCCGACGAGGTCATCAAGGAGCTCACCGCCCACGCCTGGATCGAGGAGCGGATCTTCTACCCGGCGGCCCGGGAGGCGGCGCCCGACACCAAGGACCACGTCCTGGAGAGCGTCGAGGAGCACCACGCCGTGCTGTGGATGCTGTCCGAACTCGTGGACTTCGACCCCGAGGACGAGCGCTTCGACGCCAAGATGTCCGTGCTGATGGAGAACGTCCGCCACCACGTCGAGGAGGAGGAGAAGGAGTGGTTCCCGGACGTCCGCAAGGCCCTGGGCCGCAACCGGCTCCAGGAACTCGGCGAGGAGATGGAGCGGGAGCGGAAGAACGCCCCGGCCAACCCGCTGGACGTGCCCAGCGCCGACGCGTGACCGCGCGGGGCCGCCGGGACCGGGAGTGAGGCCGGGGGCGGCCCTCGCGGGGAGGGCCCGCCACCCGGGGCGCCGCCGCCCGGAGGGGGGGAGACCGGGCGGCGGCTGGGGGGTGTACACCCGGCCCCGCGCCTACCCTGCCGCGCCGCGTTCACGCGTCGGAATCGAGGCGGATCCAAGGAGTGTTCCCGGGCCGCACGTGAACCGGCCGCGCCGCCGCCGGGCGCCGGCCCGTCACGACAGGCGGGCGTGGGCCCGGTCCGTCACGACAGGCCGGCGTCGGCCCGGTCCGTCGCGAAGTGGAAGAGGCGGTGGGTGCCGGTGATCTCGAAGAGCCGGCCCAGCTGGCTCGGCAGCGGACCGACCAGCACCAGACGGGCATGGCCGCCGTGCGCGGTGAGGAGCTCGTAGAGGAAGGACGAGTCCCCGAAGGTCACGCGGGAGACGTCGAGGAACGTGCACACGGTCGCGTCCCGCCCCGCGTCCGCCAGGGCCCGGCGGAGGCAGCCGACGCACTCGCCGTCGAACTCGCCGCTCGCCGTCAGCAGCACGGTGCCGGGCGACGCGGGCTCCTCCCACCCGATCCGGGCCTGCCCCCTCGGCGCCAGGTAGAGGCGCCGGCCGGAGGCGAGGAAGGTGTGCGGGACGACACCGTGACCGGAACGGTCGTTCGTCACCACGGGGATGCGCCTCGATCCTGGGGGCGGGGGAAGCGCGGGACGACCGCGCTCACGTCCCTCCAGTGTGCTCCCCCGGGGCCGGGGGCGCAGAGGGGAACCCGGAGGGCCGTCCCAGGACCGCTCGCGCGCGGCTCAGGCGGTACAGATGTGCGCGTGCACGGTCTTGCCGTCGCCGTCGACGGGGCGGACCGACAGGTCGTCCGCCAGGCGGCTCACGAGCAGCCATCCGTAGCCGCCGAGGGCGCCCGACGGATCGGGAGCCCGGGGCCGCGGCGGCTCGGGGCTGTGGTCGGTGACGTCGATGTCGATGCCGTCGTGCCGCACGGCGAGGTCCAGCGAGCAGGGGCCGCGGGTGTGCCGGACGGCGTTCGTCACGAGCTCGCACGTCACGAGCAGCGCGTCCTCCTCGTCGCGACGGCGGACCGTCAGACCGGCGAGCAGTGCCTCGTCGATGATGCCCCGGACCTCTTGCCGGGCCTGGGCGGCGGCCCCCGAGCCCCGCAGCTCGCGGTGCCGGCGGAGGAAGGGCGTCACGTGTCTCACTCCCTCGGTGAGCAGGGCGTTCTCTGAACCGTACGTCTGCCCGCCACTCGCCGACAGATTCGTGAACTACGGGGAGAAACAGTGAAAAACCCTCGTATGGCGCGAAACCGCCGATACGCGCACCGGTTTGCCGGACGGGGCACCCGGAGCGGAACGGGATTCCCGCCGAGCGGGCCGGGCGCCGTGGCCGAGGGGCCGTACCAGGCGGCCGAAAGCTGTCGGTCGCCGAAGTAAACCTCTCGCGACACAAGATCGCTGCATCGAGGTAATGCGTCCGTGCTCACGGCGTACGAGAGGTCTACGGAGCGTTACTGTTCCCCCGGATCCGGTCGGATTGCCGGAGATTCACCCCCTTCTTTCCCTTTCGCTCGTCCGGCGTGCCCGTGTGCCGGACGCCGCCCCGCGAAGCAAGGAGCCACGGATGCCCGAAGCCGGGCCCTCCCCCCTGCGACCGAGCCCGCCCCCGGCCGGTACGACGCGAGCCGTCACCCCGTCCGTCCTGGACCGGATCCTGCGCGGCCCCAGCGGCCTCGGCACGGCGGGCCTCCAGCTGGGCCTCGGCGGCGGGCCCCCGGCCTCCTCCGCCCCCACGGCCACCGCGTCCGCCCCCACGGCCACCGCCCAGGCGCCCGAGCGCCCGGCCGCGCCGGAGGCCGAGGGCAGAGCCGTCCCCGGCCTCTACCACCACCCGATCGCGGAGCCCGACCCCGCCCGGGTGGCGGAGGTCAGCCGCCGCATCAAGGCCTGGGCCGAGGACGAGGTCCAGCTCTATCCGGAGGAGTGGGAGGGCGAGTTCGACGGCTTCTCCGTCGGCCGCTACATGGTCGCCTGCCACCCCGACGCCCCCACCGTCGACCACGTCATGCTCGCCACCCGCCTGATGGTCGCCGAGAACGCCGTCGACGACTGCTACTGCGAGGACCACGGCGGCTCACCCATCGGCCTCGGCGGACGCCTCCTCCTCGCCCACACCGCCCTGGACCCCCTCCACACCACGGACGAGTACGCCCCCGGCTGGCTGGAGTCCCTCGGCTCCGACGCCCCGCGCCGCGCCTACCGCTCCGCCATGGACCACTTCGTCCGGCAGGCGACCCCCTCCCAGGCCGACCGCTACCGGCACGACATGGCCCGGCTCCACCTCGGCTACCTGGCCGAGGCCGCCTGGGCCCAGACGGACCACGTGCCCGAGGTCTGGGAGTACCTGGCGATGCGGCAGTTCAACAACTTCCGCCCCTGCCCGACCATCACCGACACCGTCGGCGGCTACGAACTCCCCGCCGACCTGCACGCCCAGCCGGCCGTGCAGCGCGTCATCGCCCTCGCCGGCAACGCGACCACCATCGTCAACGACCTGTACTCCTACACCAAGGAGCTCGCCGGCCCCGGCCGGCACCTGAACCTGCCCGTGGTGATCGCCGAACGCGAGGAACTCTCCGAGCGCGACGCGTACCTGAAGGCGGTCGAGGTCCACAACGACCTCATGCACGCCTTCGAGACCGCCGCCGCCGACGTGGCCGCGGCCTTCCCCGTACCGAACGTGGTGCGGTTCCTGCGCGGCGTGGCCGCCTGGGTCGACGGCAACCACTACTGGCACCGCACCAACACCTACCGCTACAGCCTGCCCGACTTCTGGTAAAGAACGGATCCATCCAGTGACCACTGACCTCACCGGCACCGCCGCCGTCACCGACGCCGCCCCGGCGGTCATCCCCGCCCCGGCCACGCCCTACCAGAGCGACATCGCCCGCTACTGGAACAACGAGGCGCGCCCCGTCAACCTGCGCCTCGGCGACGTCGACGGCCTCTACCACCACCACTACGGCATCGGCGACGTCGACCACGCCGCCCTCGGCGACCCGGCGGACGCCGGCTACGAGGCGAAGCTGATCGCCGAACTGCACCGTCTGGAGTCGGCCCAGGCCGAGGTCCTGCTCGACCACCTCGGCCCCATCGGCCGCGAGGACACCCTCGTGGACGCCGGCTGCGGACGCGGCGGCTCGATGGTCATGGCCCACCAGCGCTTCGGCTGCTCGGTCGAGGGCCTCACCCTCTCCTCCACCCAGGCCGACTTCGCCAACAAGCGCGCCGCCGAACTCGGCATCGCCGAGCGCGTCCGCGCCCGGGTCTGCAACATGCTCGCCATGCCGTTCGAGACCG
Source organism: Streptomyces sp. NPDC012827 (assembly GCF_042900905.1). Lineage (NCBI taxonomy): Bacteria > Bacillati > Actinomycetota > Actinomycetes > Kitasatosporales > Streptomycetaceae > Streptomyces > Streptomyces sp. NPDC012827. Next base: position 218,228 of record NZ_JBIBBY010000008.1, on the reverse strand, counting down.
GGCGGGCCGCCGGTTCGTGGAACAACGAGTCGAGCATGTACGTCGACCTCCACGACCTCTTCGCCGAGCACTCCCGCGTCCTCGCCGTCGGCGGCCGCTACGTCACCATCACCGGCTGCTGGAACCCGCGCTACGGCCAGCCCTCGAAGTGGGTCTCCCAGATCAACGCCCACTTCGAGTGCAACATCCACTCCCGCCGCGAGTACCTGCGCGCCATGGCCGACAACCGGCTCGTGCCGCAGGCCGTGATCGACCTGACCCCGCAGACCCTTCCGTACTGGGAGCTGCGGGCCACCTCCAGCCTGGTCACCGGCATCGAGGAGGCGTTCATCAACTCCTACAAGGACGGCTCCTTCCAGTACGTCCTGATCGCCGCCGACCGGGTCTGACGCCCGGCCCGCCGTCCGGCACGCACGGGCGCCGGGACCGTCCGCCGACGGTCCCGGCCCCCATCGCCCCACAGCTGTCAGGCGCCCACGTACTGCGCCAGGTGCTCCCCGGTCAACGTGGAGCGGGCCGCCACCAGCTCCGCGGGCGTGCCCTCGAAGACGATCCGGCCGCCGTCGTGCCCCGCCCCGGGACCCAGGTCCACGATCCAGTCGGCGTGCGCCATCACCGCCGGGTGGTGCTCGATGACGACGACCGACTTCCCCGAGTCCACCAGCCGGTCGAGCAGCCCGAGGAGCTGCTCCACGTCCGCCAGGTGAAGGCCCGTGGTCGGCTCGTCCAGGACGTACACCCCGCCCTTGTCCGCCATGTGCGTGGCGAGCTTGAGCCGCTGCCGCTCACCCCCGGACAGGGTCGTCAGCGGCTGACCGAGGGTCAGATAGCCGAGGCCCACGTCGGAGAGCCGCTCCAGGATCCGGTGCGCGGCCGGGGTGCGCGCCTCACCGGCGGCGAAGAACGCCTCCGCCTCGTCCACCGGCATGGCGAGCACCTCACTGATGTCCCTGCCGCCGAGGCGGTACTCCAGGACCGAGGCCTGGAACCGCTTCCCCTCGCACTCCTCACAGGTCGTCGCGACCCCCGCCATCATCGCCAGGTCCGTGAAGACCACCCCGGCACCGTTGCAGGTCGGGCAGGCACCCTCCGAATTCGCGCTGAACAGCGCCGGCTTGACCCCGTTGGCCTTGGCGAACGCCTTGCGGATCGGGTCGAGCAGCCCCGTGTACGTCGCCGGGTTGCTGCGCCGTGACCCGCGGATCGGGGCCTGGTCGACCGCGACGACCCCCGCCCCGGGCGGAATCGACCCGTGCAGGAGCGAGCTCTTGCCCGACCCCGCGACCCCCGTGACCACGCACAGCACCCCGAGCGGGATGTCGACGTCCACGTCCCGCAGGTTGTGGGCGTTCGCGCCCCGGATCTCCAGCGCGCCGGCGGGCGTGCGCACCGACTCCTTGAGGGAGGCCCGGTCGTCCAGGTGGCGGCCCGTCACCGTGTCCGAGGCCCGCAGCCCCTCCACGGAACCCTCGAAACAGACGCTCCCGCCCGCCGTGCCGGCCCCGGGACCGAGGTCGACCACATGGTCGGCGACGGCGATGGTCTGCGGCTTGTGCTCCACCACCAGGACCGTGTTGCCCTTGTCCCGCAGCCGGAGCAGCAGGGTGTTCATCCGCTGGATGTCGTGCGGGTGCAGGCCCGTGGTCGGCTCGTCGAAGACGTACGTCGTGTCGGTGAGGGAGGAGCCGAGGTGGCGGATCATCTTGACGCGCTGCGCCTCACCGCCCGAGAGGGTGCCCGCCGGGCGGTCCAGCGACAGGTACCCGAGGCCGATCTCCTCGAACGAGTCGAGCGTCCGCCGCAGGGTGCCGAGCAGCGGAGCCACCGACGGCTCGTCCAGCCCGCGCACCCAGGCCGCCAGGTCGGTGATCTGCATCGCACAGGCGTCGGCGATGCTGATCCCCTTGATCTTCGAGGCCCGCGCCCCTTCGCTCAGCCGGGTGCCGTCGCAGTCGGGACACGTCGTGAAGGTCACCGCCCGCTCCACGAACTCCCGGATGTGCGGCTGCATGCCCTCCTTGTCCTTGGAGAGCATCGACTTCTGGATCCGGGGGACCAGCCCCTCGTACGTCATGTTGATCCCCGCGATCTTCATCCGCGTCGGCTCGCGGTACAGGAAGTCGTGGAGCTCCCGCTCGGTGAACTCGCGGACCGGCTTGTCCGCGGGGAAGAAGCCGGACTCGCTGTAGAGCCGGGCGCTCCAGCCGCCGCCCTTGAAGCCCGGCACGGTGATCGCGCCCTCGTCGAGGGTCCTGGACGCGTCGTAGAGCTGCGCCGGGTCGAGTTCCGAGACCGTGCCCCGTCCCTCGCAGCGCGGGCACATGCCGCCGGTGCGCGAGAAGGTGGCCTTCTCCGCCTTCGTGGTGCTGCCGCGCTCCACCGTGATGGCGCCGCTCGCCCGCACCGAGGGCACGTTGAAGGCGTACGCGCTCGGCGGTCCGATGTGCGGGTCGCCGAGCCGGCTGAAGAGGATCCGCAGCATCGCGTTGGCGTCGGTGGCCGTGCCCACCGTGGAGCGCGGGTCGGCGCCCATCCGCTGCTGGTCCACGATGATGGCGGTCGTCAGCCCTTCGAGGACGTCGACCTCAGGACGGCCCGGCGTCGGCATGAACCCCTGCACGAAGGCGCTGTACGTCTCGTTGATCAGCCGCTGCGACTCCGCGGCGATGGTGTCGAACACCAGGGAGCTCTTGCCCGAGCCGGACACCCCGGTGAACACCGTCAGGCGCCGCTTGGGGATCTCGATGCTGACGTCCTTCAGGTTGTTCTCGCGCGCCCCGTGCACGCGGATCAGATCGTGGCTGTCCGCGACGTGCGGCGTGGCCGGCGCCGTACCGGCTTCCGTCCCCTTGGCCTTGCTCATCGTGTCTCCCCTGTGCCGGGCGGGCCGCTCGCCACGCCCTCGTGGCCCGAAGCGTAGGCGATGCCCGCCCGGCGGGAGAGGAGGAACGGCAGGGCCCCGGACACCCCGGCCGGGGCCCCGTCTACGCCCCTGCGGCCCGGCCCGTCAGCCAGCCCGCGAGCTCCGTCGGACGGTTGGTGATGACCCCGTCGACCCCCAGGGCGTCCAGCTCCTTCCAGCGGGCCGGCCGGTCGACCGTCCACACGTTCACCGCCACGTTGGCCGCGTGCAGCTCCTGCACGGCGAGCGGGCGGGCCGAAAGCCCGCGGTCCGAGACGTTGTACGCGGCCAGACCCAGCTCCCCGGCGACGGCCACCGGATCGGGGTCCAGCGTGTCCCGCAGCAGCCCCAGCGGCAGCTCCGGCGCGAGCTCCCGGACGTACCGCAGGGCGGCCGGGTCGAAGCTCTGGACGAAGACCCGGTCGGTCATCCGCAGGCTCCGGACCTCCCGTACGATCCGGTCCACCTCCTCCCGCCCGTGCGGGCCCTTGATCTCCAGGAGCAGCCTGCCCCCGCGCGTCCGCAGGTCCGTCAGCTGGGCGGCGAGGGTGGGGACCCGTGCCCCGGCGAAGGCGGGCGCGAACCAGGACCCGGCGTCCAGGGCGTCGAGCTGGGCGGAGGTGAGCGAGCGGATCGGTCCCGTGCCGTCGGTGGTCCGGTCGACGGTGGAGTCGTGCAGGACGTACGGCACGCCGTCCTTGCTCGGCTGCACGTCGTTCTCGATCCAGACCGCTCCGCCGCGGCGGGCCACCTCGTCCGCGATCAGGGTGTTCTCCGGAGCCGCCGAGGAGGCGCCCCGGTGGGCGATGACCGTCATCGGCTCGCCCGCCCGGCGGACCCAGGAGCGGGAGCCGGCGGGCGCGCCGGGCGCGGCCGGCGCCGCGACAGGGGCGGACGCGGCGCGCGGCGCGCCGCCGGCCGGTTCGGACAGGAGCAGCGACGGGGCGGCCAGGACGAGGACGGCGGCGAGCGCCGTCGACCCGTAGCCGAGGTGGTGGGGACGCGCCCGGGGCGCGCTCGGTGGTACGTCGTTCATGAAGGCCGAGCCTAGAGGCGGCGGATGACCCTGCCGGGACCCCACACCGGACACCGTGTGACGAGTCGGCAAAGGACGGGCGCCGCTCCCGGGGCGCGACGCGCGGAGCGAACTCCTGGCCGGACGGCCCGGCCCGGGTGCATGGTGGAAGGCGTGCCCGGAGCCGTGCCGTCGGGGGACAACGGCCGGGCGGAGAGACAGGGGGAACCCATGGACACCGGTACGACCACGGCGCGAAGAACGGCGCGGGTGACGGCGGACGACGCGGGCGGTCGGGACGCGGCGGCCGGCGGGCGCGGGCGCGGCGTGCTGGAGGGCGCGTTCGCCCTCCTCGACGCCCTCCGCAGGACCGGCGACGAGGCCGGCGTGACCGAACTGGCCCTCGCCTGCGGCGTTCCCAAGGGCAGCGTGCACCGGCTCCTCGACCAGCTGGTCGCCGTCGGCGCCGTCGAACGCAGGGGCTCCCGCTACCGGGTCGGGCCCCAGCTGTACCGCCTCGGCCAGGCCTGGGAGCCCCACCCCGGGCTCCGCCCCGCCGCCCGGCTGCCGGTCCAGCGGCTGCGCGCCGCCACCGGCGCCAGTGTCGTCCTCACCGTGCTGCGCGAGGACATGGCGATCACCGTCGGCTCCGTGCCCGGTGAACTGGAGGCGGTCGTCCCGGTCCGTGACGGCACCGCCTTCCACCTCGACACCGCCGCCGGCCGGGCCCTGCGCGGTCCCCGGCGGGGCGGCGCGGTCCTCGACCGGGAGGACGTGATGGACGGCGTGTGCTGCGCCGCGCTTCCGGTCCGCGCCCCCGACGGACGGATCGTCGCCGCGCTCGCCGGGCTGGTCCCGGCCGGCCGCCGGCTCGACGCGCTCGCCCAGGCCGTGGCCGAGGCGGGCGCCGCGATCACCCGGGTCCTCGCCCGGGGCGTGCCCCGCGGCACCGTCCCGCCCGCCGCGCTCGTCCGCTGACCGGCCGCCGGAGGCGGTCCGTTCCGTCCAGCGGAACGCGCGGAGAACCGGCGGGGCGGCCCGGGGCACAGTAGGTGTCGTGCCGGGGGGAACGGCACACCGGCCCGCCGGAGCGCGGGCCGGGACCACTGTCACGCGAGTGACCCGAGTGTGGGGGGACACCACATGCGCAAGAACCGAGCCGCACGCCTCGCCGCCACCGCTCTGCTGGGCCTCGGCAGCGTCGGCCTCTTCGCCGGCACCGCCCAGGCCGAGCCGATCGACTACGTGAAGATCGAGCTGTTCGAGCTGCACTGCCAGAAGAACAGCGAGGGCGACCACGACGAGGCCTACCTCAAGATCACCGACGCCAACGGCAACGCCGTCAAGGTCTGGCCGGGCAACGGCGTCAAGTACCAGACCATGGGCACCGGTTACGTCCGCTCCATGGCCGACGGCAACGGCAGCGCCGCCCTGATCCTCGGCAAGGAGCAGGCCCGCACGATGACCCTGTGGGACTACGACTCCACCAGCGGCGACGACAAGCTCGGCGCCACGCTCGTCACCGGCAGCGAGGCCGGCGCCGAGACGCAGTGGCGCACGGTCGAGGGCTCCGGCGGTGTGTACGTGATCGGCTACCGCGTCATCGACATCTGACCGACGCCCGCACCCGCGACCGGGGGCCGTGCCGGAACCACCGGCACGGCCCCCGCCGTGTGCCCGGCCGAGGATCAGACGCCGTCCGGGGCGTGCAGCTCACCCGAACGCGCCACCCGCGCGTACCACCGCGCGCTCGACTTCGGCGTGCGCTCCAGCGTCCCGTAGTCCACGTGCACCGCGCCGAACCGCTTGGCGTACCCGTACGCCCACTCGAAGTTGTCCAGCAGCGACCACAGGAAGTAACCACGCACGTCCGCCCCGTCGGCCATCGCCCGGTGCACCGCCTCCAGGTGCGCGTGCACGTACGCGGCGCGCTGCGGGTCGTGCACCGTACCGTCCTCGCCGACCACGTCCTCGTACGCCGCACCGTTCTCGCTGATCACCAGCGGAAGGTCGGGGTACGCGGCGGAGAGCCGGGTCAGCAGGTCGTACAGGGCGCTCGGGTCCACCGCCCAGCCCATCGCCGTCGGCTCGCCCGGCGCGCGGTGGAAGGCGACCGAGTCGGCCCCCGGCCACGGCGAGAACGCGCTGTTCCCGTGGCCGTCGTCCTGCGGCTTCTCCGCGCCCTCCGCGACCTGCGAGACCACCGTCGGCGTGTAGTAGTTGACCGCCAGAAGGTCCAGCGGCTGGTGCGCCGCCGCCGTGTCCCCGGGCCGGACGAACGACCAGTCCGTCAGATGCGCGGTGTCGGCCAGCAGGTCCTCCGGATAGGCGCCCTCCAGCATCGGGCCCAGCCAGATCCGGTTGCCGACGGCGTCGATCCGGCGGGCCGCCTCCCGGTCCCCGGCCGAAGCCGTGAGCGGCCGCACCTCGTGCAGGTTGAGCGAGACGGCGACCTGACGATCCGCCGGCAGCGCCGCCCGCAGCGCCTGCACCGCGAGACCGTGCCCCAGGCTGAGGTGGTGGGCCGCCCGCAGCGCGGCCACCGGGTCGGTGCGGCCCGGGGCGTGGACGCCGGAGCCGTACCCCAGGAAGGCGCTGCACCAGGGCTCGTTGAGCGTGGTCCACCGCTTCACCCGGTCACCGACCGCCCCGGCGACGATCGCCGCGTACTCGGCGAACCGCTCGGCCGTCGCACGCTCCGGCCAGCCGCCCGCGTCCTCCAGCTCCTGCGGCAGGTCCCAGTGGTAGAGGGTCAGGGCCGGCTCGATCCCGGCGGCGAGCAGCTCGTCCACGAGCGCCCGGTAGAAGTCCAGGCCCTTCTGGACGGCCGGCCCCCGCCCGGTCGGCTGCACCCGGGACCAGGAGACGGAGAACCGGTAGGCGTTCAGGCCCAGTTCGGCCATGAGCGCGACGTCCTCGCGGAACCGGTGGTAGTGGTCCACGGCCACGTCCCCGGTGTGCCCCTCGAAGACCTTGCCGGGCGTGTGCGAGAAGGTGTCCCAGATGGACGGGGTCCGGCCGTCCTCACGGGCCGCCCCCTCGATCTGGTACGCGGCGGTGGCCGCGCCCCACAGGAAGTCGGGCGGGAACGAACGGGTGGCGGTGAGCGGCCGGGTTTCGGACGCGGTCATAGGAGGGGGCTCCCAACGGGGTACGGGTCGGTCCTCCCGCGGCCCGGCGTCTGCGACGGGCCGTGGGGGATCCGGGGACGGATGGGGACGCGCGCGGCGCGCGACGGGCGGGACGGTCAGCTCTTGACGGCGCCCGCCGTGATGCCGCCGACGATGTGCTTGCCCAGGAAGGCGAAGACGAGCAGCAGCGGCACGGTGGATATGAGGGCACCGGTCAGCACGATCGCGTGGTCCACGCTGTGGTTTCCCGCGCCGAGCCCGGCCAGCGCCACCTGGAGGGTGGGGCTGCCGTCCGGGGTGAGCGCGATGAACGGCCAGAAGAAGTCGTTCCAGGACTGCACGAAAACCAGCATGCCGAGGACGGCCATGGCGGGGCGGGCCACCGGGAAGACCACGTGCCAGATGATCCGCAGGCTGTGCGCCCCGTCCATGCGGGCCGCCTCCACCAGTTCGACCGGCAGCGCCTCCACCAGGAACTGGCGCATGAAGAAGACGCCGAAGGCCGCGACCAGCGAGGGCAGCACCACCGACTGGAGCTGGTCGACCCAGCCCAGGTCGGTGATGATCCGGTAGAGCGGGATGACGCTGAGCTGCGGCGGGATCGTCATCGTGGCCACCACCAGGGAGAGCAGCATGGTGCGCCCCCGGAACGGCAGTTTGGCGAAGGCGAACCCGGCCAGGGTGGAGAACAGGACCGTGGAGAGCGCGACCAGGCTCGCCACGATCGTGGTGTTGATCAGCGCCTCGCCCATGTCGACCTGGTCCCAGGCGAAGGCGAGGTTGTCCAGGAGCCGGGGACCGGGCAGCAGCGGCGCCGGGGCCTCCACGACCCGCTCGCCGGTGTGCGAGGCGGCGACCACGTTCCAGTACAGCGGGAAGAGGGAGACGAAGGCGGCCGCGGCCAGCAGGACGTAGGTGAGCGGTCCCGCGTGGTGCTGCCGGCCGGCCGACGGACGGAACCGTCCGCGCGGCGCCGCGGGCACCGCCGGGGCCGTCGGTTCGGCGGGCGTCGTGTCGAGTGTGCGGGCCATGAGGTCAGCTCCCCAGCTTCTTGCGGTGGTGGCGGGAGACGAGTGCCTGGACGCCGCCGATCAGGAGCAGGAGCAGCAGCATGACCCACGCGATGGCCGAGGCCTGGCCCAGCGCGCCGGTGACCCACCCCTTCTCGTACATCAGCAGGCTCAGCGTCTGGAACTGGTTGCCGCTGCCGCCGCTGATGCCGACGCTGCCGCCGTACAGCATGGGCTCGCCGAACAGTTGGGTGGCGCCGATGGTGGAGACGATGATGGTGAAGAGGATCGTCGGCCGGATCGACGGGATGGTGACGCTGAGGAACTGGCGCCAGCGGGAGGCGCCGTCGAGCGAGGCCGCCTCGTACAGGTCCTGCGGTACGGCCTGCATCGCCGCCAGGTAGATGAGCGCGTTGTAGCCGGTCCAGCGCCAGGTGACGATCACCGAGATGGCGATCTGCGCGGGCCACTTGGACGACTCCCAGTTCACCGGGTCGAAGCCGACCCAGCCGAGCAGGCTGTTGATCATGCCGTAGTCGGTGTTGAACAGCTGGGCGAAGACCAGGGTCGCCGCCGCGATCGAGGTGGCGTACGGGGCGAGGATCGCGACCCGGAAGAAGCCGCGGGCCCGGAGCTTGTAGTTCAGCAGGTGCGCCAGGCCGAGGGCCATGAGCAGCTGGGGAACGGTCGAGATCACGCCGATGGTGAAGGTGTTCAGGAGCGCGTTCCAGAAGAACTCGCTGGTCGCGAGGTCGGAGTAGTTCTCGAGTCCCTTCCAGGAGGCCTCGCCGCCGAGTTCCACGCGGTGGAGCGAGAGCCAGCCGGTGTAGATCAGCGGGAAGAGGCCGAAGGCCGCGAAGGTGAGGAAGAAGGGGGCGACGAAGACGTACGGGGTCGCCTTGAGGTCCCAGCGGTAGAGGGTGCTGCGCCGGCCGCCCGGGGCGGCTCGCCGACCGCGCGGGCCGGGGGAGGAGGGCGGTGCTGCGGGCGGCGGGGAACCGTCCCGGTCCGCCCGAACGGAGGTGGCCACGGGGGCGTCCTTCCAGGTCGATGCGTGCGGTGGTGCGGTCGGGTGCCGGTACGCGCCGCCGACGGGCGGCGGGCGGACCGGCACCCGGCCCCCGCTACTGGTCGATCTTGTCCTCGATCAGCTTCCTGACGTTCTCCCAGGCCTTGGCCGGGTCGGTGCCGCGCTGCTCGATGTCGAGGATGCCGTTGTCGGTGAGGAAGGTCTTCACCTGGCCGTCCCAGCGGCTGATGGAGGCGGGCCGGATGCCGGCCGCGGCGGACGAGAAGATCTTGCCGACGGGGGTGTCACCGAAATACGGCAGCTTGGCGTCCTGCACCGCCGACGAGGTGAGGGTGTCCTTGGAGGAGGGAATGTTGCCGTTCACCGCGAACACCTTGGCGTGCTGCTCGGGAGCGGTCAGCCAGGCGGCGAGAGCGGCGGCCTCCTTGGCGTGCTTGCCGGACTTGGGCACGGCGAGGAAGGCGCCGCCCCAGTTGCCGGCGACCGGCGGCGCGGCGATGTCCCACTTGCCCTGGTTGGCGGGGCCGGCCTGGTCCTTGATGATGCCGGTCATCCAGCTGGGGCAGGCGACGGTGGCGAACTTCGAGTTCTTGAACGCCGCGTTCCAGGTGCCCTTCTCGTCGAACTGGCGCAGTTTGGCGGTCAGTCCGCCCTGGGCCGCCTCGACCGCCGTGTTCCAGGCCTTCTTGACCCCGGGGCTGTTCTCCCAGTCGAGCTTGCCGCTCGCGTCGGCGTACTGGACGGGGTCGCTGGCGACGACCGCGTTGAACAGGCCGCTCGCGGAGTCGTGGAAGGCGGTGCCGGCCGGGGCGTTCTTCTTGTACGTCTCGCCGGTCGCGAGGAACTTCGCCCAGTCACCGGCCCAGAGCTTGGCGACCTCGTCGCGGTCGGTGGGCAGCTGGGCCTTGGCGAAGAGGTCCTTGTTGTAACAGATGGCCATCGGGCCGATGTCGGTGCCGAGGCCGATGACCTTGCCGTCGGCGGTGGTGGCCTGCTTGACCTTCCAGTCCAGGAACTTCGAGACGTCGGCGCCGCCCTCCTTGCCCAGGTCGACCCACTTGCCGCCCATGGTCTCGCCGGTCGCCTCGGCGATGTAGCCGACCTCGATGGCCTGGATGTCGGCGAGGCCGCTGTTGCGGGAGAGGCGCAGCTTCAGCGTGTCCCAGTACTTCTGGCCGTCGGCGACGTTCGACTCCTCGATCTTGATGTTCGGGTGGAGCCGCTCGTACTCGGCGTAGAGCTTCGCGCCGGTCTTGTTGTCGTAACCGAAGGAACCGAAGGTTCCGACCCGCAGCGTGATCGTGCCGCCGTCCTTGCCCGCGGCGTCGTCGTCGCCGTCGCCGCCGCAACCACTGAGCAGGACCGTGCCGGTGACGGCGGCGGCGACCGCCGTGATCAGGGGCCGGCGTCCGCGTCTGCTGCTGGAAGTGCGCATTCCACTCTCCTCGTCCCAGGTGGTGCCCGTTGTGCGCCCGAAGCTCCGGCCGGCCTCCCGAGGCTCGGCGTGGCCCTGCCGGGACCGGTGGAGCGGGCTGTGTCCGCACCCCCATATGGGAGCGCTCCCACGTCGTTGCCGGAAGGTTGCCGCCGGGCGGGTGCACGTGTCAAGACATGAACGCGGATTCGTTACCGGAAGGTTTTACGGGGGTTTCACGTCCTCGGGGGCGGTGCGCCATGTCATCTCCTGAACGCATCCGGCGTGACGGGAAGCCGTTGGCCACGCTAGGGTGGGAGCGCTCCCATGGCCTGAACGGTGCCGTGCCGCGGCTGCCGAGTGCCGCCGGGCCGAGGGGTGCGCGCCGGCGAAGGAGGGGAGTTCGGGAGTGGTGAGCGGACGGCAGGGCGGCAGGCCCACCCTGGAGCAGGTCGCGGCCCGGGCGGGCGTCGGCAGGGGCACGGTCTCCCGGGTCATCAACGGCTCCCCCCGGGTGAGCGAACAGGCCAGACGGGCCGTCGCCCGCGCCGTGGCCGAGCTCGGCTACGTCCCCAACCAGGCGGCCCGTGCCCTCGCCGGCAGCCGCACCGACGCGATCGCGCTCGTCATCCCCGAGGCCGAGGCCCGGCTGTTCGCCGAGCCGTACTTCCTCGACCTCATCCGCGGCGTGAGCGCCGAACTCGCCGACGCCGACAGGCAGTTGCTCCTGACGCTGGTGCGCAGCGAGCAGGAGCGGCAGCGCTTCGAGCAGTACCTCGCCGCCCAGCGCGTCGACGGGGTCCTCCTGGCGTCGGTGCACGGCGACGACCCGCTGCCCGACCGGATCCGCGAACTCGGCATCCCCGTCGTCATGAACGGCCGCCGCTCGGAGGCCGAACCGGTCCCGTACGTCGACTCCGACAACATCGGCGCGGGCCGCGCCGCCGTCGCCCACCTCGTGGCACGCGGCCGGGACCGGATCGCCACCGTCACCGGGCCCCTCGACATGTACGTGGCGCGCGCCCGGCTCGGCGGCTACATGGCCGGGCTCGCGGAGGCCGGGCGGATCCCGGACAACTCCCTGGTGTCGGCGGGTGACTTCACGGAGGAGGGCGGGCGGCGGGCGATGCTGCGGCTGCTCGACCGCGGACCGGACCTGGACGCGGTCTTCGTGGCCTCCGACGTGATGGCCGCCGGGGCGCGCGGCGCCCTGCGCGAGGCGGGCCGCCGGGTGCCCGACGACGTGGCCCTGGTCGGCGTCGACGACTCACCGGTGGCCCGGCTCATGGACCCGCCGCTGACGAGTGTGCGCCAGCCCATCGAGGAGATGGGCCGCACCATGGCGCGCATGCTGCTCCGGGAGATCGCCGGGACCCCGGAGGAACCGCGCCGCCGGGTGCTGCCGACGGAGCTGGTGGTACGGGACTCCTGCCGGGCCGTGTCCGGGACCTAGGCCGTGTCTTTCGGATCTTGCCGGGCGCGCGGGGCCGGCGCGCGGCCCCGCGGGGCGGTCAGATGCCGCAGCTGGAGGCGGACCAGAAGCGGCTGCTCCGGTGGTCGACGTGGGTGTGGTCGTCGTGGCCCGGGTAGCCCGGACCGAGGATGCCGTTGAAGCCGTGGTTCCGGGCCTGCTGGGCGAGGCGGCAGAGCGAGTGCGGGCCGGAGCCGAGGTCCGCGGCGTCGCCGTAGAGGTGCCGGCTGGTTGAGGCGCCCCCGACGGCGTCGTTGCAGGCGTGGCTGCGGAAGCCGCTGGTGACCCGGATCGGCTCGTCGCCCAGGGCGTGGCGCAGGGCCTCCAGCTTCCACATCGTGCGCAGGGCGTTGGCCTTGGCGGTGGTGGCGCTGACGGCGCCGCCCGCCCAGGTGGTGTTGCAGTTGTTCAGTTCCGCGTAGGAGAAGTGGACCGGCGTGCAGTCGTCGTCCTGGAGCTCGTAGATCTTGGCGAAGGTGGCGGGTCCGGCGACGCCGTCGGCGCTCAGGCCGTAGGCGGTCTGGAAGCGTTTCACGGCGGCCGTGGTGGCGGGCCCGTAGGAGCCGTCGATCGCGAGGACGCCGCCGTAGCCGGGGTGGCCGGCCACGCGGATCTGCAGCTGGGTCACATCGGCGCCGGAGGCGCCCTGGGAGAGGGTGCGCGACCAGGTGTAGCAGCCGTCGGCCCGGGCGGTGCCCGGGGTGGCGACGACGGCCGCGAGGCCGGCGGCGAGGAGGGCGAGGGCGAGCAGGAGGCGGGGAAGGATCGAGCGGGGAGCACGTGCGTGCATCGTGCGGTCCTCCATCTGCGCGGGAATGTGCACGATGACGTGCACCTGCCATGCGCAGGGTGGCGTCCGGGGTTGACGCGCGTCAACCACGCGGGCCCGCCGACATTCGTCGGACCAATGGCAGAGGCACGCGGGCAGGTGCCGCACCCCGTCCTCCGGACCGGGTGCGGCACCTGCCGGGGTGCTACAGCGCGGGGTGCGCGTTCCTCAGGAGCTCCTGGAACTGGGCCGAGAACCACTTGCCGGACAGCGGCGCGTCCGGCAGGGCGCCGGACATGCTGTTGCCGTTGCGCGGGTTGCCCGTGTACGTCGGGTCGCACATGCGGTCGAAGCCCTTGCCCTCGTTGTTCGGGATCTCCTTGCTGGCGCCGTCGGACTCGCCCGGGGGCTTCATCCAGACGTACGCGTCGATGCCGGCGGCGGGGGCCGCCTGGGGCCGCTCGCCGAGGCCCGCCCCGGCCTGGTTGCACCAGTTGCCGAGGTGGATGCGCCGGTCGTAACGGCCGCCGTTGACGTAGGTGTCGACGCTGGTCGTCGCGCCGGGGCCGGTGGGACGCTGGGTGCCGCCCCAGCCGTTGCGGGAGGTGTCGATCAGCATGCCGAGGTTGCTGTCGAAGCCGAGCGAGACCAGCTTGGCCCGCATGGCCTGGGCGTAGGACAGCTCGTCGGTGTACTGGTTCCAGTCGATCCACTTCGACGTGCGCACGGAGGTGCCGTTGACACTGTCGGTGATCTTGAAGTTGTCCTCCTTCAGGGCGCTGTAGTTCGCCGTGTTCACGATGAAGCCGTGGACGTTGGCGACGGTGGAGCCCTCCGCGGTCGCCGCCTGCTTGAACAGCTCGGCGGACGGGCCGAAGTTGGAGTCCCAGCCGAGCCAGCCGTGGTGACCGGCGTCGACGTAGTTGTAGACGTTGGCGACCGCGCCGAGCTTGGCCAGCGCGTAGCCGACGCCCTTGATGTAGTTGCCGTTCTCCTTCATCACGTTGCAGTTGGCCGTCTCGGTGGGCCGGCCGGCGACGTTCGTCACGAGGTTGGGCAGGGAGTCGATCTCGACGGTGGTGACGATCCGCAGGCCCGCGTACTTCGGGTCGGCGAGGATCGCCGCGATCGGGTCGATGTACTGGGTCTTGTACTTGTCGATCTCCGTCGGGCCGAGCTCGCCGTTGGAGGCAAGGGCGGAGCAGTCGCGGCCCGGCAGGTTGTAGATGACCAGCTGGACGACCATCTCGCCGGTGCCCTTCTGCTTGAGGGCCTCGTCGAGGTGGGCGCGCAGGCCCATGGAGCCGTTGGCGCCGTTGATCGCGGCGATGCGGTCGAGCCAGACACCGGTGGGCTGGTTCGAGACCTTGGTGCCGCCCGGCTCGGCGGCCGCATGGGCGGACCACTCCGGGTTCACGTACACCTTGGCGCCCGCGTACGGGTTGTCGGCCTTCGTCCCGGCGGGCGGCGGCGTGGTGGGCGGTGTCGTCGGGGGAGTGGTCGGCGGGGTCGTCGGTGGCGTGGTGGGCGGCACCGAGCCGGTGCACGTCACGCCGTTGAGCGTGAAGCTCGCCGGCAGGGCGTTGGTGCCGCTGTAGGTGGCGTTGAAGCCGAAGGACGTCGAACCGCCGGTCGCGAGCGTCCCGTTGTACGAGAGGTTCTTCGCGGTGACGGCGGCGCCGGACTGGGCGAGTGTGGCGTTCCAGCCCTGGCCGACCTTCTGGTCGCCGGCGTAGGACCAGCCCAGCGTCCAGGCGCTGACCGGGTCCCCGAGGTTGGTGACGGTGACGTTGGCGGTGAAGCCGGTGCTCCACTGGTTGGCGACCTGGTAGTCGACCTTGCATCCTGCTGCGGCGGCGCCGGCGGTGGCGGTGCCGAGCGCGGTGGCCGTGGCGCCGGTGGCGGCGATCAGGCCGAGCGCCGCCAGCAGGGCGGTGCGGTTCTTCGTGCGGCTCATGGGAGTGGGGGTTCCTCTCAGGGAGTGAGGGCGCGCAGGTGGTCGCGCAGCCCGATGCCGAATGCGGTGGGGGTGCCGTCGTACGAACTGATCAGTGCGGGGCCCGAGTTGCAGTTCCACGTGTTCCAGGTCCAGCCCAGGTACGACAGGCCGCGGTCGTCGAACCACTTCATGACGCGGTCGATGAACGCGTGTCCGCAGGTGTTCTCACCGATCTCGCCCGCGAGCAGAGGTACCTCGGCGGCCACGGGGGCGAGGGTGTCGTTCCAGCACGTCTCGGTGGAGCAGGTGTTGAAGTTGTAGACGTGCCAGGCGGCGGCCAGATTGCCCGCCGGGTCCGTGGGGCGGTACCTGAGCCACTGGCTCAGGTCGTTGGAGTAGGCGATGCCGGGGACGAGGACGAGGTTGGTCGCGCCGGTGGCGCGGACCGCGTCGACCAGGTCCTGCATGCCGGCGACCTCGTAGCCGATGCCCGGGCAGGTGCCGCCGTCGCGCCAGCAGGCCCACGCCTGGGCGGCGGTGGGGGTGGCCCGGTCCGGGTAGGGCTCGTTGAACAGGTCGAAGACGACCCGCCGGTCGTGCTTGAAGGCCTGGGCGACCGAGGTCCAGAACTCCGGTGTGTACCGGGCGTTCGGCATCGGCTTCTGGCAGGAGGCGTGCACGTCGGCGCAGCCCGCGGAGTTCCCGGTGTACTGCCCGTAGGTCCAGTGCAGTTCGACCACGGGGGTCATGCCGTGGGCGAGGACCCGGTTCACCAGGTCCTTGACCGCGTTCACGTACGCCGTGCCGCGGTACTCGGGCTTGATGTTCCCGTGGCCGAGCCAGCACTCCTCGTTGAGGGGAATGCGGACGGTGTTGGCCTTCCAGCCGGCGATCGCCCGGATCGAGGCGTCGTCGACGGGACCGTCCCAGATCCCGTGGCCCTGGACGCAGGCGAATTCACCGCCGGAGCGGTTGACGCCGAGGAGACGCCGGGTCGCGCCGTTCTGGTCGACGAAACGGTTCTGGCTGACGCCGAGTTCGGGCGCGCCGGTGACCGGGGCCGGGGGAGTGGTGGGCGGAGTGGTCGGGGGAGTCGTCGGGGTGGGGGTCGGGGTCGGGCCGGGGTCGGTCGGAGTGGGGGTCGGGCCGGGCGTCGGGGTGCCGGCCGTGGTGCAGGGCGTGCCGTTGAGCGTGAAGGTGGTGGGGGCCGGGTTCGCCCCCGTCCAGGAGGCGACGAAACCGGTCGCCGCCTTCGCCCCCGTACCGAGCGAGCCGTTCCAGCTCTCGTTCCGTACGGTCACGGCGGCACCCGACTGGGACCACGCGCCGCCCCAGCCCTGGCCGACGACCTGGCCGGCCGGGAAGGAGAAGCCGAGGCTCCACCCGTCGAGCGGGGCACCGCCGTTGGTGACGGTGACGGCGCCCTGGAAGCCCCCGGACCACTGGTTCGTGACCGAGTACTCCACCGTGCAGCTGGGCGCGGCCGCGGCTCCGGAGGCCGTACCCATGAGGGCGAGCGCGCTGCTCGCCGTCGTGAACGCCGCTCCTGCGAGCAGCGCGGACAGACGTGGGGGATGGCGCATGAGCGAGTCCTCACAGCGAGGGCACAGCCCTGACGGTGTGCCGACTGGATGGAACCGCTCCCACTGGTCGGCCAGACCGTAGCGCCAACGGCCGCCAAGGAAAAGAGGCCTTGGGCAAATTCCTCGCCGACCGACTTCGAGTCTTCACGCACCTTGACGGCGTTGCGGCCCAACTGCACAGTGGGAGCGCTCCCACTGGTTCAAGGCTTGACCGTCTCCTGCTCTCGCACCCCCGACCTCCCGAGCCGCGAGGAGAACCACCCCATGCCACGAACACGCTCACGGCCCCGCAGATCCCTGACCGCGCTGGCCGCGGCCCTCTCGCTCCCCCTCGGCCTCCTGGCCGCCGGCGCCGCCGGCACCACCACCGCGCGGGCCGCCGCCGCCGTGCAGTGCAGCGTCGACTACCGGACCAGCGACTGGGGTTCGGGCTTCACCGCCGAACTCACCCTCACCAACCGGTCGTCCGCGCCCCTGAACGGCTGGACCCTCACCTACGCCTACACCGGTGACCAGAAGCTCACCAACGGCTGGAGCGGCCTCTGGTCCCAGTCCGGCAAGAACGTCACCGTCACCAACGCGTCCTGGAACGGCACCGTCGCCGCCGGAGCGGCCGTCACCACGGGCGCCCAGTTCACCTACACCGGCGCCAACGCCGCCCCGACCTCGTTCGCGGTCAACGGCACCCCCTGCGCCGGTGCCCACCAGCCCCCGGTCGCCGTGCTCACCAGCCCGGCCGCCGGTGCGGTCTTCACCGAGGGCGACCCCGTGCCGCTCGCCGCCACCGCCGCCGCGGCCGACGGGGCCACCGTCGAGAAGGTGGAGTTCTACAGCGACACCACCCTCCTCGGGACGGACACCACCGCACCCTTCACCCTCGGCGCCACCGGCCTGGCCGCCGGCGCCCACTCCCTCTACGCCCGGGCCCACGACAGCCTCGGCGCCTCGGCCGAGTCCGCGCCCGTCGGCATCACCGTCACCGCCGGACCCGCCCTCGTCGCCGCCCCCGCCACGCTCTCCGTACGCCAGGGCTCCAGCGGCACCTTCGACCTGAAGCTCTCCACCCGGCCCGCCGCGAACGTCACCGTGAGCGTCGCCCGCACCTCCGGCACCACGGGCCTCAGCGCCACCCCGGCCTCCCTCACCTTCACCCCGGCGAACTGGAACACCGCCCAGAAGGTGACCGTCGCGGCGGCCGCCACCGGCACCGGCACCGCCGTCTTCACCGCCACCGCCCCGGGCCACGCCAAGGCGGAGGTCACCGTCGCCCAGCTGGCCGCCGGCTCCACCTACGACGCCCGCTTCCTCGACCTGTACGGGAAGATCACCAACCCGGCCCACGGCTACTTCTCGCCCGAGGGCATCCCGTACCACTCGGTGGAGACCCTGATCGTCGAGGCCCCCGACCACGGGCACGAGACGACCTCGGAGGCGTACAGCTACCTCATCTGGCTCCAGGCCATGTACGGCAAGATCACCGGTGACTGGACCAAGTTCAACGGCGCCTGGGAGACCATGGAGAAATTCATGATCCCCACCCGCGCCGACCAGCCCACCACCTCCTCGTACAACGCTTCCAAACCGGCCACCTACGCCCCCGAGTGGGACCTGCCCTCGCAGTACCCGGCACGGCTCGACTCCGGGGTCACCTCGGGATCCGACCCGATCGCCGCGGAACTCAAGAGCGCCTACGGCACCGACGACCTCTACGGCATGCACTGGATCCAGGACGTCGACAACGTCTACGGCTTCGGCAACGAGCCGGGGAAGTGCTCCGCGGGCCCGACGGCCACCGGCCCGTCGTACGTCAACACCTTCCAGCGCGGCCCGCAGGAGTCCGTCTGGGAGACCGTCACCCACCCCACCTGCGACAACTTCTCCTACGGTGGCAGGAACGGCTACCTGGACCTCTTCACCGGCGACGCCTCCTACGCCCGGCAGTGGAAGTACACCAACGCCCCCGACGCCGACGCCCGCGCCGTGCAGGCCGCCTACTGGGCCGACCTGTGGGCCAAGCAGCAGGGCAAGGGCGGCCAGGTCGCCGGAACGGTCGCCAAGGCCGCCAAGATGGGTGACTACCTGCGCTACGCGATGTTCGACAAGTACTTCAAGAAGATCGGCAACTGCGTCGGACCGACCGCCTGCCCGGCCGGCACCGGCAAGAACAGCGCCCACTACCTGATGTCCTGGTACTACGCCTGGGGCGGAGCCACCGACACCTCGGCCGGGTGGTCCTGGCGCATCGGTTCCAGCCACAACCACAGCGGCTACCAGAACCCGCTCGCCGCCTACGCGCTGAGCTCCTACGCCCCGCTCAAGCCCAAGTCGGCGACCGGACAGGCGGACTGGGCCACCAGCCTCGACCGGCAGCTGGAGTTCTACCGCTGGCTCCAGTCGAGCGAGGGCGCCATCGCGGGCGGTGCCACCAACAGCTGGCAGGGCCGCTACGCCACCCCGCCGGCCGGCACGCCCACCTTCTACGGCATGTTCTACGACGAGAAGCCCGTCTACCACGACCCGGCGTCGAACCAGTGGTTCGGCTTCCAGGCCTGGTCGATGGAGCGCGTCGCCGAGTACTACCAGCAGACCGGTGACGCCGACGCGAAGACCGTCCTCGACAAGTGGGTCACCTGGGCGCTCTCCAAGACCACGATCAACCCGGACGGCACCTACCGCATCCCGTCCACCCTCCAGTGGTCCGGCGCGCCCGACACCTGGAACCCGGCGAGCCCCGGCGCCAACAACGGGCTGCACGTCACCGTCGCCGACTACACCGAGGACGTCGGCGTCGCCGCCGCCTACGCCAAGACCCTCACCTACTACGCGGCCAAGTCCGGCCACGCCGAGGCCAAGCGCGTCGCCAAGGCCCTCCTCGACGGCATGTGGCAGCACCACCAGGACCCCCTGGGCATCGCCGTCCCGGAGACCCGCGCCGACTACAACCGGTTCGACGACCCCGTCCACGTGCCCAGCGGCTGGACCGGCGTCATGCCCAACGGCGACCCGGTGAACTCCACCTCCACCTTCGCCTCGATCCGCTCCTTCTACCAGGACGACCCGGCCTGGCCGAAGATCGAGGCCTACCTGGCGGGCGGCGCCGCCCCCGTCTTCACCTACCACCGGTTCTGGGCCCAGGCGGACATCGCCCTGGCCATGGGCTCGTACGCGGAGCTGCTCGAATAACAGCCCGCCCCGCCAGGAGCGGCCGCGCGTACGACGGTGCCGGGTGGACCCCAGGACGGGGCCCGCCCGGCACCGGGCCTTTCCCGCGCGGGCGGTCCGTCGAAGGCCTGCCGCCGGCCCCCGTCTGGACAGCCCGCCGAGCGGCCGCTTAGGGTCGGGTCCGAATCAACGTCACCACCGTCGGGCGGACGCCCGGAAGACCGGGAACAGCCGAGGAGAGCGCACGTGGTCACCCTCGCCGACGTCGCCCGCCACGCCGGGGTCTCAGCCAGCACCGTCAGCTACGTCCTCAGCGGCAAGCGGTCCATATCCGCCCCCACCCGCGAGCGGATCCGGCGCAGCATCGACGCGCTCGGCTACCGGCCCCACGCCGGCGCCCGGGCCCTGGCCAGCAGCAGGACCGACATCCTGGCCCTGATGATGCCGCTGCGCACCGGCCTCTACCTGCCCGTGATGATGGAGATCGCCATGGCCGTCACCACCACGGCCCGGGCCCACGGTTACGACGTCCTCCTGCTCACCGGCGAGGAGGGGCCCGAGGCCGTCCGCCGCGTCGAGGGCAGCGCCATCGCCGACGGCATGATCGTCATGGACGTGGAACTCGACGACCCCCGCCTCCCCGAGCTGCGATCCGCCGAGCGCCCCGCCGTCCTCATCGGGCTGCCCGCCGACACCGCCGACATCACCGGACTCGACTGCGTCGACCTCGACTTCTCCGCGGCCGGCGCCCGCTGCGTCGATCACCTCGCCGACCTCGGCCACCGCCGGATCGCCGTCCTCGGCGAACCCCCCGCCGTCCACGAGCGCGGCACGGGCTACGCCGCGCGCACCCTCGCCGGCCTGCGCGAGGCCGCGGCGCGGCGGGGTGTCGGCCTGCTCCACCGTCCCGTCGAGGGGACGTACGCGGCGGTCGCCGCCGCCGTCACCCGCGTCTTCGAGGAACGCCCCGGCACGACCGGCCTCGTCGTCCAGAACGAGGCGGCCGTCGAACCGCTCCTGGCGCTCCTGCGGCACCAGGGGCGCGCCGTGCCCGAGGACGTGTCCGTCGTGGCCGTCTGCCCCGACCAGGTCGCGCTGCACGCCTCCGTACCGCTGACCGCCGTCTCCGTACCCGCCCGGGACATGGGCCGCCGCGCCGTCGAGCGGCTCGTCGCCCGGCTCGCCGGCGAGGCCCCGCGCGGTACGGAGCTCCTCGCACCGCTGCTGACCGCCCGCGCCGGCAGCGGCCCCGCCCCGCGCACCGCGACCCGCACCCACCCCGAGGACCGCGGTGGCCACGGCGGGCGCTGACCACGGCGACGGCGCGAGTGAGTTCCGGACCTTCTTCGAGAACCACTACGCCGAACTCGCCCGCCTCGCACACCTGCTGACCGGCGAGACCGACGCCGCCGACGACCTCGCCGCGGACGCCATGCTCGCCCTCTGGCACCGCTGGGACCGGGTCCGCGCCGCCGAACACCCCACCGCCTACGCGCGCGGCGTCGTCGCCAACCTGGTCCGCACCCGCATCCGGGGCACCGTCCGTGAGCGGCGACGCATCGCCGCCTTCTGGGACCGCCGCCCCGAGCACACCGAGGGCCCGGACGTCCCCGCCGTCCTGGACGTACGGACCGCCCTGCGCGCGCTGCCCTTCCGCAAACGCGCCTGCGTCGTCCTGCGGCACGCCTTCGACCTGTCCGAACGGGACACGGCGCTCGCGCTCGGCGTCTCCGTCGGTACGGTCAAGAGCCAGACCGCCAAGGGCATGGCCGAGCTGCAGCGGCTGCTCGGCGACCGTGCCGCCCACGAACTCGCCGCGCGGAGGAGCTGATGGACGAGGCACAGCTGCGCCGCGAGCTGCGGGAGGCCGCCGCGGCCCACCGGCCTGACCGGGCCCGCATCCTCGCCCGGGTCGAACGGGGCCTCGCGGACCCGGACCCGGCCCCGACGCGGACCGTACGGCCCCGGTGGCGGACCGCCGTGGTGGTGGCCGTGGCCGCCGCCGTCGCGGGTGTCGTGGGGGTCGCCGGGCTCGTCGCCACCGGCACGGGGGACCGGCGGCCGGCCGGACCCTCCACCGTACGGCCCGCACCGCCGCCCGGACCCGTGGCCCGGGCGGCCGGCAGCATCGACCCCGGCAGCAACCGCTGGTGGGCCCAGAGCGATCTGGCCCTGACGACGCGGACCCCGGTCTCGGCCCTGACCGTCGAAGTACGCGTCGCCCGGACGGGCGGCGTCGTCAGCACCGGCCACTGGCGCACCCGGCCGGCCGAGGACTTCACCGTCGCGGTCACCGGTGAGCCGGACGCCCTGGTCTACCGCTGGACCCTCCGGCCGGGCCGGACGCTCCCGCCGGGCCCCCACACCTTCGCGGCCCAGTACAACCACGCCGAGGGGGACAGGGACGCCTCGGCCGACACGTACACCGTCGTCCTGACCGGCCCGGACGGCGGCCGGTCCACCCTCACCGGCGGCTTCGGCGCCGCCCCGCGGCAGGACGGTCCCGGCGCGGGCTGGTGACCCGCGGGAGCACGCCCCGGGGGTCCCGCCGGGCCGGCCGCGCGGCGGAGTGCCGCGGGCCTCACGCCTGCGCTCCCGCGCGGAAGCGGCGCGGTTCCCAGTCGCCGAGGTAGGCGCGGGGCGTGGCCCCGGCGGCGTCGGCCGGGGTGAGCTGCGGCCGGTTCTCCGGGACGGTGATCCGCGCGCCGGGGCCGGTGTTGCGGTACTCCGCGAAGCGCTGGGCCTGCCACGGGTGGGCCTCGCGCATGTTCGCGTACGGGGCGGCGGCGTCGATCCCCGGGCCGAGCACGCTCTCGCGGACCACCAGGGACGGCCGGGCGGTGGGGTCCGAGCTCGGCACCCACGGCCGGGCCAGCTTGTAGAAGCCGTCCGGGGCCTCGCTGGTGACCCGGCAGCGCACGGCGAGGAACCCGTAGGGGCCGGCGGCCGCCGTGGACGGGGCGAAGACGAACCCGTGCGGGGCTCCCGCCAGGTCCGGGCGGAGCAGCGTGCGGAAGTGGCAGTGCTCGAAGACGGCGGTGGCCCGCCCGAAGACGAAGTCCACGTCTCCCTCGGCGTAGCAGTGCGCGAAGTACTGGCGGGCGAAGGCCGACAGGGCGGCCGAGTCCGCGTACAGCGTGTCCTGGTGGCCGAGGAAGCGGCAGTGGAAGAAGGCCGAGCGGTCCCCCGTCACCTTGAGCGCCACCGCCTGCGTGCCCGGGTTCCCCGGCAGGTCCGTGCGGAGGAAGTCGTTGGCGAAGGTGACGCCCCGGGCGGTGAAGCCGTCCGCCCGCAGCGTGGTGGTCGCCGAGCCGCTGGTGCCGTGGGTGCCGCCGCCCGGCCGGGGCGTGCCGGCCGCGTTGTCGTACACCACGACCACGTCACGGGGGTCCCCGGTGGCGCCGATCCAGGTCATCCCGGCCCGCGCCGCGTCCACCGTGACCGTCTCGCGGTACGTGCCGGGCGCGAGGACCAGCGTCCACCCGGGCCCGTCGGCGGCGTCCACCGCGGCCTGGACGCGGGTGTGGTCACCGAGCCCTCCGGGATGCACGTACAGCGTGCGGTCGTCGGGGCGGCGGGACGGCGAACCGTGGCGGCCGAAAGGCCGCGCGGGGTCCGAAGGACGCGCGGCGGCCGGGCCGGAGGACAGGGCGAGGGCCAGGGCCGCGCCCGCGCCGCCGGTGAGGAGGGCGCGGCGCCCGGGGCCGGAACGGGGGGCGTGCGAGGAGGGCACGGGGATGCTCCTTCGCTGGTCGGTGGGGTGGGGAAGGGGGAGGGAGAACGGACGGGTGCCGGGAGGAGGATCCGTCCCGGCACCCGCGGCGGTCGGCGGCGAGCGCTCCCGTCGGGGCCGACGGCCGGGTGCGGCGGCGCCGCTCAGCGCAGGCGGCCGGCGCCCGCGCGGTGGCCGACGACCCCGGGCACGGCCCGCGGGTGGTCGACCCGGGTGCGCAGCGTCGGCGTCCAGCCCGCGTCCGCGCGCAGCGTCTCCTCGGGGAACTGCGCGTTGTGCACGGCGAGCAGGTCGACCGGCACCCCGTTGACGACATTGCCGGCCGTCGTGACCGGCGCGTCCTTCCACTTCTTGAGGATCCGCCCGGCCGGCACGCCCTCGGCGAGGGTGAAGGCGTTCTTCTCCGCGACGAGCCGCGACTCCTGCCCGATGCCGAGGCTGTACGCGTAGGGCGCGCCCCGCACCACGAAGTGGTTGTTGTACGCGTCGACCTGACCGAAGCGCACCCGCGGCGCCCGCTCCACCACGTTGTCGAAGAGGTTGTGGTGGAGGGTGACCCGCAGCTTGCCCCGGTCGGTGGCGCCCGCGCTGTCGCTGTTGCCGATCATCAGGGTCTTGTCGTGGTCCTTGAACACGTTCCACGACACGGTGACGAGGTCGGCGCCCCGCACCACGTCCAGTTCGCCGTCGTGCCGCTGGTACAGCTCGCCGAAGTAGGACGGCAGGGAACTGTCCGGGTGGGCCCCGTCGGTGAAGGTGTTCCGGTCGATCCACACATGGGTGGAGCCGTGCACGACGAGGCTGTCGTACTCCGAGTTCCAGGCGCCCCTCGCGCCGTCCGTCGGGTCCCACTGCGGGAAGCAGTCGAGCGGGCTCTCCAGGGTCAGGTTGCGGACGACGACGTTGTCCACGCCCTGCACCTGGAGGCTGCCACCGGTGATGCCGGCGTTCCGGCCGACACCCACGATCGTCGTGTTGCCGGGCACCTGGGCCTTGACCGCCCGGGCCTGCGCGGTGGCGGAGGCCGCCCGCAGCTCCTCCTGGGGGCCGCTGACCTCCTTCTCGTACCCCCACACCGCCGGGTCGTAGTCGGCCAGGTAGCGGGCGAAGTCGTAGCCGGGCGCGGCGAAGGCCCCGCAGCCGGCGGCCGTCGCGTCCAGGGTGCCGACGACCCGGACGATCCTCGGCCCGGTGCCGGGGACCGCGAGGGCCGCCCGGAACTCCTCCCAGGTGGTGACCGTGAAGACCCGGGAGGGGTCGGCGGCCGAACCACCGGTCGTGCCCGTGCCCAGGGCGGCCCAGCCGTCACCGGCCGGCAGGACCGCGCGGGCCGGGTCGCCGCCCGGCCGGGGGACGGCGTGGGCACCGGCCGCGGGGGCGGTGACGGTGATGCCGAGGGCGAGGGCGGCCGCGGCCACCGCTCCCCGTCGCGTGCGTCGGTTCACGGTTCAGTTCTCCTCGGGGGCGGGCGGCCAGGTGATGAGGCCGGGAGGAACGACGTCGTCCAGGCGGCGCGTCTCGCGCGGCGCGAGGACCCGGGTGCGGAGCAGTTCGCCGGCGACGAGCCGGGCCACCGCGATCGCGCCGGGCGGGTTGAAGTGGGTGTTGTCCTGCTCGGTGGCGGTCCAGTTGAAGTACGTCTTCGTGGCCTCGGGTCCGAGCCGCTGCCACAGGGCCAGCGACAGGGCCTCCACGTCCAGGAGCGGGACGTCCGCCTCACGCGCCACCTCGCGCAGGGCCGCCGGGTACGCGCCGAGCGTGCGCAGGGCGGTGCCGGCGGCGTCGAACTTCCGCCGCTCCACGGAGGTCGCCAGCACCGGGAGCGCTCCCCGGGACCTGGCGCCCTCCACGAACACCCGCAGGTTGTCCTGGTAGGTGGTCCAGGGATCGGTTCCGCGCGCGGGGTCGGAGGTCTTCTGGTCGTTGTGGCCGAACTGGACGAGGAGCAGGTCGCCGGGGCGGATCGCCGTGAGGACCGTGTCGAGCCGTCCCTCGTCCAGGAAGCTCTTGGTGCTGCGGCCGTTGACCGCGTGGTTGGCGACGGTCAGCTCCCGGTGCAGGAAGAACGGCAGGGCCATGCCCCAGCCGGTCTCGGGCGCCGCGTCGGCGTACTTCTGGGCGGCGGTGGAGTCGCCCGCGACGAAGAGGGTGCGCATCCGGCGGGGTCCTTCGGTACGGGCGGCGGCCGGGCCCCCGGCCAGGGCGAGCGCGAGGCCCGCCCCGGCCGCGACCACCCGGCGGCGGCCGACGCTCACTTGTTCTGCTGCTTCCACTCGGCCTGGGCGGTATTGAGCTGCTCCGCCAGGGCGTCGAGGAACTTCTTGGCCGTGCTCCTGCCGAGCAGGACCTTCTGGAACTCGGCCTCGTTGTCGGCCTTGGAGATGGTGTTCCAGTCCGGCAGGTAGTACGGCAGCTCCACGATCGTGGCCTTGCCGCTGAAGAGGACGCCGGCGGCCAGCCTCGTCGTCTCCGACTCCTGGATCCACGGGTCCTTCGCCGCGTCCGTGTGGGCCGGGATCGCGCCGGCCGACCGGTTCCACTTGCTGTTGGACTCGTGCGAGGCGGCGAACTCGATGAACTTCCAGGCGGCGGCCTTGTTCCTGCTGGACGAGAAGAGACCGAGGCCGTCCACCGGGTTGGAGACCTGCACGCGCGTGCCGTCGTCCAGGGTGGGGTTGGGGATGCCCCGGAACTTCTGCGTGCCGAGCGCCTTCACGTGGTCCTGGTACGACCCGAGGTTGTGGTTCAGCATGCCGATCTCGCCGCTGTCCCACTGGGCGACCATCTTGGTGAAGTCGTTGTTGACGTCGGCCGCCGGGGTGTTCTTCCTGAAGAGGCCGGCGTACTTCTCCAGGGCCGCCACGTTCTTCGGGTCGTTGACGGTGGTCCGGTCGCCGTTCCAGAACTGCTTGATGCCGCTCTGGCCGTACATGGCGTCCAGGGCCTGCGCGATGGAGCCCGCGCCGCCCCGGATGGTGTAGCCGAAGCGGTTCTTGTCCTTCTGCGTGAGCTTGTCGGCGGCCTCGTAGAACTTCGACCAGGTGGAGGGCTCCGCGAGTCCGGCCGCCTTGAACAGGTCGGTGCGGTAGTACAGGACGCCGTTGCTGGCCGAGGTGGGGACGGTGAACAGCTTGCCCTGGCCGCCGGCCGACCGCACGCTCTCGACCATGCTCTTGTTCAGCTTGCCGTTGAGCGAGCTCGCCTCGATGCGCTCGTCGAGCGGTTCCAGGGCGTTCTGCGCGGCGATGCCGGCGAGCATGGCCGCGCCGACCCCGCCGACGTCCGGCAGGCCGCCGCCCTGGATGGCGGTGTCGTACTTGGACTGGACCTCCTTCGAGGCGACGCCGACGTACTCGACGTCGATGTCGGGGTGCGCCTTCTCGAAGTCGGCGATGATCTCCTTCCAGATGTCGGTGCGGACACCGCCGTTGTTGTCCCAGAAGGTGATCTTTCCCTTGCCCGAGCCCTCGGCGCCCTGGTCGCCGCCCGCGCCGCTGCCGTCGTCGCCACAGGCGGCGACGGTCAGGGCGAGGACTCCGGACAGGGCGAGGGCGAGGGCGGCTCTGCGCCGTCCGCCGGAAAAGATGGTCATCGTCGGCTCTCTTCTCTCGGGTCGTGCGGGGGGAATGGGTGTGGGGTGGGGGAATTGCGGCGGTCGTACGAGGGGGCGCGGGGCGGCACCGGAGGCGTACGGCGGAGGCGCTCAAGGAGCCGGCAGGACGCGGAAGCCGGTGAAGACGGCCGTCCCGGCCGGCCCCGCGCCCCCGGCCGGTGCGCCCGCGAACAGGCCGAGGAGCGCGCCGACCCACCGCCAGGGGGTCGCGGCGAACTCCGGCCCCAGCGGCACGGGAGCCCCGCCGTCCTCGTACGAGAAGCGGCAGCGCGCGTCGGCCGTCACCTCGATCCGCAGCCGGACCTCCGGGCCCGCCACCGGCCGGGCGCGGGCCGCGTCCCGTTCCCGGTCGGCGTTGCCGGGCGCGAAGCGGTGCACCAGCCGGACCGTGCCGTCACCGGCGCGTTCCAGACCGATCCAGGCGTAGGCGTCGCCGAGGACGACGAGCCCGGCGCGGGCCCCGGGACCGGCGCCGTCGAGCCGCAGCCCGACCTCCACGGTGAGGGCCCCGGCCGGCAGCCGCTGCGTCAGCACGTGCGGCACGCTCCGCAGGTCGTCGAGGTGCTCGGACCGCACACAGCCGAGGCGCAGGCCGTCGCCCGTGTGCTGACTGGCCCAGCCCTCGCCCGGATTGGCCGTCCACTGCCACTGGCGGCCGAACCGCCCGCCGGGGAAGGTGTCGTCCACCGCCGGCCGTGACGGCGGCTGGTCCGGCAGGTCCGGTTTGCGGTGGACCCGGACGGGCGCGCCGTCCGCGCCGATCACCGGCCAGCCCTCCTCGTCCCAGCGCATCGGCTGGAGGTGGACGAGCCGGCCGTACGCCCCGCACTGCTGGAAGTGCAGGAACCAGTCCTCGCCGCGGTGGGTGCGCACCCAGCCGCCCTGGTGCGGCCCGTTGACGTCGGTGTCGCCCTGCGCGAGGACGATCCGCTCCTCGTACGGGCCGAAGAAGGACCGCGACCGGAACGCGCCCTGCCAGCCGGTGGCGACGCCCCCGGCGGGCGCGAGGATCCAGAACCAGCCGTCGTGCCGGTACAGCTTGGGCCCCTCCAGGGTGAACCAGCCGGGTATCCGGTCGGCGTCGACCAGGACCCGGCCCTCGTCGAGGACCTTCCCGCCGTCCGGGCTCATCCGGTGGCCGATGAGCCGGTTGTTGACACCGGCCCGGGACTTGGCGAGGGCGTGCACCAGATACGCCTCGCCCGACTCCTCGTCCCACAGGGGGCAGGCGTCGATCAGGCCCCGGCCCGCCTTCACCAGGTGCGGCGCCGTCCACGGGCCGCGCACCGAGGGCGCGTTGACCTGGAAGACGCCGTGGTCCGGGTCGCCCCAGAAGATCCAGAAGCGGCCGTCGTGGTGACGCAGGGACGGCGCCCACACCCCGCGGTCGTGCCGGGGCGCCGCGAACGCCGCCGCCGGTTCGAGGCGTTCCAGGGCGTGGCCGACGAGCGTCCAGTTGACGAGGTCCCGCGAGTGCAGCAGCGGCAGGCCCGGGGCCCGGCCGAAGCTGGACGCGGTGAGGTAGTGGTCCTCCCCGACCCGCAGGACGTCCGGGTCCGACCAGTCGGCCGCCAGGACCGGATTGCGGTACGTGCCGTCGCCGAGGTCGCCGCCGGGCGTCACGGGGGCGGTCATGAGGCCACCGCCCTGCGGGCCAGGGCCGCGGCCCCGTCCCGGTCGAGGCGGCCGTCGGCGACGACGGTCACGACCCGCCGTACCACCGTCTCCCCGGCGGCCACCGGAAGCCGGCCGCCGGAGGCGAGGGAGGAGCCCACCCCCGGGTACTCGGCGGCGCGGACGAACCACGGGTCGCGCCGGGTCGTCGCGGTCGCCCCCGCGAACACCAGGCTCCACTCCCCGCCGACCAGGGCCACCCAGTCGCCGGGGACGCCGTGGACCGTTCCCTCGCCGTCGCCCGCGGCGCCGAACACCACCGGAGGCGCCGCCTCCTTGGGCGCGCGCCAGAAGAATCCGCCGTACGCGGCGCCCGGGCGCCCGTTGGTGGCGGGGCTGCCGATCGACAGGGCCCGCCCGGACACGTTGGCCAGGGAGAAGGTGAGGTCCAGCGCCCACGCGGTGTCCGTGAGCGGCACGACCGCGACCGTACGGTGCTCGCGCAGCAGCCGCTCCCCGCCCGCCGTCCAGCTCAGCTCCTCCACGAAGCCGTCCGGGTCGCACAGCTTGAACCCGTCGTGGTGCTGGACGCCGTGGTTGTCGAGGGCGACCGGGCCCCGGTCGCGTACGAAGGTCCGCCCGCCCCAGAAGTTGTACCCGGCGACGTCCGGCACGGCCACGCCGGCGCCCAGGTGGTGACGGTGGTCCTCGGGGACCGTCTCGGTCACCGTCCGTCCGGCGAGGGTGGTGACGGGGTGCAGATGGGGCCGGGGCGCGTGGTCGGCGGCCAGATCGGGGCGGGTGGTGTAGCGGGCGACGGTCCGGCCCGCGCAGCGCAGCGACAGCGGCCGCTCGGTGTTCATCGGGCCTCCGCCCGGATCGGTGACGCCCAGGGGGCGCCGAGTTCGGAGAACAGCTTCAGTTCGGCGGCGCTCGCGTCCACCAGGGCGTCGATCCCGTCGACCACCCGGCGCGGCGCGCCCCCGCCCGGTGCGGTGTGCCAGTGCCCGGCGGGCAGTTCGCGCGGTTCGGGCGCGGCCCGTACCGCCTCGACCACCCGCATGAAGGCACCCGTTCCGGCCGGAGGCACCAGCAGCGGCTCGCCCCCGGTCACGTGCGCGACCAGGTTCTCCAGGAGGTCGGTGCGGCCGTACTCGGTCTCCACCGGACCGTGCCCGGCCCGCTGCACCAGCACCCGGTCCTGCCGGTACCAGAAGGTGATCCGGCCCCGGGAGCCGTGCACGACCACGTACGGCTCCGCCGGGTGCTCCGCGCAGAGCGTGGCGGCCACCGTCACCGGGTGCCCGGCCGCCGTCAGGACCCGGACCGCGGAGGTGTCGTCGGACTCGACGGCGTGCGCGTGGTACAGCTCGGTCTCGATGTGCTCGACGTCCTCCGCCCGGCCCGCGCCGGCGAGGGCGAGGGCCGTGGCGACCGCGTGGGCCAGCGGGTTGGTGAGGGCGCCGTCCACGACGTCCACCCCGTCCAGGCGCCGGTGTCCCGCCCAGGGGGCGCGCCGGAAGTACGCCTCGTCGCGCACCCACGCGCCCGCCGCGCCGACGCCGAGGAGTTCACCGATCGCGCCCTGGGCGATCAGGCGCCGGATGGCGGGTACGGCGTGCGAGCCGAGCGACTGGAAACCGATCTGGCAGGCCGCCCCGGCCGCCTCCACGCCCTGTGCCATCCGCCGGAACTCGGCGTACGAGGGGGCCGGCGGCTTCTCCAGGAGGACGTGCGCCCCGTGCCGGGCGGCGGTCAGGGCCATGTCGGCGTGGGTGTGGATGGGGGTGCTGAGCACGGCGATCCGGGCCCCGGTGGAGGCGAGCAGCGCCGCCAGGTCGGGGGACTGCTCCGGCTCCCCGAGGCCGTCCAGCTCCGCCGCGTCGAGGGGCCGCAGTTCGCAGATCCCGGCGAGGCGGACGAGTCCGAGCCGTTCGAGGCGGTGGATGTTGAGGAGGTGGCTGCGGCCGTGGCCGCGGGCGCCCGCCAGGACGACGGGCAGCGGTCCTCGGGTGCGTACGGCGCTCATCCCTTCACCGCCCCCGCGCTGAAGCCGGTCACGAGCCACTTCTGGATGAAGGCGAAGACGATGACGACGGGGACGGCGGCGATCACCCCGCCGGCGGCCAGCGCGCCCAGGTCGACGCTGTCGGCGCCCATCAGGGTGTTGAGGCCGACCGGGATGGTCTGCTTGCTCTGGCTGCTGAGGAACATGAGGGCGAAGAGGAAGTGGTTCCAGGCGTGGACGAAGGCGAAGGAGCCGACGGCGACCAGGCCGGGGCGGAGCAGCGGGAGGACGACGATCCGGAAGGCGTGGAAGCGGTTGCAGCCGTCGACCCAGGCGGCCTCCTCCAGGGAGTACGGCACGTTCCTGATGAATCCGCTGATGAGGATCATCGACAGCGGCAGCTGGAAGACGGTCTCGGCGATGATGACGCTGCCGATCGAGTTGATCATCCGCAGCTCGGCGAAGATCTGGAACAGCGGCACGAGGAGCAGGGCGCCCGGCACGAACTGGGAGCAGAGCAGGGCCAGCATGAAGCCCTTCTTGATCCGGAAGTCGAAGCGGGCGAGGGCGTATCCGCCGGCGAGCGCCACCACCGTGGTCGTGACGAGCACCGCCACGCCGATGAGCAGGCTGTTCTGGAAGAAGACGCCGAAGCTCCGTTCGGTCCACACCTTCTCGAAGTGGGCGGTCGTCATCGGCCACGGCACCAGCGAGGTGGAGCCCGCCGGGCGCACGGCGAACAGCAGGATCCAGTAGAAGGGGACCAGGGTGAAGACGAGGTAGATCCCGAGGGGCAGGTAGATCTGCCAGCGGGGGATCTCGTCCCAGGAGCGGCGGTGCCTCCGGCCGGTGGCCGGCGGGGTGCGGTCGGGGGGCGGCGCGGCGTGCGCGGCCCCGGGGGACGGGGCGGCGGTCAGGGTGGTCTCGGTCGTCACTTGCTGTCGCCTCCGAACTTGCTCAGGCGCAGATAGACCATGGAGCAGAAGAGAAGGATCACGAACGCCACCGTCGTCAGGGCGGAGGCGTAGCCGAAGTTGTGGGCGTCGACGCTGGTGTGCGCGATGTACAGCGGCAGGGTGGTGGTGACCCCCGCGGGGCCGCCGCCCGTCAGCGTGTAGAGCAGGTCGACGTTGTTGAACTCCCACACCGCCCGCAGCAGTGTGGACAGCACGATCGCGTCCCGGATGTGCGGGAGCGTGATGTGGAAGAACTGGCGCAGCCGGCCGGCACCGTCGACCTCGGCCGCCTCGTACAGGTCCTTCGGGACCGACTGGAGGTCGGCGAGGATGAGGATGGCGAAGAACGGCACACCGCGCCAGAGGTCGGCGATCACCGCCGCCGGGAAGACGGTCCCGGTGTCGGAGAGCAGGGAGGTGCCGTACTCGCCGATGCCCAGGTCGGCGAGGTAACGGGTGATGCCGGTCTGGGAGTTGTAGAGCAGCACCCAGATCGCGGAGGTGAGCACGCCCGAAACCGCCCACGGCGAGAAGACCAGGGCCCGGCCGAGGGCGCGGCCCACGAAGGTCTGGTTCACGATCAGCGCGAGGGCGAGCCCGAAGAGGAGTTGCAGGGTCACCTCGACGACGACCCACTTGAGGCTGAAGGTCAGGGTCCCCCAGAACTTCGGGTCCTCGGTGAAGATCCGGGTGAAGTTCTCCAGGCCGGCGAAGCCGTTCCGCCAGGGCTTGGTCGGGTTGTGGTGCCGGAGGCTGTAGTAGAAGACGCTGAGCACGGGATAGGCGATGAAGCCCAGCATCAGCAGTCCCGCTGGGGCGATCAGCAGGTACGGCAGCCGGCGGGGGGTCGATCCCGTGCGGCGGCGACCCCGTGCCGTGGCGGCTGGGGGCGAAGGGGTCACAGCTGAGGCCATGACGGCGGCTCCGTTCTCGGGCGTGCGGTGCGGGGGGTGCGCGGGCGCCGGTGAAGCGCTTCGCGCACGCTGTTCGAAATCCCGGACGATCGGGCCGGGGCGGGGGAGGGGATCGGAGGGACGCGGCTGCGGTCCCGGGCCGCGGTGGGGCGGCCGGACCGGTCGCGGCCGGCGTGACGGGCGGTCAGCCCGCGTACGGATCGGGAGTGGCCCCCGGCCTCGCCAGGAACGCGAAGTCGCAGCCGGTGTCGGCCTGGGAGATCTGCTCCATGTACAGCGCCCCGTAGCCGCGCTCGTACCGGGCCTGCGGCGGAGTCCACGCGGCCCGCCGGCGGTCCAGCTCCTCGTCCGTCACGTGCAGGTGGAGGGAGCGGGCCGCGACGTCGAGGGTGACCGTATCGCCCGTACGGACGAGGGCGAGGGGTCCGCCGACATGGGACTCGGGCGCCACGTGCAGCACACAGGTGCCGTAACTCGTCCCGCTCATCCGGGCGTCGGAGATCCGCACCATGTCCCGCACCCCCTGCTCCAGCAGGTACCGGGGGATCGGCAGCATCCCGTACTCCGGCATGCCCGGACCGCCCTTGGGGCCCGCGCCGCGCAGCACCAGGACGTGGTCGGCGGTGATGCCGAGCGCCGGGTCGTCGATCGTCCGCTGCATCGTGCGGTAGTCGTCGAAGACCACGGCCGGACCGGTGTGCTTCAGCAGGCGCGGCTCGGCCGCGATGTGCTTGATGACCGCCCCGTCCGGACACAGGTTGCCGCGCAGCACCGCGACCCCGCCCTCGGCGGCCAGCGGCCGGTCCCGCTCCCTGATCACCTCGGAGTCGTGCACCCGCGCGCCGTCGAGCTGCTCCCGCAGGGTGGCGTGGGAGACGGTCGGCCGGTCCAGGTGCAGCACGTCGGTCAGCCGGGACAGGAAGCCCGGCATGCCGCCGGCGAAGTGGAAGTCCTCCATCAGGTACTGCCCGCCGGGACGCAGGTTCGCCAGGACCGGCACGGACCGCGCGATCCGGTCGAAGTCGTCGAGCGTCAGCCGCACGCCCGACCGCCCGGCCATCGCGATCAGGTGGATGACGGCGTTGGTGGAACCGCCGAGCGCCAGGACGGCGGCGACCGCGTCCTCGTACGCCTCCCGGGTGAGAATCCGCGAGAGCCGCAGGTCCTGCCGTACGAGCTCCACGATCCGCAGCCCCGAGGCCGCGGCCATCCGGTCGTGCCCCGAGTCGACCGCCGGCACCGAGGAGGCGCCCGGCACCGTCACGCCGAGGGTCTCGGCGGCGGCGGTGAGCGTGGAGGCCGTGCCCATCGTCATGCAGTGACCGGGGGAACGGGCGAGCCCGTTCTCCAGCTCGGCCATCTCGCAGTCGCCGATGGTGCCGGCCCGCTTCTCGTCCCAGTACTTCCACATGTCCGTGCCCGAACCGAGGGTCTCGCCGCGCCAGTGGCCCGGCAGCATCGGCCCGGCCGGCACGAACACGGCCGGCAGGTCCACCGAGGCCGCGCCCATCAGGAGCGCCGGGGTCGTCTTGTCGCAGCCGCCCATCAGCACCGCCCCGTCGACCGGGTAGGAGCGCAGCAGCTCCTCCGTCTCCATCGCGAGAAGGTTCCGGTAGAGCATGGGCGTCGGCTTCTGGAAGGTCTCCGACAGGGTGGAGACCGGGAACTCCAGCGGGAAGCCGCCGGCCTGCCAGACCCCCCGCTTCACGGCCTGCGCGCGGTCCCGCAGGTGCACATGGCAGGGGTTGATGTCCGACCAGGTGTTGAGGATCGCGATCACCGGCTTGCCGAGGTGTTCCTCCGGCAGGTAGCCGAGCTGCCGGGTCCGGGCGCGGTGGCTGAACGAGCGCAGTCCGTCGGTGCCGTACCACTGGTGGCTGCGCAGTTCCTCGGGCCTCTTCGTCACAGCGGCCACCCCGCGGCTATCGCGGCGACCTCGGCGCGCTCCGCCTCGGGAAGTTCGCGGCTGGGCGGGCGGATGTCGCGGCGGCACAGGCCGAGTGAGGCGAGGGCCTCCTTGACCACGGTCACGTTGTCGGCGTTGCCGTTCGCGGCGCGCAGTTCCTCGAAGCGGCGGATCCGCTCCCAGACCTTCATGGCGGTCGGGTAGTCACCGGCCCGCAGGGCGCCGAGCATCTCCAGGGAGAGCGCGGGGGAGACGTTGACCAGACCGGAGGTGAAACCGGTCGCGCCGCTCGCGAAGTAGGAGGGCGCGTACGGTTCGGCGAGGCCCGCCACCCACACGAACCGGTCGAGGCCCGCGTCCCGGGCGAAGCCGGCGAACCGGGCCGCGTCCGGGACGGCGTACTTCACGCCGATCACGTTCGGGCAGGCCGCGCCGAGTTCCGCGAGCCGCGCCCCGCCGAGCGCCGGGTTGCGGACGTACGGTACGACACCGAGCTCCGGGACGGCCTCGGCGATCGCCCGGTGATAGGCGACCCAGCCGCTCTCGGAGACGTACGGGTGGACGGGCTGATGGACCATCACCATGTGGGCGCCCGTCTCGCGGGCGTGCCGGGCCGCCTCGACGGCGGCCGGCACGTCGTGACCGACGCCGACCAGGACGACGGCGCGCCCGCCCGCCTCCTCGACGGTCGCCTCGGTCAGGGCGCGGCGCTCCACGGGGGTGAGCGCGTAGAACTCGCCGGTGTTGCCGTTCGGTGTGAGGGTGCGGACACCGCCGTCGAGCAGCCGGCGCAGCAGCGCCCGGTGGGCGCCGGTGTCGACCGTGCCGTCCGCCGCGAACGGGGTGACCGGGATGGCCACGACGTCGGCGAGGGCGGCCCTCAGGGTCTCGGATTCCATGGTCACTCGCAGTTCACAGAGGGTTCGGGGAAGGCGCGCTCGACGAAGGAGGCGATGTGGTCGTGCACGGCCCGGCCGGCCCCGTCGACATCGCCGGCGGAGGCGAGCCGCAGGATCTCCGCGTGCTCGGCGGCCTCGCGCTCCCAGGACGGGACGGAGGCCCAGGCGACCGTGGAGACCAGCGCGGCCTGGTCGCGCACCTCGTCGAGCATGCGGCCGAGCAGCGGATTGCCGCAGGGCAGGTACAGGGCACGGTGGAAGTCCCGGTTGGCGAGGGACCGTTCCGCCGGGTCCAGGGCCGCGGAGGCACGCAGCAGCGCGTCGTGCGCGGCGTCGAGCGGGGCGCCCGAGGCGACGGCGCGGCGGACCGCCTCCGGCTCCAGGAGCAGCCGTACGTCGTACACGGCCCGGGCCATGTCGGCGTCGACCATCCGGACGGTGACGCCCTTGTACTGGCTCATCACCACCAGCCCGCTGCCCGCGAGGGTCTTGAGCGCCTCGCGCACCGGGGTCTTGGACACCCCGAAGCGCGCGGCGAGTTCGGCCTCCACGAGCGCCTGGCCGGGTCTGAGGCCCCCGGTGAGGATGTCGTGCTTGATCGCTTCGAGCACGTACTGCGTGCGCGAGGGGATGGGGCTGGGGGCGAAGGCCATGGAGCACTCTCAGATCTCGTGTATCGCGTCTGATATATGACGTACGAAGTGCAACGGCCATGAAGCTATGGGGGCGTTCACGTTTCGTCAATGCTTCGCGCAAGCGTTTTCTACGAAGGGGCGCCCGGGTCGTGCGCGTCCGTCCCCGCCGTGCGGCCGGGCGGGACGACCCGCCGGTAGAGTCGGCCCGGGGACGTACTGACCAAGGGGGACTCATGGCGACAGCGGGCACACCGCCCATCGTCTTCGTGCACGGGACGCGGTTCAGCGCGGGACAGTGGAGCTCACAGCTCGACGCGCTGCGGGACGAGTTCCGGGTGGCCGCTGTCGACCTGCCCGGTCACGGCGCCCGCTCCGCCCAGCCGTGGAGCCTGGACGCCGCGACGGAGATCATCGCGTCGGCGGTGGACTCGCTCGAGTGCGGGCCGGCGCTGGTCGTGGGCCATTCGCTCGGCGGATACGTCTCGCTGGAGTTCGCGCGCCGCTGTCCCGAGCGCTTGCGCGGGCTGGTCCTCGCCGGGGCCAGCGCTTCCACGCGCGGCCCGTGGGCGACGCCGTACCGGTGGCTCGCGGGGCTCGTCCCCCGTCTGCCGGCGGACCGCCTGTCCCGGTGGAACGACCGGCTGCTGCGCCGGCTCCACCCTCCCGAGGTGGTGGAGGCGACCATCCGCGCCGGTTACGCCTTCCACAGCCTGCCGGCTGCCTGGGGCGAGGTGCTGGGCCGCTTCGACGCGAGCGCGATGCGCCGGGTGGCGGCTCCCGTGCTCATCCTGAACGGGGAGAAGGACACCGTCTTCCGGTCCGGTGAGGCGGAGTTCGCCCGCGCGCACGCGGACGCCCGCGTCGAACTGATCCCACGGGCCCGGCATCTCGCGAACTTCGACGACCCGGCTGCCTTCAGCGCGGCTGTCCGCCGCTTCGCCCGTGAGCTCGCCGTGCGCGACTGACGGCGTCCCCGCAATGCCCCGGGCCCCGCGGAGGCGGGGCCCGGGAGGCCCGGTCCTCAGCCCGCGAAGCTGAGGTGGGCGAGGCGCAGCGGGCCGTGGAGTTCGGTGTGGAGGTCCACCACGTCCTGGAGGGCGATCGGGGCGCCGAGCGTGCGGTAGGCGTAGGGGCCGCCCGTCGGGGGGACGGGGACGCGGGCCAGGACGGTGCCGTCGGGGAGGGACAGGACGACCTCGCCCTCGCCGGCGACGGAGAGGGCCACCTCCGTCACCCCGTCGCCGAAGTCGCAGGCACGGTGGACCAGCCGGCCGCCGGCCCCGGGCGACAGCGGGGTCACCGCGTCGCCCGCGTGCTTGGCGCGGTCCACGATCGCCGTGCCGGACTGCTCGTCGTAGTCGGCCGCCTCCAGGCCCGCCGTCAGGACCGGGCGCGGCCCCGGTGCCGTACCCGCCACCTCGACGCGGACCGTGCGGCGCAGGTCCGCGCTGGAGGCGCCGGCGTGGATCTCGTACGGGCCGGGCTCGACCGTCCAGCGGCCGTGCGCCACGTCCCAGTGGCCGAGGGACTCCAGCGGCACCGTGAAGGACAGTTCCGCGCCGGCGCCGGGTTCCAGGCGCACCCGCTCGTGGGCGAGGAGTTCGCGGTGCGGGCGCGGGACGGAGGGGGCGACCGCCCGGTCGTACACCTGGACCACCTCGTCGGAGGCGACCGCACCGGTGTTGGTGACCGCGCAGGAGATCCGGAGCGCGTCGCCGTCGACCGCCGCCGTCAGCCCCTCGTACCCGAAGGCCGTGTACGACAGGCCGTGCCCGAACGGGAACAGCGGCGTGCCGTCGAAGTACAGGTACGTCTGCCGCCCGCCGATCACGTCGTAGTCGAGCATCCCCGGCAGGTCCGCGTCCGAGGCGTACCAGGTCTGCGGCAGCCGGCCGGCGGGGGAGACGTCTCCGGCGAGGACCCGCGCGAGCGCCGTGCCCGCCGCCTGGCCGCCGTGCGCCGTCCACAGCAGGGCGGGCAGGGAGGCGGCCGCCTCCGGCACGGCGTACGGGTAGGACGAGACCAGGACGAGGACGGTACGCGGGTTGGCGGCGTGCGCGGCCCGCCACAGCCGCTCCTGGTGCGGCGGGAGCGCCAGCGTCGTGCGGTCCTCGGTCTCCCGGCCGCCGATGTGCGGGTCGTTGCCCGCGACCACGACCACGGTGTCCGCGCCCGCGGCGGCCCGGGCCACCGCCTCCTCGCCCCGCTCGACCGTCTCGACGGTGAACACCTCGGCCGATTCCCGCCCGGCGGCAACCTTCACGCCGTCGGCGGCGACAGAGACGTAACCGCCCGTCCCGAGGTGCAGAAGGAGGTGCCCGCCGCCATGGGCCTGGAGCCGGAACGTCTCCTGGACGACCCAGCCGCCGGGTTCGTCCGCCGACGCGCGCACCAGGCCGTCCCCGGCGACCGACAGGTACCGGCCGCCGGGCGCCCGCAGGGTCAGCACCCCGTCGCCCCAGTCGACCAGGTCGAGGACGGATCCCGTGGCGTCGGCCGTGAGCGGCGGGAGGTCGGTGCGGCCCGCCACGAGGGCCGGGTCGAGCGCCGCCTCCGCGCCACGCGTCCCGTCCTCCGGTGCCGCTTCCGGGACCCGCAGCAGGTCGCCGGAGGCGGTCCGCAGCCGGATCCGGTCGACGCCCTCGGCGAAGTCCACCCGGTGCGCGCCGAACCGTTCCCGCAGGCCGTCCAGCGGGGAGGAGCGGTGGAGCAGGGAACCGCTGTACCAGTCCAGTTTGACGGCGTCGCCGAGCAGGCCGACGACGGCGATCCGGCCGGCCTCCCCGTCCAGCGGCAGCAACGGCCGGCCGCTCTCCGGCAGGGCTCCGGCCTCCACGGGTTCGTTGCGGAGCAGGACGATCGCGGCCTCGGCGGCCTCGCGGGCCAGCTCCCGGTGCTCGGGCGTGTCGAACCGGTCCTCGTGCGCGTACGGATCGAGTTCCGGGTCGAACTCGCCCAGCTGGAACCGGACGGTCAGCTGCCGCCGTACCGCCCGGTCCACGTCCTCCTGGCCGATCAGCCCCCGCTCCATGGCGCGGCGCAGCCGGCCGAGGACGATCGAGGAGTCCGTGCCGTGGTCCGTGAAGGAGTCGACCCCGGCGCGCAGAGCGGCCGCCACCGCCTCCTCGTGGCTCGGGAAGTAGCCCTGCGAGTCGGCCAGGTTGGACGGCGCGCCCGCGTCGGAGCAGACCAGCAGCTCCTGGTCGGTCCAGTTGCGCAGCTCCGTCTCCAGGTGGGGAGAGAGGTGGTTGGGCCGTCCGTTGACCAGGTTGTACGCGGGCATGACACCGGCCACCGCGCCCGCCTCCACCGGGCCGCGGAAGGCCCGGAGGTCGTACTCGCGCAGCACGCGCGGACGTACGGACGCCGAGGAGGTGTCCCGGGCCGCCTCGTTGTTGTGGGCGAGCCAGTGCTTGAGGACCGGCGCGGTGCGCCAGTGGACGGGGTGGTCGCCCCGCAGGCCCCGGGTGTACGCGGTGGCGATCGCGGAGGTCAGCAGCGGGTCCTCGGAGTAGCCCTCCTCGCCCCGCCCCCACAGGGGGTTGCGCAGCAGGTTGACGGTCGGCGCCCACACGTTGAGCCCGACCCGGTCGTCCTTGGCGCGCATCGCCCGCGCCTCCCGGGAGACCGCCTCGCCGACCCGGCGCACCAGCTCCGGGTGCCAGGTCGCGCCGAGGCCGACGGCCTGCGGGAAGACGGTCGCGGGGCCCATCCAGGCCACGCCGTGGAGAGCCTCCTGACCGGTGCGGAAGGCGGCGACGCCGAGCCGTTCGACGGCGGGCGCGAACTGGTGGAGCAGCGTGAGGCGCTCCTCGGGGGTGAGCCGGCCGAGGAGGTCGTCGACGCGGCGGGGGACGGGGAGGGCCGGATCACGGAAGGGCGGCCGGTCTGCGGTCACGTGCGAATCCCTTGGGCGGCGGGGTGGTGGGGGCTGCGGAGGCGGGAGAATCCGACGCCTTCGAAGCGCTTCGATGCTCGGTCGGTGCGCCTCGGGTGTCAAGGCGTCAGGGAGCCGTACTTGCCGCGTGGCGGCACGTACGCGAGAGCCCTCAGGAGCCCGCACAGACCTGACAGTCTCGGGGGCGGCTCTTGTCGCGCCTGCGGCGTTGCCTTAACCTCGCAGCGATATCGAAGCGCTTCGACTTGCTGTGTGCGGCCCGCCCGCGCGCGCCGGTCAGTGCCTCGCCGACGCGCAGGCTCCCGGAGGGTCCGGGCGATGACGCCGGATCCGCTGGTGCGCCTGGTCCAACGCCTCCGTCCACCTCGCCGACCAGGACATGATGCCCCGCGTGCTTCTCCCGCTCGTGCGGAAGTGGGAGAGCCCCGTCGGACCCGGCCAGGCCGTCAAGGGCGGCACCCTGTCCGGGCTCGCCGTCGGGACGGCCGTCATGGTCCTCACCCCGCTGCCCCCGGCCGCCCTCCCGCCCTTCGTCCGGAAGCACGTCGCGAAGGGCATGCGCACCGGCGCCGTCAAGGGCTGACCGGCGCCCCGCCCCCTGCCTACCGGAAGAGTCCCATGCCGAGCCCCGACGACCTCACCCGCCCGCCCGGCCGCCCCTCCCGGCTCCCGCACGGCGGCGACCGGAACCCCGAACAGTGGCCCGGGGACCCCGTCACCGTCCCCCTGCCCGGCCCCCACCGCGACCCGCTCACGGGCGAACGCGCCGGGGTGACCGTCCGCCCCGACCGGTTCGGCGCCGCCGCCCCGGAGGACACCCCGTGACCCGCGGCCCCGTCCACGGCACCTGGGAGCCGGCGCCCGCCGCCCGCTGGGAGGACGCCTACCTCACCGGCAACGGACGCCACGGCGCCCTGGTCCACGGCGACCCCGGGGACGACCGGGTGATCGTGACCCACCACACCCTCGTACGACCCCACCACGCCCCAGGCGACACCGACCCGCCCCGGCTCGCCGCCGCGCTCCCCGCCCTGCAGGACGCCCTGCTCGCCGGGGACACGACCGCCGCCGAGCACTTCACCGACGGCCGCCCCCTGCGGTGGGTCGCACCCTTCCACCCCGCCTTCCAGACCCGCGTCCGGCGCCCGCCGGGCCACCCCGCCGCCCCCGTCCGGCGTTCCGTCGACTTCACCACCGGCCTCGTCACCTCGGTGTCCGGCGCCCGCCGCGCGGAGGTCTTCGTCTCCCGCGCCGACGACGTCCTCGTCCAGCACGTCACCGCCCCGGGGCCCGCCGTCGAGATCACCCTCGACGAGCGGCTGCCCGGCGCCCCCGCCACGGCCGGCGTGGCTCGCGGCACCGCCTGCTCCGCCGGTGAGACCGTGCTGACCCTGCGGGTCCGCTACCCCGGCAGCCCCCTCGGCTACACCGGCGTCACCCTGCTCCGCGCCGATTCCGGCCGAACCACCCTGACCGCCCGGGGCGTACGCGTCGAGGGCGCCGGCCACCTGCTGCTGCTCACCCGGGTCCGCCGCCACACGGGGGAGCTCGACCCGGAGACGGAGGCCGACGCCCTGCGCGCCCTGCTCACCGCCGCCGCCCGGGGACGGCCCTCACCCGGGCCCGCCGCCCTGCACCACCGGCTGCTCGCCCGCCACACCGCCCTGCACCGCCCCGCCTACCGGCGCGTCGTCCTCGACCTCCACGCCGACCCGGCCGAACGGGCGCTGCCCGGCTCCGCGCTCCTGCGCCGCCCCCACAGCCCCGCCCTCCTCGAACGCCTCTTCGCCGCCGGCCGTCACCACCTGCTCTGCTCCTCCGGCATGCTCCCGCCCCGGCTCACCGGACTGTGGACCGGCGACTGGGACACGGCCTGGTCCGGCGCCTTCACCACCAACGCCAACCTCAACCTCCAGACCGCCTCCGCCGTCGCCGCGGACCTGCCGGAGGTGACACGGGCCCAGGCCGCCCTGATCCGGGGCCAGTTGGATCACTGGCGGGACAACGCGCGGGCCATCTTCGGCGCCCGGGGCGTCGCCGCCCCCTCCCACACCGACGGCGTCAGCGGGCACACCTACCACTTCAGCCGCGCCTACCCCCTCCACCTGTGGACCGCGGGCGCGGACTGGCTGCTCAAACCCCTGCTCGACCAGGACGAGGCCGACGGCCGGCGCGATCCCTGGCTCACAGGGGTCCTCACCGAACTGGCATCCTTCTACGAGGACTTCCTCACCCGGACCGGCCCTGACGGCCACCTGGCCGTCGTCCCCTCCTACTCCCCGGAGAACCGCCCGCGCGGCGGCAGCTGGGGCGCGGTCAACGCCACCATGGACCTCGCGGCAGCCCGGCACGCCCTGCGCGCCGCCGCCGACCGGCTCCCGCCCGCCCACGCCGCCCGCCTGCGCGCCCTCGCCGACCGGCTGCCCCCCTACCGGGTCAACGAGGACGGGGCGCTCGCCGAATGGGCCTGGCCCGGCCTCGCCGACCGCTACGACCACCGGCACCTCAGCCATCTCTACCCGGTGTGGCCGCTGGACGAGATCGACCCGGAGGACACCCCCGGCCTCGCCCGCGCCGCCCTGCGCGCCCTCGCCCTGCGCGGCAGCGAGAACGACTCCGCGCACGGCCACCTCCACCACGGTCTCGTCGCCGCCCGCCTGGGCGACGCCCACCGCACCACGGAGGCGTTCGCCCGGGTGCTCACCGGCGACTACTTCCACGACTCGCTCATGAGCGCCCACTACCCGGCCCGGAACGTCTACAACGCCGACGCCGCCCACGCCCTGCCCGCCCTCGTCCTGGAAGCGCTCGTCCAGTCCCGCCCGGACCGGCTCGTCCTGCTGCCCGCCGTGCCCGACCGCTGGCCGGCGGGCCGCGTCACCGGCGTACGGACCCGGTTCGGCGCCCGTGTCGACCTCAGCTGGTCCCCGGCCGGTCACCGGGCCGTCGTACACCCCGCCCGCGACGCCGCCGTCACCGTCCGGCACCCCGGCGGCAGCCGCCGGCTGGACCTGCGCGCGGGCCGGGTCACGGTCGTCACGGGCCCCGCGCCCCGGCGGCCCCCCGGCGGAGGACCGGGCGCCGCGGCGGCGGACCCGAACCCTCCCGCACGGTGAGGACCGGAGGGAGCGGCTGGTCCGACGGAAGGGTCCCGTCACGTTGTCAGGGGACGAGAAGCACCTTGCCTGTCGCCGGATCGCCGCCCCCCACCAGGGCGAGCGCCTCACCGAACCGTTCCAGCGGGAAGGTGTGCGTGACGAGCGCGGCCGGGTCGAGCAGACCGGCGGAGAAGGCGCGGACCGCGTCCGCCCAGGCCGCCGACGAGGCGCCGAAGACGCTGCGCACCTCCAGCTGACTGACCGACAGGTGCACGGGATCGATGCCGGCCGCTCCCTCCGTGAACATCCCGGTCAGCACCACCCGGCCGCCCCGGCGGGCGAGCCGGCAGGACGAGGCGGCCGTCGTCGGCGCCCCCGCCGTCTCCACCACCAGGTCGAAGCGGCCCTCCGCGCCCGCGGCCTCCGCCGGGCCGAGCGCCCGGTCCGCCCCGAAACCGAGGGCCCGCGCGCGCCGGGCGGCGCTCGGATCGATCACGGTCAGCTCGGCGGGGGAGGAGGCGGCGAGCCACTGGACGGCGAGCGCCCCGAGGGTTCCGGCGCCCACGACGGCGATGCGTCCGCCCGGCCGGGGCCGCCCGGCCCGTACCGCCCCGGCGATCACGGCGGCGGGCTCCAGGAGCGCGGCCGCCCGCAGGTCGGCCCCCTCGGGCAGGGGGTGCAACAGCCGCGCCGGGACCAGCAGGTGGTCGGCGAAGGCGCCCGGCTCGGTGAAACCGGTCTCCGCGTACCCGCCCGTGCACAGGCTCGTCTCCCCGTCCCGGCACCGTTCGCACGTCCCGCAGGGGCGGAAGCCCTCCGCGACGCACGGCCGGCCCACCAGCGCCCCGTCCACCCCGGGTCCCACCGCCTCGACGGTGCCCGCCCACTCGTGGCCGGGCACCACCGGATAGCGCACGTAACCAGGGGCGCGGCGGCCCTCGTACAGCTCACGGTCGCTCCCGCACATCCCGGCCGCCGCCACCCGTACCCGCACCTCGCCCGGCCCGGGTACGGGGACGGGTGAGGTGACCAGGCGGTGCGAGCCCGGCCGGTCGACGAGGACCGCCCGGCCGGTCGTGGCGGTCACGCCGGCCGCCTCCGCTCCCAGCCCTCGGCCCACAGGTCGAACCGGGCCCGCTGCCGCGGGAACTCGGCCGCCGCGTCCACATCGAACTCGACACCGAGGCCCGGGGCGTAGGAGATCGTGAAGCAGCCGGTCTCCGGGTCCACCTCGGGGGCCCCGCGGACCACGTTCCTGATCTCCGCGTCGGCGAAGTCGTTGAAGTGCTCCAGAATCTTGAAGTTGGGTGTGCAGGCGGCAAGTTGCAGGGAGGCGGCGGTGAGGACCGCGCCGCCCACGTTGTGCGGGGCGACCAGGACGTAGTGGGTCTCGGCGGTCGCGGCGAGTTTGCGCGCCTCCAGGATGCCGCCGATGTGCCCGACGTCCGGCTGGATGACATCCGCGGCCTGCGACTCGAACAGCTCCCGGAACTCGATCCGGTCGTGGATCCGCTCCCCGGTCGCCACCGGCATCTCCACCCGCTCCGCCACCTTCGCCAGCGCCTTGAGGTTCTCCGGCGGCACCGGCTCCTCCAGCCACGCCGGCCGGTACGGCGCCAGCTCGCGCGCCAGCCGTACCGCCGTCGCCGGAGAGAAGCGCCCGTGCATCTCCACCATCAGTTCCACGTCCGGCCCGACCGCGTCCCGGACCGCCTCGACGAGGGAGACCGCGTACCGCGAGGCCGCCGCGTCCAGCTCCAGATGACCGTTCCCGAACGGGTCGATCTTCAGCGCGCGGTACCCGCGCTCCACCACCCCGCGCGCCGCCGCGTGGTACCCCTCGGGGGTCCGTTCGGTGGTGTACCAGCCGTTCGCGTACGCCTTCACCCGCTCGGTCACCTTGCCCCCGAGCAGCTGCCAGACGGGCACGCCCAGCGCCTTGCCCTTGATGTCCCAGCAGGCCATCTCCACGACGGCGATCCCGGACATCACGATCTCGCCGGCCCGCCCGAAGTCCCCGTACTTCATGCGCCGCACCAGGTCCTCCACCGCGAAGGGGTCGGAGCCCGCGATGTGGTTGGCCTCCGCCTCGCGCAGATAGCCGAGCAGCGCGTCGGTGTGCCCCAGCATGCGGGTCTCCCCGACACCGGTCAGCCCCTCGTC
Source organism: Streptomyces sp. NPDC012827 (assembly GCF_042900905.1). Taxonomy (NCBI): domain Bacteria; kingdom Bacillati; phylum Actinomycetota; class Actinomycetes; order Kitasatosporales; family Streptomycetaceae; genus Streptomyces; species Streptomyces sp. NPDC012827. The sequence continues at coordinate 173,365 of NZ_JBIBBY010000008.1, read as the reverse complement.
GGTATGGACCAGGACGTACGTGAGATTGCGCCACGGCGTGCCGACGACATGAGTGGTGATTCCCGTGATGCGCACGGTGGTTGCTCCTTGGGACGTCGGAAGGGAGGGGGAGGGCCCGGCCGACCGGGGTGCCGGCCGGGCGAAGCGGCGTGACCGCGGGCAGCGGCCCGCCCGGCGCCGGGCGTTGCCCCCACCCCGGCGCACGGATAGTCTCTGTTCGCGATTTCGATCGCAGTATGGAATACCGAACGGTGCGAGGGTGAGGTGGGGGGCCATGGGACGACTCGTTCCCGCGGTGACCAGGGCGTTCGACATCCTGGAACTGTTCCTCCACGGGGACGGGACGCTCTCCGCCCCGGAGATCACCCGCCGCCTCCAGCTGCCGCGCACCACCACCCACGAACTGGTCACCACCCTGGTCGCCCGCAACTACCTGATGCCCGTGCCCGACCAGCCCGGCCGCTACCGCCTCGGCGTACGCACCTACCAGCTCGGCAGCCGCTACGCCGAGGAACTCGACCTCGCGGCCGAGGGACGGCAGGTCGCCCAGGAGGTGGCCGAGACCTGCGGTGAGACGGTGCACGTGGCCCTCCTGGAGGACATGGACGTCATCTACATCGCCAAGGTGGACTCCACCCATGCCGTACGGATGGTCTCCGCCGCGGGACGCCGCCTCCCCGCCCACTGCACGGCGGTCGGCAAGATGCTGCTCGCCACCCTTCCCGAGGCCGAGCTCGAGGCCCGCCTCGACGGGCGCGAGCTGACGGCGATGACCCCGAACAGCCTCACCGACCCGGACGCGCTGCGCGCCGCGCTCGCCGAGATCAGGGTCCTCGGCGTCGCCGTCGAGCAGCGCGAGTCCAACCCGGACGTGAGCTGCGTCGCCGCGCCGGTACGCGACCGAGGCGGCCGGGTGGTCGCCGCCCTCTCCATCTCCGTCCCCGTCCACCGCTGGCACGAGGAGCGCGAGAACGAACTGACCGCCCTGGCCGTGCGCGGCGCCGGCGACCTCTCGGCCCGCCTGGGTTTCCGCGCCCCGCGCTAGGCCGTGTCTTTCGGATCTTGCCGGGCTCGCGGCGCCTGGCACCGCGCCCCTCCCCCGTGGCCCTTCGGGCACGGGAGGTGCCCCCAGCGTTGACGTCGGTCGCCGATGCTCCGCATGGACTCCCTCCTCCGCCTTGCGATGCACGGCGCCAGACGCCGCTCCCTGATCCGGCCTGATCCAAAAGACACGGCCTAGAACGGGCCCGGTCCCCCCGCGGCGGAAGGTCAGCGAAAGGGTCAGCGGTGGGCGAACCAGGAGGCCGCCGGCAGCAGCCTGCTGTCGTAGTCGAACAGGGCCTGGTTCTCCCAGCCGTTGCCCGAGGCCGGGTCGGCCGGGTCCCAGCCGTTGCCCGCGACGGCCGTCCAGGCCGGTTCCCAGTACACGACACCCAGCCCACGGCCGTTCGGCACCGCCTCCACCACGTTCATCACGTCCCGCAGCCAGGCCGACTGACCGGCCGGGCTCGCCGGATAGCCGGCCACCAGCTCCGAGGGCCGGTCGATGATGTTCTCGTGCGCGTCCTCGCTGTCCAGACGGAACGGGTAGGCCGTCTCCACCACCAGGACCTTCTTGCCGTAGCGGGCGGAGACGTCGTCCAGATTGGCCTGGAGCGCGGACAGAGCGCCGTGCCAGTAGCCGTAGAAGGACAGCGCGATCACGTCGTAGGGGACGCCCTGGGCGGCCGCGTTGTCGAACCAGCTCCGGTACAGGGCGTTGTCGCCGCCGTGCGCGAGGTGGAGCGCGATCTGCGTGGACGGCGAGACCGCCTTGGCGGCGGCGATGCCGGACTTCAGCAGACCGGCGAGCCGCGGCCAGTCGCCGGTCGAGCCCTCGGGCCACAGCATGCCGGTGTTGATCTCGTTGCCGATCTGCACCATGTCGGCGGTGGTCCCCTGCGCCTTCAGGGCGTTGAGGACGTCGTACGTGTGGTCGTACACATCGGTCCTGAGCCGGTCGTACGAATGCCCCTGCCAGGCGGCGGGCTTGGTCTGCGCGCCCGGGTCCGCCCAGGTGTCCGAGTAGTGGAAGTCGACGAGCAGCTTCATGCCCTGCGCCTTGATGCGCCGGGCGGTGGAAAGGACGCGCGCCTTGTCGTTGTAGCCGTCGGCCGGGTTCACCCACACCTTCAGGCGGCCGTAGGTGGCGCCGGCGCCCTTGAGGAGCGCGACGGGATCGCCGGCCGTCCCGGAGGCGTTCTTGTAGGTGCCGCCCAGGTCCTCGCTCTTCTTCAGGCCCGAGAGGTCCACGCCCTTCACGCTGAGCCCGGTCGAGCCGGGGGTGAAGGTGAGGTCGTCCACGTTGAGCCAGTTGCCCGCGTGGGCGTCGGAGTTGACGCTGATCGTGCAACCGCCGCCGACGACCTTGACGGAGGTCACGATCCGTATCCACGAGCTGGTCGTGACCGGCAGGTCGGTGCGCTGCTCCGGCGAGCCGCAGTTGCGCAGCGCGAGGTAGGCCGCCTTCTGGCCGCCGCCGGAACGCACCCAGGCGCTGAGCGTGTACGTGCCGTCGGTGAGCCCGGAGAGGTACTGGTAGGTCTCGACCTTGTACGCCGATGACGACCAGTGCGAGAGGCGGTGGCCGCCGCTGCGGCCGCCCGCCTCGGTGAAGGAGGCGGCGTGCTGGCCGGCGGCGGAGTAGGTGGACCAGCCGGAGGGGGTGGCCGTGCCGGTGCCGTCGGCCTCGAAGCCGCCGTTGGTGAGGGTGCTCGCGGCGGCGGCCTGCTGCGCGGGCAGCGGACCGGCGAGGAGGGCGGCGCCCAGGGCGCCGGCGAGCGCCGCGGCCCGCAGGCGGAAGCGGCTCTTGGTGAGGTGCATCGTCGATGTCCCTTCGACGGTGAAGGCGGGGGAAGTGGTGGTGCGGTGGTGCCGTCGTGCGGTGGGGCGGCTCACCCGGGGGCGGCGCGGCGACGCGGCCGCCCCCGGGGAGATCAGGGGGCGGGGAGCGGGGCGTGGGCGGGCGTCAGCCGTCGAGGCGCACGACGCGCACGGCTCCGGCCGGGACGGCGAGCCCGCCGCTCACCGGCGCCCCGCCGAGCAGCTCCGTACCGGTGCCGGTTCCGGGTCCGTCCAGCGGCACCTCGGCGTCCTCGGGGGAGTGGTTGAGCGCGAAGAGGTAGTGGCCCCCGGGACCGGCGCGGCGCACGACCTCCACGTCGCGCGGCAGGCCCGGACGGCCGGGCACCCCGGCGTCCTCGCAGGCGGCCGCCACGATCGCGTCCAGCGAGGCAGCGTCGAGCCGGGTGGAGACGTACCAGGCGGTGCCGCGCCCGAGCCGGTGCCGGGTCACGGCGGGCCGGCCGGCGGCGGGCCCGTCCGCGTACGACCACACGGTCTGCGCGCCGCGCGGCACGACGAACTCGGTCCACACGTCACCGGTGAGCGAGGCGCCGCCGGGACCGGTGATCCGGACGCGCTGGTCGTCCAGGAGCGGGGACCACTCCTCCACGGTGAGGCCGAGGACGTCGCGCAGGGCGCCCGGGTAGGCGCCCGGGTGAACGGCGTCGTGCTCGTCGACGATCCCGGAGAAGTACGAGACGACGAGCGTGCCGCCGTTCTCCACGTAGGCGCGGAGGTTGGCCCCGGCGGCCTCCGTCGTCAGGTAGAGCGCGGGCACGACGACCAGCGGGTAGGCCGACAGGTCGGACTCCGGGTGGGCGAAGTCGACGGTCAGGTGCCGGTCGTACAGCGTCTCGTAGAAGCTGTCGGCCCGCTCGCGGGCGTCGTGGGCCTCGCTCGGCCGCCAGTCGAGGCCCTGCGCCCACCAGGAGTGCCAGTCCCAGAGCATGGCGACGTCCGGGACGGTACGGGTGCCGCGCAGCTCGGCGAGCGCGTCGAGGCCGGCGCCGAGGGCGACGACCTCCCGCCAGACCCGGGTGTCGGTGCCGCCGTGCGGGACCATCGCCGAGTGGAACTTCTCGGCGCCGCGCCGGGACTGGCGCCACTGGAAGAACATCGCGCCCTCCGAGCCCCGGGCCACATGGGCCAGGGAGTTGCGGGCCATCTCGCCGGGCCGCTTGGCCGGGTTGCGGGCCTGCCAGTTCACCCCCGACGTGGAGTGCTCCAGGAGCAGCCAGGGGGCGCCGCCCGCGACCGAGCGGGTGAGGTCGGCGGCCATCGCCAGGTTGACGTGGGTGCGGCGGCCGTCGGTGATCAGGTAGTGGTCGTTGGTGACGAGGTCGACCTCGCGGCCCCAGGTCCAGTAGTCGACGGAGTCGCACTGGCTGAGCGCGGTCATGAAGTTGGTGGTGACCGGGATGCCGGGTGCCAGACCGTGCAGGATGTCGCGTTCCATCCGGAAGTTCTCCAGCAGGGTCGCGTCGGCGAAGCGGCGGTAGTCGAGCCGCTGGGCCGGATTGCCGGCGGTCGGGGTGGCGCGCGGCGGGTCGATCTCCTCGTACGAGCCGTAGCGCTGACCCCAGAAGGCGGTGCCCCAGGCCTCGTTGACGGCCTCGACGGAGCCGTACGTCCGGTCGAGCCAGCGGCGGAAGTGGGCGGCGCAGCTGTCGCAGTAGCAGGCGCTGACGGGCACGCCGTACTCGTTGTGGACGTGCCAGAGGGCGAGCGCCGGGTGGCCGCCGTAGCGGCGGGCCAGCTCGGTGGTGATGCCGGCGGCGGCGGCGCGGTAGGCGGGGGAGCTGTGACAGATGGCCCCGCGTGAGCCGTGGGAGTACCGCACTCCCTCGGCGGTGACCGGCAGCGCCTCGGGGTGGAGGCGGTAGAACCAGGCGGGCGGGGCGACCGTGGGGGTGCCGAGGTCGACGCGGATGCCGTGCTCGTGCAGGAGGTCGAGGAGCCGGTCGAGCCAGCCGAAGTCGTACCGGCCGCGCTCGGGTTCGAGGAGGGCCCAGGAGAAGATTCCGACGCTCACCATGGTGACGCCGGCCTCGCGCATGAGCCGGACGTCCTCCTGCCAGACGCTTTCCGGCCACTGTTCGGGGTTGTAGTCCCCGCCGAACGCGAGCCGGTGCAGGCCCTTGGGAGTGGTCTGCGGCATGAGTCTCTCCTGAAACCTCGGACGGGGCTGAAGAGTTCCCGCACATGGGAACGTGCACACACCAGATCTCGATGTGACAACGCAACATAACCGCACAGGAACAACCATTGACAAGTGTCTGGAACGTTTCTCTACTGTGAACGCTCACAGACGCATGGTCGGCCTCTCCGTCCGAAGGAGAGGCCCCTTTCGGTCAGGGAGAACCCACCCATGCCCCACATCACGCGCCGCGCTCTCGCCGCCGCCACCGCCGTTCTGCTCGGCGCCACCGCGCTCACCGCCTGCGGCTCCGGTTCCGGCGGCGGGGAAGGCGCCGGATCCGGCCCGGTCGAACTCACCTACTGGGCCTGGGCGCCCGGCATGGACAAGGTCGCCGCCCTCTGGAACGCCGAACACCCCGACATCCGGGTCACGGTGCAGAAGCAGGCCTCCGGCGACGACCTGGTCACCAAGATCATCACCGCGGCCAAGGCCCACGAGGGCCCCGACCTGGTCCAGGCCGAGTACCAGGCCCTCCCGACCCTCGTGAGCAACGACGCCCTCGCCGACATCGCGAAGGAGACCCGGGGCGTCGAGGACAAGTTCGCCCCCGGCGTCTGGCAGCAGACCACTTTCGGCGGCGAGGCCGTCTACGCCCTGCCGCAGGACTCCGGCCCGATGATGTTCTTCTACCGCGCCGACCTCTTCCGGCAGTACGGCCTGACCGTACCCACCACCTGGGACGAGTTCGCCGCCACCGCCCGCGCCCTGAAGGAGAAGGCCCCCGACAAGGCCCTGACCACCTTCTCCGCCAACGACGCCGGCCTCTTCGCCGGACTCGCCCAGCAGGCCGGCGCCCGGTGGTGGACCTTCGAGGGCGACACCTGGAAGGTCGGCATCGACGACCCCGCCACCCGGAAGGTCGCCGACTTCTGGGGCGGCCTGGTCGCCGAGGGCGCCATCGACAACCAGCCCATGTACACCCCCGCCTGGAACAAGGCCCTCAACACCGGCGAGCAGATCGCCTGGGTCTCCGCCGTCTGGGCCCCGGGCACCCTGACCACCGCCGCCCCCGCCACCAAGGGCAAGTGGGCCATGGCCCCCCTGCCGCAGTGGACCCGCGGCGCCTCCGCCACCGGCAGCTGGGGCGGCTCCTCCACCGCCGTCACCTCCGACTCCCCGCACAAGGAGGCCGCCGCCAAGTTCGCCGTCTGGCTGAACACCGACCCCAAGGCCCTCGCCGCCCTCGTCAAGGAGAGCGGCATCTATCCCGCCGCCACCGCCGCCCAGACCAGCGGCGCCCTCGCCCAGGCCCCCGACTTCTTCGGCAACCAGCCGGACTTCTACACCCGCGCCGCCGAGATCGCGAAGACCACCGCCCCGGCCGCCTGGGGCCCGAACGTGAACGTCGCCTACACCTCCTTCAAGGACGAGTTCGGCAAGGCCGCCAAGGCCCGGACGCGGGCCGCCTTCGGCACCGCCCTCGCCGGCGTCCGGAACACCACCGTCGCCGATCTGCGCAAGCAGGGCTTCGAGGTCGCCCCGTGACGCAGCCCGCCCGGGGCGTGCGCCGGTCGTACGGGGTCAAGGCGGCCCCGTACGGCTTCCTCCTTCCCGCCGCCGTCCTCTTCGTCCTCTTCTTCGCCCTGCCCATCGGCTACGCGATCCGCCTCAGCTTCCACAAGACCGAGATCAAGGGGCTCGGTCTCGGCAAGGGCGCCAAGTCGGAGGTCTTCGCCGGCCTGGAGAACTACACCTCCGCCCTCACCGACCCCGAGTTCACCGCCGGCGCCCTGCGCGTCCTCGGCTACGGCGCCCTCGTCGTCCCCGTCATGCTCGGCCTCGCCCTGATCTTCGCGCTCCTGCTCGACTCCGAGCGCGTCCGGGCCCGCTCCTTCGCCCGGCTCGCGATCTTCCTCCCGTACGCCGTCCCCGGCGTCATCGCCGCCGTCCTCTGGGGCTTCCTCTACCTCCCGGACGTCAGCCCCTTCCACTTCCTCCTGGACCGGCTCGGCCTTCCACGGCCCGACCTGATGGACGGCGGCCCCCTCTACCTCGCCATGGCCAACATCGCCGTCTGGGGCGGCACCGGCTTCAACATGATCGTCATCTACACGGCGCTGCGCTCCCTGCCCCCCGAGATCCACGAGGCGGCCAAGCTGGACGGGTGCTCCGAGTTCCAGATCGCCCTGCGCATCAAGATCCCGATGGTGGCGCCCTCCCTGGTGCTCACCTTCTTCTTCTCGGTCATCGCCACCCTCCAGGTCTTCAACGAACCCACCACGCTCCGGCCGCTCACCAACGGCATCCCCTCCACCTGGAGTCCACTGATGAAGGTCTACAACGACGCCTTCACCGGCGGGAACATCCACGCCGCGTCCGCCACCGCCGTGATCCTCGCCCTCGCCACCTTCGTGCTCTCGTTCGCCCTCCTCCGCGCCTCCAGCCGCCGCACCGCACGAGGAGCCGGCCGATGACCGGACTCACCGCCCCCTCGACGCGTACGACGGCCCCCGGCGTCGCCCAGGACCCGCTCCCCGCCGCCGGCGCGGGCACCCGGGGCCCCCGCCGCACCGCGCTGCTCCCCACCGCGGCCCTCGTCCTCGGCGCCCTCTACTGCCTGCTGCCCGTCGCCTGGGTCCTCGTCGCCGCCACCAAACCGGGCGACGAGCTCTTCTCCACCTTCACCTTCCTGCCCGGCACCGGCCTCGGCGACAACGTCACCGACCTCACCGCCTACCGCGACGGCATCTACTGGCGCTGGATGCTCAACTCCGTGCTGTACGCGGGCCTCGGCGCCGTCCTGTCCACCGCCGTCTCCGCGCTCGCCGGCTACGCCCTCGCCGTCTACCGCTTCCCCGGCCGCGAAGCCTTCTTCAACGTCATGCTCACCGGCGTCCTCATGCCGCCGGTCATCCTCGCCATCCCGCAGTACCTGCTGCTGGCCGAGGCCGGCCTCACCGGCACCTACGCCTCGGTGCTGCTGCCGCTGATCCTCTCCCCGTACGGCGTCTACCTCGGCCGCGTCTACGCCGAGGCCGCCATCCCCATGGAACTCGTCGAGGCGGGCCGCATGGACGGCGCCGGCGAGTGGCGGATCTTCCTGAGGATCGCCGTCCCGATGCTCTCCCCGGGCCTGGTGACGATCTTCCTCTTCCAGTTCGTCGCCATCTGGAACAACTTCCTGCTGCCCTTCATCATGCTCGGCGACGACGAGAAGTTCCCCATGACCGTCGGCCTGTTCACCCTCCTCAAGCAGGGCGCCTCCCAGCCCGCCCTCTACACCCTGGTCATCACCGGCGCGCTCCTGGCCATCGCCCCGCTCATCGCCCTCTTCCTCGTCATCCAGCGCTTCTGGAGCCTCGACCTGCTCTCCGGCGCCGTAAAGTCCTGAACACAGGGGATCGAGGGGAACCACACAGCATGAGCACAGCAGCGAGCAGGCGCCGCCCGGCCACCATCCACGACGTGGCCCGCGAGGCGGGCGTCTCGCGCGGCACCGTCTCCCGTGTCCTCAACGGCGGCCACTACGTCAGCCCCACCGCCAAGGCCGCCGTCGAAGCCGCCATCCGCAGGACCGGGTACGTGGTCAACCGGCACGCCCGCTCCCTGATCACCGGCCGGTCCGACTCGGTCGCCTTCCTCCTGACCGAACCGCAGGAGCGCTTCTTCGAGGACCCCAACTTCAACGTCCTCCTGCGCGCCTGCACCCAGGCCCTCGCCGACCGCGACATCCCGCTCATCCTCATGATCGCGGGCACCGAGGACGAACGCCGCCGCAACCTCCGCTACATCGAGGCCGGTCACGTCGACGGCGTCCTCCTCGTCTCCAGCCACTCCGGGGACCCCGTCGTCACCCGCCTCCACGAGGCCGGAGTCCCCGTCGTCGCCTGCGGCAAGCCGCTCGGGCAGACCGCCCGCATCGGCTACGTCGCGGCCGACGACCGCGAGGGCGCCCGCGACATGGTGCGTCACCTGTACGCCTCCGGGCGGCGCCGGATCGCCACCGTCGGCGGCCCCCTCGACACGCCCGGCGGGGTCGAGCGCCTCGCCGGTTACCGGGAGACCCTCGCCGAGTGCGGCCTGCCGGCCGACGAGGCGCTGATCGCCACCGGCGACTACAGCAGGGCCAGCGGCGAGGAGGCCGCCCGCGTCCTCCTGGAACGCGCCCCCGACATCGACGCCGTCTTCGTCGCCTCCGACCTGATGGCGCAGGGCGTCCTCGACACCCTGGCCCGCGCCGGCCGCCGGGTCCCCGAGGACATCGCCGTCGGCGGCTTCGACGACTCCCCGGCGGCGCTCTCCTCCCGGCCCGCCCTGACCACGATCCGCCAGCCGTGGGACCGGATCAGTGCCGAGATGGTGCGCATGCTCCTCGCCCGGATCGCCGGAGAGGAGCCGTCGGCGGTCATCCTGCCGACCGCGCTCGTCCGGCGGGAATCGGCCTGACCCGGTCCCGGACGGAACCCGCTCCTCAGCCCTCCGTCACCAGGACCACTTCCAGCGTCCGGGGGCCGTGCACCCCTTCCACCCGGTCCAGTTCGATGTCGCTCGTCGCGGACGGGCCGGAGATCCAGGTGAGCGGGCGCGCCGGGTCGAGCCGGGGCAGTGCGAGCGGCACGGAGGCCACCACCTGCTCCGGGGCCCGCACCACGCACAGGTGGAGGTCGGGCACGAGCGTGAGGGCCCGCCGGCCCTGCCCCGGACCGCCGTCCAGGACGATGGTGCCGGTCTCGGCGACGGCCAGGGCGCATCCCGTCACCACCGCGTCCGTGGCGTCCAGTTGCGCCGGTGCGAGCGGCGGCGGCCCGTCCGTCCGCAGCTGTGCCGTCGTCCGCGCGAGCCAGGCGGCGGGCAGGCCGGGCGGTACGGCGACACTGCGGGCGCCGCGCTCGGCGAGGACCCGTCCGATCAGCTCCGCGAGCCCTCCGGGCCCGGTGCGGTGCACCCGGGCGCGGTAGTCGGCCAGATTCTCGTGCAGCAGGTCGAGCAGCGCCGCCGGATCGGCGGCGCTGTGGCTCGTACGGTAGTCGCGGACGGCCGGCGGGGCCTCCGGCGAGCCGGCGACGGCGGCCCTCACCCGGGCGAGGATCCGCTCGCGTGAGGAGGACGGGGACGTCATGCGCGGTTCTTCCTCCACCAGTCGCGGAACGGTTCGGCGGGCAGTTCGGGCAGGTCCCGGTGCTCGGTCCAGCGGCCGACCCCCGGCCCGGGCAGCGTCTTCGGCAGCACGGCACGGCTCGCGGACGCCAGCCGCTCGCCCGCCACGAGCGCCGCGGGACGGTCGAGCAGCCAGGACGCGGCCCGGACCGCCGCCTTCTCCAGCCGGTGCCCCTTCCCGCCCTCCTCCGCCACCCGCTGCCGCAGGTGGACCAGGATCCCGGGGATGTCGATGGCGACCGGGCACACGTCGTAGCAGGCGCCGCAGAGCGAGGAGGCGTACGGCAGCGAGGCGTCGACCGCGCTCGCGGTACCGCGCAGCTGCGGAGTGAGGACGGCGCCGATCGGGCCCGGGTAGACCGAACCGTACGCGTGCCCGCCGGCCCGCTCGTACACCGGGCACACGTTGAGACAGGCCGAACAGCGGATGCAGCGCAGTGCCTGCCGCCCCACCTCGTCGGCGAGCGCGGCGGTGCGCCCGTTGTCCAGCAGCACCAGATGGAAGGCGCGCGGCCCGTCGCCGTCCGCCGTCCCCGTCCACATGCTCGTGTACGGGTTCATGCGCTCGGCCGTCGAGGAACGCGGCAGGGTCTGCAGGAACACCTCCAGGTCCCGCCAGGTCGGCACCACCTTTTCGATGCCGACCACGGAGATCAGGGTCTCCGGCAGGGTCAGGCACATCCGCCCGTTGCCCTCCGACTCCACCACGACGAGGGTGCCGGTCTCGGCCACCATGAAGTTGGCCCCCGAGATCCCGACCTTCGCCCGCAGGAACTTCTCCCGCAGATGCAGCCGTGCCGCCTCCGCCAGCTCGGCCGGCGCGTCCCCAAGGCCGTCCGGCGCCGGCCGCCCCCAGGCGCCCATCCGCGCGCGGAAGATGTCCCGGATCTCCCCCCGGTTGCGGTGGATGGCCGGCACCAGGATGTGCGAGGGGCGGTCCTCGCCGAGCTGCACGATCAGCTCCGCCAGATCCGTCTCGTACGCGGAGATCCCCTCCGCCGCCAGGTGTTCGTTGAGCCCGATCTCCTGCGTGGCCATCGACTTGACCTTGACGACCTCCGTCTCCCCGGTGGCGCGTACCAGGGCGGTGACGATCCCGTTCGCCTCCGCCGCGTCGGCCGCCCAGTGCACCGTCCCGCCCGCCGCCGTCACCGCCTCCTCCAACTGGAGGAGGTACGTGTCGAGGTGACGGAGTGTCCGGTCCTTGATCCGCCGGCCCGCCTCGCGTAGCTCCGCCCAGTCGTCCAGCTCGGCCACCGCCCGCGCCCGCTTGTCGCGGATCGTGTGCGTCGCGTGCCGCAGATTGGCGCGCAGCGTCGGATCACCGACCGCCGCCCGCGCCGCCTCCGGGAACGCCGGCATGCCGACGAAGGTTCCGCTCACCGCCAGGGCTCCTCTTCCGTGCTCGCCAGGATCTCCGCCAGGTGCACCGTCCGCAGCGGCGCGCCCCGACGGCTCGCCATGCCGCCCAGGTGCAGCAGACAGGAATTGTCCGCGCCGCACAGCACGCCGGCACCGGTCGCCAGGGCGTTCGTCAGCTTGTCCGCCCCCATCGCGGCGGAGACGTCCGGGTTCTTCACCGCGAAGGTTCCGCCGAAGCCGCAGCACTCCTCGGCGCCCGGCAGTTCCACCAGGTCCAGTCCCTTCACCGCCTCCAGGAGCCGGCGCGGCCGCTCCCCGAGCCCGAGGAGCCGCAGACCGTGGCAGGACGGGTGGTACGTCACCCGGTGCGGGAAGTACGCGCCCACGTCCGTCACCCCCAGGACGTCGACCAGGAACTCCGTCAACTCGTACACGCGGGGGGCCAGTTCCGCCGCCCGTGGCCCGAACGGCGGATAGTGGTGGCGGACCATCGCCGCGCAGGACCCCGAGGGGACCACCACGTGCTCGTACCCGGCGAAGGCCCGCACGGTGCGCCGCACCAGCGGTTCCGTCTCCCGCCGGTATCCGGTGTTGAACTGCGGCTGCCCGCAGCAGCTCTGGGCCGCGGGGAATTCCACCGTGACCCCCAGCCGCTCCAGGAGCCGGACCGTCGCCACGCCCGTCGCCGGGAACACGGCGTCGTTGACGCAGGTGACGAAGAGGGCGACGCGCATCAGCAGTTCCTCGGGGACGACGGCTCCGGTCGGGCGGCGGCACGGTCCCGGGCCCATCCGGCGCCCCCGCGGTAGGTAGTGTCGCAGGGGCCGCGTCCGCGCGACGAGCCGGCGCATCGACGACGACGGTACGGCTGACCTCCCGGAGGGGGCCTCAGGCGACGCCGAGCAGGTGCTCCAGGGCCAGCTGGTCGAGGTGCTCGAAGGCCATGGAACGCGCGGCCGCCGCTTCCACGTCGAAGGTCTCGTACGCGGTCGGGTCCGCGAGCAGCGCGGCCAGACCGTCGGCGGCGGTGGGCACGGCCAGCTCCGGCAGCCGGGACGCGGCCAGCGCCGCCACGACCCGCGGGTCGGCGCGGAAGGCGGCGGCGCGCTCCTTGAGGATCAGGTAGTTCCGCATGCAGTTCTTCGCGGACTCCCACACCCCGTCGGTCCCGTCGGTCCGCACCGGCTTGAAGTCGAAGTGGCGGGGGCCGGTGTAACCGGCGTCCTCCAGGAGGTCGACGAGCCAGAAGGCCTGGCGCAGATCACCGGCGCCGAAGCGGAAGTCCTGGTCGTACTTGATGCCCGACTGGCCGTTCAGGTCGATGTGGAACAGTTTGCCCGCCCACAGCGCCTGCGCGATGCCGTGCGGGAAGTTCAGCCCGGCCATCTGCTCGTGCCCGGTCTCCGGGTTGACCCCGACCAGCTCCGGCCGCTCCAGCCGCTCGATGAAGGCCAGCGCGTGCCCGACGGTGGGCAGCAGGATGTCACCGCGCGGCTCGTTCGGCTTGGGCTCGATCGCGAACCGCAGGTCGTACCCCTGCTCGGTGACGTGCTGGCCGAGCAGGTCGAACGCCTCCTTCATCCGGTCCAGCGCCACCCGCACGTCCTTGGCCGCGCCCGACTCCGCGCCCTCGCGGCCGCCCCACGCCACGTACACCGTCGCGCCGAGCTCCACGGCCAGGTCGATGTTGCGGATCGTCTTGCGCAGCGCGAAGCGGCGCACGTCCCGGTCGTTCGCCGTGAAGGCGCCGTCCTTGAAGACGGGATGCGTGAAGAGGTTGGTGGTGGCCATGGGGACCTTGAGGCCCGTGCGGTCCAGCGCGGCCCGGAAGCGCTTGACGGCCGTGGCGCGTTCGGTGTCCGTGGCGCCGAAGGGGATGAGGTCGTCGTCATGGAAGGTGACGCCGTACGCGCCGAGGGCGGCCAGCCGCTCGACCGTCTCGACCGGGTCCAGGGCGGGGCGGGTGGCGTCCCCGAAGGGATCGCGGCCCTGCCAGCCGACGGTCCACAGGCCGAAGGTGAATCGGTCCTCGGGGGTGGGGGAGAAACGCTCCGGCATGGTGTGTCCTCTGCGAAGTCGTCAGGGGCGCCGGGTACTGGCGGCCCGATTTGTTTTCTGCGATAACTAATCCGGTCACCAGTCCTACCCCACGCGGTGCCCCCGGCGCCAGACCCGGCGCCCGACCGGCGGCAGGCCACCCGGACGCCGCACCGGACCGCACACCACCGACCCGGGCCCGACGAAGAGAAGAGATGAGGTGAGAGCGTGTCCCCGAGCCGCTCCGTCGTGATCGGCGTGGACAGCTCCACGCAGTCCACCAAGGCCGCCGCCGTCGACGCCGGCACCGGCGAGCTCCTCGCCCTCGCCCGGGCGCCGCACACCGTCACCGGCAGCGGCGGCGCCCGCGAGACGGACCCCGAGGAGTGGTGGACCGCCCTCGGCACGGCGGTCCGCGCGGCGGTACGGGACGCCGGCGTCCCCGCCTCCGCGGTCACCGGCCTGGCCGTGGCCGGACAGCAGCACGGCCTCGTCGTCCTCGGTCCCGGCGGCCGGCCCGCCCGGCCCGCCCTCCTGTGGAACGACACCCGCTCCGCACCGCAGGCCGCCGCCCTGGCCACCCGCCTCGGCGGCCCGGCCGCCTGGCAGGCCAGGACCGGCTCCGTCCCCGTCGCCTCCATGACCGCCGCCAAGTGGCAGTGGCTCCGCGCACACGAGCCCGCCGTCGCCGAGGCCGCCACCGGCGTCCGCCTCCCGCACGACCACCTCACCGAACGCCTCACCGGCACGGCACTCACCGACCCAGGCGACGCCTCCGGAACCTGCTGGTACCGCACCGACGACCGCGCCTACGACCCCGCGATCCTCGACCTCCTCGGCCTGGACCGGGCCCTGCTGCCCGCCGTCGCCCCGACCGGCGCCACGCCCGCCGGCACCCTCACCCCGGCCGCCGCCGAAGCCCTCGGCCTGCCCCGGACCGTCGTGGTCGCCGCCGGCACCGGCGACAACATGGCCGCGGCCGTCGGCCTCGGCCTCGGCGGCGCCGGCCTGCTCGACCACCCCGTCGTGAGCCTCGGCACCTCCGGCACCGTCTTCGCCGCCACCCGGAGCCGTCCCGCGGGCCCCGACCCCGCGCTCGCCGGATTCGCCGCCGCCGACGGGACGTACCTCCCGCTCGCCTGCACCCTCAACTGCACGCTCGCGGTCGACCGGTTCGCCACCCTCCTCGGTCTCGACCGCGAGGACGCCCGCCCCGGCGGCGGCGCGGTCGTCCTCCCGTACCTCGACGGCGAGCGCACCCCCGACCTGCCCCACGCCTCCGGGCTCGTCACCGGCCTCCGCCACACCACGGACCCGCGAGCGATCCTCGGCGCCGCCTACGAGGGAGCCGTCTTCACGGTGCTCCGCGCCCTCGACGGCCTCCTCGCCGCCTGCGGCCTCGACCCGGCCGACCCGGCGGTACGCGACCGCCCCCTGCGCCTGATCGGCGGCGGCGCCCGCGGCCGTGCCTGGACCGAGACCGTCCGCCGCCTCTCCGGCCGCCCGCTCGTCGTCCCGGCGGCGGGTGAACTCGTCGCCCTCGGCGCCGCAGCCCTGGCCGCCGCCGCGGCCACCGGCGAGGACCCGGTGGCCCTGGCGGGCGCCTGGGGCACGGGCGCGGGCGAACCGCTGCCGCCCGTGGCGCGGGACGAGGAGACCTGGGACCGCGTGGCGGGGGTCCTGGAGGCGGCGAGCGGAGGGCTGCTGGGGTGAGGCGGGGGCCTGGAGGGCGGCGGCCGTGAGGAAACGAGGTGCGGCCGTGGGGCCACCGCCCCGGACGGCTCCGGGGCCGACGGCCCGGGCGCTGTCGGCCCCCGGGGCCACGGCCCGGCCCGCCGGTGCGTCGCCGCGCGGGGGAGGGGAGTTGCCCACCGGCCGCGACGACGTGCCCCGCCTCATCGCCCCGCACCTCCCCCGGACCGGAAAACCGTTGGGTACGCCCTGGTCAAGGACCTTAGGGTGGCGCCGTGACGACCCAGGTGATCGTGTTGAACGGCGGCTCCAGCTCCGGTAAGTCCGGCCTCGTCCGGTGTCTCCAGGCGGTGCTGCCGGACCCCTGGCTGTCCGCGGCGATCGACGCCTTCGTCGACTCGCTCCCCGCTTCCCTGCGGCTGGGCGACGCGGGCATCGGGTTCGCCGACGACGGCGCCGTACACGTCGGGCCGGCGTTCCGGGAGCTGGAGGCGGCCTGGCGGGAGGGGGTCGCGGCGATGGCCCGGGCCGGCGCCCGGGTCGTCGTGGACGACGTCTTCCTCGGCGGGACCGAGTCGCAGGAACGGTGGCGCACCGCCCTCGCCGGCCTGGACGTCCTGTGGGTCGGCGTCCGCTGCGCCGGTGAGGTCGCCGCCGCCCGCGAGATCGCGCGCGGCGACCGGCCCGAGGGCATGGCTGCCGCGCAGGCGGAGTCGGTCCACCGGGGCGTCGTGTACGACCTGGAGGTCGACACCACGCACAGCGAGTCCCTGGACTGCGCGCGGACCATCGCCGCCCACCTGCGCTGACACTCCGTCGACTGGTGCGCCGTCACCTTCCGCCCTGCCCGCGGGCGTCGGCCGGCTCGGGGCGCCGGCGCCCTCCCGGTTCCCTGTCGTGACCGTCACCCCGGCCCGGCGCTCGCCCCCTCGGGTTCAGAGCCTGTCGGCGGCCCGGACCCGGTGGAGGTGCACGAGGACGTCGTAGGCCCGGCCGATCGCGAGGGTGGGCAGCGGGTCGGAGGTGAACGTCGAACCGGCGTCGTGGACCGGCCGGGGCCGGTCGAGCCAGGCCCGGGCCGCGGCGGGCGCCGCCCGCAGGTCCAGGTAGAAGTCCCGGTTCCCGACCCGGTCCAGGGTGTGCTCGTGCATGCCGGGGCGCGCCGCCGGAACGGTGACCGGCTTCCAGTCGCCGTCGAGGCTGGTGTCCTTGGTGAGGAAGGATCCGCCGGCGAAGGTGAAACCGATCGCCGCGTAGTCACGGCCCAGGCGGTCGCGCAGCACGGCGCCCTGGGTGCGCGGGTACAGATCGGGACGGGTGGACAGGTGGCCGACGTGCCCGTTGTGGGCGGACAACAGCATTCTGTGACCGGTCCGGCCCTGCCACCACAGCACGTTGTCGGCCATGGCCTCGTCGCGCAGGCGCTCCGCGGCCGTGACCGAGGCCGGGTCCGCGAGGTCCACGGTGGCGAAGGCGAAGGTCTGCGCGATGTTCCGGGCGTGCTGCACGGTCCACGCGTAGTCGTCATCCCCGGCCTCCTGGTGCCCGGCGACCAGGTCGAAGGCCTCCTGGGCCCGCGCGGCGTCCTCCTGACGTTCCGGGAGCGGCTTGCGCAGGTGGGCGAAGATGTCGTCGAAGGGGCGCAGCCCCGCGTACAGCTCCGTGAGCCGGGGCAGGGCCTCCGGCCTGACCGTACCGACGGACCGCTGGACCCGCTCGAACATGTGGTCGCCGAGTTCCGGTGCCCCGAGGTCGTCGCCCATGAAGTGGACCGGGCGGTCGGGACGGCGGCCGTTGTGGTCGCGCATCCAGCCGATCAGACGGACGAACTCCTCGCGTGCCCAGGGCGATCCGGCCAGCGTCTCCCGGGCGATCCGCCGCGCGTCGCCCGGCCCGCCCTGGAGGTACGCGTCGATCCTGAGCCCCGCCGACCAGCTCATCTCCAGGGCGAAGGTGGTGAAGCCGCGTTCCTCCACGAGGTACTGGAAGACCCGGTGCTTCATGGCGAAGAACTCGTGCGAACCGTGCGTCGCCTCGCCGAGGCCCACCACCCGCGCGCCCGCGACCATGGCGCCCAGTGCCCGCAGGTCCGCCGTCGTACCGCCCGGCTCCGTGGAGCGCAGCGGGTGCGCGGCCCGCTCCAGGGAGCGGACGACGCCCGCGGGGGACGCGCCGGGTACGAGGCGTGGCGACGAGGCGGCGGCAGCCACCGGGGCGGCCGCCGCCGAGGCGGCGAGCGCCGCCGTGAGGGTGAGCAGCCCTCGCCGGCCGATCGGCTTCCTGTACCCGTCCATGGTCATCACTCCTCGTGTGCGGCGGCTCCGCGAGCCGATGCAGTGATCTTGATGTGCCACGGCGGGGGACCGCAGTGAGGCCCCCCGCCGTCCTGGCCCGGGGGCCTGCCCCCGCGATCGGCGGGGGAGCGTCCCCGCCGTCCCCGGGTGCCGGCCGGATGGCGGGGCCGGCACCGGAGCGAACAGGGTGGAACCCCCGAGAGGTACGACGAGAGGGAACCCTGGATGTTCAGCATGAAGGCGGTCCGCCGCCGGGCGGCCCGCACGGCCACGGTCGGCGCACTCGCGGTGGCGGTGTGCGCCACGCTGCCGACCGGCGGCGCCGGAGCCGTCGTCAACGGGACCGAGCCGACGGAGCACTACCCGTTCATGGCGGTGATCCCGGAGTCGGCGCCCGAGCACGGGGTGCACGACGGCAACTGCGGAGCCTCGCTGATCGCTCCGCGGTGGGTGCTGACGGCGGCCCACTGCGTGCGGGGCGACGGTCTTCGACTGGACGGCGTCGTCCGGGTCGGCAGCACCGCCCGGAAGTCCGGGGGGACCGTCCGGGCCATCGATCGGACCTTCGTCCACCCCGGCTACCGGAACGGTGAGGGGAAGGCCGCCAACAGCGACGACATCGCCCTGGTCCGCCTGGACCGCCCGGTCCCCGAGAAGCCCGTCCCGATCGCGGAACGGGCCGGACGGCCCGGCACCCCGACCCGCATCCTGGGCTTCGGCACCACCTCCGACACCGAACTGGTCTTTCCGCAGCGGCTGCGGGAGCTGTCGACGCGCCGCGGCGCCGACACCGAATGCGCCCCCGGATACGCCGACCGGACCCGGCTGTGCACGGTCAGCCGCGTGCCCGCGGCCATGGCCTGCTTCGGGGACTCCGGCGGCCCGCAGCTCCAGAAAGGCCGGCACGGGCGGTGGGAGCTCGTCGGGGTGACCTCGGGTCCGGGCGCCCCTGGTGTCCCGTGCTCGGCCGGACCGGGCCTCTACACCAGCGCGCCGGCGTACGCGGCCTGGATCCGGCGGACCGTCAGGGACCACTCCTGATCCCGGGGGCGACGGCGGAGCCTCCCCGGGCGCCTGCGTGGTGAGCCGTGGCGGCGGGGCCGGCGTCCGCACTCCCGGGGTTTCAGGACCGGACGAGCAGGACCTAGGCTCACGCTCACCATGAACCAGCCCACGGAACCCAAGGCCGACACGTCGGGAGTGCGCCGCCACAATCTCAGTCTCGTCCTGCGGACCGTCCACGAGGCGGGCGAGACCACGCGGGCGGCGGTCGCCGCCCGCGTGGGCCTCACCCGGCCCGCCGTCTCCTCGCTGGTCGAGCAGCTGCTCGACCTCGGCTTCCTGGTCGAGTCCGGCAAGACGTTCAGCGGCCAGGCGGGGCGCCCGGGCACCGTCCTCAAACCGGCCGGCACCGGCCCCGCGGGACTCGGCGTCGAGATCAACGTCGACTACGTGACCGTGTGCGTCGTCGATCTCACCGGCGCCGACCGCGTCCGCCGCACCGAACGGCTGGACAACCGGACGGCCGGACCCGGCGAGGTCCTCGCGCGGGCCGCCCGCGTCGCCGCCGACGCACTCGGCGCGGCGGCCGGCCACCGCCTCGCCCCGGCGGGCGCCGGCCTCGCCCTCCCCGGCCTCGTCTCCGGCGGAACCGTACGCCAGGCCCCCAACCTCGGCTGGCACGAGGTCGACGCGGAGGCCCTCTTCGCCGCGGCGCTCACGTCGCTCCGCCCGGAGACCGCCGGTCTGGCGGTGACCTCCGACAACGAGGCCAACATGGCGGCGCTCGCCGAGCTCCGCTTCGGCGACCTCGGTGACCTGCGTACCTTCGTGCACCTGACCGGGGAGATCGGCGTCGGCGGCGCGATCGTCGTCCACGGCGAACTCCTGCGCGGAGCCCACGGCTTCGCCGGCGAGGTCGGCCATCTGGTCGTGGACGCGGACGGTCCGCGCTGCCGCTGCGGATCGCGCGGCTGCCTGGAGCAGTACGCGGGCCAGGCGGCGCTCCTGCGGGCGGCGGGCGTCCCGGACGTCGACGCCCTCGCCGACCGCGCCGCCGCCGCCGACCCCGGGACCCTCGCCGCCCTCACCGAGGCGGGCCGCATGCTCGGCCGGGCCCTCTCGGGCGTCGTCAACCTCCTCGATCCGGAGGCGGTCGTCCTGGGCGGCATCTACCCCCGCCTGCTGCCCTGGCTCGCCCCCGCCGTGTCGGAGGAACTCTCCGCCCGCGTCGTCTCCGGCCTCTGGTCCCCCGACGCCCGCCGCCTCCGCCCCGCCTCCACGACCACCGACGCCTCCCGGGGCGCCGCCTCCCTCGTCCTCCACGACGTCCTCACGGACCCCCTCGCCTACGCCCGCCCCGCCTGACCCGGGAGGCCGGCCGGCCCGCCGCCCGCACAGTGGGCGGAACGGTCGGAGCCACCGGCCGGTTCCGCCCGGCTCCGCCGTGAACCCCGCGAGCACCAGGAGCCGCCGCCCGTTCCCGCGTCCCCGGAGCACCGCGCCCCGCCTGAGACGGGGATCACGCCCCGACGGGGCTGCCCGTGCGGCCGGTGCCCCTTACGGTGGCGCCCACCGGGCCCCGGCAGGCCCGGCGGCCGGCGGGGAGACCGCCCGTCGCAGCGCACACGCAGGCAGTCGGGAGCCGTCATGTTCACCTACACGTCACAGGACGGCGTGGTCCTCCACGTGCACACCTGGCTCCCGGCCGGTCCACCGCGCGGCATCGTGCAGATCGCGCACGGGATGGGCGAGCACGCCGGCCGTTACGCCCCGCTCGCCGGACACCTCGTCGGGCGCGGCTACGCCGTCTACGCCGCCGACCACCGGGGCCACGGCCGCTCCGCGCACGCCGCGCTCGGGCACCTGGGCGAGGACGGCTGGAACCTGCTGGTCGCGGACATGGCCGCGCTCACCCGGATCGCCCGCGAGCGCCACCCCGGCGCCCCGGTGGTCCTCCTCGGGCACAGCATGGGGTCCTTCGCCGCCCAGCAGTACCTGCTCGACCATCCCGGGCTCGTCGACGGCGTCGCCCTGTCCGGCACGACGGCCGTGGACCGCCTCCTCGCCGGTCTCGCGGAGGCCGCCCGGAAGGCCGCCGAGGCGGAGGGCGGCGCGCGCGGCGGCGCCTTCGACGCCTTCAACGCCGGCTTCACGCCCCGGCGTACGCCTGCGGACTGGCTCAGCCGCGACGAGCGGCAGGTCGACGCCTACCTCGCCGATCCGCTGTGCGGCTTCACGGTCGACGCCCGCGGCATGGCCGACATGGGCGCCGCCGCCGCACGGCTCGCCGTCCCCGCCGGCATCCCGGCCGGGCTGCCGCTCCACGTCCTCGCCGGCGACCGCGATCCCCTCAACGCCGGTCTCACCCTCACCGATCTGCTGGTCTCCCGCTACCGTGCGGCCGGCCTGACCGACGTCACGTACCGCGCCTACCCCGGGGCACGCCACGAGGTGCTCAACGAGACCAACCGCGACGAGGTGGTCGCCGACCTCACCGCCTGGATCGAGCGCGTGACGGGCTGAGCGGCCCTGTGGACCGTCCCGCCGCCGTCAGACCGGTACGCCGTGCCTGCGCAGATACGCCAGGGGGTCCACGTCCGAGCCGAAGCGCGGGCCGGTCCGCACCTCGAAGTGCAGATGAGGACCCGTCACCCGTCCCGTCGCCCCCGACCGCGCGACGCGCTGCCCGCCGGCGACGTACTGCCCGGCGGAGACGTCGATACGGGAGAGGTGGGCGTACTGCGTCCAGTGGCCGTCCGGGTGGCGGATCACCACCTGGTAGCCGTACGCGCCGCCGTACCCGGCCGTCACCACACGCCCCGGCCCCACCGCCAGGACCGGCGTGCCCGAGGGCACCGCGAAGTCCTGCCCCGTGTGGTACCCCTTCGACCACGCCCCGGGCCGCCCGTAGGAGGCGGTGAGGACGTACGACGCGACCGGCGCCGACCGTCCACGGCCCTGCCCGGCCCCCGGCGGAGACACCGGCGCCCCCGGCTTCCGCCGGTGTCCCGGCCGCGGTTCCGGCTCCGGACGGGCCCCGGGGCCTCCCACGGAAAGGCCGGTCCGCCGTTCGTACGTGTCCCGGTGCGCGGTCCAGTACCAGTGGCCGCGCGACCGGTACCAGTAGACGCGGTCCCGCGCGTCCCAGCCCGCTCGGCCCCGGAAGACCGGCTCACCGGGACGGTCCGCGCCGGTCGTGCGCGCGGGTCTCCCGGACGCGGCCGCGCCCGTCCGCCGGAGGTACGTGGCGTGGTGGCCGGTCCAGCGCCACGCACCGGCCTCGTCGCGGAACCAGTACCGGGAGCCGTCCCGGCCGGCGTGCGCCGGGGCGGGTTCGGCGGCCGCGGTGCCGGCGCAGGCGCCCGCGAGAGCCACCGCCCCGGCGGCCACGACGACGGCGCGGCGCACCCCGCGCAGGCCGCCACCGGTCCCGTACCGGCTCCCCGGCGCACCGGGCCCCCGGCCGGGCACGGCCGCGCAGCCCGGACACGCGCAGCCGGCGGGTATCTCCTCGGTGAACACGGGAACGTCCATGGTCCTCGTCACTCCTTCTCGGTCTTCATCGGTCTGCGTCGCCCCACCCCGGCCCGTTCACTTCTCGGGCTGTCCGGGCAGGGCTCCCCGCCGGGTGCAGAAGGCCACGGTCAGGTCCTTCACCAGGGCCTGGCGTTCGAAGTCGTCGAGTTCGACCAGCCCGCGGGCGGTCAGCCGCGTCACCGTGTCGTCCACAGCGTCGATCACGCCGGTGAGGACCAGGTCGCGGTGTTTCGCGTCGAGCGCGGCGATCTGCCGCCGCCGCATCGCGGCCGCCACCTCGGGCGCGTACTCGACGCGGACCGGCTGCGCGGAGAAGACGGCGATCCCGACCGGTCGGCACTCGGCGGCGAGCAGGCGGGTCAGCGCGTCGCCGACGGCCTCCGTGTCCCGCAGGGACGGCGCGTCGCCCCGGAAGGCGTCCGCGGGCAGGCGGGACAGCACGCGCGCGGTGGCCGCCTCCACCTGCTCCCGCAGATAGGTGAGGTGGTCGTCCACGGCGAACATCGCGCGGGCCGTGTCCCGTACCGACCACACCACGAGGACCACCGCCCGCAGCGCCGAACCCTCGGCGTCCACCACCGCGATCGGCTCGCTGCGCCAGTGCCGCAGCCGCACGTCGATCCGGCGCCGGAGGACGAACGGGCTCATCCAGAGCAGACCGGTACGGCGCACGCTGCCCCGGTAGCGGCCGAACAGGGAGAGCACCCAGGCGGAACCGGTCCGCCCCCGGGTCAGACCGCCGAGGGCGACCACGGCGACGGCCGCGCAGCCGGCCGGTGCGGCCCACTCCCACGGCGCCGTGCGGCCGCCCGGCGGAGGGCCCGCCCGCCACAGGAGGAACGCCGCGCCGGCGAGGGCGGCCAGGGCGGCGAGAAGGGCCGCCCAGCCGGGCAGGGACCGGCCCGGACGCTCGCTCAGGTCCGGATCGGAGGGCGGCGGGCGGCGGGGCAGGCCCGCGGGGAGGACGGCCGGAGCCGTCGTCCGGGGCAGGGACGCGGTGGCGCCCGCACGGTGGCCACCGCTCGTGCCGTCGCTGTGCGTTCCGACCGTCGCCCGCGCGCGGACCGTGCCGTCACCGGGGTCCGCACGGAACAGGTCGTCCATCGGTATGCCGTCCGGGTGCGGGCGCACCCGCACGGGCAGGGGCCGCTTCTGTCTCTCGGTCATGAGGGCCCTTCCGGCCGTCCGGAAGGTGACGGCACGTCGGATGATCTTCGAAGGCCATCGTCACAGCCGCGCGTGTCCGCGATGCCGCGACGGAAGTCCTGAATGCCCGGGTCTTTGGTCCCCCCGGCCCCGCGGGGCCCGCCCTCCCGTACCCGGGCGACAGCTCCGCGGCCGCGGGCTCGCCGGCCGCCCGTTGTCAGTGGCTCCCCTTAGCGTTCCTCCCATGACGACGACCTATCTGGAGCTGTCGCAGGACGGCGGCGGTGCCCACAAGTTCTACGAAGTGACCGTCGAGGACCTCGCGGTGTCGGTCCGTTACGGCCGTATCGGCACGGCCGGGCAGACGCAGCGGTCCACCTTCCCGACGCACGAGAAGGCCCGGGCCGCCGCGGCGAAGAAGATAGGGGAGAAGGTCCGCAAGGGGTACGCGCCCGCCGTGCGCGGACAGCGCGCAGCGCGGCCCGTGACCCGCCGTGAGGTCAGCTCGGCGCCCTCCACCGCCCGCGCCGTCGCCCCGGTCCTCTGGCGGTTCCGCACCGGCTCCGCCGCCTTCGGCATCCACGTCGACGAGGAGCGCTGCTGGGTGGGCAACCAGGCCGGCGACGTGTTCACGCTCGACCGTTCCGGCGAGGTCCAGGCCCGTTTCAGCCTGCCGGACGGCGTCAAGTGCCTGGTGGCGGACGACTTCTGGATCTACGCGGGCTGTGACGACGGCAAGGTGTACGACCTGTCGTCCAAGCTTCCCTTCGCCGCCTACGACATCGCCACCGATGTCGACATCTTCTGGCTCGACATCCACGAGGGCGTCCTGCACGTCGCCGACCGCTCGGGCCGGCTCACCGTGATCGACCACGAGGACGAGCACCAGTGGGCGCGGGGCGGGCGCGGCGAGCACGCCTGGATGATCCGTGCCGACTCCGACGCCGTCTACCACGGCGACTCGCAGGGCGTCGCGGCCCACGCGCCGGACGGGGGCGGCGAGCTGTGGCACACCGCCACCGAGGGCGGGGTCCTCTTCGGCTGGCAGGAGGACACCTCGGTGTACGCGGGCACGGCCCGCAGGAAGGTGCAGCGCCTCGCGAAGAAGGACGGCCGGGTCGAGGCCGTGTACGCCTGCGACAGCCCCGTCTACTCGTGCGCGACCTCGCCCGGCGGGCGGTTCGTCTTCGCGGGCGACTCCTCCTCGTCGGTCTACTGCTTCGCGGAGGACGGCACCCGGCTCTGGAAGCTGGGCACCGGCGGGGGTTCGGCGCTGTCCATGCAGTACCGCGACGAGCGGCTGTACCTGGTCACCACCGACGGATCCCTGGTGTGCGTGGACGCGAGCGAAGCGGCGATCCAGGCCGCCCAGCGGGGCACCGTGCCGGTGGCCCGCGACATCAAGCTCGCCGCCGCCCTCCCCACGTACCAGCCGGCGACGACGGCCTCGGCCGTCACCACCGTCCGCGACGCCCCGGCCGGCGCGATCGTCGTCGAGTGCGTCCAGGAATCCGGCCGGACCCGGGTCCGGGTCGTCTCCGACGGGTACGAGTCCACGTGGAACGTGCAGTTCCCGAGGGCCATCCGGGAACCGGGCGCCCGCTACGTGGTCGACGCGCTGCACCCGGCGGCGGGCGGCTTCTACCGGGTCCGGGGTGACATCCGGCGGCTGCTGTGACCGAGCGGCCGGAGAAGGGCGCCTTCGAGGCGGCCACGGGCGACGGGCCGCCGCCTCCGGACGGGGCGGAGCAGCGGTCGCGTGAGGTCCGCGCCGCCCTCGACGGCCTGCTCGGGATCAGACGGCTGACCAACCCGCCGGGCGGCGGTGACCCCGCCGCCGTACCGGCCGTGTGGGAACGGCGGCAACCGGTCCGCGCGGTGTCCCTGGCCCTGGAGGCCGGCGGTGTCACGCCCTCGGCGGTGGACGCCTCGGGGGCACGCACCGCCACCGGCTACCGGGTGCGGGCCGGCGAGCGGCCGGGGACCGCCGTGGTGGAGTGGCTCGGCCCGCCCGGCGGGGGAGCGGCCGGGCAGGAGGCCTCCGCCCTGGAGGGCTGCGTCCCCGTGCTCGAACGGCTCGGCTGGGAGGCCCTGCTCTACCGGGGGCCGCGCGGCCGCCGCTTCCTGGAGGTCGAGCCGGTCACCCGGTAGCGGACGCCATCCTGGCGGACCGTCAGGCGATGGAGGCGGAGACGATCGCCGAGACCGCGAGATTGCAGGAGGCGGTCACCCACACCGCCGGGTGCGGCTCCGGTTCGACCAGCGTGGCGCCGAGCCGGCCGGGCGTCACGAGGTCGACCACCAGGAACGCCACGGCCATCATCACCAGGCCGAGCAGCCCGAACGCGGCCGTGGAGAGAAGGCCCTTGCCGAAGTTGTCGTACGTCGTCCAGATCGAGGTGAAGACGATGCCGCCGATGCCGAGGAGGGCCGAGCTCAGCAGGACGGAGGCGTTGCGGTTCCGCTCCTCCCAGATCTGCCGTCCGAGCTTGCCCGGGGTGAGCAGGTCCACCAGGACGATGCCGAGGATCAGCAGCACCACGCCGAGTGCGCCGTAGGCGGTGGCCCGGCCGAGGCCGTTGACGATGTCGGTCATGGAATGCCGGCTCCGGAAGAGATAGCGATCAGGAAAGATCGGCGGTCGAGGACCGGCAAAATGTAGCGCACAGGTCAAGAGCGCCCCATGGCCCGCCCGGGAACGGCCGCCGGGTCTCCGGGCGGCCGGGCCGGGGCCCCGGGGACGGCGGGCCCCTCGGTGAAACCTGACACGGATGGAGCAGCGGGGCGGGTGTCAGGGCGGCGGGGTCCGGCGCCGGGGCGGAGAGTGGACGGCGTACGTGTCCCCCTCCCCGCACCTGGAGAACGCCATGGCCCACCCCAACCGACGCGACCTCGGGCTGCTTGTGCTGCGGGTCGGCACCGGCGCCGTGCTCGCCGCGCACGGCACGCAGAAGCTGTTCGGCTGGTTCGGCGGCGGTGGCATCGAGGGCACCACGCACGCGATGGAGGCCATGGGCTTCTCCCCGGGCCGCCAGAGCGCCGTCGCGGCGGGCCTCGGCGAGGCGGGCGGCGGCGCGCTGCTCGCCCTGGGCCTCGCCACCCCGGCGGCCGGCGCGGCCGCGGCCGGCGCCATGGCGGGCGCGGTCGCCGTCCACGCCCCGGCCGGCTTCTTCGCCCAGGGCGGCGGCTACGAGTACCCCGCCTTCCTCGGCTTCACCGCCGCCGCCATCGGCATCGCCGGAGCCGGCCGCTACTCCCTCGACCACGCCACCGGGCACGTGCTCGACCGCCCCTGGGTGGTGGCCACCGCCTTCATCGGCACCGCGCTCGCCGCCGCCGCGGTCGTCGGCCGCCGGGCCCAGGTCCGGTCGGCCGACGACGAGGCCGCGGACGCGGAACCCGTCTGACCCGGACCCCGCCCCGGCCAGGAGCTCGCGGCCCGGCCGGGGCGACCCGCAACGCGCCCGCCCTCCGGGCGGGTTAGGCTCGCCGCAGAGGAAGGGACGGGCGCGGGCATGAAGATCGATCTCACGGACACCAACGCCAGCAAGATCAACAAAGCGATCCTCCAGGGCCGCCGGGCCGTCGGCACCCCCGCCGTCGGCGTCGTCCTCACCCTGGTGATCGTCACCGACGAGGAGAACGCCTACGACGCGGTCAAGGCCGCCAACGAGGCCTCCAAGGAACACCCGTCACGCATCCTCGTGGTCATCAAGCGCCACGCCCGATCCCCCCGGGAGCGGGCGGAGGCCCGCCTCGACGCCGAGGTCAGACTCGGCACCGACGCCGGCTCCGGCGAGACCGTGCTCCTGCGCCTCCACGGCGAACTCGGCGCCCGCGCCGACTCCGTGGTGCTGCCGCTGCTCCTGCCCGACGCGCCCGTGGTCGTCTGGTGGCCGGTCGACGCCCCCGGCAACCCCTCCCGCGACCCGCTCGGCGCGCTCGCCCAGCGCCGCATCACCGACATGTACGCCGTCGAGGACCCGCTGACCGCGCTGGAGACGCGTGCCGCCTCGTACGCCCCCGGCGACACCGACCTCGCCTGGACCCGGCTCACGCCCTGGCGTTCCATGCTGGCCGCCGCGCTGGACCAGGCCCGGACCACGGTGACCTCCGCCGCCGTCGAGAGCGAGGCGGAGAACCCGAGCGCCGAACTCCTCGCCCGCTGGTTCGAGGAACGCCTCGGCGTCCCCGTCGAACGGGTCATCAGCGAGGGGCCCGTGATCACGGCCGTGCGCATGGGCACCCCCGACGGCGAGATCCGCATCGACCGCCCCGAAGGCCCGGTGGCCCGGCTGGCGATCCCCGGCCAGCCGAGCCGCGTACTCGCCCTCAAGGTGCGCACCACCGCCGAGCTGATCGCCGAGGAACTCCGCCACCTGGACCCGGACGACGGCTACGCCGCCGCACTGCGCCGGCCGCTGCCCTGAGTACCTGATCCGCCGGTGCCGCACCCCCGGCCGGCCCGGCACCTCGACGAGTCCCGTACGCCCCCGGAGGCCTCGGCAGGCTCCGCACCCAGCGTGGCGCGCCGGTCACCGCCCGGCGCGCGGTTCAGCCGCGCAGCCGCTCCGGCAGCCAGCGCAGCTGCGCCGCCTGCTGGAACGGGCCGCCGCCCTCGTGATCGTTGAAGTCGTAGACCTCGATCGCCTTGTCCGGTTCCGCGTACGCGTTGAACGCCGCGAACACCGTCGACGGCGGGCACGTCTGGTCCTCCAGCGCGGTCGAGAACAGCGCCGGCGCCGACGCCCGCGCCGCGAAGTGCACACCGTCGAAGTACGAAAGGGTGGTCCGCACCCGCTCGACCCGGCCCCGGTGCGTCCTGAGGTAGTCGCCGATCTCCCGGTAGGGCGCCCGGTCGGTCACGGTCATGGCCCGGGGGAAGTCGCAGAGGAACGGTACGTCCGGCGCCACCGCCGCCAGGTCCCCGACCAGCCCGGCCACGGCCACGGTGATGCCACCGCCCTGGCTCACCCCCGTCACCGCCGTCCGTGCCGCGTCCACCAGGGGATGGGACCGGGCGGCCTCCACCGCCCGGACGGCGTCCGTGTAGAGCCGCCGGTAGAAGTACGTGGACGGATCCTCGATCCCGCGCGTCATGAAGCCGGGGAACGCGGGCCCGCTGCCCACCGGGTCGGCCGTGTCGCCGGGAGCCCAACCGCTGCCCTGGCCCCGGGTGTCCATCACGAAGTGCGCGAACCCGGCCGAGGCCCACAGGAGATGCGTGTGGGGGAGGCTGCGCCCGCCCCCGTAGCCGATGAACTCCACGACCACGGGCAGGGGTTCGGTGGTGCCGGCGGGAAGCACGAGCCACCCCTTCACGGGGTGGCCGCCGAAACCGGCGAAGGTGACGTCGTACGTGTCCACCGTCGTCAGGCCCGTCGTGACGGGATCGAACCGCGCGTCCAGCGCGTGGCCGCGCGCCTCCTCCAGGGTCCGCGTCCAGAACGCGTCGAAGTCCGCGGGCTCCCGGGACGCGCTGCGGTAGGCGCGGAGTTCACCGAGAGGAAGATCGAACCAGGTCATGAAACCGCCCTGTCGTGAAGGTCGCGTTCGACATGTCGACCGGCCACTTCCGGCCTGACTCACCCTAAGGGGTGAGCACCGCCGGGCAACCTGCTCCCGCTCCCCACCAGGACGCCGTCTTCCGCCTCCCGCGCCGCGGCCCCGTCCTCCGGCGCGACGGCCCGGCCGTGCGTCGTCGCGATAGCCCGTCCCGAACGCCCAAGGGCCCGGCCCCACCGGTCCCTGTCACCCACGCCGACGGGCCGGAGGGCGTGTCCCGCCGCGCCGGACGGCCGCGCGGCGCACTCCGTGGCATCCTCGGACGACTACGCCCGGGCCCCGCCCACGGGCCCCGTCGTCCTGCGCGGAGGGACACCATGCTCATCAGCCACGCCGTTCGCCACGACGTCCTGCACGTCGCGCTCGCCCGCGACCTGGACGTCACCAACCGTGCCGCGGCGGCCCTCCAGATCCAGGCCCTCGTCCACTCCCACCGCCCGGCCCGGGTCGTCATCGACCTGCCCACCGCCGACCCGACCCCGGCCACCCTCAGCGCCCTCGCCCGCGCCCAGCGCATGTGCGCCGGCCTCGGCATCCCGATCTCCCTGCCCGGAGCCAGCCCCCGCACCGCCCGCCTCCTCGCCGTCAACGGCGCCTGACGGAGCAGCCCGTGGTGCCGGAGTGATCAGACGAACACTGCCCTCCCCACCCCCCTCGTTGTAGGCTGAGGAGACCGCCCTTGACCTGCACAATCGCAGGCAGGGAGCCTATTTCGGGAGTCTTTCCATGCTGCGTACGCTGTTCAAGTCGAAGATTCACCGGGCGACCGTGACCCAGGCCGATCTGCACTACGTCGGCTCCGTCACCGTCGACGCCGACCTCATGGAGGCGGCCGACCTCCTGCCCGGCGAGCTCGTGCACATCGTCGACATCGACAACGGGGCCCGTCTGGAGACGTACGTCATCGAGGGCGAGCGCGGCTCCGGTGTCATCGGCATCAACGGCGCGGCCGCGCACCTCGTCCACCCCGGTGACCTGGTCATCCTCATCAGCTACGCGCAGATGGACGACGCCGAGGCCCGCTCCTTCGTCCCGCGCGTGGTGCACGTCGACGCCGGCAACCGCATCGTGGAGCTGGGCGCGGACGCCTCCGCCCCCGTCCCCGGCTCCGACACGGTCCGCCCGCCGCACGCCGTGCCCGCGCAGGTCTGAGCCTCGCCGAACCGTCGCCGCGCGGCGCGCGCGGCGACGGCTCGGGCGCGGGCGGGCGCCCCCCGGCCCGAAAAGGCGGATCCGGCGGGCGGCGACGCGGACCCCGGGTCACCCTGGAGGCAGGCAGACCCTCCGACGAGAGGCCCGTGATGACCCACCCCTACCCCGACCCGCTGCCGCCCTCGCCGATCCCGCCGCCGGTGCCCGCGCCCCCGCCCGTTCCCCCGCCGAACCCGGTTCCGGTCCCGCCGGACCCCGAGCCCGGCCCGGCTCCCCAACCGGGCGGGCCCGTACCGGAACCCGAGCCTCAGCCCCAGCCGGGGCCCGCGGGCCCGGCCGGGCCGGCCTTCTGACGTCAACACCGAGGTGACGCAAGTCGCCCGAGATTCCGTGCGCCCCTTGTCACGCACTGTGCGCCACCCCTAGCTTGGACCGCCGCTGCTGTGTTCAAGGGGGGCCCATGGCCGTACGCGGACGTCACCGCCGTCACCAGCCGAGCCGGTTCAACCGCGCCTCGCTCACCGTCACCGCGGGCGGGGCCGGAATGGCGCTGCCCCTCATGGGCGCGGGCGCCGCCGAAGCCGCCTCGCTCGACGTGTGGGACAAGGTCGCCGGTTGCGAGTCCTCGCACAACTGGCACATCAACACCGGCAACGGCTACTTCGGCGGGCTCCAGTTCAGCCAGTCCACCTGGGAGCGGTACGGCGGAACGCGGTACGCCCCGCGCGCCGACCTCGCCTCCAAGGACCAGCAGATCGCCGTCGCCGAACGGGTCCTCAAGGGCCAGGGGCCGGACGCCTGGCCCCACTGCGGACCTCGCGCCGGCCTCGCCCGGGGCGGACCGGCGGCCGGACCCACGGCGGAACCGGCCGGGAACGACATGCGTACCGCGTCCCTGCCCGCCCAGCGCGCCTTACCCACCCGGGCCGCGGCACCGGGACCGACCACCGTGCCCGCCCTCCGCGAGATGTACACGGTGACATCCGGCGACTCCCTGTCGAAGATCGCCCGCGAGGAGCGGGTCCGCGGCGGATGGAAGGGCCTGTACGACACCAACCGGACCGTCGTCGGGGACGACCCCGACCTCATCCACCCCGGACAACGCCTCACCCTCCGCATCGCCGCCCCGCCCAAGGCCCCGAAAGCTCCGCGGGCGGCCTCCGCCCCCGCCGCCCAGCGGCCGACCGCGCCTGCGGCGAGACCGCCGGCCGCCGCGTCCCCGCCGCCGCAGTCCCCGCCCGCCAGGACCCCCGCCACGCGGCCGCCCGCCGCAGGTCAGCCCGACGACCGGACCCGCCCCGCCACGAAACCGGGCACCAGGCCCGCCACCAAGCCCGCGCCACGGCCCGCCTCCCGCCCCACGGCGCGGCCCGAGGTGAAGCCGGCTCCGAAACCGGCCCCGAGGCCGCCCGCCCGGCCCGCCGCCAAGCCGAAACCCCGCCCGGCCGTTCCGAAGCCGCGCCCCGCCACGCCGCCCCGCGAGGACCGGTACGCGGCTCCCGTCGCCGCCGACATCGGCACCCGCTACCGCGTCCAGGGCTCGTCCTGGTCCAGCGGCTACCACACCGGCGTCGACTTCCCCGTCCCCACCGGGACCAGCGTCAGGGCCGTGTCCGACGGCCGGATCGTCTCCGCCGGCTGGGCGGGCGCCTACGGTTACCAGATCGTCCTCAGGCACGACGACGGCCGCTACAGCCAGTACGCGCACCTCTCCGCCCTCTCCGTCCGCGAGGGCCAGCGCGTCCACGGCGGCCAGCGCATCGCGCGCTCGGGATCGACCGGCAACAGCTCCGGACCGCACCTCCACTTCGAGGTGCGGACGGGTCCCCGGTACGGCTCCGACATCGACCCCCTCGCCTACCTCAGGGCCCGCGGGGTCGCCATCTGACACCCCCCGGTGCCCGGACGGACCACCGTCGCGGCCACCGGATCGACCACCGTGACCGTCGCCGGCGGAGCGGCGAGCCGCCCGGTCGAGGCCTGGGACGGCAGCAGCCGCCGACACGGCGAGCACCGACAGGACGAGCAGCCCGGTCCACCCGGCGAGCGCCGACAGGACGAGCAGCCCGGTGCACCCGGCGAGCGGCGCGCCGGGTGACCACTCCTCGGCGACGGCCTTGGTGACGACCGAGGCGATCCCGAAGGCCACACCCGTCGCCGGGGCCGGCAGCACGCCCCGGGTCAGGCCCGCCAGCCCGGCCGGGCCGGCGGTCGCCATCAGCGCCCCGCGCCAGGCCCGGCCCCCGGCCCGCCGGCCGACCAGGAAGGCCGCCGTCGGCAGGGCGCACACGATCGTGAGGGCGCCCAGCGGCTGGACCGGACCGTCCTCCTTCCGGGTGTTCGGTGTCGTCGTCCCCGGGAACGCCTTCGCCGTACCGCCGGCGCGGTGCACCGGCGGTCCGTACACCCGTGGGCGTACGCCCCCGCGGGTCAGAACGGGTGGAACGCGACCCTCCCGGTCTCCAGGTCGAAGCGGGCGCCGACGATCTCGGCCCCGGAGAACGCCTCGTCCCCGGCGAGCCGGTCCCTGACCCGGTCCACATGGCACCGCACCGTGTTCTCCACCCAGTCCCCGGGCAGCCCCCGGGCCGCGCGGGCGGCCGGTGCCAGCTCCTCCACGACACGCGCCAGATGCCCGGCGACCGGCACCCCCGTCCGTACGTGCTCCACGGCCGCCGACGCCGCCCCGCACCGCTCGTGACCCAGCACCACGACCAGCCCCACCCCCAGCTCCTCCACACCGAACTGGACCGACCCGAGGACCGCCTCGTCCAGAGCCTGGCCCGCCGTGCGTATCGACAGGAGGTCACCGAGCCCCTGGTCGAAGACCAGCTCGGGAGGGACCCGCGAGTCGACGCAGCCCAGGACCACGGCGAAGGGGTGCTGGGCGACGGCGACCGTGGACCGGCGGCCCGCGTCCTCGTGGGGATGCCGCTGCCGCAGCGCGGCGAAGCGGGCGTTGCCGGCCCGGAGCTCGGCCAGCGCCCTGCCCGCCCTCCACCGCGCCGACGGAGCCGCCGCCGTGCGGGAGGCGGCACCGGAGGCCCGGGCCACGGGCACGGCGGCGGTGGAGGCGAGGGCCGCGAGACCGAGGGCGAGCACCCCGCGCCGCCCGCCGCCCACCGGTGCGGGGGCGGGCGGCGACGAGGGGGCGGGGGAGGACGGGGACGCGGAGGACGTCGAAGAAGTCATGCCCCGAGCGTTACGGTGGGCTCCGCGCCGGCGCACCGGCTTGGGCAAGCCATGACCAAGCCTTGCCCTGGGGCGGCAGGAGTGGCGGCGGGGCCGCACCACCGCTGTGAGCGGCGGGAGGAGGAGCGGGGGCGAGGCCCGGACGTCCGGGCGGGGGAGGAGACAGAAGTGCTGGATGCCGACGGGAGCGCGTCGCCGGGCGGCTTCTTCGCCCTGCGTGCCACGCCCCCCTCCGGCGGCGGGGCACACCGCCCCCTCGCCCTGCTGTACGCGGGACACGACGGACCGCTGACCGCGCGCGTGAACCTCGTCTCCGCCCGGCTCGGCACCAGGGAGCGGCGCGTCGCCGCCTCCGTCGCCCACCTCGGGCTCGCCGCCCGGCTCTGGTCCACGGCGCTCGGACCGGCCGCGCTCCACGGACGGTTCCCGGAGCTCGACCCCGCCGACCTCCACTGGGACGGCTCCCTCACCGCGCCCGACGACCTCTGGTGGTCCGGCTCGGCCACCCTCCCCGCCACCGTCGCCCATCTGCGCGCCGCCGTCCAGGAGGCCCACCTCGTCCCGCTCCACGCGGCGCTGCGCCGCGACGGCCGGATCTCCCCCCGGCTCCTGTGGGGCAACGCCGCCTCGGCCCTGGCCGGAGCCCTGCGCGAGCTGACCCGCTGGTCGCGGGCCCAGGGGAGACCCGACGCGGCCGGACGGGCCGCCTCCCTCGTCGCCGGCCTCCTCGACCACCCCGACCTCGCAGGAACTCTCCGGGGACCGCGCCTGCGCCGGACCGGCTGCTGCCTCCACTACCGCGCCCCCGGCGGCGGCCTGTGCGGCGACTGTGTCTTCGACCACGCCCCCCGAACGGGTTTGGAGGCACGGCCCCCCGCTCCGTAAAGTTGCGTCTTCGACAGCAGTGACGGTACGAGCGATCGAGGAACGACGAAGGCCATGACGGTGACCGAAGAAACCCAGGACTACGGGCCGGGCATCGACCCCGAGCGCCTGGCCGTCTGCCTGAGCGTCCTGGAGGAGCTCGACAAGCTGGAGGTCGACCACCCCGACGCGATCGCCGTCCGGCGCGCCACCGCCGGCATCTACCGCACCGTCAAGCAGCGCCGCCGCCAGGAGCGCCGCGCCGCGAAGACCGCCAACGACCGGGCCGTCACCGAGGCGACCGCCACCGGCTCCGCCCAGCGGATCGACGACGAGACCGAGGGCATCCTGCCCTCCTCGGCCACCGAGGAAGGCCGGATCGCCGGCATACTCCAGCGCCCGCGGTCCTGCTACGTCTGCAAGACGCGGTACGTCGAGGTCGACTACTTCTACCACCAGCTCTGCCAGAAGTGCGCCGCCGAGAACCGGGCCAGGCGCGACGCCCGCGCCGATCTCACCGGCAAGCGCGCCCTGCTCACCGGCGGCCGCGCCAAGATCGGCATGTACATCGCGCTGCGGCTGCTGCGCGACGGCGCCCACACCACCATCACCACCCGCTTCCCCAAGGACGCCATCCGCCGCTTCAAGGCGATGGAGGACTCCGCGGACTGGATGCACCGCCTGGAGGTCGTCGGCATCGACCTGCGCGACCCCGCCCAGGCCGTCGCCCTCGCCGAGCAGGTCGCCGACGCCGGCCCGCTGGACATCCTCATCAACAACGCCACGCAGACCGTGCGCCGCCTCCCCTCCGCGTACGCCGCGCTCGTCGAGGGAGAGAGCGCGCCGCTGCCCGCCGGCGAGCTGCCCGCCCACCACGTCATCGGCGCCTTCAACTCCGGCGCCGTCGACGGTCTCGCCGCGCTGCCCGTGGGCACCAGCGGCCTGGAGGCGCAGAAGGTCGCCGACCTCGCCCTGGTCGCCGGCAACGCCAGCATCGAGCGGCACCTCGACGGCACCGCCATCGACGCGGGCGGCCTCCTCCCGGACGTCGTCGAGTCCAACACGTGGGTGCAGAGCATCGAGCAGATCTCCCCGGTGGAGCTGCTGGAGACCCAGCTGTGCAACTACACGGCACCGTTCATCCTGATCAGCAAGTTGCGCGGGGTCATGGCCGAGGCCGCCCGGAAGGCGTCCAGCGGACGCTCCTACGTCGTCAACGTCTCCGCCATGGAGGGCGTCTTCAGCCGCGGCTACAAGGGCGCCGGCCACCCGAACACCAACGCCGCCAAGGCCGCGATGAACATGGTCACGCGGACCAGCGCGCAGGAGATGTTCGAGACCGACGGCATCCTCATGACCTCGGTGGACACCGGCTGGATCACCGACGAGCGCCCGCACTACGACAAGCTGCGGCTCGCCGAGGCCGGCTTCCACGCCCCGCTCGACCTGGTCGACGGCGCGGCCCGCGTCTACGACCCGGTCGTGCGCGGCGAGGCGGGCGAGGACCTGTACGGCGTCTTCCTGAAGGACTACGCGCCCGCCAACTGGTAGGCGCCCGTTCCACGGCCCCGCGCGCATGTCCGGAAAAGAGCGTTCCGCCCCCCGGTGGAGCGCTCTTTTCGGCTCACTTCATCCGAACGCGTCACACTTCGGAGCCCGCTAGAGCGCAACCCCGCTCATTTGGTTACTCTGATGTCCACGGTCGGCCACCGAGGAGACACACCGTCCTCACGGCCTTCCGGGGGACTGGCCTGCCACCAAGGCCGCGGCCCCGCCCGATCAACGGCGCCACCGCGACCCGACCGGCCCTGTCCTCCCCCATACGCGACACAGAGGAGTGCGCGGTGACCACTGAACTGACCACGCAGGATCCGCGACCGTCCGAACAAGCCGAGTCCACCCGCCGCAAGGGCGAGCTGGGAAGCCTCGAAGTCTGGGCACGCTCGGCCCCGATCCGGCTCGCGGGCTACGAGGACGACCTCGCCGAGCCCCACATCCTGCCCGGCATCGACTGACCCGCCGCGACCGGCCCGCCGCCCGGGCGCGGGCCCTCGACGGCCGCCGTACGGTGCCCCCGCCCACCCGGGCGGGGGCACCGGCGCGTCCGGGCGCCGCACCCTGCGGACGGTCCGCCGTTCAGTCCCGCCCCGCCGGCTTCCGCAGCCGGGTCGGAGGCAGGTACTCCCGCACGAGTACGCGGTGCCACCACGCCCCGGTCTCCCGGAGCTCCCGCCAGGTCGTGTACCGGTAGCGGTACAGCCGGGCGCGGACGTACACGGGCGGGGCGTCCGGGAAGGGGTTGTGGCCGAGCAGCCGAAGAGTGTCCCGGTCGCCCTCCAGGAGGCGTTCCACGAAGGGCCCGAACCAGTCCTCGGCGTAGCCGGGCGAGAGGGCCGCGAACCACATGAGCCAGTCGAGCCGCAGGTGGTAGGGGGCGAAGGGCCGGGGCAGCCGGCGCGGGTCGCCCGGTTTGCCCTTGAACCCGTACTCCTTCCACACCGCGTCGGGACCCGGGACGGGGGCGTCGGTGCCCTCGACGACGATCTCGTACCGGACCCGGCCGACCGTGCCGAAGGCCCCGTAGCTGTTGACCAGGTGGAACGGGTCGTAGGACCGGTTCATCACCTGCCGCCGTGAGAGCAGGTTGCGCACCGGGCGGTAGCTGCGAACCAGGACCAGCACGGTCACGGCCAGGACCAGGACGACGTACCAGACGGGAGGATCGGGCCGCGACGGGGCCCCCGCGAAGGCGGAGGCGTCCACCGCCGCGACGGCGATCACGATGGTGAGCCAGTTCAGCCACGCGAAGTTGCCCGAGAGCACCAGCCACAGCTGGGTGGCGATCATCAGACAGGCCGCCACCGTGGCCACCGGCTGCGGAGCGAAGAGGAGGAACGGCACGCCGAGCTGCACCACGTGGTTGGCGGCCACCTCGACCTTGTGCAGAGGCCCCGGCAGATGGTGGAAGAACCAGCTCAGCGGGCCGGGCATCGGCTGTGTCTCATGGTGGTGGTGCAGACAGGTCAGATCACGCCAGCACCGGTCCCCCCGCAGCTTGATCAGCCCGGCGCCGAACTCCACCCGGAACAGCAGCCAGCGCAGCAGGAAGAGCACGAGGACGGGCGGCCCGGTCTCGTCGTTGCCGAGGAAGACCGCGAGGAACCCGGTCTCCAGGAGCAGCGACTCCCAGCCGAAGGCGTACCAGGTCTGGCCCACGTTCACGATCGACAGGTACGCGCCCCACAGCAGCAGCCACAGCAGCATGGAGACCGGCAGCGGTACGGCGTCCCCGGCGCCGGCCGCCATCGCGAGCGCCAGCGCGGCACCGGACCACGCCACGGCCGCGAACAGCCGGTCGGAGTAGCGCCGACGGAACAGTGAGGGCGCGCGGCGCGGGTCCGTCCGGCGCAGGTATTCCGGTACGGGAAGCATCCCGCGCTCGCCGATGAGCGCGCGGAACTGCAGGGCGGCCGACAGGAACGCCACGCAGTACAAGGCGGCCAGGCCCCGCTGGAAGACGATCCGGCTCAGCCCGTACTCGGGTGCGGTGAACCACTCCATCGCCTCCAGTATCGGCCCGGCGTCACGTCCGGACGAGACGGCGCAGCGTCCGGCCGAGCCGGCGGGCGTACGCGCGCTGGAGGAGCGGGACCAGCGGTCCGCCGAGGCGCGTGTACCAGGCGGCGGGACGGCTGAAGGCGGTGACGGTGAACCGGACGGTCCCGTCCTCGGAGAGCTCCACCACGAAGGACTCCTCACCGGACTCCGGGTGCCCGGTCAGGGTGCCGTAGGCGAAGCCGGCCCGCCGCTCCTCGTACACCGTCCAGATCACCACGCACGGCACGCCCAGCCGCAGCCGGCCGAGGCCGGCGGAGACCGTCACCCGGGCCCCGGGGGCGGCCCGGCGGGCGTCGGCGTCGACCCGCGCGCCGGAGGACCGGTGCAGCCGCCAGGTGGTGACGGCGTCCCGGGCGGCCGCGAAGGCGGCGGGCCCGTGGCCGACCACCGCGCTGTGGCGCAGATGGTGGTAGCCGCCGGGCAGTGCGCCCGGGGTACGGGTGGCGCCTACCTCGCGGTAGCTGAGGGCCGGCTCGGCGCGGCGGGAGGGGCCGGAGGGGCGGGCGAGGTCGTGCAGGAGGCGGGTCATGGCGGAAGCTCCGATCGGTCGCGGTGGGATCACGGGCGGGGTCGGGTCAGGGTGCCGGGGTCGGTCTCCGGCTCCGCCCCGGGGGTGGACAGGGGCGCCGGGCGGGCGCCGTGCTCCTGGAGGAGGCGGCGCCGGGCGAGCAGGGCGCAGACGGCGAAGCCGAGGGCGTTGCCGAGGCCGTGGGTGGCGGCCATCCACGTCAGGCTCGGGTGCGGCAGTCCGGTCGCCTCGCCCAGCGCCCAGCTGAGCGCGAGCACCATGGTCGCCGCGAGGACCAGGGCCGAGACGGCGAGCAGCGCCCTGGTCGCGGGGTCGGCCGCGATGTCCCGGCGTTCCCGCAGGGTGAGGACCGCGACCGCCGTCATCCCGGCGGTCAGGACGACGGCGCCGGCCAGTTCCGTCCCGTCGTTCACGAAGTAGCCGATCAGGACGAGCAGGGTGCCGGCGGGCACGCTCAGCGCGGCGAAGCGGGCGGCGGGCCCGTCCGAGGTCCGGTGGACGAGCCCGGCGACCAGGGCGGCGGCGAAGCCCGCGAAGTGGAAGTGCGGCACGGTCAGCGCGAGGAGGTCCAGGTCGAATCCGAACAAGGGGTGCCCCGCCCGCTCGGCGACCAGCGCGGTGCCGGCGACCGAGGGCGAGACCAGCGCGGTGAGGACGGCGATCTCCCGGGGCCGGAGGGAGCGGGTGAGGCGCAGCCGGGCCGGCGCCTGCAGCGCCAGGGCCAGGGTGGCGAGGGCGTAGACGGCGGCGAGGGCGGCCGCCGCTTCCGAGCGGGGGAGCCACAGGCAGACCGCGCCCGGCAGGGCCGGTAGCGGCCAGACCCGACGGAGGCGGTCCAGGGCCGGCGGGCGCGGCCCGCCGAGCAGGGCGAGGCCGGTCGGCACGACCCACAGCATGCCGAGCGCCACGACCGGATTCACGAGGAACGACAGCGTGGACACGCCCCACCACCTTCGACTTGAACGCGTTCAACCGATGGGTCGAGCGTAGATCCTCTCTTGAACGTGTTCAAGAGAGGGGGGGTCGTGGCACCGGAGAGGGGTGGTCCCGCGCCGACCCGGACGGCACCCGTGAAGCGCCGGACGGCGCCGACGACCCGGACGGCACCCTCGAAGCGCCCCGGTCGGCGGCCCTCCGCTTGCGGGGCGCCGCGCCCTGCGACAGACATGAAGGACCGGCCGTGACCCGGGCGCCGGCCGCCGGACGCGCGCCGGGGAGAGACAACGGGAGAACCAGGTGCCCTCAGCCACACCCCCGACGCGGGCGACCCCCGCCCCGCCCCCGACACCCCCCGCCCGCCCCCACGGCAGGCGCCGCCCGGGCATCCGCGCCGCGCTCGCCGCCGTCTCGACCGCCACGGCCCTGCTCCTCGCCGGCTGCTCCGCCGACCGCGCCGGCAACGGAGGCGAACCGGCCGCGCCTGCCTCCCCGGCGGCGGCCGACGACATCGTCCTCCAGCCTCTCGCCGCCCCCGGTCCCGATCCCTTCACCGCCTCCACCGCCCGCACCGACACGGCCCAGGCCTCCCCTCCGCCGGCCCCGAGCTCCGGTCCCGACGGACCCCGCGAGGTCACCGGTTCCGCCCCCGGCCTGTACGGCGGCGTCCGCTCCCGCGCCAGCTGCGACGTCGAACGGCAGATCACCTCCCTCACCTCCGACCGGGACCGGACCCGCGCCTTCGCCGAGGCCGCCGGCATCCCCGAGGCGCACGTCGGAGGCTGGCTGCGCGGGCTGACCCCCGTCGTCCTGCGCGTCGACACCAGGGTCACCAACCACCGCTACCGTGACGGAAAGGTCACCGCCTTCCCCTCGGTGCTCCAGGCCGGCACGGCCGTCCTCGTCGACCGGTACGGCGCCCCGCGCGTCCGCTGCGCCTGCGGCAACCCGCTTCGCGGCCCCGCCCCCGCCGCCGGCGGCGTCCACCGGGGTGACCCCTGGAGCGGCTTCGACCCCGAGCGGATCGTCGTGGTCCGGCCGACGAGCACCGTCGTCACCAGCCTGGTCATCGTGAACCTCGTCGACGGCCGCTGGATCGAACGGCGCATCGGCAGCGACGGCGCCGAGGACCGCGCCCCCGCGAAGCCGCCGGAGTGCGACCCCGACACCTGCCACCTGAC
This sequence comes from Streptomyces sp. NPDC012827, assembly GCF_042900905.1. Classification (NCBI taxonomy): domain Bacteria; kingdom Bacillati; phylum Actinomycetota; class Actinomycetes; order Kitasatosporales; family Streptomycetaceae; genus Streptomyces; species Streptomyces sp. NPDC012827. The sequence goes on along the minus strand of NZ_JBIBBY010000008.1, from coordinate 133,078 downwards.
CGGTACGCCCACCCCCGACGCCCCGTCCCCCGACGGCGCGGAGCCCGCTCCGACCACCCCCGACCCGACCGGGTCCGGCCCGGCGTCGCCGCCCGAGCCCGACCCCTCGTCCCCGGACCCCAGCACGCCCGCGCCCGAGGAACAGCCGGCCGACCCCGAGCTGCCGCCGATGCCCGACACCCCCGAGGTCCCCGACATGCCCGTCGTCCCGGATCCCGCCGACCCCGCCGACCCCTGGGCCGAACCGGTCGCGCCCGGTGACCCCGCCGAGCCCGGGCTGCCGCAGCGGCCCGAGCCGTACCCGGAATCCTCCGCCGACCCGTACCCGGACCCCTCCGGCGACGTTCCGCCCGAGACCTTCCCGGGGTGAGGAGCGACGGTGATGCGACGGATCTTCGTGGTGCGCGGCGCCCACGCCGCGCCTAGCGTGGCCCCATGAACGAGGGTGGAGCGGGCGGGCGGACGCCCGGGCGCGGCGGCCGCGCGCCGGCGGCGGACCGGGCGGGGGCGCCCATCCTGGAGCGCTACGGCTCGGCCTTCCGCATGGGCGGTTTCGACTGGGACCTGCTCACCGGCACCATGGCCATGGACGACGCCGCCCTCGAGGTCTTCGACATGGACCGGGCCGACTACGACGACCGGCCCGAGAGCCTCGGCGTCCGCGTCCTGCCCGACGAGGGGCGCCGCCTCGACACCCTCGTGGCGCAGGCGCTCAAGGACGGCAGCCAGGAGTACGGCGCGTACTTCCGCATCCGGCGCCGCGACGGATCCCACCAGTGGACCCACACCCAGGGCATCGTGGAGCGCGACCCCACCGGACGGCCGGTCCGCATCGTCGGCGTGCTCCGTGACGCCACCCACGAGCTCACCGAGTCCGCCGCGCGGCTGGGGCTCGACGAGGGGCGCCGCAAACGCGCCGGGGTGGTGGAGGGCACCACCGCCGCCCTCGCCTACGCCAGGACCGTGCAGGACGTCATCGACCTCCTCGACGACTCCCAGGCCCTCGAACACTTCGGGGCCGCGAGCCTCGTCATGGGCCTCCTCGAGGCGGGCCGCATCCACCTCGTCGCGGAGGGGCCGGCCGGCGCGTTCGTGCCGGGCACCCGCTTCACCCGGGTGGACGAGCCGTACCCGATGAGCGAGGTGATCCGCACCCTGCGGCCCCGGTTCATCGAGTCCGCGCGCGACTTCGCCGAGTCGTACCCGGTCCTCTGGCCGCACATCAGCGGCCTCGGCATCACCTCCGCCGCCTATCTCCCGCTCGTCGCCCAGGCCCGCCCGATCGGCGCCCTCGGTCTGCTCTACAGCGACCGGACCGGCTTCAGCGAGGACGAACGGACCCTGCTCGTCGCCCTCGGCAGCAGCATCGCCCAGAGCCTCCAGCGCGCGATGCTGTACGAGCAGGAGCACGACCTGGCGGAGGGGCTCCAGCAGGCGATGCTGCCCCGCCGCATCCCCCAGGTGCCCGGCGCGCAGGTCGCCGTCCGCTACCGCTCGGCCCGCCTCGGCCGGGACATCGGCGGCGACTGGTACGACGTCATCCCGCTTCCCGGCGGGCGGGTCGGCGCCGTCATCGGCGACGTCCAGGGCCACGACACGCACGCGGCGGCCGTCATGGGACAGCTGCGGATCGTGCTGCGGGCCTACGCGGCCGAGGGGCACACCCCCGCCACCGTGATGGCCCGGGCCTCCGTCTTCCTCCACGAACTCGACACCGACCGCTTCGCCACCTGCACCTACGCGGAGGCCGACCTCGGCACCGGGGTGGTCCAGGTGGTCCGGGCCGGCCATGTCGACCCGCTGCTGAGGGAGCCCGACGGCAGCTGCCGCAGGCTGCCGGTGGAGGGCGGTCTGCCGCTCGGCCTCTCCGCCGAGTTCGGGCGCCTCGACTACCCCGTGACCACGCTCGACCTGGACGCCGGCCAGACCCTCATGCTCTACACCGACGGGCTGGTGGAGAAACCGGGCGCCGACCTGGACGAGGGCCTCCAGTGGCTCTCCTCCCTCGTCCGGCGGGGCCCCGCCGACCTCCAGCTCCTCGCCGACCACCTCTGCGACGTGGTCGCGGACCGGGGCGGCGAGGACGACGTCGCCATCCTGCTGCTGCGCCGGCGCGGTGCGCAGCCGGGCAGGGCGGGCGGCCGTTTCCGGCAGCACGTGGCGCAGAGCGACCCGGAGGCGCTGAGTTCGGCCCGCCACATGATCAGGGCGGCCGTCCGAGCCTGGGGCGGCGGGGAACGCGCCTTCGAGATCGAGCTGGCCGCCGACGAACTCATGACGAACGCGCTCATGCACACCGACGGTGGCGCCGTCGTCACCCTGCGGGTCACCCCCTCCGGCGCGGGGCGGCGCATACGGGTCGAGGTCGAGGACCGCTCCAGCGCCCTGCCGCGCCGCCGCGAGGCGGGGGAGGCCGGGGTGTCGGGCCGGGGGCTGTTCCTGGTGGAGCAGATCTCCGACGCGTGGGGCGTCGAGTCCCGGGGCGGCGGCAAGTGCGTGTGGTGCGAGTTCGTCCTGACGGAGACCTCCGACCGATGACGCACGCCGATCGAGGTGCGGCCGGAAGCGGATGCGAACGGAGTGTTAACCGAGCGTACTTGACCGTAACTGACAGTACGCGATTGACTTCGTTCTCCCGCCCCTCCGCGCCGTACGTGAGGACACTGTGAGCAGCGAGCTTCTGGCCCCGCTCGACCTGGCCTTCTGGCATCTGGAATCCCCCGCCCACCCGCTCCACCTCGGCGCCCTCGCCCACTTCGGGCCCCCACCCGCGCCGACCGCCGGCGACCCCGGGCCCCCGGACCTCCTCTCCCTCCTCGCCCGCCGCGCCGCCGCCGTCCCCCGCCTGCGCACCCGCGTCCAGGACGTCCTCCTCCCCGTCGGCGGCGCCGCCTGGGCACCCGACCCCGACTTCGACGTACGCCGCCACGTCCACGAGATCGCCCTGAGCGGCGCCGACTTCCGGGCCGAGGCCACCCGGCTCGCCGCCGCACTCATGGAACGCCCGGTCGCCCGCGGCCTGCCGCCCTGGGAGATGTACCTGCTCAGCGGCGCCCCCGACGGCTCCTTCGCCGTCCTCGTCAAACTGCACCACGCGCTCGCCGACGGCATGCGGGCCGTGGCCATCGGCGCCGGCATCTTCGACGAGATCGCCGGCGGCCGCCGCACCGCCCCCGGAGCCCGTCCCCGGTCCGAACCGCACCGCTCCTGGCTCCCCGGCCCCGGCCGGCTCCTCGGCATCGCCCGCGACCGGATCGGCGACCTCGGCCGGGCGGTCGAGGTCGGCGCCTCCGTCGTCCGCGCCGGCCGGCTCGACGCGCGGGCCACCGCCGCCCTCGCCGCCGAGTCCAGCGGCACCCGCCGCATCGCCACCGCCACGCTGCCCCTGGACCGGATCCACCGGATCCGCCGCACCTCGGGCGGCACGGCCAACGACGTCCTGCTCGCCGTCGTCGCCGGAGCCCTCCGCCGCTGGATCGACGGCCGCGGTCTGCCGCTGCCCGGCGCCGACCCCCGCGCCCTGGTCCCCGTCTCGCGCCGCCGCCCCGGCGTCACCGCGGGCCCCGGCAACAGCCTCTCCGGCTACCTCGTCGACCTGCCCGTCACCGAACCCGACCCGGCCGCCCGGCTGGCTGCCGTCCGCCGGGCCATGGACCGCAACAAGGCGGCGGGACCCCACCGGGGCGCCGGCGCCGTGGCCCTCCTCGCCGACCGGCTCCACCCCCTCGCCCACCGCTTCGGCGCACCTCTCGCCTCCGGCGCCGCCCGGCTCCTCTTCGACCTCCTCGTCACCCAGGTCCCGCTGCCCCGCTCCGCCCTCTCCCTGGGGGGCGCCCCGCTCCAGGCCCTCTTCCCCATGGCACCGCTCGCCCGTGGCCAGTCCCTCGCCGTCGCCATGTCCCCCTACGGCGGCCACGTCCACGTCGGTCTCGTCGCCGACGGAGTGGCCGTCCCCGACCCGGAGGCCCTCGCCGCGGCCCTCACCGGCGAACTGGACCTGCTCGACCCACCGGCGGAAACCCGCGCGGACCCCGCCGGCGACACGCTCTGAGAGCCCGCCCGGACAACGCCGGGAAGCGTTCCGGCGCCCCGTGCGGCAAGGTGGAGCCATGCCCGAACTCCCCGAGGTGGAAGCACTGCGGGACTTCCTCGACACCCACCTGGTGGGCAAGGAGATCGTCCGTGTCCTGCCCGTCGCGATCAGCGTCCTCAAGACGTACGACCCGCCCCTGGGCGCGGCCGAGGGCACCGAGGTCACGGCGGTCGGCCGGCACGGCAAATTCCTCGACCTCACCCTCAGCGGCGACCCCGGCGGCGAACTGCACCTGCTGGTCCACCTGGCACGGGCGGGATGGCTCCGCTGGCAGGACCCGCTGCCCTCCGGACCGCCCCGCCCCGGCAAGGGGCCCCTCGCCCTGCGCACCGCGCTCGCCGGCGGCGACGGCTTCGACCTCACCGAGGCCGGCACCACCAAACGCCTCGCCGTCCACCTCGTACGCGACCCCCGCGAGGTGCCCGGCGTCGCACGCCTCGGCCCCGACCCGCTCGCGGAGGACTTCGGGCCGGAGGAGTTCGCCGCGCTCCTCGCCGGCGAACGCCGCCGGATCAAGGGCGTGCTGCGCGACCAGAGCCTCATCGCGGGCATCGGCAACGCCTACAGCGACGAGATCCTCCACGCCGCGCGGATCTCCCCGTTCAAACCGACCCAGAACCTCACGCCCGAGGAGACCACCGCCCTCTGGACCGCCCTGCGCACCACCCTCGGCGAAGCCGTCGAACGCTCACGCGGCCTCGCCGCCGGCAAGCTCAAGGCCGAGAAGAAGAGCGGCCTGCGCGTCCACGGCCGCACCGGGCAGCCCTGCCCCGTCTGCGGCGACACCGTCCGCGAGGTCTCCTTCAGCGACTCCTCCCTCCAGTACTGCCCCACCTGCCAGACCGGCGGAAAGATCCTCGCCGACCGGCGCCTGTCGAAACTGCTCAAATAGCGCCCGCCGCCCCTCGCCTAGACTCCCGCGCATGCTGCGCGTACTGGCCGTCGACGACGAGGAACCCGCCCTCGGGGAGCTGCTCTACCTGCTGCGCGCCGACCCGCGCGTGCGCACCGCGGAGGGAGCGGGCGACGCCACCGCCGCGCTCCGCAGGATCGGGCGCGCCCTGGAGGCCGGCCCCGGCGGCGAGGACGCCGTCGACGTCGTCTTCCTCGACATCCACATGCCCGGCCTCACCGGCCTGGACGTCGCCCGGCTCCTCGCCGGCTTCGCCCGCCCCCCGCTCGTCGTCTTCGTCACCGCCCACGAGGGCTTCGCCCTCCAGGCGTTCGACCTGAAGGCCGTCGACTACGTCCTCAAGCCCGTGCGCCGCGAACGCCTCGCCGAGGCCGTCCGCCGCGTCCACGAACTGGTCCACGCGGCCGGCGCGCCCGCCGCCCCGCCCGCCCCGGAGCAGATCCCGGTGGAACTCGGCGGCGTCACCCGGTTCGTCGCGGTCGACGACATCGCCTACGTCGAGGCCCACGGCGACTACGCCCGCCTCCACACCGCCCAGGGCAGCCACCTCGTCCGCATCCCGCTCTCCACCCTGGAGGAGCGCTGGGCGCCCCGGGGCTTCGTCCGCATCCACCGCAGCCACCTCGTCGCCCTCGCCCGCGTCGAGGAACTGCGGCTCGACGGCGGTGCGACGACCGTACGGATCGGCGGCACCGACCTCGCCGTCAGCCGCCGCCACGCCCGCCAGCTGCGGGACCTGCTCCTGCGCCGGGCCGGCGCCTGAGCCGTGCCGCCGTGGGCCCGGGCCCCGCCCCGTACACCTACCGCCGCCGCGGCACGCTGCGTAGACTCCACGCGACGTCAGGGCCGCACCGCCCGCCGTCCCCCGTCAAGAGCCGTCGAGAGATGCCGGAGCGGACCGTGATGTCCGAGCACCACCCGCCGCGCAGACCCCGGCGCGAGACCGTCACCCACGCCTCCGCCCACGCCGGCGGAACGCCGCCCCGGCCCGCCGCCCGCCGCCCGGTCCACCCCCCGGCCCGCTCCGAGATCGACGAGCAGACCACCCTCGGCCACACCTACGTCCGCGCCCTGATGCGCAGCCAGCTCCGGGCCGCGCTCACCGCCCTCGGAGCCCTTGCCCTGCTGGTCGGCACCCTGCCGCTGCTGCTCGCGCTGCCCGCCCCCGAGGCGGTGGTGTGGGGCGTGCTCGGGGTCGGCGTGTACCCGGTGGTGTGGGCCGTCGCCCACTGGTACGTCCGCCGCGCCGAGGCCAACGAACGGGACTTCACCGGCCTCGTCGAACGGTGAACCGCCCCGGATGAACCCGAACCACACCTACGCGGTCGTCGCCGTCACCGCCGTCGTCCTCGCCACCGTCCTCATCGGCGCCCTCGGGCTGCGGATCTCCCGCACCACCTCCGACTTCTACGTCGCCTCCCGCACCGTCCGGCCCGGCCTCAACGCCGCCGCCATCAGCGGCGAGTACCTCTCCGCCGCCTCCTTCCTCGGCATCGCGGGCCTCGTCCTCGTCCAGGGCCCCGCCATGCTCTGGTACCCGGTCGGCTACACCGCCGGCTACCTCGTCCTGCTCGTGCTGGTCGCCGCCCCCTTGCGCCGGTCCGGCGCGTACACCCTCTCCGACTTCGCCGAGGCGCGCCTCGAGTCACCGGCCGCCCGCCGTCTCGCCAGCCTCTTCGTCGTCGGCATCGGCTGGCTCTACCTGCTGCCGCAGCTCCAGGGCGCCGGCCTCACTCTGGAGATCCTCACCGGCGCCCCCGACTGGGCCGGCGGGCTGATCGTCGCGCTCGTCGTCACCGGCACCGTCGCCGCCGGCGGCATGCGCAGCATCACCTTCGTCCAGGCCTTCCAGTACTGGCTGAAACTCACCGCCCTGCTCGTCCCCGCGGTCTTCCTCCTCACCGCCTGGTTCGGCGACGGCGCGCCGCGCGCCCGTTTCGACGCCCCCGCCGCGCTGCGCGAGCACACGGTCGTGCGGCTCGCCGACACCGTACGGATCGGCCTCGACGCGCCGCTCACGGTCACCGTGACCGGCAGCGTGGACTCCGTCCGCCACGACCGCCGGACCGTCACCCTCGCCCCCGGCACCCACCACGTCCTCGCCGGCACCGAACTCGCCTTCGCCCCCGGCACCCGGGTCCCCGAACGGGCCGCCGGCCTGTCCCCGGACGTGGTCCGCGGCGACGCCCCGCTCGCCTCGCCCGGCTGGTCCCAGCCGCTCGCGGGCGGGCACGACGGCCACCAGCTGTACGCCACGTACGGGCTGATCCTCGCCACCTTCCTCGGCACCATGGGACTGCCGCACGTCGCCGTCCGCTTCTACACCAGCCCCCACGGCCGGGCCGCCCGCCGCACCACCCTCGTCGTCCTCGGACTCGTCGGCGCCTTCTACCTGCTGCCTCCGCTCTACGGCGCCCTCGGCCGGGTGTACGCGCCCGAACTCGCCCTCACCGGATCGGCAGACGCCGCCGTGCTCGTCCTGCCCGACCGGGTCCTCGGCGGCCTCCTCGGGGACCTGCTGGGCGCGCTCCTCGCCGGCGGGGCCTTCGCCGCCTTCCTCTCCACCGCCTCCGGCCTCACCATGTCCGTCGCCGGTGTCCTCACCCAGGACGTGCTGCCCTCCCGGGGCGTACGGCACTTCCGCCTCGCGACCCTGCTCGCCACCGCCGTCCCGCTGGGCGCGGGGGTCGTCGCGTCCAAGGTGCCGGTCGCCGACGCCGTGGGCCTCGCCTTCGCCGTCTCCGCCTCCTCCTTCTGCCCGCTCCTCGTCCTCGGCATCTGGTGGCGCCGTCTCACCCCGCCGGGCGCCATGGCCGGACTGCTCCTGGGCGGCGGCTCCGCCCTCGCCGCCGTCATGGCGACCCGGGCCGGGCTCGCCCCCGCCGGCTGGGCGCACACGCTCATGGCCTGGCCGGCCGTCTGGTCGGTGCCGCTCGGCTTCCTCGGCATGGTCCTCGTCTCGCTCGCCACCCCGCGCCGCGTCCCGGCCGGCACCCCGGCGCTCCTGGCCCGCCTCCACCTGCCGGAGGAGTTCGCCGCACCCGTCCCCGAGGGGGTGCGCCGATGAGCGGCACCGTCCTGGCCGCCGGGTCCGCCGCCGGGGCCGTACTCCTGGCCGCCGGGTACGTCCTCGGCCGTCTCACCGCCCGGCGCGGGCACGCCGCCGCCGACCTCGACCTCGGCACACCGGTCGAACGGGCCACCTTCCACACCCTCCACACCGCCTCCCTCGCCGCCCCGCCCCTGCGCGCGGGGCTCACCGGCGAGACCGCGGGCCGCGCCGCCCGGACCCTTCGCTCCCTGCTCGGCACCGAGGCCCTCTGCCTCACCGATCGCGGCGCCGTCCTCGCCTGGGACGGCCCGGGGGAGAACCACCACCGGGAACGTGTGCGGGCCCTGGTCGCCGAGACCCTGGAGACCGGCCGCAGCAGGTCCGCCCGGGCGGACTGCACCGACCCGGCCTGCCCGCTGCGCTGGGCCGTCGTCGCCCCCCTCACCGCCGAGGACGGTGTCCTCGGCGCGCTCGTCGCCTACGGCTCGCGCGAGTCGGCCGTCCTGGTGCGGGCCGCGACCGAGGTCGCCCGGTGGGTCTCCGTACAGCTGGAACTGTCCGAGCTGGACCGCTCCCGCCCCCGGATCGTGGAGGCCGAGATCAGGGCACTGCGGGCCCAGATCTCGCCGCACTTCATCTTCAACTCCCTCGCCGCCATCGCCTCCTTCGTCCGCACCGACCCGGAGCGGGCCCGTGAACTCCTCCTGGAGTTCGCCGACTTCACCCGCTACTCCTTCCGGCGGCACGGCGAGTTCGCCCAGCTCGCCGACGAACTGCGCTCCATCGAGCAGTACCTGGCGCTCGCCGGGGCACGCTTCGGCGACCGTCTGAAGGTGACCCTCCAGATCGCTCCCGAGGTGCTGCCGGTGACCCTGCCGTTCCTGTGCCTCCAGCCCCTGGTGGAGAACGCGGTCAAGCACGGCCTCCAGGACCGGGAGCGCGGCTGCCGGGTGACCATCGCCGCCCGGGACGCGGGCGCCGAGGCGGTGGTGACGGTCGAGGACGACGGCGTGGGCATGGACCCGGAGCTCCTGCGCGCCGTCCTGCGCGGCGAGCACCCGGCCGGGTCCGGCATCGGCCTCTCCAACGTCGACGAGCGGCTGCGGCAGGTGTACGGGCAGGAGCACGGCCTGGTCATCGAGACGGGGCTCGGCGCGGGCATGAAGGTGACGGTACGCATTCCCAAGTACCGCTCGGGCGTGCACCCTTCGGCCCCCTGAGCCCGGCGTGCGACGGCTCGGGCCGCGTCCCGTTCAGCGCAGGCGCAGCGCGAGGTGGGCGAGCGGCAGTCCCAGCTCCCAGGCGGGCAGCCACACCTGCACCGACTCGTCGACGCGGCAGCCCGGGCCGGTCGCGGCGGGGCCTTCGAGGTCGGCGGCGCGCATCCAGGTCCCGTTCAGGGTCCGCCAGGTGTTCCGCGCCAGGTCGAGGTCGGGGTCCTCGCCTCCGGCGGCGGGACGGCGGGCGATCCGCTCCTCCACCCAGGCCGCCCAGCCGCGGGCGTGGGCGGTGCGCCGCAGCCACGCGTCGGCGCGTCCGGCGGCCCCGTCGCGCGCCGCGGAGTCGGGGGCGTCCGGCGGGAGCGACAGGTGGACGGTGAGCGCGAGGGCCTGGCGTCCCGCCCGGAACTCCAGGGAGCCGGGCGGGACGAGACCGGCGGCACGCAGCAGTTCGTCGGACAGACAGTCGGCGCACAGCCAGGCCATCGGGACGGCGAGACCGCCGCCCGTACCGCCGGCGCCGTTCGTTCTCTCGGGCGGCAACGCTCCCACCTTCTCCCGGACGTCGCGGGACCCGGACTCGGGGTCCCGGGGGAGAGCTTCCTCCGGGAAGGGCGCCCGGGGGTCCCGCTTTGCTCAACTCGCCCGTGTGGTTTCGGATACGTTCTCCGGCCGGATCGGTGCCGTTGGGAAAGCGGGGGCCGCTGGGACGCGAGGGGGAGGGGGCGGGCTCAGCCGAGGAGCGCGTACACCGCGGTGGCGTGGGCGGCGGGTTCGTCCGATCCCTCCGCCGTCATGACGATGTCGGCGAAGGCCATCCGGCGGCCCGCCTTGGTCAGCCGGGCCCGGACGAGGACGTCCGTGCCGGTCACCGCCCGCTGGAAGGTGATCGACTGCTGCACCGTCGTCATGGGGACGAAGCCGCCGCGGGCCGCCGACACCGCGATCACGGTGGCGGTGTCCGCCGCGGCCATCAGGGCCTGACCGGAGAGGCTCCCGCCCTCCCGGGCGAGGCGTGGGGACCACGGCAGGCGGAGGACCGCCTCGTGGCCGTCGACGGAGGCGACCGAGAGCCCCAGGTCGAGCACCCAGGGGGCGAAGTTGTCGGCGAGGATCTTGTCCGCGGCGGCGAGTGTCAGCGTCACGGCGTCATTGTGGGGCTCCGGCGCGTGCCCGGGCAACGCCCGCGCGGCGCGGCCGGTAGCCGGGCAGGGAACGGCCCAGCTGCCGCAGCGCGTAGTGGGAACGCGATTTGACGGTCCCGGCGGGGATGCCGAGGTCGACGGCGGCCTCGTTGACGGTCAGTCCGTGGAAGTAGAGCCGCACCAGTACCGCGCGGTGTTCGGGGCTCAGTTCCCGTACGGCGGCCCGGACGTCGAGCGCCGCCTCGGCCGAGGTGGTGGGGTCGGCGGGGTCGGGGGTCACGGCGAGGACGCCGTCGCCGATCTCGGCCGGGCGGGCGAGGCGCGAGCGGCGGGCGTCGATGGCGAGCCGGCGGGCCACGGTGAACAGCCACGGCCGGATCGAGTCGTAGGGCCCGTCGAAGGCCTCCGGGTGCAGCCAGGCCCTGACCAGCGTCTCCTGCGCGAGGTCCTCGGCCCGCTGCCGGTCGCCGTAGGTCAGGCCGAGCAGGAAGGACAGCAGCGCCGGGCCGTGGTCCCGCTGCAGTTCCTCCAGGGTCCGCTCGTCGGTGGTCGCTCTCGTCGCCGTCGTCATGCTGCCCGCCTTTCCCGGTGCGTCGTCGTTCCGGGCCGTATCCGAACCCATGCAGGCGACGAGCGACAGAGAACGGACAAAGGCGTGCGACGAACGGTCGCACCGAGCGGCGAGTGGTACGGCGAAAGATCGAATGGAGAGGATGCGTCCGTTTTAGCGGGTTTCCTTACTTATACGGCTTTGACCCTTGACTGAGGCTTTCCCGAGAGATCAATTCATCAGAACAGATGTTCATCCTCAAAAATCGGGTGGAGCTCAGATGACCTCACGAACCAGACCCCGGGCGGTGGCCCTCGCCGCCGTCCTCCTCGCCGCGACGGCGTCCGGCTGCGGGGGAGGGACCACCCTGAGCGGCGCGGCCCCCACCCCGGAAGGCGCCCCGAGCGGCCGGTCCGCCGGGCCCGCGCCCTCCGCCGCCCCCGGTGGAGCCTCCGCGCCCGCGGGCTTCACCCTCATCGCCTCCGGCGACGTCCTCCCGCACGACTCGATCATCCGCCGCGCCGCCCAGGACGCGGGCGGCGACGGCTACGACTTCACGCCGATGCTCTCCGGGGTGCGGCCCGTCGTCTCCGCGGCCGACCTGGCCATCTGCCACATGGAGACCGTCTACGGCGAGCCCGGCGGCCCCTACACCGGCTACCCGTCCTTCAAGTCGCCGCCGGAGATCGCCGCCGCCCTCCGGACCACCGGCTACGACTCCTGCTCCACCGCCTCCAACCACACCCTCGACGACGGCGCCGCCGGACTGCGCCGCACCCTCGACGCCCTCGACCGCGCCGGGGTGCGCCACGCGGGCTCCGCCCGGACCGCGGAGGAGGCCGCCCGGCCGACGCTGCTCACGGCGGGCGGTGCCACGGTGGCCCAGCTCGCCTACACCTACGACACCAACGGCCGTCCGCTGCCCGAAGGACAGCCCTGGGCGGTCAATCTCATCGACGAGGCGAAGGTGATCGCGGACGCCCGGGCCGCCCGCGCGGCCGGTGCCGACGTGGTGGTGGTCAGCCTCCACTGGGGCACCGAGTGGCAGACCGAGCCGGACGAGCGCCAGCTCACCCTCGCCCGTACCCTCACCGCCTCACGGACCGGCGGCCGCCCCGACATCGACCTGATCATCGGCACGCACGCCCACGTGCCGCAGGCGTACGAGAAGGTCAACGGCACCTGGGTCGTCTACGGCATGGGCGACCAGATCGCCGGCGACATGATCAACCACGTGGGCGCCTACGACCCGCGCGGCAACCAGGGCACCCTCGGCCGGTTCACCTTCGCCCCGCCCGCCCGGCCGGGCGGGCGCTGGGAGGTCACCAAGGCGGAGTTCGTGCCGCAGTGGTACGACACGGGCCGCGGCCGGGTCGTCAACCTCGGCGCCTCCGACGGCGGCGACCCCCGGCACGCCGGCATCCGGGACGTCATCCGCCAGGTGGTCCTCGCCCGCGGGGCCGGCCAGGACGGCCTGGTCATGGGCAAGTAGGCCCATCGGTGGGGGTGCGGCCCCGCCCGCCGGCGCCCCGGGTGTCGGCCGGGCGGGTGCATTCGGAGCGGTGGCCGGTGTCGCTCGGCCGCACCGTGCTTCGCCCGTACGAACCATTGGTCATGAAAAAGGATCAGATGCCCATGGGGCGCCGGGCGGTGCTGCGCCTCGCCGCCGCCCTCGGGGCCACCGCCACGGTCGGCGTCCTCACCGCGGACCGGTTCGCCCCCGCCTCCTCCGACCGTGACCCGGCCCCCGCCCCCGCCGGAGCGCCCGGCGGCAGCGGGGGAGCGGCGGGCCCGGCCGCCGGACCCCGCGCCGGAGCCGCACGGCAGCTCCCCTCCGCGTACCGGCTCCAGCCCATGACCGCCTACGCGCCCCCGGCCTTCCGCCGGGCCGTCCCGCCCGTGCGGCGGCGCCCCTTCCTCAGCCTGGAAGGGGCGGGCCGCTCCATGGTGCTGACCTTCGACGACGGCCCCGACCCCCGCCACACCCCCGCCATCCTCAGCACCCTGCGCCGCCACGACTGCCGCGCCATGTTCTTCGTCTGCGGGGAGATGGCCGCCGCGCACCCGGACCTGCTGCGCCGGATCGCCGACGACGGGCACGTCGTCGGCAACCACTCCTGGTCCCACCCCCTCGTTCCCAAGCTGCGGCCCTCCCGGATCCGCGCCGAACTCGGCTCCACCAGCGACCTCGTCGAACAGACCCTGGGCACCGCCCCGCTCTGGTACCGCGCCCCCTACGGCGCCTGGAACCGCCACTCCTTCGAGATCGGCGCCGAACTCGGCATGGAACCGCTCGGCTGGACCCTCGACACCCTGGACTGGAAGGAACCGGGCAGCGGCACCATCGTCCGCCGGGTCCTCGCCGGCGCCGCCCCCGGCGTCGTCGTCCTCTCCCACGACGCGGGCGGCGACCGTTCCCAGAGCGTCTCCGCGCTCCGCCGCTACCTCCCGGCGCTCCTCGACGCGGGGTACGGCATCACCGTCCCCCGGCGCTGAGGCCGCACCGGAACGCGACAGGGCCCCGGCGCCACGACGGCACCGGGGCCCCTTCCCCGCGAGCGGCTCAGCGGGAGTCGACCATCCGGGCGTACACGACGACGTTCCCGTCGTACCCGTGGGCGCGGGTGTAACCGCCGCCGCAGGTGATCACCCGCAGCTCGGGCTGTCCGGTGTCCGCGTAGACCTGCACGCCCGGGAAGTCGTCCTTGCTGTACACCTCCACCCCGTAGATCTCGAAGACGGCCACCCGCCCGTCGTAGCGGTCGACCTCGATGCGCTGCCCCTTCTCCAGGGATCCCAGGCCGTAGAAGACCGCCGGGCCGCGGTCGTTGTCGACATGGCCGACGACGACCGCGGTGCCGCGCTGACCGGGCGCGATCCCGTTCTGGTACCAGCCGGCCAGGTTGGCGTCCTCGGGCGGCGGCGCGGCCACCCAGCCGTCCGGGTCGAGGCCCACGTCCATGATGGGCGCGGCCACCCGGATCGCCGGGATCCGGATGCGCGAGGCGGGCGCGAAGGGCAGAGGCTGCAGGGCGGACGTCCCCTCCGCCTGCGGCGGGGCCACCGGGCGGGCCACCGGCCGCGCCGCGGCGGTGGGCTGCGGCGGCCCGGAGTCGACGTCCACCCCGTTGCGCATCATCGCGAGCCCGGACAGCATGGCAAGGGCCAGGACGCCCCAGGGTTGGCGTCTCCGGCGCTCGGCGACGCGGAAGTCCTTCGGGGGCATGGTTCTCCCTTCGTGGCGTCGTCGAAACGGTAAGGGCGACACCGGGAACCGGCGCTCCGAACGGTGCGAACGGGTGGGCGGGGCCGCCGGACGGGTGGCGCGGCGCACCCGCGCGCCCGGGGACCGGACCGCCCGGCCACCGAGCCCCCGGGCTCCGGTCACGGCCGTGGCTGTGCGCACCACGGGTGACGGGGCGCTGACCCATCCGAGTATTCGTCCGACAATCGGCCCGACCTGCCGTGACCTGCGGATCCGTCCACCGCACGGGTCGTTTTACCGGCGTGTCGCCTCACTGGGGTGGCGGAGTGCCGAAGTGCAGGAAACGCCCCAAGTTGTGATGGTTCGTCATGGAAGGCGTACTCGTCGAATCTCCCGGAGCACCGCTTTGGGGCGTCTTCCACTGGAGGTTCAACCATGCGTGCTGCACGCACTCTGGCGGTGGCCGCCACCGCGTTCGCGGCGGTCGGGCTCGCGGCCCCCCTCGCCGCCGCCACCAACGGGCCGAGCAACGTCCAAGTCAACCCGTACGACGTCCACGCGGGTTCGACGATCACGATCACCGCCAAGGGCTGCGGCCACGGCGGCAAGGTGACGTCCAACGCGTTCCCGGAGACCAACCTGTCGGTGAACTCCAACGGGCTCTCCAGCGCCATCGCCCGCGTCTACAACAACGCCACCCCGGGCAACTACAACCTGGCCGTCAAGTGCAGCGACAACTCCCGCGTGGTCACGCACCCCTTCCGTGTCCTCGCGGGCCGGGGTGCCCTGGGCGGTATCGGCGGATCGCTCGCCCCCAGCTCCACCGAGATGGCCGTCGGCGGCAGCCTGGTCGCCGCCGCCGCGCTCGGCGGCGGTGTCTTCATCGCCCGCCGCCGCATGTCCGGCGCAGGTGCCTGACCGGCCGAACCTCCCGGTCGGCCCGCTGCGCCCGCCGCCCCCGGATCCTGGTGACAGGACCCGGGGGCGGCGGGCTGCCGTCCGGCACCGCCCGCCGTCCGTACGGTCAGTGCCGCCGGGCCGCGGCCGAGCGGCGGCGGACGACGTAGACCGTGCCGGTGGCGGCGGCGAGCACCAGGGCGGCACCGCCCGCGAGCAGTCCGGGCCGCACCCCCTCGTCCACGGAACCGCCCAGGCCGCCCTGCACCCCGCGCGGCGGCGTCAGAACGGTCGAGGCGGCCGTGGGAGTGGCCGGCGAGGTCCCGCTGATGGTGAGGGCGACGGTCTCCTGGACGCCGCCCGTGCAGTTGAACGACACCGTGTAGACCGCGCCGCGTTTGGCGTCCCGGTCCACGGTGGCGGTCACCGCCGCCCCCGGTGCGATGACGACGCTGTCGAAGACGGCGGCCGAGGCCGTCGCCGTACTGGCGCAGCCGGGGGCGCTCAGGGTCACCCGGCCGCCGGGGGCGACGAGCGAGGGGGAGACGATGACATCGCCCGGTGCCCGGGCGCCGGCCGCCCGTGGCTGGGGGGCGGGCGCACCGTCCGCCGCGAGGGCGGAGACGGCGGGGGCGGCCAGGGCGAGGGCGGCCGCCCCCACCAGGGCAGTGGACGCGGCACGTATCGCGCGCATGGTGGTTCCTCCGGGTCCCGAGGGGCAGCCGCGGCGGGATGTCCGCGAGTGGCCTGCGTGCACCTCGATGTCCGAAACGCTAGGAGCGCACTACCACACCCGCGAGCCCAGACGGGCGAATGGGGCATCCCGGTCCCCCGTCCGGCCCTGCGCCGGGCCCCGGCCTACCGTGTGACCTGCGGGAACAGATCGGTGAACGGCGTGGCGGTGGCGGAGATCCCCCGGCCGAACGGCGCGTCGAAGTCCCAGATGAGGAACAGCAGGAAGGCGATCAGCGCGCTGAACAGGCCGGCCAGCAGCAGTTCCCGTCCGGTGCGCCGGATCTGCAGCGTGAAGATCAGGCCCACCGTCACCAGGGCGCCGATGATCAGGCCGAACCAGACCACTCCCGGCATCGTCGCCCCGGCACTGTCGCCCCGGGCACCCCGGGCGTCGTCGACCACCGACACCTGGTCCACCAGCGGCTGGTAGGCCTGGCCCTCGAAGTCGTCGGCCGGCCGGTAGTCGGTGACGCTGCGGCGCACCCGCTCCAGGAGCGCGGTTCCCTCGTCACTGAGCTCCCCGTGGTCGGACATGTGCGCCCACTCCTTGTCGACGACGAAGGAGACGTACGCGTCCACATCGGCGCGGATCCGGTCCCGGACGGCCTGCGGGTACACCTCGGCGCGCGCGGAGATCTCGTGCAGCGCCTGCGCCTCCTGCCGCACGGTCTCCTGGGCGGCGCTCCGCGCCTCCCAGACGCCGGCGATGGCGAGACCGAGGACGATCGCGTAGATCACACCGATCATCATCGTCATGTACTCGATGACGTCGGGGGTCTCGCTGGGGTCGTCGTCCTCCGGGATCCGGCGGTTGTTGATGACGACGATGGCGAGGACGACGGCGCAGGCCGCGGCCATCGCCAGGGTGAGAACGAGCCATTCGGACATGGGCAACTCCGGTGCGGGTGGAAGGGGCCGGGTTCACCGGGACCGCGGACGCAGGATCGCGGTCGCGAGCACGGCGGGGGCGATGATCATCAACGTCGTGGTGACGACGGAGTTACCCCCGGCGGGCCGGGGACGGGCGGTGCGGCGGTAACGGGGCAGCGCCACGGGGCCCGCGGCCGGCGGGCGGGGCCGTGCGGAGGGCGCCGGTGCGGGCGCCGCCGGCGCGGGCCGGGGAGGGGACGTCCGCGCGGGCGGTACGGGGACGGTGGGCGCCGCCGGGGAGGCGGGCACCGGCGGGAACGCCGGAATCGACGCCGGCGGCGGCACGGGACCGGGGACGGCGGTGGGGGCCGGGGCCGGGGCCGGTGCGGGGGTCGTCCGTACAGGAGGCGGCGGTACCGGCGTGGGCCGCGACGGGGGCGGGGGGTGCGGAGTCGCCGTCGGAGTCGGGGCCGGCGGGGCGGTGGTGGCGGGCGGGGGAGGCGGGGACGGCGGCGGGGTGGGCGAGCACGGCCCCCGGCCGGCGGTCGCCACCGGCGTGTGCGAACCGCCGGGGCCGGTGATGGCGGAGGCGCAGGAGTCGGCGGCGGCCGGCACCGGCGCGGCGAGCAGCCACACCAGGGCGGCGGCCGCCAACGGCCGCGCGAGAAGTGATCCGTACAGAGACACGCCGACGAGCTTGATCACGTCCGTCCCCCCGCGGGGGCGGAAACGCTGTGGATTCGCCGGATGGAGGGCATCCTGAGAGGCGCCGCTTTGACGAATCGGCGTCCTGGTGGCGGTTTTGCGCTCTCCGGCCCCTGACCGGCCATAATGTGGATGGATTCCTTCCGCTTCATGGCCGATGATGGCCGACTCCCGCCCTTCACACCCCTTTCCGGAGAACTGGCCGGTTGTCACCCCGGGTTCGCGAGAAAGTGCCGCGGGGCGGGACGGCCGACGCCCCGGACACATCGCCCGAACATCCGAGCGAGGGAGGGGTCTTGGGGCCCGGCGAGGGACGTGTCGCCCGCGTCCCGTAGCCGACGCACGGTCAGATGCACGTGAAAATGCACAGGATGAAGGCGTGAACTGTCCGCTTCGCGAGCACGTGCCAATGGCGTGTGACCAAGAACGGACCGCGAATTTCCGTTTCTACTCGCTCTCCCGGCGGGCGATCAGTAGCCTCACCTCGAACACCGGCCGCGAACACCTGGCCGCGTCCCCCATGGCGACTGTTGGAGACATTGATGGAGCGTCCCGCCTGGGCCCCGCCCGGTATCGATATCTCGGTGCCGAGCGTGTCCCGCATGTACGACTTCTATCTGGGCGGCTCGCACAATTTCGAGGTCGACCGGGAAGCGGCCCGCAAGGCCATGGAGTTCATGCCGGGCCTGCCCAAGATCATGCAGGCGAACCGCGCGTTCATGCGCCGGGCCGTCCGCCACGCCGTCGACGACGGCGTCACCCAGTTCCTGGACATCGGCTCCGGCATACCCACCTTCGGCAACGTGCACGAGGTCGCCCAGGCCGCCCACCCCGGCGCGCACGTCGTCTACGTCGACCACGACCCGGTCGCCGTGGCCCACAGCCGCGCCGTCCTGGCGGGCGACGAGCGCGCCGCCGTCGTCGCCGCCGACCTGCGCAAGCCGGCCGACATCCTGCACAGCCCCGAGGTGGAACGGCTCCTCGACCTGGACCGGCCCGTCGCCCTCCTCCTCGTCGCCGTCCTGCACTTCCTGGAGGACGAGGACCGGCCGCGGGAGGCCGTCGCCGAACTGATCGACGCCCTCGCCCCCGGCAGCCTCGTCGTCCTCACCCACGCCTCCTACGAGGGCATCCCCCTCACCGAGGAACAGGCGAGCGGCACCGTCGGCGTCTACCGGAACATCCGCAACCCGCTCGTCATGCGCTCCGGGCCCGAGATCGCCCGCTTCTTCGAGGGCACCGAGCTCCTCGAACCCGGCCTGGTCCCGATGCCCCACTGGCGGCCGGACGGTCCGGTCGAGGAGGAGGACCCGTACGCCTTCTCCGGCTTCGCGGGCGTGGGGCGCAAGGCGTGAAGATGCCGTCGCAGCCGTCCGGCGCCGGCGCCGAAGCCGACGGCCCGGAGGACAGACTCAGGCGGTTCGCCACCATCTGGAGCCGGGCGATCTTCCCGGTGACCGCCACCTCGCTCACCCGCGCCGAGTTCGAGGGACACCTGCTGCCCCTCGCCCGCGCCCTGTACGACGCCCTGCACGCCCGGCCCTTCGACACGGCCCCGGCCCAGCGGACCGGCGCGGCCCTGGTGGAGGCCCACTGCACCGACCCCGACGCCCTCGGCCGCAGCCTCGGCGTCGTCGACAGCTACCTGGTGCTCTACTGCGGCGCGGAGTCGGACCTCCCGGCCGAGGAACTGCGGGCCCGGTGCTCCCGGCTCCAGCACGCCATAGCCACCGGCTACGCCCAGGCCCTGCGCGAGCGGACCCGTACCGAGCAGGAGGCCATCGCCCAGTCCGCCCTCTCCGCCCGCAGCGCCGCGGAACTCGCCCTGCACGCCACCGAGTCCCGCTTCCGGGCCGTCTTCGACGGGGCCGCCATCGGCATCGGCATCGCCGACCTCGACGGCAACGTCCTGGAGGTCAACGAGACCCTCACCCGCATGTTCGGCGGCATGGAGGGCCAGGTCCGCAGCCGCAACGTCAGCGAGTGGGTCCACCCCGAGGACGGCCCGCACGTCTGGAAGCTCTACGAGGAGCTCGTCCGCGGCGAGCGGGAGCACTACCGGGTCGAGAAGCCGTACTACCGCGGTGACGGAACGGTTCTCTGGACCAACCTCACCGTCTCGCTCCTCCGCGACGCCGACGGCCGCCCCCAGTACCAGCTGGCGCTCCTGGAGGACACCACCGAACGCCGTCTGCTCCACCTGCGGCTGCGGTACGAGGCCACCCACGACGCCCTCACCGGGCTCCCCAACCGGACCCTCTTCTTCGAACGCCTGGAGAAGGCCCTCGCCCCCGGCGAGAACACCCGCTTCGGCCTCTGCTACCTCGATCTCGACGGCTTCAAGGTCATCAACGACAGCCTCGGCCACTCCGCCGGCGACCGCCTCCTCGTGGAGGTCGCCGACCGGCTCCAGAGCTGTGTCACCGGCCCCCACGAGATGGTGGCCCGCCTCGGCGGGGACGAGTTCGTCGCCCTCACCACCGGCGCCGACGGCCGGCGCGACGTCACCGAACTCGCCGACCGCATGCTCGGCGCCCTCGCCGCGCCGCTGCGGATCGAGGGCCGCGAACTGACCGTCCGCGGCAGCGTCGGCGTCGTCGAGGGCCCGGCGGGCGAGCGGACCCCCGCCGAGGTGCTGCGCAGCGCCGACATCACCATGTACCGGGCCAAGTCGGCGGGCGGCAACCGCTTCGAACTCGCCGACCCCGAGGCCGACGCCCGCGCCATCACCCGGCACGGCCTCACCACGGCCCTGCCCGCCGCCCTGGAGCGCGGCGAGTTCTTCATCGAGTACCAGCCCCTCGTCCACCTCGGCGACGGCAGCGTGCACGGTGCCGAGGCGCTCGTCCGGTGGTGCCATCCGCAGCACGGCGTGCTCGGACCCGACCGCTTCATCCCCCTCGCCGAGGACACCGGCCTCATCGTGCCCCTCGGCCGGTGGGTGCTCCAGGAAGCCGTGCGCCAGGCCCGCGTCTGGCAGTCCCGGCACGCCGACGGCGGCCCCCTGCGCATCAACGTCAACCTGTCGCCGACCCAGCTGCACCACCCCCGGCTCGTCGCCGACACCGTCGACGTCCTGGAACGCTCCGGCCTCGAACCCGGCGCGCTCTGCCTGGAGGTCACGGAGTCGGCACTGATCGGGGCGGACGAGGACCTGCTCAAGCCGCTGCGGCAGCTCGCCGAGATGGGCGTCGACATCGCGCTCGACGACTTCGGCACCGGCTACTCCAACCTCGCCAACCTGCGCCGCCTCCCGGTGAGCGTCCTCAAGCTCGACCGGTCCTTCACCCGGGGCATGCAGCAGCACCCGGTGGACCCCGTCGACCTGAAGATCGTGGAGGGCATCGTCTCCCTCGCCCACAGCCTCGAACTCGCGGTCACCGTCGAGGGCGTCGAGACCGGAGCCCAGGCCCGCCGGCTCCGCGACCTCGGCTGCGACACCGCCCAGGGCTGGTACTACGCACGGCCCGGCGCCCCCGACCGCATCCACACCCTGCTCCTGGCGGACGCCGTCTGAGCCGCGTGCCCCGGCCCCCGCGCGGGGGCCGGGGCACGCGGCTCACCTCCGGTGCAGCAGCAGCTTCTGCAGCTCGCGGGCGGCCCGCGGCGGCGCCACGTCACTGCGGTGGGCCAGCGCGATCGTACGGCGCAGACCCGGGCGGGCCAGCGCCGTCACCCTCAGGTCCCGGCCCGCCCGCGAGGCGACCATCGCGGGCACCACGGCCATCCCGAGCCCCGCCCGCACGAACCCGAGCACCGCGTCCAGCTCCCCGCCCTCCACCGTGAACGACGGCTCGAACCCCTCCGCCCGGCAGGCCGACACCGTCAGCTCCCGCAGGTCGTAGCCGTGCCGGAACATCACCAGCGGCTGGTCGCGCAGATCGGTGATCCGCACCGGCCGGCGCGGCGCCGGAGCCGAGGCCGAGGAGACCACCACCAGATCCTCCCGGAGCAGCTCCACCGTCGTCAGGGCCGGTGACGGCGAGGGCAGCGGCAGCACCACGAGGGCCAGGTCGAGCGCGCCGCGCGCCAGTTCCCGTACGAGATCGTGCGAGCCGCCCTCCTCGATCATGATCTTGATGCCGGGGTGCAGGTCGTGGAAGGCGCGCAGCACGTCCGGCAGCAGACCGGTGCAGAGACTCGGCGTCGCCCCGAGCCGCACCCGGCCCCGCTTGAGCTGGACCAGCTCCTGCACCTCGGTGCGCGCCGTGTCGGTGTCGGCGAGGATCCTGCGGGCGAGCGGCAGCAGCGCCTCGCCCGCCTCGGTGAGCGCGATGTTCCCCCGCGCCCGGCTGAACAGCTCCGCGCCCAGCTCCTGCTCCAGCGCCTTGATCTGCTGCGACAGCGAGGGCTGCGAGACGTGCACCCGTTCCGCCGCCCGGGTGAAGTGCCGGGTCTCGGCCACGGCGACGAAGTAGAGGAGCTGCTGGAACTGCATGCCCTCACCTTAGAGACAAGGGGGATGCCGCGAGGCCCGGAGGCCGGCCCGGTCGTACGAGGTCCTGCCGGCCCGGTGGCCGATCTCAGGCCGGCTTGCGCCACACGGAGACGTGCTTCGCGGAGTCCTGGGTGAACGGGGACCCGTCCCAGTCCGCGACGCGGCGTTCCAGTTCGAGCCCGGCGATCCGTGCCATCAGGTCGAGCTCCGCCGGCCAGGCGTACCGGTGCCGGGAGTTCGCGCGGCGGTAGCGGCCGTCGTCGCCGTCGCGGGTGAAGTGGTGCGAGACGAGGATCTGCTCGACCAGGTCGAAGGTGTCGAAGCCGAGATGCCGCTGGGAGACGTCGAACGGCACCGCGACCTGGCCGGGCGGCAGGAGCCGCAGCGGCGGCACACCCAGCTCGACGACGAACCGGCCGCCGGGCTCCAGATGCCGGGCGGCGTTGCGGAAGCACTCGACCTGCTCGTCTTGCGTGAGCAGGTTCGTGAGGGTGTTGTAGACGAGGTAGACCAGGGAGAACGCGCCGGGGACGACGGTGGTGGCCATGTCCCCCACGGTCACCGGGAGCGTCTCCTCGTCCACCTTGCGCCGCAGCACCGCCGCCATGTGCTCGGACAGTTCGATGCCCACCACCGGCACGCCGCGCTTCTGGAGGGGAACGCCCACCCGTCCGGTTCCGATGGCGAACTCCAGTGCCCGGCCGTCTCCGGCGAGCTCGGCGAGGAAGGCGAGGGTCGGTCCGAGGACGGCGGCCGAGGAGGCTTCGGCCTCCTCGGCGTCGTAGCGGTCGGCGGTTTCACGGGTCCACAGTTCGCTGCTCGTCACGGCCGGCCACTGTGCCCGGTGCGAGGGGCGCTGTCGACCCGTTTTACCGCCTCCGCATAGGCGTGGCCTATCGAGATCAGCCGCACCATGTCTTGGACCTCTCGGCACTCCGAGCCGTAGCGTCGAGCCATGGCTCTGGCACCCCCGAGGGACCGGACGGCCGCCCGTACGCCGTCCTCCACCCCGACACGCGGATTCTGGTCCTCGACCATCGGCAAGAAGACCGTCATGGCCGTCAGCGGCCTGATCATGCTCGGCTACCTCGTCGCCCACGTCGCCGGCAACCTCAAGGTCTTCTTCGGCCCCGAGGAGTTCAACGCCTACGGTCACTGGCTGCGCGTGATGGGCGCCCCCGTCCTCCACCACGCATGGGGTCTGTGGGCCGTCCGCGTCCTGCTCCTCGCCGCCGTCCTCGCCCACGCCGTCTCTGCCTACCAGCTCAGCAGACGCGGCATCGCCGCCCGCCCCACCGGCTACGTCCACCGCCGCCGCCGCGCCTCCTACGCCACCCGGACCATGCGCTGGGGCGGCGTCGTCCTCGCCCTCTTCATCGTCTGGCACGTCCTCGACCTCACCACCGGCACCGTCCACCCCGGCGGCTTCGAGGCCGGCAAGCCGTACCAGAACGTGGTCGACACCTTCTCCACCTGGTACGGCAACGTCATCTACCTCGTCGCCATGCTCGCCGTCGGCCTCCACGTCCGCCACGGCTTCTGGAGCGCCGCCCAGACCCTCGGCGTCGGCAGCGCCCGCCGCGAACGCCTCCTGAGGGCCCTCGCCGACCTCCTCGCACTCGCCCTGACCGCCGGCTTCGTCTCCGTACCCGTCGCCGTCATGACCGGACTGGTGAACTGACCATGAACCACCCCGCGTACACGCTCGGCGAGCCGATCGCCGACACCAAGGCCCCGGCGGGACCCATCGCCGACCGCTGGGACACCCGTCGCTTCGAGGCGAAGCTGGTCAACCCCGCCAACCGCCGCAAGCACCGCGTCATCGTCGTCGGCACCGGCCTCGCCGGCGGCTCCGCCGGCGCCACCCTCGCTGAACAGGGCTACCAGGTCGTCCAGTTCTGCTACCAGGACTCCCCGCGCCGCGCCCACTCCATCGCCGCCCAGGGCGGCATCAACGCCGCGAAGAACTACCGCAACGACGGCGACTCGGTGCGCCGTCTGTTCTACGACACCGTCAAGGGCGGCGACTTCCGCGCCCGCGAGTCCAACGTCCACCGCCTCGCCCAGATCTCCGTCGAGATCATCGACCAGTGCGTCGCCCAGGGCGTCCCCTTCGCCCGTGAGTACGGCGGACTCCTCGACACCCGCTCCTTCGGCGGCGTCCAGGTCTCCCGCACCTTCTACGCCCGCGGCCAGACCGGACAGCAGCTCCTGCTCGGCGCCTACCAGGCCCTCTCCCGGCAGATCGCCGCCGGCACCGTCGAGATGCACCCCCGCACCGAGATGCTCGACCTGATCGTCGTCGACGGGCGCGCCCGGGGCATCGTCGCCCGCGACCTGATCACCGGTCGGATCTCCACCCACTACGCCGACGCCGTGGTCCTCGCCACCGGCGGCTACGGCAACGTCTTCCACCTCTCCACCAACGCGATGAACTCCAACGCCACCGCCGTCTGGCGGGCCCACCGGCGCGGCGCCTACTTCGCCAACCCCTGCTTCACCCAGATCCACCCCACCTGCATCCCGCGCACCGGCGACCACCAGTCCAAGCTCACGCTGATGAGCGAATCCCTGCGTAACGACGGCCGCATCTGGGTCCCCAAGGCCGCAGGCGACCGGCGGCCCCCCGCCGAGATCCCCGAGGACGAGCGCGACTACTACCTGGAGCGGATCTACCCCTCCTTCGGCAACCTCGTCCCCCGCGACATCGCCTCCCGCGCCGCCAAGAACGTCTGCGACGAGGGCAGGGGAGTGGGCCCCGGCGGCCAGGGGGTGTACCTCGACTTCGCCGACGCCATCCGCCGCATGGGCCGCGCCAAGGTCGAGGAGAAGTACGGCAACCTCTTCGACATGTACGAGCGGATCACCGCGGAGAACCCCTACGAGGTGCCGATGCGGATCTACCCCGCCGTGCACTACACGATGGGCGGACTGTGGGTCGACTACGACCTCCAGACCACCGTCCCCGGCCTCTTCGCCGTCGGGGAGGCCAACTTCTCCGACCACGGCGCCAACCGCCTCGGCGCCTCCGCCCTCATGCAGGGTCTCGCCGACGGCTACTTCGTCCTGCCCGCCACCCTCAACGACCACCTCGCCCGCCACCCCGGCGGCGAACCCGTCACCGACGACCACCCGGCCGTCCGGGAGGTGCTCGCCGAGACCGAGGACCGGCTGAACCTCCTGCTCGCCGTCGACGGCGACCGCACCCCCGACTCCTTCCACCGCGAACTCGGCGACCTCATGTGGGAGTTCTGCGGCATGTCCCGCACCGAGGAGGGACTGCGCACGGCGCTGCGCCGCATCCCGGAAATCCGCGAGGAGTTCTGGCACCGGATCAAGGTCCCCGGCACCGGCGAGGAGTTCAACCAGTCCCTGGAGAAGGCCAACCGGATCGTCGACTACCTGGAACTCGCCGAGCTGATGTGCCTCGACGCCCTCCACCGCGAGGAGTCCTGCGGCGGCCACTTCCGCGAGGAGTCCCGGACGCCGGACGGCGAGGCGGCCCGCCGCGACGAGGAGTTCGCGTACGTGGCGGCCTGGGAGTTCGCCTCCGACGGCGCCCCGGTGCTCCACAAGGAAGACCTGACCTTCGAGTACGTCCACCCCACCCAGCGGAGCTACGCATGAGGCTCACCCTGCGCGTCTGGCGCCAGAAGAACGCCGGCGCCGAAGGCGCCATGGCCGTCTACGAGGTCGACGGCATCTCCTCCGACATGTCCTTCCTGGAGATGCTGGACACCCTCAACGAGGACCTCATCCTGCGCGGCGAGGACCCCGTCGCCTTCGACCACGACTGCCGCGAGGGCATCTGCGGCGCGTGCAGCCTCGTCATCAACGGCGACGCCCACGGCCCCGAACGCACCACCACCTGCCAGCTCCACATGCGGTCCTTCCGCGACGGCGACACCATCGACATCGAACCCTGGCGTGCCGCCGCCTTCCCCGTCGTCAAGGACCTGGTGGTCGACCGCTCCGCCTTCGACCGCATCATCCAGTCCGGCGGCTACATCAGCGTCCCCACCGGCTCCGCCCCCGAGGCCCACGCCACGCCCGTCCCCAAGGCCGACGCGGACCTCGCCTTCGAGCACGCCGAGTGCATCGGCTGCGGCGCCTGCGTCGCCGCCTGCCCCAACGGCTCCGCCATGCTGTTCACCTCCGCCAAGGTCAACCACCTCAACGTCCTCCCGCAGGGCTCCCCGGAACGCGAGACCCGCGTCCTCGACATGGTCGCCCGCATGGACGCGGAGGGCTTCGGCGGCTGCACCCTGACGGGCGAGTGCGCGACCGCCTGCCCGAAGGGCATCCCGCTGCCCTCGATCACCGCGATGAACAAGGAGTGGCTGCGGGCCCGCCGGAAGGTCAAGGGGCAGGCCCCCTGACAGCGCCGCCGCGGGCTTCGCGGAGCGGCACGGCGGGGGAGGGGCGGCACGCCCGGGCGGCCACGCCCGCCTCGTGCTGTGACCGGGAAGGGAACTCTGCCGCCCACCGGCCCCACCGGCCCCACCGCCGGACCTCCGGGCCGAACCCGTTCGGAAAGGTGCGGTCAGCCGCGTCGGAAGCCGTCGACGGCCAGGTAGATGTTGAGGGCGAAGAGCGAGAGGGCGACGACGAGGAACGCCAGACAGAAGGAGGTCCGGAACACCTTGTGCACCCACGAGTGCGCGGCGAACGGCTCGCCGCCGGCCCTGTCCGGGTGGTAGGCGATCCGTCTGGTCGGGGCGGTGCCCGCGACGGCGGCGGTGCGGGTCGTGCCGTGCAGGTCGGTGAAGGCGTAGTTCCGGTGGCCGCGGTGGACCGCCTCGACGGTGATGCCGTACCGGGGCAGGTACCACTCGTAGAACGGCGTCCTCATCGCGTAGAGACCCAGCAGCGCCAGCACCAGGGTGATGGGGTTGGTGAACAGGAAGAGGAGCGCGCCGGCCGTCGACCCCGTGATCATCATCGCCACGGCCACTCCGACGGTCACGAGGCCGACGCCCCACGTCCGAGTCGAGCCGCTCGGCCCCCGGAGGGTGAGCGCCCGCGCGGGAGAACAGCATCCGCAGCGAGTTCGACAGCGCCGTCACCGTACCGACCGAGGAGCGGGCGTTCGGCGTGGACCTGTGCTGCTCCAGGGAGACCGCCGGCGGAAGACCGGTGATCTCGGCGACCCGGGGAGCCCCCACCTGGTGGATCAGCCGCCGCGCGTAGGGCGCGACCGACTCGAAGTAGCGGCGCTGCGCCTCCGCGTACACCGTTCCGAACGCCAGGGACGACTTGCCGGATCCCGAGACGCCCGTGAAGACGGTGAGCGCGTCGCGCGGAATGTCGACGTCCACCCCCTTGAGATTGTGCTCGCGGGCGCCACGCACCCGGACGTACGGGTCGTGGGCCGGGGCGGGAGCCGGGCCGGAGGTCCTGTCACGCATCCGGTGATTTTATCCGGTGGGACCGCTTTGCCCCGGTCGGGCCGGGGCCACGGGCGCCCGCAGGCCGACCGCGCGCGCCAGCCGCCGGTACGACTCGCTCAGCGCCGCCCGGTCGTACGTGCTCGTGGTGACCAGCACCTCCTGTGCGCCGGTCTCCTTCACGACCCGCTCCAGCTCCTCGGCCACCCGCTCCTCCGTACCGTGCAGATGGCCCCGCAGCCCGTCCACGTAGAAGCCCCGTTGCTTCGGCGTCATCGTCATCGCCTCGATCCGCCCGGCGGGCGCGAGCGGCGGATAGTCCCCGCGGGTGCGGGCGTGCGCCATCGCCCACGCCTCCGGCACGAGCAGCCGCCGCGCCTCCTCCTCGTCCCCGGCCACCGCCACCGTCCCCGCGACCACCACGTACGGCTCGGCCGCCCACGCGGAGGGCCGGAAGGCCGACCGGTACGCCTCCACGGCGGCCAGCAGCTTCGAACGGCCCCGCAAATCCCCGATGACCAGGGGAAGCCCGGCCTCGGCGGCGATGCCGGCTCCCTCGCCCATGGCCAGCACGAACGGCGGGACCCGCAGCCCCTCCGCCGGCCGCGCGTGCACCCCCGGATGGGCCGTCCGGTCCCCGGTGAACCAGCCGAGGAGCTCGGCCAGCTGCTCACCGAACAGCCCGGCCTCCTCCTTGTCGTGTCCGAGCGCCCGCCGCACACCGTCGGTGAACCCCAGCGAGCGCCCCACCCCCATGTCGATCCGCCCGGGGAAGAGGGACTCCAGGACCCCGAACTGCTCGGCCACCACGAACGGCCGGTGGTTGGGCAGCATCACCCCGCCCGTGCCCACCCGCACCGTCGAGGTGGCGGCCGCCACGGCGGCGGCGAGCACCGTGGGCGCCGAACCGGCCACCCCGGGCACGCCGTGGTGCTCCGACACCCAGAAGCGGTGGTAGCCGAGGGCCTCCACCTCCTGGGCCAGCCGGACGGTCTCGCGCAGCGCCCGCCCCGGCTCCTCGCCCTCCCGGACGCGGGAGCGGTCGAGGACCGAGAGACGGACGGCGCCGGGGAAGTCACTCGCGAAGCTGCTCACACCATGCTTCAACGCCGGGAGCGGGCCGGGATTCCCGGGACGGCCGCGCCGTGCGGCGGCACGGCCCGTGGCAGGCTGGGACGGTGACACGCGACCCGCGGCCGCTGGCCGTCTTCGACCTCGACAACACCCTCGCCGCGACCGCCCACCGACAGCACTTCCTGGAGCGGCGGCCCCGCGACTGGGACGCCTTCTTCGCGGCGGCGCCCGACGATCCCCCGCTCGACGAGGGGGTGGACCTCTGCCTCCGTACGGCTCGGGAGTGCGAGATCGTCTACCTCACCGGGCGGCCGGAGCGCTGCCGCCGCGACACCGAGCGGTGGCTCGCCGGCCACGGCCTGCCGGAGGGCGCGATCCACATGCGGCGCAACCGTGACTTCCGGCCCGCCCGGGTGACCAAGGTCGAGCTGCTGCGCGCGTTCGCGGAGGGCAGGGAGGTGCGGATGCTGGTGGACGACGACGACCTGGTCTGCGACGCGGCCGAGGCGGCGGGCTTCACCGTCGTGCGCGCCCGCTGGGCGACGCCGTCCGCGGAGCTGAAGGACGCCCAGGAGCGGGAGGGCAGGACCTGAGGGGGAGTACGCGAGCCGTGTGACGACCCGCGCGGGCCGGGGCGGCGTACGGGCGGAGGGGGGGTCGGCCCGTACGCGACGGTCCCGGCCGCCGTCAGGTCCGGGCGCGGCGGCGTACGCGCGTCACTCGCCCTCCTCCAGGCGGAAGCCGACCTTCAGGCCGACCTGGAAGTGCTCGACCGAGCCGTCGACCAGGTGGCCGCGGATCTGCGTGACCTCGAACCAGTCGAGACCGCGCAGGGTCTGCGAGGCCCGCTCGATCCCGTTGCGGATGGCGTGGTCCAGGCCCTCGGTGGAGGTGCCGACGATCTCGGTGACGCGGTAGGTGTGGTTGGACATGGGGGCCGGGCTCCTCTCGTGCGTTCCCTCCACCGTGCCCCAGGCCGGAGCGGCGCGCGACACGGCGGCTCCGGCCGGGCCGGCCTCCCGCCCACCTGCACGAGCCGGCCGGGGAAGGCCGGGGGGAGCCGTCCGTACGGCTCCGCGCGGACGCGGCCGACGCACCGCCACGTCCCTACCCGTCGGTAAGGATGCGGATCGTCCGGTACGGACCGGTCCAGGACTTGACCACTTCGTTGGTCCAGACCAGAATCCAGGCCACACACCCGCGCGAACGCCCCGTTCGTCCCCCCACGGCGGGTCAGCCCCCATGCCGCACGTCCGCCCGTGCCGGCCCGCAGAAGGTGACCGCCGTGAAGAACCGCCCTCTCGCCTGCCCCCTGGCAGCCCTCACCGCACTCGCCCTCACCGGCTGCGGCATGCTGCCGGGCGGTGGGAGCCGGACCAGGACGGTCGACCTCTGGCTCATGCGGGACAGCGTGAGCGAGCAGTTCCTGACGAAGTTCACCGAGACGTACGAGGCCGAGCACGAGGGCGTCGACATCCGGGTCACCGTCCAGGACTGGACCGGCATCGGCAAGAAGGTCACCGAGGCCATCGAGGGGCCCGGCGGGCCGGACGTCATCGAGGTCGGCAACACCCAGGTCGCCCGGTACGCGGACACCGGCCACCTCTTCGACCTGACACTGGAGTCGATCCGCGACCTCGGCCGGGAGGACTGGCTGCCCGGCCTCGCCGAGCCCGGCAGCATCGACGGCTCCCAGTACGGCATCCCCTGGTACGCGGCCAACCGCATCGTCATCTACCACAAGGGACTGTTCGAGAAGGCCGGCATCGACGGGCCGCCCGCCACCCGCGCCGAGTGGCTCGCCGACACCCGCAAGCTCAACCGAGACGGCGTCCAGGGCATCTACCTCGCCGGACAGGACTGGTACACCCTCGCCGGCTTCGTCTGGGACGAGGGTGGCGAACTGGCCGTCGACAAGGGCGGGATGTGGACCGGCGCCCTCGACAGCCCGGCGGCCCGGCGCGGCATGGCCGTCTACAAGGAGCTCCAGTCCCTCGGGCACGGCCCCAAGGACGCGGACGAGCAGAACCCGCCGCAGACCGGTGTCTTCGCCCGGGGAGACGTCGCCCAGATCATCGCGACGCCCAACAACGTGCCCGCGATCCTCAAGGCCAACCCGGCCCTGGAGAGCGAGCTCGGCTACTTCCCGATCCCCGGCGAGGAGCCCGGCAAGCCCTGCGCGGTCTTCACCGGCGGCTCCGACCTCGTCATCCCGGACAACGCGCCCGACAAGGGGCCGGCCCTGGAGGTCGTCAAGGCCCTCGCGGGCGAACGCTGGCAGACCGAACTCGCCCGCGCCATGGGCTACGTGCCCAACAAGAAGTCCCTGGCCGGGGCCGTCTCCGGCCAGGAGGCGACCGCCGTGATGGCGCGCGCGGCGGCCCGGGGCCGCGCCACCCCCAACTCGCCCCAGTGGGCCGACGTGGAGGCCGACAACCCCATCAAGCCGTACATGACGGCCGTCCTGCGGGGCGAGGACCCGGTGGAGGCCGCGCGCGAGGCGTCCCGGGCCATCACGGAGACGCTCGCCGAATAGCATTCAGCGTTCGCACATCCGCGATCCTCCGGACGGTCATGTCGAATCCAGCCGGCCACGGAAGAAGTGGGAGTGCGGGACCGGCGCCGCTCGCGGCCCCGTACCCCGCTTCCGTATCCGCACGCCGGAGGAGCCCGACATGCCCGTCCCGCCGTCAGCGCCTGCCGCCCCCACCCGGACGGCCCCCCTTCCCGCCGTCCCGGCCCAGCCGCTCGCCGTTCCCGCCGTTCCCGTGCCGCCCGGGGCTCCGTTCCCCGGGCAGGCCGGGGCCGCCGGGGACCGGGCGGCGGAGCCGGCGCCCCGGTACGTCGTCGGACTCGCCACCCGGCAGGAGGACGTCCGCGCCGCCCAGCGGCTGCGGCACCTCGTCTTCGCCGGGGAGATGGGCGCCCGCCTCGACGGACCCGAACCGGGCCTCGACACCGACGCCTTCGACGCCTACTGCGACCACCTGCTCGTGCGGGTCGAGGACACCGGAGAGGTCGTCGGCACCTACCGGATCCTGCCGCCCGAGCGGGCCGCCGTGGCCGGACGCCTCTACTCGGAGACCGAGTTCGACCTCGGCAGGCTCGCGCCCGTCCGCCCCGACCTCGTGGAGGTCGGGCGCTCCTGCGTCCACCCCGCCCACCGCAACGGCGCCGTCATCGCCCTCATCTGGGCCGGCCTCGCCCGCTATATGACCCGCACCGGCCACAACTGGCTGGCCGGCTGCTGCTCGATCCCGCTCGCCGACGGCGGCGCGCTCGCCGCCGCCACCTGGGACACCGTGAAGGAGAAGCACCTCGCCCCGGAGGAGTACTGGGTCACCCCGCGCAAACTGTGGAGCCCCGAGGGCGTCGCCCGGCCCGAGGGCCGCACCGAACTGCCCCCGCTGCTGCGCGGCTACCTCCGGCTCGGCGCGTGGGTCTGCGGCGCCCCCGCCCACGACCCGGACTTCGGCGTCGCCGACCTCTACGTCCTGCTGTCGCTGCGCAGGACCGACCCGCGCTACCTCCGCCACTTCCTCTCGCTCGCCCCGGCCCGGTGAGCGGGTCCCCGGCCCCCTCGCCGTGGCTCCCCACGGCGCCCTGCACCCCTGGTGACCGCTGCGCCGCCCACCCCTCGGACGGTACGGAGCCGGAGGGCCGCGTCCCCGTGGCGCGGGCCGTGCTCCGGCTCGCCGCGGGGATCGGCACCGTCCTGTCCGGCATCCTGCTCGCACCGGCGGCGGCCCCGCTCCCGGCGGACGCCCGGCACGCCCTCGTACGCCTCTGGGTCCGCGCGGTGCTCCGCGCCTTCGGCGTCCTGGTCCGTTTCCCCGAGGCGCCCGCCCGGGACGCCGGGCCGCTCCTCGTCGTCGCCAACCACGTCTCGTGGCTCGACGTCCCGCTCGTGGCCGCCGTCCTGCCGGGCCGCATGGTGGCCAAGCGGGAAGTCCGCGGCTGGCCCGTGCTCGGCACGCTGGCCGCGCTCGGCGGCACCCTCTTCATCGACCGGAACCGGCTGCGGAGCCTGCCCGGCACCGTACGGGCGATGACCGGCGTCCTCGCCGGCGGCGGACGGGTGGTCGTCTTCCCGGAGGGCTCGACCTGGTGCGGCCGGGCGGCGGGACGGTTCCGCCCCGCCGCGTTCCAGGCCGCCCTGGACGCCGGGACCGACGTCCAGCCCGTACGGCTCGACTACCGGCCCACGCACGCGGCGGCGTACGTCGGGGACGACCCGCTGGGCGCCTCGCTCTGGCGGATCGTGTCCACCCGCCGGCTCACCGCCGACGTCCGCCTCCTCGACCCCCTGCCCGGCGGACGGTACCGCGACCGCCGGGCCCTGGCCGCCGCCGCTCAGCGCGCCGTGGCCAGCGACAGCGCGAACCTGCCCTGCTCGTCCGTCCACCAGCGGGCCAGTTCGAGTCCGGCCGCGGCCAGTTCGTCCCTCACCCCCTCCTGACGGAACTTCGCGGACACCTCCGTCCGCACCTCCTCGCCCTCCTCGAACGGCACGACCAGGTCCAGGTCCCGGATCTTCACGGCCAGCGCGTGCCGGGCGCGCAGCCGCATCTCGATCCACTCCCGCTCCGGGTTCCACACCGCCACGTGCGCGAAGTCGGCGGGATCCGCGTCCCCGCCCAGCTCACGGTCGATGACCGCCAGCACGTTCTTGTTGAACGCCGCCGTCACCCCGGCCGCGTCGTCGTACGCGGCCACCAGCGTCGCCCCGTCCTTCACCAGATCCGTGCCGAGCAGCAGCGCGTCACCGGGCGACAGCATCGCCCGGACCGAGCGGAGGAAGGTCCGCCGCTCGGCGGGGAGCAGATTGCCGATCGTGCCGCCGAGGAACGC
Source organism: Streptomyces sp. NPDC012827 (assembly GCF_042900905.1). NCBI lineage: Bacteria > Bacillati > Actinomycetota > Actinomycetes > Kitasatosporales > Streptomycetaceae > Streptomyces > Streptomyces sp. NPDC012827. The sequence continues at coordinate 99,943 of NZ_JBIBBY010000008.1, read as the reverse complement.
CACGAGCCGCGGCCCCTCGGTGCCCGGCAGGGCGAGACCCCGGGTGAAGTCCGCGACCAGCGCGTGCACCCGGAGGCCGGGACGCTCGGCCAGGAGCGCCTCGGCCGCTCCGGTCAGCGCCGACTCGCTCACGTCCACCGGCACGTACGTGTCGAGCCCGGGCAGCAGCGCGTCGATGAGGAAGCGGGTCTTCTCCGAGGAGCCCGAACCGAGCTCCACCAGGGTCCGCGCCCCCGTCGCGGCGGCGATCTCCGGCGCCCGGGCGGCGAGGATCTCCCGCTCCGCCCGCGTCGGGTAGTACTCCGGAAGCCGGGTGATCTCCTCGAACAGCTCGCTGCCCCGGGCGTCGTAGAACCACTTGGGCGGCAGCTCCTTCGGTGTGCGGGTCAGCCCGTGCAGGACGTCCGCGCGGAGATCGGCGCTCGCGGCGTCGGGGGCGAGGGTACGGGTCAGCTGGAACGGGCTCACGCGGAAGGCTCCTTGAGCGGGGTGAGGACGACGTCGGTACGGGTCGCGGTGACGAGGGTGTGGTCGGGCACCTCGCGCCACCGCGGGTCGTCGTCGTACGGTTCGGAGGCCACGGCCACCCGGCCGGGGCCCGTCAGATACCAGAGGCTGTTGTGCCAGGCCGTCGCCGCGATCGCGGAACCGTCGGTCAGGAGCAGGTTCAGCCGGGCGTCGGGCGCCGCCCCGGCCACCTCGCGCACGGTGTCGGCCAGGGCGTCCCCCGGCGCGTCCCCGGCCCGCAGCCGGTGCAGCACCAGTGCCCACAGCAGTGCCGAGTCGGTCCGCGCCTCCAGGGCGAGCAGCTCCCCGGCCGGCAGTGCCGCCGCGAGCCCGGTCAGCGCCCCCGGCCAGCCCGGCACGGCACCGTTGTGGCTGAACAGCCACGGGCCCGAGGCGAACGGCGCCGCCGCCGCCTCCCCGTCCGCGCCCGGCAGCGTGGCCCCCCGCACGGCACCGAGCAGCGCCCCGCTCCGAACCACCCGGCCCAGGTCCGCGAAGGACAGGTCGCCCCAGATGGGCCCGGTCCGCCGGTACCGGGCGGGGACCGGGTCCCCGCCCGCGTACCAGCCCACGCCGAACCCGTCCGCGTTCACCACGCCGCTGCTCTGCGTCCGCGGCGCCCACGCCTGCCGCAGCAGACCGTGCTCCGGAAGCAGCAGCAGCTCGCCCAGCGCCACCGGCGGCCCCACGTAGGCGAGATGACGGCACATCAGTCCAGCTCCGCGGAGCGCGCGGTACGGAAACCGGAGAAGATCTGGCGCCTCACCGGCAGGTCCCAGTTGCGGAAGGTGCCCCGGCACGCCACCGGGTCCACCGCGAACGAGCCGCCCCTCAGCACCTTGTGGCCGGGGCCGAAGAAGACCTCCGAGTACTCCTTGTACGGGAAGGCGCGAAAGCCCGGGTACGGCAGGAAGTCGCTGGCCGTCCACTCCCACACGTCACCGATGAGCTGGCGCACGCCCAGGGCGGAGGCGCCCTCCGGGTAGCTTCCGGCGGGAGCCGGCCGCAGGTGCCGCTGCCCCAGGTTCGCGTGCCGCGGCCCCGGGTCCGAGTCGCCCCACGGGTAGCGGCGCGAACGCCCGGACACCGGGTCGTGCCGGGCGGCCTTCTCCCACTCCGCCTCGGTCGGCAGCCTTCGGCCCGCCCAGCGCGCGTACGCGTCCGCCTCGTACCAGCTCACGTGCAGCACCGGCTCCTCCTCGGGCACCGGCTCCGTCATTCCGAACCGGCGGCGCAGCCACTGCCCGCCCTCCCGGTGCCAGAACAGCGGCGCCCCGATCCCGTGTTTCCGGATCTGCTCCCAGCCCTCCGGATGCCACCAGCGCGGGTCCGTGTACCCGCCGTCGGCGATGAAGGCCTGATAGGCGCCGTTGGTGACGGGCACGGTGTCGATGTGGAAGGCCGGCACGACCCGGTGGTGCGCCGGACGCTCGTTGTCCAGTGCCCACGGCTCGTCCGAGGTGCCCATGGTGAACGGCCCGCCGGGCACGAGCACTTCGGCGGGGAGCGCCCCCGTCCGGCTGTCCGGCGGCTCGGGAGCCGTCAGCGCGGCCGGCCCCTTGCGCAGCTGATGGGTGATCAGCATGGTCTCGTCGTGCTGCTGTTCGTGCTGCGCGACCATGCCGAAGGCGAACCCGTCCGCCAGGAGGGGCGGCCCTTCCAGCGCGGTCGACCCCAGGACGTCCAGCACTCGCGTCCGTACGTCGGCGGCGTAGGCGCGGGCTTCGCGCGGCGCCAGCAGGGGCAGCGACGGCCGGGTCGCCCGCGGATGCTCGAAGGCGTCGTACAGCGAGTCGATCTCCGGCCGCAGCGCCTCCCGTCCGGCGACCGCCCGCCACAGCCACTGCTCCTCCTGGTTGCCGATGTGCGCCAGGTCCCACACGAGCGGCGACATCAAGGGGGAGTGCTGGGCGGTGAGTTCGCCGTCCTCCACGCAGGAGGTCAGCAGCGCGGTCCGCTCCCGCGCCGCCGTGAGCGCGTCCACGGCCCGCCGCCGCAGCTCCTCGGGACCGGCGCCCGCCGCCGCGAGCGGGGCTCCGCCGCCGCGACCGGGCCCTGTCTCCGCATCGGCCCCGGTATCGGTGTCGGTGTCGATCTCGGTCATGACGTCACCACCTGGAGTTCGTCGGCCGGGCAGCTCCCCGGGATCACATACCGTTCGTGGAAGGCGGCCACCGCACGGCACACCTCCTCGCTCGCCCCGATCCGGGGCAGCGCCTCGCGCGCCGCGGTGAAGACCGCCAGGGCGGCGCCGTGCAGCCCGGGATCGGCCAGCCCGTCGCGGGCCGCCGCCTCCCAGAGCGGATTGCGCGGCGCGGGAGCGGCGCCGGCCCGCCACGCCAGCGGTCGTACCGCCTCGTACACGGCCTGCGCCGCCCGGTCGTCCTCGAACACCGCCGTCGTGACGGCCACCGGCACCATCCAGCCGTCCCGCCCCGGTTGCGCGTCGATCATCCGCAGCTCCAGATGACCGCGCGGCCGCACCGGCGGGAAGAGGGTCGTCAAGTGGTAGCGCAGGTCGTCGGTGACGGGGGGCCGGGGGAGCCCGGTGCGCAGCCAGGTACGGAAGGTCAGTTCCTCCGGCACGGCCCACGGCCCGTCCTCGGTCCGCACGCACAGCACGGGGGTGTCCAGGACGTGCGCGGCCCACGCGGCGCGCGGTTCGCCGTCCACCGGCGGGGCGAGCGCCCGCCGCGGGTCGAGGTCGGCCCACAGGGCCTGCCGGATGGAGCGCCAGCCGGTCGTGCGCCCGCCGTGCCGGGGCGAGTTGGCGAAGACGCCGACGAGCACCGCGCCCAGCAGGTGCGCCAGCTCCCAGCGCCGCCGGTAGCCCAGCGGCCCCGGCCGGTCGAGACCGGCGTCCAGGCAGACCTGCACGGACGCCGAGTCGCGCATCATGGCCCGGCCGGCGGGCCCGGTGCGGTCGAGGGCGGCCTCCATCGCGTCGTACCGCGGCTCGTGCAGGACGCGGTCCCGCTGCGCGTGCCAGGGGTCCACGCCGTAGCCGCTCAGCCCGAGGCCGAACGGGTCGAGCGCCGCCCGCACCGCGCGCAGATCGGCGGCGAGCGAGTCGAGGCACTCCATGAGGGATCCGGCCGGGCGCGAGCTGAGCTCCAGCTGCCCGCCGGGTTCGAAGGTGAGGGCCGACACCAGGGGTACGGCCCGTACGGAGTCGAGCGCCGCGGTGAGCCGGTCCGCGCGCACCGGGCGGCGGGGGTCGCGCAGATCGTGGACCAGCCATTCCAGCTCCGCTCCCACCGTCCGGGGCGGGCCGGTCTTGAAACAGATGCCCCGCAGCAGGGCCTCCGCCTCCTCCTCGGTCAGGGGCGGGCCGCCCCGTGCCGTGGCGTTCGACGACATCCGTGCACCTCCTCGTGTCCTCGCCGGAACCGTCCCGGGAGTCGCTGCTTCCACCTAAAGCCACCGCCCGGCCGCGTGCAAGGGCGCCCCCACGGGCCCGGCGCGCCCCTCGTGCCTCAGGTCGGCCGAAATCCCACGCTCCGTCCCACGGTCGCCGCGGGCGGCCCGGGGCACGCCCCGGCCGGCGACGGCGCTCCGCGGACCGCCGCCCGCCGCCCGGCGGAAAACCCTTTGTCCCGGACCCGCGGAAACGATCATCCTGGGCAGATGAGTGCACGACTGCGCGAGATCGCACGCCGGACCGAGGAGATCGTCGCCGCAGGGGAGTACCGGACCCCCGACGGCCGGACCGTCTCCCTCGCCGAGGACCTCGCCGCCGCCCTGGCCGGAACCCGGCTCCACGGCCCCGAACCCGTCCCCGTCACCCCCGACACCGACCGCCGGACGACCCTCGAGGTCACCGCCGAGAGCAGCCTGGCCGCCGCCCGGCGGATGCTCACCGCCGACCCCGCCCGTCCCGTCGCCGTCCTGAACTTCGCCTCCGCCCGCAACCCCGGCGGCGGCTACCTCAACGGCGCCCAGGCCCAGGAGGAGGCGCTCTGCCGCTCCTCCGCCCTGTACGTCACCCTGCTGCGGGCCCCCGCCTACTACGACCACCACCGGACCGAGCGCGACGCCTTCTACACCGACCGCGTCATCCACTCGCCCCGCGTCCCGGTCTTCCGCGACGACCGGGGAGCGCTGCTCCCGGAACCCTTCACCGCCGGCTTCCTCACCTCGCCCGCCCCCAACGCGGGAGTCGTGCTCCGGCGGACCCCGGAGCTGGCCGACCGCATCCCGGCGGCCCTGGCCTCCCGCGCCGAGCGGGTGCTCGAGACGGCGGCCGCCGCCGGCTACCGCAGGCTCGTGCTCGGCGCCTGGGGCTGCGGGGTCTTCCGCAACGACCCGGCCGAGGTCGCCGGCGCCTTCAAGGCCCTGCTCACCGGCGGGGGCCGCTTCGCCGGACACTTCGACGAGGTCGTCTTCGGCATCCTCGACCGTGCCACCGGCACCCCGACGCTCGCCGCCTTCCAGCGGGTCCTCGGTACGGTCCCGGCCCGCTGAAGCCCCGGCCCCCGGCGGACGTGCGGCGTCCCTGGGCCCGTGCCACGCTGAGGGGACGGACACCCCGTCCGACCCCGTCACGGGAGGCAGCACCGTGGGCAAGAAACAGACCCGGGTGAACAAGGGCGCCCGCACCGGCGGCCACGAACACCGCACGGCGGCGGCCGAGAAGGAACGGTCCCGGACCACCCCCACGCGAGAGGCCCCGAGGCCGTCCATCGACCAGCCCGCCCACCGCAAGGAACCGAAGTTCGGCCACAACTGAGACCGGGGAAGCGTGCGGGAACACGGGCCCGGGGGCGTCGGCGTGTGCCGTCGGCGCCCCCGGGCCCGGCCGCTTTCCCCCGGCCGGTACGGCGGCGCCGGCCCCGCCCAGGACGAGGGGTCCCGCGCCCCCGCGGTCCCCGCTCGCCTCGCGGGCCGTCCGGCCGAGCGCTTAGCGTCGAGACATGAGCACTGTCGTGAAGCGTTTCGAGATCCTGCTGGTGCCGGAGCACGTCGTGGACCGAGGACGGGCGTCGGTCGCGGACAGCGCCGTCCGCTCGGCGGTCGTGGAGGCGACCGGGCGGCAGGGCGCGTCGGGCTACCCGATGTACGAGGGGCACGGCATGGTCGCCGACATCGACCCCGGGACGGGGACCGTCGAGGCCCTGCTCGTCGACGGCCGGGAACTCGACTACGGCCTGACGGCACTGGCCCGCCCCGCGGACCCGGCCTGACGGCACTGGCCCGCCCCGCGGACCCGGCCTGACGGCACCGGCCCGCCCCACGGACCCCGGCGCGCCGCGCCCCTTCGGAACCGGTTCCGCCACCGCCCCCGCGGGCCCGGCGGCCCGTTGACAGCGCGGTCCGCCGGGCAGAGACTCTGCGCGCACGGAATCGCGAAAATTCGTTCACCAGGCGAACAGCGCGCGGACCGCGCCGAGTCGTTCCGAAGAGCACGCAGGCCACGTGGGAGAGAACCGATGAGCATCCGCGACGTCTACATCGTCGACGCCGTCCGTACCCCGATCGGGAAGTTCGGGGGCGCGCTCGCCCCGGTGCGCCCCGACGACCTCGCCGCGCACGTGGTCAAGGCCCTCGTCGACCGCTCGCCCGCCCTAGACCCGGAGCGGATCGACGACGTGTACTTCGGCGACGCCAACGGCGCCGGTGAGGACAACCGGGACGTGGCCCGCATGGCCGTCCTCCTCGCCGGGCTCCCCGTCACCGTCCCCGGCGTCACCGTCAACCGCCTCTGCGGCTCCGGCCTCGAGGCCGTCATCCAGGCGGCCCGCGCCATCGCGCTGGGCGACGCCTCCGTCGCCGTCGCCGGCGGCGTGGAGTCCATGTCCCGCGCCCCGTGGGTCCTCCAGAAGCCCGAGCGCGCCTTCCCCGCCGGGCATCAGCAGCTGTACTCCACCACGCTCGGCTGGCGCATGACCAACCCGCGGATGCCCGCCGACTGGACGGTGTCGCTCGGGGAGGGCGCCGAACTCGTCGCCGACAAGCACGCCCTCACCCGCGAGCAGCAGGACGCCTTCGCGCTGGCCAGCCACCGGAAGGCGGCCGAGGCCTGGGCCAAGGGCCTGTACGACGGGGAGGTCGTGCCGTACGAGGGCGTGGACCTGGTCCGGGACGAGTGCATCCGCGACTCCACCTCCCTGGAGGCGCTCGCCAAGCTGAAGCCCGCCTTCCGCCCCGAGGGCGGCACCGTCACGGCGGGCAACGCCTCCCCCCTCAACGACGGCGCGGCGGCGCTGCTCCTCGTCGACGAGGAAGGGCTGCGCGCCACCGGACGCGAGCCGCTCGCCCGCGTGCGGGCGTCCGCCGTCACCGGCATCGAGCCGCAGCTGTTCGGCCTCGGACCGGTGGAGGCGGTCCGGCGCGCCCTGGAGAAGGCGGGGCGTTCCTTCGCGGACCTGACGACCTTCGAGCTCAACGAGGCGTTCGCCGCCCAGTCCCTCGGCTGCCTCGCCGAGTGGCCGGAACTCGATCCGGAGATCGTCAACCCGCGCGGCGGAGCCATCGCCCTCGGGCACCCGCTCGGCGCCTCGGGGGCCCGGCTCGCCGGCTCCGTCGCCCATCAGCTGGCCGCGGCCGGCTCCGGAACGGGCCTCGCCGCACTGTGCATCGGGGTGGGCCAGGGCCTCGCCCTCGTCCTGGAGCGCTGAGCCGGCCCTCCTACCCCCGCTCCGTACCCCTCACGTCCGCCGGTTCCGCACCCGTACCCGTGGGTGACGGAACCGGGCGGTACGAAGCGGGCGTTCAGCTCACTGCTTCTGCTGCTGCGCCGCGATGGACTTGCGCACCTCGTCCATGTCCAGGTTCCGCGCCTGACCGATGACGTCCTCCAGGGCGGCCTCGGGAAGCGCCCCGGGCTGGGCGAAGACGGCGACCTTGTCCCGCACGATCATCAGCGTCGGAATGGAACGGATCTCGAACGCGGCGGCCAGCTCCTGCTGCGCCTCGGTGTCCACCTTCGCGAAGACCAGGTCCTGGTGACGCTCGGAGGCGGCCTCGAAGACGGGGCCGAACTGACGGCACGGACCGCACCACGAAGCCCAGAAGTCGATGAGGACGAAGTCGTTCTCGGTGACGACCTCGTCGAAGTTGTCCTTGGTGAGCTCTACGGTGCTCATGCTTCCTGCCTCTCGGTCTCCGGTGGTGTCCTCACGGTCCCCTGGGGACACGCCCCGCACAACGGCGTATCCGGTCGCGCTATTCCGGCGGCCTCCACCAGACTGGGGCCATGACACGAACGGTGACGGAAACCCCCGGTGACGGACAGCGGTACGAGCACACCTACGACGTGGTGGTCATCGGCGCGGGCCCGGTCGGCGAGAACGTCGTCGACCGGGTGCGGGCCGCGGGCCTGAGCGCGGCGATCGTCGAGAGCGAACTGATCGGCGGCGAATGCTCGTACTGGGCGTGCATGCCCAGCAAGGCGCTGCTCCGCCCGGCCCTCGCCCGCTCCGACGCCCGTAAGGTCCCCGGCCTGCGGGGGCTCGTCGAAGGGCCGCTCGACGCGCGCGAGGTCCTGGCGCACCGGGACGCCACCGTCGGCCACTGGAAGGACGGCGGTCAGGTGGACTGGCTCGACTCGATCGGCGTCGGCGTCCACCGGGGCCACGGGCGGCTCGACGGCCCCCGCCGGGTCACCGTCACCCGCCCCGACGGCGGGCGTGAAATCCTCACCGCCCGCCACGCCGTCGCCGTCTGCACCGGCAGCCGTGCCCTCCTGCCCGAACTGCCGGGCCTGGCGGACGCCCGCCCCTGGACCAGCCGGGAGGCCACCGGCGCGGACCGGGTGCCCGGCCGGCTGATCGTGGTCGGCGGCGGCGTGGTCGGCGTGGAGATGGCCACCGCCTGGCAGGCCCTCGGATCGCGCGTGACGATGCTGGTACGGGGCGGGGGACTGCTGCCGCGCATGGAGCCGTTCGTCGGGGAACACGTCGCCGAGGCCCTGGCGGCGCGCGGCGCCGAAATCCGTACCGGTGCCTCGGTCTCCGCGGTGGAACGCGACGGGGACTCCGGACCCGTGACCGTGGTCCTGGAGGACGGCACGCGGATCGAGGGCGACGAGGTGCTGTTCGCCACCGGCCGGGCCCCGCGCACCGACGACCTCGGCCTGGAGACCGTCGGCCTCGAACCGGGCTCCTGGCTCGACGTCGACGACAGCCTGAAGGTGTCCGGGAGCGACTGGCTCTACGCCGTCGGCGACGTCAACCGGCGCGCCCTCCTCACCCACCAGGGGAAGTACCAGGCCCGGATCGCGGGCGCGGCCATCTCCGCCCGCGCGAGCGGAAGCACCGACCTCGACACGGGCCGCTGGGGCGCCCACGCCGCCACCGCCGACCACGCGGCCGTGCCCCAGGTGGTGTTCTCGGACCCGGAGGCGGCGGCCGTGGGGCTCACCCACGCGGAGGCGGAACGGGCCGGGCACCGCGTCCGGGCCGTGGACCTCGACATGACGCAGGTCGCCGGCGCCGGCCTGTACGCGGACGGCTACCGGGGCCACGCCCGCATGGTCGTCGACCTCGAACGCGAGATCGTGCTCGGCGCCACCTTCGTGGGGCCCGGCATCGGCGAGCTCCTCCACTCGGCCACCGTCGCCGTGACGGCGGAGGTCCCCGTCGCCCGTCTCTGGCACGCCGTCCCGTCCTACCCGACGCTCAGCGAGGCCTGGCTGCGGCTCCTGGAGGCGTACCGGGGCTGATGCCCCGTCACTCACCGTGCGCCGGGGCGGCCTTGACGTCGTCCGCCCCGGCGGGGCAGGGCGGCACCAGGGCGCGTGCCGCCGCGCGGGCCGCCTCCAGGGCCGGGCGCGGGTCCCGCCCGGACTCCTGGCCGATCACCACGCGGGTGCTCAACCCGTCGAGCAGCGCCAGGAGTTCGGAGGCGCGGGCCGGAACGTCCAGTGGGGCGAAGCGTTTCCGGGCGACGCCGGCCGCGAGCAGTGACTCCAGGTCCTGCCGCCAGCCCTCGTCCAACTCGTCCTGCGCCGCGCGCAGCGAGGCGTTGCCCGCCGTGCGGGCCCACAGCTCGATCCACAGGGTCCAGCGCGGGTCGCGCGGCCCGCGCGGCAGGTAGAGCCGCAGGAAGAGGTCGAGCTTGCGCTCGTCGGTGATCCGCCGGGCCAGCAGGGCCCGCCGTTCCCCGGCGAGGAGCGCCTCGCTCCAGCGCAGCGCGGCCAGCAGCAGCAGGTCCTTGCTGCCGAAGTGGTACAGGATGTGCCCGCCGCTGGTGCCGAGCCGTTCGGCGAGGGCCGACATGGTGAGCGAGGCGAGGCCGTCCTCGGCGATCGCCGCCATGGCCTCCTCCAGCATCCGCTCCCGCGTCACGCTCCCGTCGCGCCGCCGCCCGGCCCGCGCCCCGGCCCCCGGTGCCGCGGTCCGCTCCGCCGCCGTCCCGGCGGGAGGCGCGGCCGCCGCCTTTCCCCCTGCCTTCGCGCGCGTTCCTTCCGCTCCCGGGGTTCCGGCGGCCGGCTTCGCCGCCGCTCCCGCCCTCGACCTTCCCCTCGCCACGGCCACCGCCCTTTCGTTCCCCGCGCCCTGCGCCGCTCGCGTGACCGACCCTAACGCGAGGCCTCCCGGGTCTTGACGTGGGAGTCGCCGTCACCCATCTTGAATGCCATTCAAAGACTTAGAACGCCATTCAAGATGGTGTGGAGCGAGGGAGGTGCGGTGTGCTCGGACACGAGCCGACGCGGGCGGAGCCCGCGACCACGGGCCGGGACGAGGTGTTCCAGGTCGAGGGGCACGGCATCGACCCCATACCCGACGCCGAACGCCACGGCGGCGCCAAGGACGTCTTCTGGCTCTGGTTCGGCTCCAACCTCACCTTCACCTACGTCATCAACGGCGCCCTCGCCGTCGCCTTCGGCCTCTCCTTCTGGCAGGCCACGGCCGTCGTCGTCCTCGGCGGCCTCTCCTTCGCCGTCATCGGCGCGGCCGGCCTCGGCGGCGTCCGCACCGGCACCGCCACCCTCGTCCTCTCCCGCGCCGCCTTCGGCGTCCGGGGCAACTGGCCCGCCGGACTCCTCAACTGGGTCGTCAGCATCGGCTACACCATCGTCAACACGGTCGTAGGCACCCTCGCCCTGGAGGCCTTCCTCGCCGACCTCGGCTGGGCCGTCGGGTCCCCGGCCCGCGCGCTCGCCCTCGCCGTCACCCTCGCGCTGACCTTCGCGGTCGCCCTGTGGGGCCACGCCACCGTCCAGTTCGCCGAGCGCTGGATGGCCTACGTCCTGGCCGCCGGCTTCGCCGTCCTCCTCGTGCTCCTGCTGCCCGGCGCCGACACCACGCCCCCCACCGCGGCGCCGGGGGCCGCCGGATGGAGCCTCGCCCTCGTCGTCATGCTCGCGGGCCCCTTCTCGTACCTGCCCATGCCCGCCGACTACACCCGCTACCTGCCCCGGACCACCTCCCTCCGGGCGGTCACCTGGAGCGGCGCCCTCGGCGGCTTCCTCTCCTCCGTCGCGCTCGGCGTCGCGGGCGTCGCCGCCGCGACGCAGACCGACATGACCGACGCCGTTGCGGGCACCGAAAGCCTGCTCCCCGGCTGGTTCCAGCCCCTCTTCCTCGCCCTGGTCCTCGGCGGCTCGGTCACCAACTCGATCATCACCCTCTACTCCTCCAGCCTGAACCTCCAGGTCCTCGGCATCCCGTGGAGCCGCGCCCGCGCCCTCCTCATCAGCGCCGGCGTGACCGCCGCCGGCTCGCTCGGCGCCCTCTTCCTCACCGACTTCACCACCTCGCTGCTCTCCTTCCTCTCCCTCCTGATCATCGTCTTCGCGCCCTGGGGAGGCGTCTTCCTCGCCGACATGGTGCTGCGCCGCTGCGCCTACGACCAGGACGCCCTCCACGCGGGAGCGGGCGGCGCCTACTGGTACCGCGCGGGCTGGCATCCGGCCGGTGGCGCCGCTCTCCTCGCCGGCATGCTGTTCGCCGCGCTCACCTGCGACTCCGCACTCTGGACCGGCCCCCTGGTCGCCCCGCTCGGCGGCGCCGACCTGACCCTGCTCGGCGCCCCCGTCGCCGCCCTGGTGTACGTCCTCCTCGCCCGCGGCACCGTCGCACCGGCGCCCCGCGACGCGTGAGCGCGCGACGCCGGGACCCCGCCATCCGATCCCTCCCGTACGACACGGAGTTCTGCCACGTGAACAGCGCCACCCCCGCCGATCTCGTCCTCACCGGCGCCCGCATCCACACCGTCGACCCCGGCCTGCCCGAGGCGGAGGCCCTCGCCGTCCGCGACGGGCGCATCGTGTGGCTGGGTGCCGCCGCCGACGCGGCCGCGCACACCGGGCCGGCCACGCGGGTCGTCGACGCGGGCGGCCGGCTGGTCCTGCCCGGTTTCATCGACGCCCACAACCACGTCCGCCTCGGCTCCGACGACGCCTGCGTGCAACTGGCGGGCGCCCGCACCCTCGACGCCGTCCACGCCCGGATCGCCGACTGGCGCACCGCCCACCCCGGCGCCCCCTGGATCGAGGCCGAGGCCTTCGACTACTCCGCCCTGCCCGGCGGACGCATGCCGACCACCGCCGACCTCGACCCCGTCACCGGTGACACCCCCGCGTTCGTCCTCAGCTACGACGTGCACACCGCCTGGCTCAACACCGCGGCCCTGCACCGCCTCGGCATCACCCGGGACCGTACCGACCTGCCCTTCGGCCGGGCCGTCACCGATCCGCGCACCGGCGAACCCACCGGTTTCATCCGGGACTTCGCGGTCAAAGGGCTCTCACGCGAGGGCCACCGCGCCCTGCGCGACCTCGGCGTCCCCTGGGCCTCGCCCGACCGCCAGTACGGCCGGCTCGCCAAGAGCCTCGACGACGCCATCGGCTACGGCATCACCACCGTCGTCGAACCCCAGAACTCCCTCGACGACCTCGCCCTCTTCCGGCGCGCCCGCGCCGAGGGCCGGCTGCGCTCCCGGATCGTCGCCGCCCTCTTCCACCCGCGCGGCACCACCGAAGCCGACCTGGACGCCTTCGAGGACGCGGCCCGCTGGCACGCGGACGACCGGCTGCGCGTCGGCCCGCTCAAGCTGTACATCGACGACGTGGTCGAACCGCGCACCGCCGCCCTCCTGGAGCCGTACGCGGGCTGCGCCCACCACAGGGGCGACACCTTCTATCCGCCCGAGGAGTTCGCCGGGCTCCTCACCCGCCTCGACGCGCGCGGCTTCCAGTGCTTCGTCCACGCGACCGGGGACCGGGGCATCCGTACCGTCCTCGACGCCGTCGCCCGGGCCCGTACCGTCAACGGCCCGCGGGACGCCCGCCACCAGATCGTCCACGTGGAATGCCTCGACCCGGCCGACACCCCCCGCTTCGCGGAACTCGGCGTCGTCGCCTGCATGCAGCCGCGCCACGCCGCACCCGACATCGCGGGGCCGGGCCGGGACTGGGCCGAGAACATCGGCCCCGACCGCTGGCACAAGGCCTGGCCGCTGCGCAGCCTGCGCGAGGCCGGCGCCGTCCTCGCCCTCTCCAGCGACTGGAACGTCGCCGAGATGGATCCGATGGTCGGCATCCACGCCGCCGTCACCCGCCGCCCGGTCGGCGGCGGCGAGCCCTGGACGGAGACCGAGACGATCGACGTCGCCGCCGCCGTCGAGGGCTACACCATGGGCTCCGCCTACGCGAACTTCCTGGAACGGGACCGCGGCTCGCTGACCGTCGGCAAGCTCGCCGACTTCGTCGTCCTCTCCCGCGACATCCTCCGGATCGCGCCGGAGGACATCCCGGGCACGGTGGCCGACACCGTCGTCGTCGGCGGCGAGATCGTCGCGGAGCGGGGACGCCCGCTCGCCGCCCGCGCCCCGGGGAAGTGAGGCAGGGCGGTCAGGAGAACGGGCGGCGGTGGCCGGACGGGGGCGGCCCGCGCGGTGCGGCACGGGCCGCCCCCTCGGCGGTCCGGGTCAGAGCCGGTCGAGGATCTTCCGCAGCTCGGTGATCTCGGCGGACTGGGTGCGGGCCACGTCGTCGGCGAGCCGCCTGGCGGTGGCGTTGCGACCGTCGCGCAGCTCCTGCCGCGCCATCTCCATGGCGCCGTCGTGGTGGGCGATCATCAGCTCGGCGAAGAGGCGGTCGAAGGCCCTGCCCCTGGCGGCGGCGAGCTGCTTCATCTGCTGCTCGGTCATCATGCCGGACATGCCGTGACCGCTCCCGTGGTCCCGGGGGGCCGACTCCGGCTCCCCCCATTCCTTCAGCCAGTCGCGCATCTTCCGGATCTCCGGGTCCTGGGCCCGCTCGATGGCGGCGACCAGCTTCTTGACCTCGGGGTCCTCGGCGCGGCCGTCGGCGAGTCGGGCCATCTCCAGCGCCTGGCGGTGGTGCGGGATCATCATCCGCGCGAACATCACGTCCGCGTCGTCGAAGGGGCCCGGGGCGGCCGTGCCCGAGCTGGTGCCGGTCCCGGCGGTGGGGGTGGCCGCCGTGGACGTACCGCCGTGGTGGGGGGCCTTCGCCGCGTCGTCGGTACCGCAGGCGGCGAGCAGCAGCCCGGCCGACAGGACGGCACCGAGCAGTGCGGGCGTCCGCCGCGTGCGGCACCCCCGAGGGGCCTCGGGGGTGCGAGAGATCAGAAAACGCATGGTGGTACCTCGTGAGCTGGGTTCGTACGGATCGATGAGGACAGGCCGCGACGGCCCCACGGCGCGGAGTGCGCGTGGGGGCATGGGGTACGGCCTAGATCCGCAGGACGGACAGCTCGGCGAGGTCGGGAGGGCGGCGGGGCGGCGCGTGCGGCCCCGGCGCGGGAGCGCGGCGCGCGTGGAGGAGGTGCAGCCAGTCGGTCCGGCGGCGCAGCGCCGCGCGGACGAGGCCGGCGAGCAGCCAGCCGGCGAGCACGGCCACGCAGAGCGTGGTCATGTCCATCCCCGAGCCGGGGCCGTGTCCGGCGTCCGGCGCGCCCGGGTGGAGACCGCCGACCGCGTCCGCCGTGTGGAGAACCGTCGCGGCGCCGTGGTGGGCGGTCGCCGCTCCGGGGGAGTGGGCGGCGGTCGCTCCCGGATCCGTTCCCGTCCGGGGTCCTTCGGGGTGCCCGGTGGAATGCATCATGAAGACGCCGAGCGCGAGCAGGCCGACGAGCAGCAGGTGCGCCAGGGCACCTCCCGCTCGTCGCCCGTGCCGGGCTCGGCCTCCCCGCATGCTCAGGACCTCCAGGAGCGACCATACCGTGCGGGGGTATCAGTTCCGTGTCAGGACGGCAGTTCGCCGGCCATGGCGGCGGCCATTCGGAGGTGCGGCGCCGCCTCGTCCGCGCGCCCCTGCCGCTCCAGGGTGCGCCCCAGCATGAGGCGGGCGTAGTGCTCCACCGGGTCGCGCTCCAGGATCTCGCGGAGCTCCGCCTCGGCCCGGGAGAGCTGGGCGGAGTGGTAGTAGGCGCGGGCGAGCAGGAGCCGCTGCGCCGTCTGGCCCGGGTGTTCGGCCACGAGGCCGCGCAGGATGCGGACGGCGGTGCCGTACTCCCGGGCATCGAAGAACAGACGGGCACGGTCCCAGCGCTCGACGGCCGTTCCGAACTCGTAGTACGTGTCGCTCACGGCTTTCTCTTTCCTTCAGGCCCGGATCCGCCACCCACGCAGGTGGTCGAGCGGTTCAACACGAGCCATTGGTTGAACATTCCACCAATAGGGGTGGAGTGTCATGAGCGCCGGGGCCGCCGCGGGCTTTCGGTTCCCCGGCTGAAGTCAACACGTCGGCGCCGACGTGTCCTCACGGTCGGCGGCGGACGACCGACGGCGGGTCAGGCGGAGATCGGTCAGGGCGAGGGAGACGGCCGAGGCGACCACGACGGCGTTGAGGCACAGGGCCAGGCGCGGGCCGACGCCGACCAGGGTGCCCGCCAGCGCCGTGCCGGCCGAACCGGCGGCCATCTTCAGCCCGGCCATCGTCACGAACACCTGCGCCCGGGCGTTCGGGGGGGAGTACACCGACCGCACGGCCAGGGACGCGGTGAACAGGACCGCGCTCGTCGCCCCCGCCAGGGCGAACGCGACCAGGGCGACGGCATAGCCGGGTGCCAGCGCGCAGAGGCCGACGGTCACGGCGTTCGCGGCGATCAGGCGCAGTACCCAGCGTTCCGGTTCCCCGGTGAGCGGGAACACGCCGGTCAGCAGGGCTCCGCAGAGGTTGCCGACACCGTAGGCCGCGCCGAGGGCGGCGCCCGCGCCCGCCGAGCCTTGGAGGTCACGGCCGAAGACCACCGCGATCACCATCACACCGCCGGTGCTGACCGAGGTGATCATCGTGGCGATCATGACGCGCCGCAGCGGACCCCGTCGGACGATCACCTTGAGCGCGTCCCGTACGGGCATGGAACGCTGCCTGGCGGCGGCGGTGCGGTGCTCCTTCGGCAGCGCGAACATCAGCAGGCCGGCCACCACGCCGGCCGCGCCCAGCACGACGACCGCGACCAGGGCCCCGGACAGGGCGGTGATCGCGGCGACCGCGGCGGGGCCGAGGATGTTGCTGCTTCCGTAGGTCGCCGAATCCCACCCCTCGGCGCGGCGCTGGGCGCGGGTGTCCTCGCCGACGATCAGCGCGAGCCGGCTGCTGAGCCCTCCCGTCATCAGCGGGTCGCACAGACCGCCGATGACGACGAGCAGACCCACCAGGACGATGGGCACCCGGTCCAGCGTCAGTCCGGTCCCGGCGAGCATCAGCCCGAAGACGACGAACGCGACCGCCAGCCGGAACCTGGGGTCGCGGGCCTCTTCCAGCCAGCGCGCCATCCACGGCCCGGCGATGTTGGGCAGCGTGAGCAGGGCCGCCAGGACGCCGCCGAGCGCGGCCCCTCCGTGGCCGGGGCGGGCCAGCGTCAGCGCGACGAGTGCCACGGGAGCGCCGCCGCTCGCCGAGCGCACGAGCGTGGCCGCGGTGAGGTACACGGCCAGTGAGAGCCCCCGACGCTGCCGTAACTTCCCCTCGTGGGCCGTCGCGTCCTCGGTCCGCGGGGCGCCGGGCGTCGCGTCCCCGTCGGCGCGCTTGCGGCGGTCGGGCACGTCTTCTCCGTTCGGTGAGGTCCGGCCGTGGTGTCCGGACGCGCTGTCGCTGCTCGTGCTCGCGGTGGTCCGCCGGCCGCCGCGCCTCACGCGGCCGGAGCCGGGGTACGCGTCCGCTCGGCGAGCAGCGGGAAGCCGAGGAGGGCCTCGACATCGGCCTTGACCGCCGAGCACGCCGCCTCGGCCTCGGCGGGCGTGGGGGCGAGGGCGCGCAGCATGCCGAACGAGTCGAAGTTGGTGCGCATGGGCGGCACCACGTCACCGGCCCGTGTCCGCGCATGGCCGGAGTGGAGCCGGGAGAGGAAGGGGGCGAACCAGTCGGCGGGAAGACCGGCGGGCACCGTGGACCTCTCCGGGGCGGCGAGGAACGAGTGCGAGGCCGAGCCCCGCAGCGGCAGCGGGCCGTCGGGCAGGGGCCCGCCGAGGAACAGGTCGACCAGGAGGGCGAAGACGTCCACCCCGGCGACACTGCTGATGGTGTCGGGCAGGGAGCCGCCCGTCAGGCGCGGGTTGACCTCGATGAGCCGGAAACCGGCCGGGGTGTGCATCACCTCCACGTGGAAGACGCCCAGGTCGAGCCCGAGCGCGCGGCACACCTCGACGGCGTAGCGGCCGAGCGCGGCCTCGTCGGCCGCCGGCAGTCCGGACGGGACGGTGCAGCCCAGTTCCAGTACCGGGTTCCGCGCACTCACCTTCCGGCTCGCGCACACGAGGGGCACCAGACGTCCGCCGGACGCGGCGACCTCCACGGAGTACAGGTCCCCGGACACCAGTTCCTCCACCAGGTACCGCTCGTCGAGCTGGCGGGCCATGCCCTCGGCGAGCCCGTCGCGGTCCGCCGCGGCGCCGGTGAAGTGGGCCCGCACGGCGGAGGGGTCGCGTGCGATGGAGGTCACGGCCTTTCCGATGCCCAGAACGGGTTTCACGATCACCGGGTAGCCGATCGCCTCGGCGGCCTCCAGCGCTTCGGTGGCGTCGGTGACCACGCGGAAGTCGACGCTCGGCACCCCGCGTTCGCGCAGGATGCGGCGGGACTCGCCCTTGTCGCGGGCCGCGAGGGTGCCGGCCGGTGAGGTCCCGCGCGCCCCGATCCGGGCGGCGAGATCGGCGGCGGCCTGCGCCCCGTAGCTCAGCGTGGAGAGCACCGCGTCGACGGTCCCGGGATCCGCGCCGGAGGCGAGCAGCGCTCCGTACACCGCGTCGCCGTCCAGGGGGTCGGCGAAGGGCGCGGCGTGGTCGGCGAGTTCGATCGCCTCCCCGCGCTGGGCCGGGGTGGCGGTGAAGTCGTAGAGGGGGCAGTGCAGGTAGGTCACGGTGTGACCGTTTCGCTTCGCGTGGGCGAGTGCCTGAACACCCAGGCCCGTGGTCTCGACGAAGAGGAGGTGAGACATGGCGGCCTTCCTCGCCGCACTGCGGCGGAGGATCGATTCGAACGGAAACGGGACGGCGCGGGACAGGGTAGGTGTTCCCGCTGAGCGGAATTCATGCCCGGGCGACCGGGGCACCCCGGGATTCCGCCGGCGGTCGGACGAGCACACCCGACGCACGCCGAGGCGGGTGACATGGGCTTATGCGCCCACACACCTGCGAACGAGGCGTTCACACCCCAGCCAGGAATATGACATGGGTCACATTCACTCGTGGGAGGCGTGTGATGCACGTGTCGTTGGTTAGCCGAGGCAGTGCAAGCCCGTGGCCGCCTGAAGGCAGCACATCGCCCACGAGGGCCCCACGGCGTTTCGGCGCTCCACGCACCATCGGGACGAGACCAACCGGTCCGCCCGCGCGCTTTCGAGCCGGGGAAATCTGTGAGCCACAGCCCAAAGACTGAAACGACGGCTGTCTTAGCCAGGCCGCTGCTGTTACCGCTGGGGAAGCGGGCCGGTGACCTCAGCACCGTCCTCTTCCCTCCCCTGGGAGGCGGCCTCCTCCCTTATCTGGGGCTCGTCGCCCACCTCTCCCGCCACGGCCCGGTGTACGGCATACGCGCGCTCGGCCTGGAGGCCGGCGAGGAGCCGGACACCCGCATACCGGACATGGCCGATCGTTACGCCGAGGTCGTCACCGCCCTCCCCACCCGTCCCAGCCTGCTCCTCGGCTGGTCGCTCGGCGGACTGCTCGCCTTCGAGACGGCGCGGCGGCTGCCCCCCGGACCCGCGCCCGACCTGGTGCTCGTCGACAGCAGTCCGGCACCCCTCCGCGAAGAACCCGAGGCCTACGCCGCCGTACGCCGGCAGGTGCTCCGCGAGGCCGCGGCCCACATGGACGCGGACGCGCTCGCCCGCACGGAGCGCACCGTCGACGCCCAGATCGAGGCCCGCACCCGCTACCGGGCCGAGGGGCGGCATCCCGGCCGCACCCTGCTGATCACCTGCACCGGCAGCGACGACCCCCGGCAGGCCCGGCGTTGGTCGCCGCACCTCGCGGACGTCTCCGTCCGCTCCCTGGACACCGACCACTTCGGCGTCCTGCGCGCACCGCACCTGCGGCAGCTCTCCTCGCACATTCAGCGGTTCGCCGCCGCTCCCGGCACCGACCGGACGCGACGCCGCCCACCCGGCGCGGAACGGCGCGGAGCCGACGCGGCTCCCGTCCGCTGACCGACCCCCGCCCCGCCGGCGTACGCACGGCTCCCTCACGCGGCCCACGCCCGCGCTCGGCACCACCTCCCCCGGACGGCCCACACGACCGGTCCTCGGCCGTCACTCCCCGTGTCCGTCCCTGCGCTCGGCATGCGCACATGCCCCGCGCGTCTTTTCCGCCTCGGCAAAGGAATGGCATGCAGCACGCACAGACCACGCCGCACCACCTCACGAGCGTCGTCAAGAAGGTCGTCGCGGCGGCCTCCGAACCCCCCGTCGATCCGCGCGGCCTGTCGGACGACGAACCCCTCAACGGCGAACGTCTCCGCATCAACTCCCTCTCCCTCATCGGCCTGCTGGTCCAGGTCGAGGAGGAGACCGGCATCGCGCTCGCCGACGAACTGTTCGTCGGCAGGTCCTTCACCACCGTCGCCGACATCACCGAGATCGTCGAGCAGAGCAGTGAGGCCGCCGCATGACCGACACCCCCCGCCAGTGGCGCAGCGTCCTTCCCCACCTCGGCCGGCCGCTGCCGGCCGACCGCACCCAGCACGCCGTCGCCAGCGGCGGCAGCGTGCAGGCCAACCTGCCGATGGAACTCGTCCGTCAGAGCGTGCAGACACGCGAGTACTGGGACATCCCCGAGGAGGTCGTGGACGCCTACCGGCGTTTCCGCCCCACTCCGCTGTGGCGGGCCCGTGCCTTCGAGAAGGCGGTGGGCGCCCGGGTCCCGATCTGGGTCAAGTACGAGGGCGGCAACATCTCCGGCAGCCACAAACTCAACACCGCCCTCGCCCAGGCCTACTACTACCACCGGGCGGGCGTGCGGGAACTGGTCACCGGCACGGGAGCCGGTCAGTGGGGCACCGCGCTGGCCGCTGCCTGTGCCCGCTTCGGCATGCGGTGCACCGTCTTCATGGTCGGCGGCAGCCTCGAACGCAAGCCGTACCGGGGCGTGCTGATGCGCATGCTCGGCGCACGCGTCATCTCCAGCCCCAGCACCCTCACCGAAGTCGCCCGCTCCGGTCGGTCGGCGGGCAACAGCCTCTCGCTCGCGATCGGCGAGGCCGTCGAGTACGCCGCCCGCACGGAGGGAGCGGCGTTCTGCATCGGCAGCGGCGAGACCTACAGCATCCTGCACCAGTCCGTGATCGGCCTGGAGGCCATCGACCAGCTCGCCGAGGAGGGCGGCGAGGTCGACGCCGTGGTCGGCTGCGTCGGAGCGGGTTCCAACTTCGGCGGCATCGCCCTGCCCTTCCACGCCCTGGCCGCAGCCGAGGGCACCGAACCGCCGGCCCTCATCGCGGCGGAGTCCAGTACGACCCCCAAGCTCACCCGAGGCGTGTACGCCTACGACCGCACGGACGCCACCGAGTCGTCCCCGCTGGAGGCCATGTACACCGTCGGCAGTGAATACGCCATCCCCGACTCCCACTCGGCGGGCCTGCGCTACCACGGCGCCGCCAAACTCATCTCCGCGATGCGGCACGCCGGGCAGGTGTCCGCCACCGCCGTCGACCAGGTCGCGGCCCTCGCCGCCGGCCGCGCCTTCACCACCACGGAGATGACCCTGCCCGCACCGGAATCCGGACACGCCCTGGCCGCTGCCGCCCGGGCGGCGGGTGACGGCGGATCGGACGGCGACGCTCCCCGCGCCCGCACCGGAGTCCTGGTCTGCGTGAGCGGCCACGGCTACCTGGACCTGGGCGCCTACCAGCAGTTCCTCGAGGGCGAACTGACCGACCGCGCGCCCGACCCGGCGGCCCTCACCGACGCCGTCGCGGGCCTCGCCCGCATCGACACACCGGTGGACTTCGAGGCGGCCCCCGGCCGCGTGCTGGTTCCGCCCGCAGGGACGGCCGGACGGCCGGCGGGCAGGACCGCGGACCTCGGAGAGGTGCGATGACCGCCCCCGCCGTCCCGCAGGCGGCCCCGCCGGCGGATCTGCGCGCCGAACTCATGGACTGCCTCCAGGTCAACCTGGCCTGGTGGGCCCGCGCCGAGTACGGCGTGTCGCCGCTCGTCCTCGGTGCTCGTCTCGACTTCGCCCCCCGTGACCTCGGGCCCGGTCGCCTGCCGACGGTCGAGGCGGACACCGACACGCACGTGGACCGAACCGCCGCGGCACTCGGACTCTCCGTCACGGACCGCCACACCCTCCCGCCCCGCACCGGCATCCCACCGGCCGGCCCCGGCCCTGTGTACGTGATCGCCGACGCCTACCACCTGCCCTGGGTGCCGTATCACGGCCACGCCCACATGGAGCACAGCTTCCTGCTCGGCAGGGACGCCTCCGGGCACGCCGAGGTGCGCGACGGATACCACAACGACACCCCGTACGGCCCGGCCCGGCCGGGCACCT
Source organism: Streptomyces sp. NPDC012827 (assembly GCF_042900905.1). NCBI lineage: Bacteria > Bacillati > Actinomycetota > Actinomycetes > Kitasatosporales > Streptomycetaceae > Streptomyces > Streptomyces sp. NPDC012827. Next base: position 78,532 of record NZ_JBIBBY010000008.1, on the reverse strand, counting down.
GGACCCTCACACGGCAGGAGCTCGCCGAGGCCCTGCCCGAGGGGGCACGCGTCCACCGCATCACCCGCGCCGGCCTTCCGCAGGCCGCCCCCCGAGCCGTACCGGCCGACGCGGCGGCCGTCGAGTCGTACATACGCGCCTACCGCGAGCACCCCGACCGTGCGGAGGCCCTCGCCGGGCTCACCCTGGAGACCTGGCTGCTGGCCCGGGCCCGTCGCCTGCACGCCGCGCACCGCGCCGCGGCCGGCGGCCCGGCGGCAGCGGTCGAGGAGCACCTGACGGCCTGGGGCAAGCTGGCGGAACAGACCTTCCTCGCCCACCGCCGCGTCCAGCGGGGCCGGCCGGAGCCCACCGGCCCGCTGGAACGGCTCGCCGAACTCCTGCACGCCGACGCCCGGGTGTTCACCGCGCCGGCACCGGCCCGGGAGACCACCCCGGCCGCGGCCGGAGCCGGGACGGCGGGAACCGGTCCCCCGGACACCGACCCGCTGCGCACGGCCGTCGCCGAAGAGGCCGCCGCGGTGCTCCGCGTCCCGGCCGCCGAGCTGCTGGCAGGCCGTGCCCTGACCGACGTACCGGGCTTCAGCTCCTTCCGCATGGTCGACATCGTCGAGCGGATCGAGGAACGGCTGGACATCGAGTTCGACGCCGCCGATCTCGTCCCGGAGAACCTGCACGACCTCGGCGGCCTGTGCCGCATCACCGCCCGCGCCCACCGGGAGACGCCGTGACCCTGCTGCACGACCTCATCGACACCGCCGCGCACCGCGCGCCGGACACACCCGCCGTCACCACCTCGCACGACTCCCTCACCCAGGGCGAACTCGCCGTCGCCAGCCGCACGGCCGCCCGCTGGCTGGCGACCCTCGGCGTCCACCGCGGAGAACGCGTCGTGGTGGTGGCCCCCTCCGTCGTCGAGGTCGCCGTCGTCGTCTACGCCGCCTCCCGGATCGGGGCCCCCTTCGCGCTGCTGCACGAACAGACCCGGGGGCGCGCCCTGGCCCACGTCCTGGACGACGCCGCACCCGTCCTCCTCCTCGCCGACGACGAGGACGCCCGGCGCCTGGCCGCCGAACGCGGCATCACCGCCGCCCGTCTCTCCGACGTCCCGCGCCGCCCCGACCCGGCCCCCGACCGGCCGGGACAGGCCGGCGAAGAGACCGGCATGACGGCGCCGCTCCCGGTCGACCCGGTCTGCCTGATCTACACCTCCGGCACCACAGCGGCCCCGAAAGCCGTGGTGAGCACCCACCAGCAGGCGCTGTTCGCGCTCCACGCCATCCAGGGCGAACTGAAGTACCGTCCCGACGACGTGGTCTACAGCCCGCTTCCCCTCTCCTTCGACTACGGCCTCTACCAGGTGTTCCTCGGCGCTCTGAGCGGGGCGACGGTACGGCTCGGGCTGCCCGCCGAGGTCGGGGCCACCCTGCTGCGCAACATCGAGGCCGCGGACGCCACCGTCCTGGCCTCCGTGCCCGCCGTCGCCGAAACGCTGGCCAAGCTGGTGCGCCGTTCGCCCGACCACGGTCTGCGACTGCGGCTGCTCACCAACACCGGCGCCGCGATGCCCCCGCAGCCCCTCGCCGTACTGCGGGCCGCCGTCCCGGGGCTGAGGGTGCAGCTCATGTTCGGGCTCACCGAGTGCAAACGCGCCGCCATCAACCCGCCGGACGCGGACCTGGAGCACCCCGGGAGCTGCGGCCGGGCCCTGCCCGGAACGGAGATCTACGCGGCCGGCCCGGACGGGGAGCGGCTGCCCCCGGGCGAGATCGGCGAGCTGGTGGTGCGCGGACCGCACGTCATGGCGGGCTACTGGCGCCGCCCCGAGCTGACCGCCGAGCGGTTCCCACGCCGCGACGGGCTCTTCCCCGAACTGCGCACCGGTGACCACGGATGGCTCGACGCACACGGTTTCGTCCACTTCGCAGGCCGTCGCGACGACATCTACAAGGAGCGCGGTTTCCGGGTCAGCGCCACCGAGGTGGAGGCAGCCGCCCGCCGCGTGGACGGCGTCGAACAGGCCGCCGTCCTGCCGCCGGCCGAAGGTTCGCCCGCGATCCTGGTGGTGGTCTCCCGGCGCGGACCCGCGGACGTCCTGGACGCCATGCGCGAGGAGATCGAGGAGTTCAAGGTGCCCGGCCGCTGCGTGCCGCTGCCCGCCCTGCCCCTGACCCGCAACGGCAAGATCGACCGCAAGACCCTCGCCCGGGAGGTGGTCGGCCTTGTCTGACACGGCCGTCGCCCGGCCCGACGCCGGAACCGTCTCCGACACCCTGCCCGCGGCGGTCTCCGCCGCCCTGGACGCGGGCGCCGAGACGCCCGCCTACGTGTACGACCTCGCGCGCGTCCGGGACAACACCGCCCGGCTGCGCGGGGCCCTCCCCGAACCGGCCGACCTCTACTACTCGCTCAAGGCCAACAGCCACCCCGGGGTCCTGCGGACCCTCAGGGAGGCCGGGACCCTGCCCGAAGTGTGCTCCCCCGGCGAACTCGACGCCGCGCTCGCCGCCGGCTGGGACGCCGCACAGGTCCTCTACACCGGGCCGGGCAAACGCGACCAGGACATCGACCGGGCCCTGGAGAAGGGGGTGCGCGAATTCTGCGCCGACTCCCCGACCGGCCTCGACCAGCTCGACCGGCTCGCCGGCCGGGCGGGGGTGCGGCTACGAACGCTGCTGCGGGTCAACGACGACCGCCCCGCGGCGGGCCAGGGCCTCGCCATGACCGGAGTCGCCTCCCAGTTCGGCGCCGACGCGCGATGGATCACCGACGAGCCGGAGCGCTTCGGGGACCGCCCCCACGTCGACGTCACGGGTCTCCACCTCTACATGGGCACCAACCTCACCCACGTCCCCGACCTGCTGGCGCAGTTCCGGCAGTCGCTCACCACGGCGGCCCGGCTCCGCACCCTGCTGACCCGGCACACCGCCCGGCTGGACACCACCCTCGACCTGGGCGGCGGCTTCGGTGCCCCCTTCGCCAAGGAAGGCGACGAGGCCGACCTGACCGGCCTGCGCGAGGGGCTCACCGAACTGCTCGACACCTCCGCCCCCGGCTGGCGCGACGGTACGCCCCGCCCCGCGTACGAATCCGGCCGCTACCTGGTGGGCACCGCCGGGACCCTGCTCACCCGGGTCCTCGACGTGAAGCGGTCGCACGGCCGGGACGTCGCCGTTCTGGAGTCCGGCATCAACCACCTCGGAGGCATGGCCGGCCTGCGCCGCCTGCCACCCCTCAACCCGACCCTGCTCACCGACGCGGCAGGACGCGGCGAACCGCGCCCCACCATGGTCACCGGCCCCTTGTGCACCCCGCTCGACACCTGGGCGCGCCAGGCACCGCTGCCCCCGCTCCGCCCCGGCGACCTGCTGGCCGTCCCCAACGTCGGCGCCTACGGACTGTCCGCCGGCCTGCTCGCCTTCCTGGGCCATCCGGCCCCGCTCGAAGTCGCCGTCGACGGCGACACCGCACCGCACGTCACCCGTGTCACGCTCACCCGGAAGGACTGACCCCCCATGGACGCCGTCTTCCAGAAAGTGCTCCGCGACCACCTGCCCCGCTTCCAGGAGCAGCCCCTCACCGACGACACCCGGCTGCACGACCTGGGGCTCGACTCCATGAAATCGGTCGACCTGCTGTTCGCCATCGAGGACGAGATGGGCATCTCACTGCCCGACGACGACCTCAACGAGGAGACCTTCGCGACCGCCGGCTCGCTGTGGCGGGCCGTGGACGCCGCGCGCACCTCCGAGGCGGCCGCGTGACCACCACCTCCGCCGCCCCCGCCCCGGTCGCCGACGCGGCCGGCCGGGGCGAGGCCCCGCTCCTCCTCGCACCGCTGGTCGAGGAGGCCGCCGAGGTGACCGCGGCACACGCGCGCCGCACCGACACCGAAGCCGCGTTCCCCGTCGAGGCGCTGGACGCGCTGCGCCGCACCAGGCTGCTCGGCCTGCTCGTGCCGGCCGCCGAGGGCGGACTCGGCGGCGACCTGGGCGACATGCTCACCGCCACGCGGCGACTGGGCCGCGAGGACATGTCGCTCGCCATGATCTTCGCGATGCACTGCCAGCAGGTGGCCGCCCTCGTACGACACGCCGGCGGCGAACTGCGCGAGGACCTCCTGCCCCGGATCGGTGCGGGGGAGGCGTACCTGGCCTCGGTCACCACGGAGGCCGGCAAGGGGGGCGCGCTCCTCACCGCCGCCACGCCCCTGCGGCAGCGCGAGGACCACCTGCTCCTCGACCGCTTCGCGCCGATCGTCACCGGCGGCGCCCACGCGGACGGCTTCCTCGTCACCATGCGCAGCCCGGACTCCGACGACGAACACGCCGTGTCGCTGGTGTACGCCGACCGCGGCCGGCTGGAGGTGGCCTCCGCCGGCGGCTGGGATCCGCACGGCATGCGCGCCAGCCACAGCGGCCCGCTCCATCTGCGCGGCACCGTTCCCCGCCACCACGTCGTGGGGGAGCACGGCCGTTTCCGTGACATCGTCACGCACACCTTCGGCCCCCTCGCCCACCTCGGCTGGAGCGCCGCCTGGCTGGGCACGGCCGAGGGAGCACTCGCACGCACCGTCGCCATGCTCCGCTCCACCCGCACCCGTGGCGGCGTCGCCCTCGACTCCGAGCTGCTGCTCACCCGGCTGGCCCGGGTACGGCACCGTCTGGAGGCCGTCGCCGCGCTGCTGGCCCACACCCTGGACACGGTCACGCACGAGGACGTCTCCCGGCCCCGCGTCCAGCTTCTGGTCAACGGACTGAAAGTGACCGCGTCCGAGCAGTGTCACTCGGCGGTACAGGAACTGGTGGACGCGGTCGGACTGCGCCACGGCTACCTGCGGGACTCGCCCGTCGCGCTGGAACGCGCCCTGCGTGACCTGCGGTCGGCGAGTCTCAACTTCAGCAACGACCGGCTTCTGCTGGCCGACGGCAAGCTCACCCTCCTCGACGCGGAGGTACGCCTTGCCTGAGGTCGTGGAACTTCCCCGGCACAGCCGCCGCACGCCGGCACAGTCGCCCTCGCCGGCCGGTACGGGGTCGGGACGCGAGCTGTGGGCACGCCTGGGCGCGGTGGGTGCGCTGCGCGGACTGTACCGGGAGGAACGGCCCGAACGGGGGATCGTCCCCGACCGGCTCCGCGACCTGATCGTCCGCACCGAGGCACAGGAGGGCACCGGCTCCCTGCTGTCGGTCTGCGTCCAGGCCGCCACCGTGCTGCCCCTGCTGGCGGAGGCGGGCCGGCGCGGGCCGGCCGTCGCGGACGTCGCACGGCGGATGCTCGACGGCCGCTCCGTCGTGGCCCTGGCCGCCACCGACAGCGGTCCCGGCTCCGACCTCACCGCCCTGCTGACACACGCCGAGGAAACGGCCACCGGGACGGTGCTGCACGGCACCAAGCGCTGGATCACCAACGCGGACCACGCCGATCTGCTGCTCGTCCTGGCACGCCGCCGCCCCGGCCCCCACTTCACCAACTTCTCCTGGTACCTCGTGCCCGCCGACGACCCGCGCGTACGCGTCGAGACGGCCGCGAGCCCCTACTTCACGGGGTCCGGCACCGGACACGTCCACCTCGACGGCGTACCGGTGCTCGCGGACGGACCGGTCGGCGGTGCGGGGCGCGGACTGGCCCTGTTCGCCCGGCACATCACGGTCGAACGCCTGGCCGGCGGTCATTGGGCGGTGGCGGCCTGCCGCCGGGCGCTGGCCGACACCCGGGACCGGCTGGAGGCACGCGGACTGTGGCAGCAGCCCGCGATCCGCCAGCGGTTCGCCGCCGCCCTCGTCCGTACCCGCCAACTGGAGGCGCTGGTGGCGGCGCTGGGACCCGCCGTCGCCGCCGGACACGACCACACCGGTGCGGCACTGGTGAAGGCGGCAGCGGGGGAGACGGCCGATCACGTCCTCGACGTCTGCGCGCACCTGTGCGGTGCGGACGGCTTCGCCGTCGCGGGCATGCAGCACCGGCGCGCGGAGGCCGCGTTGTTCGGTATCGCCGGCGGCAGCACCGAAACCGTCCTCGCCTCCGTCGCCGACCACGCGGAGGCACTGCTGTCCCGGCCCTGCGGGGTCGCGCCGTGACGGGCGCCCCGACCCCGGCGCGCCCCGGCCCGGGGGCCCGACGGGCCGGTCCCGACACCGTCGAGGCGGCGCCCGGCGTATGGGTGGCCTGGACCCGCGCGGCCGTCCTGAGCACCCATCCCGCCGACCACGCGGACATGAGCGCTCGGGCGCCGTGGCGACGCCGCCAGTCCCTCGCCGCACGCGGACTGCTGCGCGCCCTGCTCGCCGAGGTGTGCCCCGGGACCGAGGACGTCCCGCTGACCGCCGGCGCCCGCGGCCGTCCCGTGCTGGAGGGACTGCCCGGCCTCGGGGTCAGCCTCTCCCACGACGGAGCGGACGACGCCTCGGGCGGTGACCTGGTGGCCGCCGCCGTGGCCCCCGGCCGGCGTGTGGGCGTGGACGTCCAGCTGCCCCCCGGCCCGGATCTGTCACCCGGCCTGATCCGCCGGTGCCTGCGCGAACGCGCCGCGGAACTGTCCCGGCTGCCGGCCGACCGCCGCGCCCTGGAATTCGCCTGGGTGTGGACCGTACAGGAAGCCTGCGTGAAGGCCGACGGCACCGGTGTCGCCGGCCGCCCCTGGTCCCTCGACGTCCCGGTGCGGCCCCGCACCGGCACCGCCGGCGATCTCACCTGGATCGCCCTGCGGCACCTCAGCGTCCATCCCGTGAGTTGCGCCTTTGGAGATGCCCGTGCCCGCTGAAGCACTGAGCTGCTACACCACCAACCTCAAGGAACACCTCCGTGTCACCGACCCCGATGCCGAGCGGAGGCTGGCGACCGGCTTCTCCCTCTCCGTCCGCCTCGACGGCCTCGACGGCACCCTGGCCTTCAGCCACCACGACCGGGTGGCGCCCGACTTCGGCTACCGCGGCGCGCCCCACTGGGACGACACCCTGTCCGCCCTCCGGGGCGAGTCGGCCCGCCGGGGCGACGTCCTCGCCGTGGCGAGCTGCCGCAATCTGCCGTGGAGCCCGTCCCACCTCGTTCGTGACGTGCCGCACTGGCTCCGCCTGGCCGCCCGTGACGGCGACCGCTGGCTGGTCGTGGACGACTTCGACGCTCTGCTGCCCGAAGGGCATCAGTCACCGCACCGCGGCTGGGTCGACGAAGCCGAACTGCGCGTCCTGCTCGCCCCGCTGCCGGGCCTGGACACCGTGCTGCACCAGCGTGACGTCTACGCCCTCGGCGGTGGCCCCGCCTGGGTGCCGGACCCCGGGAACCACCGCTGGCTGGAGCACGGCGCCGGACGCTTCGATCCCCACCCCGGCGCATGGGTCCGGGGCACCGCCGCCTCCCTGGCACTCCTCCGCGACCTGCTGCCGTCCGACCCGGAAGCGCTGGTCCGCTACGCCGAGGACCTCTGGGCCGCGGCGCGCCACCACCAGTACCTGCACCGCGCCGAACCGGCGGCCGCCGCCGCATGGGGCGAGCTGTCCCGCTCACTGCGCTACGCGGCCCAGTCGGCGGCACGCGGCCGCCCCCGCGCCTCCCTGGTACGCACCGCCTTCGACCGCGTCCTCACCACGAGCGGCCCCGGCGACGCGGCCGCTCCCCGCCCCGCCGCCACGCGGGTGGGAGCGGCCTGGTGACCCCCCGCACCGGGGACCACCCCGGCACCCTGTACGCGTGGTTCGCGGCATCGGCCGGACGCCATCCCGACCGCGTCGCCCTGGAGGCGGACGGGCAGACCCTGACCTACCGCGAACTCGACGAGTACAGCGCGCGCGTCGCGGCCGGCATCCTCCGGGCCTGCTCCGGCCCGCCGGACCGCGTCGGTCTGCTGGCCGGCCGGCGGCCCGCCACGTACGCCGGCTATCTGGCCGTCCAGCGACTCGGCGCCACAGCCGTCCCGCTCAACACCGCCTGGCCCGGCGCCCGCAACGCCTCCGTCGCCGGCCGTGCCGGGCTCGACCTGGTGCTGACCGACGACCCCGGGGGAGCACGCGGGCTTCCCGTACCGTCGCTCGACCTGGCCGACGCGGCCCGCGGTCCCGCCGACGGCCGGGCTCCCTCCGGGGAGACGGGGACGCCCGCCTACATCCTGTTCACCTCCGGCAGTACCGGCGCTCCCAAAGGCGTACCGATCCTGCAGGGCAACGTCGTCCCGTACCTCGCCCATGTCATCGACCGCTACGAGGTCGGGCCCGGCTCCCGGCTGTCCCAGACGTTCGACCTCACTTTCGACGTCTCCGTGTTCGACATGTTCACCGCGTGGGGCGGCGGCGCGACCCTGGTCGTCCCGAGCCGCGACGAGATCCTCGCGCCCGTACGGTTCGTCAACGACCGCCGGCTGACCCACTGGTGCTCCGTCCCGTCGGTGATCTCCTTCGCCCGCCGCGTGCGGGCGCTGCGTCACGGCGCCATGCCCGGACTGCGGCACAGCCTCTTCGCGGGGGAGCCGCTCACCCTCCAGCAGGCCCGGGCGTGGCAGGCGGCGGCACCGGCGTCGCGACTGGAGAACTTCTACGGTCCGACCGAACTGACCATCACCTGCTCCGAGTTCTCCCTCGGCACCGACACGGCCACCTGGCCCGCGACAGCCAACGGAACGGTGCCGATCGGCCACGTCTACCCGCACCTGGAGCACCGCGTCCTCGACGCCGAGGGGCGGCCGGCGGAAGAGGGAGAACTGTGCGTGCGGGGGCCCCAGCGCTTCCCCGGCTACCTGGACCCCGCCGACAACGCCGGACGATTCTGGGACCTGGACGGTGACCGCCCCGCCGACCCCGCTCCGGTGCCGCCCGGTGCCGCCGCCCCGTCCCCGGGCACGGTCCCGGCCCGCATGTGGTACCGCACCGGCGACCGGGTGCGCCGCTCAGGCCGGGACGGATTCCTCCATCTGGGCCGTCTGGACCACCAGGTGAAGGTGGACGGCTATCGCGTCGAGCTCGGCGAGATCGAGTCCGCGCTGCGCGACCGGCCCGACGTCCACGACGCCGTGGTCCTGGCGCTGCCCACCGCCCACGGCGGCACCGAACTGCACGCGGTGTGCACCGGTGACGGCCTCGTCCCCGGCACCCTGCTCGCCGAACTCCGTGCACGGTTGCCCGCCTACATGGTCCCCGCCTCCCTCCACGTCCGTTCCGAACTGCCCCTGAACGGCAACGGCAAGACCGACCGGGCGGCCCTCGCCGCCCAGCTGCGGGACGCCCCCGCAACGGCCCAGGAGCTCGTATGACGCACCATCTGCCCGTAGCTCTCGTCGGAGCCCGCCCCGCCGAGGGCCCCGCCACCCTGGCCCGCCTGGGCATCCCCTTCACCTGGATCGTCGACCCCGGCGAGCCCCTGCCACAGGCCGGACCTGGCGTTCTCGCCGTCCACCGCGCCCCCTACCGCGACGACCCGGTCTCCCTGCTGGAGGTCCCGCTGCCGCCTGACACCGCCGCGGTCCTCTCCTTCACGGAGTTCGGCCTGCTCCCGGCCGCGCTGCTGTCCGAGGCGCTGGGGCTGCCGTCGGTCTCCGTGGGCGCCGTACTGCGCACCCGGGACAAGCTCCTCATGCGCCGGGCCCTCCAGGCCACCTCTTCCGGACCCGCCTTCGGCATCATCGGCGAGGACGAGCCGGACGCGGACGACTTCCCCCTGATCGCCAAGCCGGTACGGGGCGCCGGCAGCCGGGGCCTGCGGTACGTCGCCGGACCGGCCGACTACCCGGCGCTGCGCGAAGAACTGCGCGGCATGCTCTGGGAGCGCTACGTCAGGGGTCCGGAATACAGCGTGGAGGCCGTGTCAGGTGAGGACGGCCACCGCATCCTGGGAGTCACCGCCAAGCGCACGAGCGGACGCCCGCGCTTCATCGAGACCGGTCACGAGGCCCCGGCGCCCGTGGGCCGGACCACGCGCGACCGCATCGAGGAACGCGTACGCCGCTGCCTCGACGCCCTCGGTGTCGACCGGGGTGCCAGCCACACCGAGGTCAAGGTCGAGGACGGCCGGGTGCAGGTCATCGAGACGCACACCCGGGCCGGCGGCGACCGCATCCCGCTGCTGACCCGCCTGGTCACCGGGCTCGACCAGTACGAGCTGGCCGTCCGCTCGGTGCTCCCCGGCGCGACCGCCGCCGAACCGCGTCCCCGCTTCGCCCACGCGGCCGTCCACTACTTCCCCTGGGAGGACGCCGTCCTCGCCGGCCACAACGATCCGGACCACTGCCGGGACCTCGACGGCGTGGTGGAACTGGAGCTGCGCGCCCGCCCCGGCGACCACCTGCCGGTCTGGCGGCACAGCCACGAGCGCCCGGGACACGTCGTCGTCGGTGCCGCCAGCCGCGAGCAACTCCACGCACGGGTGCCGGCCGTGGAGGCAGCGCTGGGCCCGGCACTCCACCCCGCGGCTGCCCCCGTCCCCGCCGCGCCTCCGCTGACACCCACTTCCTGAGGAGTCACCCCATGGGCCTTCCCGCCCCCACCGACACGTCCCTGCCGCCGGCCTCCGACAGCCGCGCCCGGCACGGGCGACGCGCCGACCGCGACACCTTCTGCACCGCCATGACCCATCTCCCCAGCGGCGTCAGCATCATCACGACGCAGAGTCCGGACGGCCCCCTGGGCTGCACCGTCAACTCCGTCATCTCGCTGTCCGCCCAACCGCCTTCGCTGCTGGTCTCCCTCGCCAACACCAGCCGCACCCTGCTCCACGCCCTGCGCACCGGCGGCTTCGCCGTCAACGTCGTCTCCTGGCGGCAACGGGAGCTCTACCGCCGGTTCGCCCAGGGAGACCCCCTGCGCCGCTTCGACGACGTCGCGTACACCGTTCATGACGGCCAGCCCGTACTGGCCCACACGTCCGCCGTCTTCACCTGCACGGTCGAACGGTCCATCGAGGTGGGCGACCACACCCTGCTGGTCGGCAGCCCCGTCGAGGCGTCCCACGACGCGGACGCCCACCCGCTGGTCCTCCACCGCCACCGCGCACACCGACTCGACCCGTACGGATGACACCTCCGGAAGGGCGGTGAGCAAGACCTGTCCACGAGGCTCCGGCCCGGGCAAGGTCAAGGTTTGCCCAGGGAGGCCCGGACGGGCTGGCCACGGCAGCGCCGGGCGTGCGACGGTGGCAGGAGCCGGCCTGGTCCGGTGAGCGACCCCGCGTCCTGTCCGGGCCACCTTGCCGGTGACCGAGAAGCGACGCGGGTGGTCTTGCCCGGCCGCGTGTGGTCCTACGCCGCGCGCTTGGCACCCGCCCTGGGCGGGGTGCGAAAGGCTCGATCCCGGAAGGGACGGACCATGCGCGACTTCACTGTGACAGCCGCCCATCACCCCGGGGGGACCGTCGTCACCGTGTGCGGTGAGATGGACCTCGACACCTCCCCGCAGGTCGAGGAGATCGCCGCCGCCCTGCCCGTCGGGAACGAGACCGTCTGCCTGGACCTGTCCGCGGTGCCGTTCCTCGACTCCATGGGTCTCAACACGCTTCTGCGGCTGCGGCGCCGCGTCCGGACCCACGGCGGCCGCCTCCTCCTGGCCGGCCTCCAGACCCAGCCGAGCGACGTGCTGCACCTGACGGAGACGTACGTCCTCTTCGACACCGGCGTCTCTCCCGCCCCGCGCTGACGTACGGCCCGGGCCCCCGGTTTCGACGGCGACAGGACGGTCCCGCAGTGACCCCCTGTGCGGGTCGCGTACGCATCGACTCCGACGACGCGCGGGGGCGGAAGCCTTTCCCACCTCGCGCCCGTGCAGGAGTCCGGTGCCGAGCAGCTGCGTTAGCGGTGCGTCGGCGGGTCGTTAGCAGTGATCCGTAGCGTCGGTCCCACGGAAGGCGGACGAGCGGCTTCGCCGCCGGCCGTGCAGAGGTGCTCACCATCGATGTCGACATCCGCGCGAAGGGCGGCGACGGACGTTACCGGTCCGGCGACCACGCGTGGGGCACGACGCGATCCGACCGCGCTCAACCGACCCCGGAGAACCCGTCGCATGAAAATCAACCCATCCGCCCGCCCGGTGTTGGCGCGCATCGTCCTCCTGGTTCTGGCGTTGCTGGCATCCGTCGGACTCACGCAGGCCCCCGCCCCCACCGCGACCGCGGTGACACCGCGGTGGGTTCGCGTGGACTGGGACATCACCCACCTCCAGCCGAATACGTCCAGTTCGTACGCCGCGAACTCCTACTGGTCGATGCTGGCGTCGGTCCGGCAGTACGCGAGCACGGGAATTCCGCCCCATCACGGCGCCACCTATTCCATCACCGACCCCAATTCGAACAGGTACATCGAAGTCGCGCTGGTGGACTGGTCGAACGAGGCGGTGCCGCATCGACTGTCCCTCATCCTTGACGCGAGAAATCTCTACGCGGTGGGGTTCTTCACGCCTCAAAGCAGGTACCTCTTCCGCGACATGGACGTGAACCGCATCGTGGCCTCGTACAACGCCGTCCACGGCGGGCTGCGGCCGGAACACTTCACCTACCTGCCGTACGGCGAGAACTACAACGACTTCTCCCGGGACGAGTGGCGCGCCAACACGTCATTTCTGGGGCTGAGAAACGACATCAACACTCTTGTCGCCCTCAGTGGAAACATAGGCCAGAACACGCCTCCGGCCATCGCCGCCGGACGTTCCCTCACTCAGGTCGTGGCCGCGGTGTCCGAAGCCGCCCGATTCGGATGGATCCAGAATCGCATCCTCAACACGATCCGGAGCGGTTCCGACATCGACGGGCACAGCAGGTACAGCCACCTGGGCCCCTTCGGTGCCGAAATGGAAACCAGCTGGGCGGCCCTCACCCGCCTCCTTGCCGCCAACGCGGCGGGACGACAAGGGGTGCCGGTGACCATCAACAACCGGGTCTATGCGAATCGCACGGAAGTGGAGCAGGGGGACCCGAGCCGGAACATGCCCGCCATCGACGTGTTCGTCGCTCTCGGATCCCAATGGTGACCTGACCCCGCGTGCCCGCGCCACCGAGTGGCGCGGGCACGCCGACGCAGGGGCCGGATCGGCTCGCGTCACCGACCCGACCCCACGTAGGGACCGACAAGGCGCACGGCGCCGGCCCTGGCCGTCATAATCGCGTGCATGTTCCGTATCGCACGCACGCTCGCCCTGGCCTTCTGTACGGCCGTCGTGGCGACCGCCGCCACGGTGGCCCCGGCCCGGGCCGCCGACGAACTGCCCGGTGGCAAGGCGAACTACGTCGTCTCCCTGGGCCATCTCAAGGACGGCAGCACCCACGACAACTGGGTCCGCCTGGGTACGTACGCCTTCGACGCCGCCTCCGGCACCGTCTCGGCGCACATGTACGTGTGGTCGCAGGCCGCCCCCAAGCCGCGCATCGGCACCGGCACCGTCCCCGACGCCAGCTGCACCACCACCGACCCGAGGAGCACGAGCAGGGTCCTGGACTGCGAGGTCAAGACGGTCGACGGCTTCACCACCACCCCGAACGAAACGCGCACCGGCGTCTACACCCTGCAGACCGACACCGTCGACGGGGTGTCCACGCCGACCGTGTGGATCTCCTGGAACCACTCCACCGCCTGGACGGAGAAGTGGGCGATCGAGACCGGTACCGGCCTGAGCCGCCTGTCGTTCCTCCACAACACCAAAGCCACCCTGGGCTACGGCTACGGCAGCAACGCCTCCCTCGGCACCCGCCGTGCCCTGTCCAGCGTCCAGGCCCACGACGCCACCATGCGGCTCGACGGCAGGTCCTGGTCCAAGGACGCGCTGACCGTCTCCGGTGGCGTCTTCCAGAACCAGGCGTTCACCACCTGCCGGACCACGACCTGGTGTCTCACCCACCTCCAGCCGACCTCCGCGCGCGCCTGCCAGAAGGACAGCGGCTGCCCGAACCACGGCGGCGGCACGACGGCGAACATCTCCTCCATCCAGTACTACATCCAGAAGCTGAGCAACACCGACCGCCGTGACACCCTGTGGCACTGGTGCACCTGCCTCGCCATGGAACGGGGCGAGAAGTGCTACACCGGCAACTCACACGTGAAGCCCATGCTCCAGGTCGTCGACGACAGCGGCGCCTTCCGTGGCTGGGTCGGCGTCGAGGCCTCCTTCTGGCCCAACGGCGGCACCAACCCGCGCGCGAGCGACATGCTCTCCGTCTTCCGCCTGACCGACTGGACCTGACGCATACCCCAGGCCGGTCGGACCCCGTTCCGGACGTGAAGGGCGCGCCGTTCCGGGGTGGGATCTGGTCAATCCCCGCGCGGGCCGGCCGGCACCGCACACCGCCGGCCTGCGTTTCCTCCGCCGGCACGGATCGGATCCGGCCGGGAGCCCCCGGCGTGCGCCCCCTGTGCGCCCGGTGACCCGTTCCTACCGGAGAGTCACGGGCAGAGGGGTGGGGTTGGCTGCTCGCGTCGCGCACCCCTGGCACGACGCAGGACCGAAGGGCTGGGAATGATACGAGTGACGGTGGTCTACGAGGCGCAACTCCTGCGCCTCGCGCTCGAGGAACTGCTGCGGTCGAGCGGGATCGACGTGGTCGCCTCGCTGCCCCGGTGGTCGCACGTACCGGCCGCCGAGCGGCCCGGGACGGACGTGTACGTCGCCGACGCGGAGTGTCTGCCACCCTCCTTCGTACCCGCGACCACTCGCTCACCCTCGCCCGGAGCCGACGCGGGCCGCTCGGCGCTCCTGGCACTCGTCCCGGGGCAGCGACCGGGGGTGCTGAGACGGGCGCACGCGGCAGGAGCGGCCGGCTTCGTCGACAAGGACAGCCCCAAGAGCCGCCTGGTGGAGGCCGTGCACCGGCTGGCCAGAGGGGAGCGCTTCATCGACGAGACGCTGGCCCTCGGGTTCCTCCAGGCCGCGGAGATGCCCCTGACCCGCCGTGAGTTGAGTGTCCTGTCGCTGGCCGCCAACGGAGCGCCGATCTCCGAGATCGCCACGACGCTGTTCCTGTCCCCGGGCACCGTCCGCAACTACATGGCGAGCGTCATACGCAAGGTCGGCGCCCGCAACCGTGTGGACGCCATCCGGATCGCCCAGGGCGCCGGGTGGACCTGACCCGCGCCGGCGTGAGGCCGCGGCGGCCGGGGGTTCACCCCCCGGCCTCGCCCCAGTGCCCCATGAGGTCGCGGTAGAGCGGGGACCGCTCCAGCAGCTCCGCGTGCGTGCCGTACTGGGCACGGGAGCCGTCGAGGACGAGGACGCGGTCGGCCCGCAGCGCGGACGACAGCCGGTGGGCCACGACCACCAGGGTGCCGGGCCGGGCCCGCAGGGCCTGTTCGGCCGTGGCCTCCGCGACGGGATCCATGTGGCAGGTCGCCTCGTCGAGCAACAACAGCGGGGGGGAGGCCAGGTGGGCCCGGCCCAGGGCGATGAGCTGGCGTTCGCCGAGGGACAGGGCGTCGGGCGTCAGCGTACGGTCGAGACCGCCCACCCGGTCGACGAGCGGCCGCAGGGCAAGCGCGTCCACGGCCCCGTCGACCTCCGGCCCACCGGCGCCGGGCCGCAGGTAGCACAGGTTCTCCCGCAGGGTGCCCGTGAAGACGTACGCCTCCTGGGGGAGCAGTACGCGCAGGGCCGCGAGTTCCGGCGGCCGGCAGGCACCGACCGCGCGGCCGAAGAGGCGTACCTCCCCCCGCTCGGGTGTCAGCAGGCCCGCCATCGCGTGCAGCAGGGTGGATTTGCCGATGCCGCTCGGACCGACGACCGCGAGGTGTTCACCCCGCTCGACGGTCAGTTCCAGCTCGTCCAGTACGGGTCGGGCCCCGGGGCCGTACGCGGCGCGCACGCCGCGCAGTTCGACAGCCGCGGTCGCCCGGCCCGCGTGGCGGGGACCGGTCGCGGGGGCGGCGGGGGCGGGGGCGGCGGGCAGCGGGCGGGTGAGCCGGTCCAGGATCACGAACAGCCGTGCGCCCGCCGCGCCCAGCACGGTCATCAGGGTGTGCAGGGCGGGGAGCAGCGACTGGAGGACGTAGGTGAGCGCCCCCACCATGGCGCCCGCCGTGACGCCCTGGCGGAGGAGCCACGGGGCCGCGGCGAGCAGCAGGAACACCGGCAGCTGCCCGGCCGTCGCCACGGAGAGCGTGCGGACGGCCGCCCAGCGGGCCAGGACGCGCTGGGCGGCCGCGGCCTCCTCGACGGCACGGCGGTTCTCCGCGGCGGTCGCCTCCTGGGCACCGCAGGCCACGATGTCGCGCAGGGCGGTACGGGTGACCCCGGCGCGCCGGCCGACCGCCTCGTCGGCGTCGAGGTAGCGGTGCTGGGCCCGTGCCATCGGCCGGAGCGACGCCGTGAACAGAGCGAGGCCCAGCACCAGGGGAGGGATCACGAGGAGGAGGAACTGCGGGGCCAGCGACACCAGGCCGGCGAGGGCTCCCACGGCGACGAAGACGAAGGAGCGGGCCGCGAGCACCAGTCCCGCGAAGCTGTCGCGGGCGATCTCGGTCTGGCTCGTCAGCCGGGACACCGCGGTGGTGTCCGCGCCGCGGCCGGCGGCGGTGGCCGAGCGCAGCGCCCGTACGACCGACCCTCGCACGAGGTCGTCACGCAACGATTCGGTCAGGTGCGGGAGTTGGGCGAAGATACCCCGGACGACGGGAGCGCCGAGCAGGATGGCCACGGCGGCCCCCGCCAGCCAGAGCAGTCCTGTGGCGGAGGAGCCCCGCAGGAAACCGTCGTCGAGGGAGCGGGCCACGCAGTAACCGCCGAGGAACGTCTGGGCGGACTCGGCGGCCGACCATGCCGCCAGTTTCGCCAGGACTCCCCTGCGGCGGAGCAGGAGGGACCGGATCGGTGCCGTGGCGCGCCGGGCCGTGGCCGTCTCCTCGAAGGCCTCCGCCGGTTCCTTCGTCCCCGTCGCGCGTGGCGGCGCCGTCACGTGCGCACCTCCGCTCCGGGCGGCGGCGCCGGCGTCCTCGCCTCGGGCGTCACGGTCTCCGCCCCGGCCGCCGGCGCCTCCGCCGTGAACACCGCGCGGTACTCCGGGTCCTCCCACAGCAGACGGTGAGGTCCGGTCCCGCGCACGCGGCCCGCCTCCATCCAGACCACCTGGTCCGCCCGGGCGGCGGTGGACACCCGGTGGGCGACGATCAGCTTGGTGCACGGTCGCGGGGACGCGGCGAGGGCGCGTTCCACCTGCCGTTCGGTGGCCGTGTCGAGACTGGACGTGGCGTCGTCGAGGATCATCAGACGCCCGTGGTTGACGAAGGCCCGCGCCAGGCCCAGGCGCTGGGCCTCCCCGCCGGACAGCGGAGCCTCGTCCACCGGGGTCTCGTAGCCGTGGGGCAGCAGCCGCAGGAAGGCGTCGGCGCAGACGGCCGTCGCCGCCTCCCGGACCCTCTCCGGCGTGGCGGGGCCCCGCGCGGGGCCGGTCCCGGCGGCCAGCGCCGCGCCGATCGTGACGGTGGCGCCACCGTCGAAGACGGGACGCGCGAAGGCGTACGCGGTCGCCCCGCGCAGCTCCGGGTCGGCCAGGTCGGCCAGGTCGACACCGTCCAGCAGAACGCGTCCGGCGTCGGGGTCGGTCAGCCGGCCCGCGACGGCCGCCAGCGTGGACTTGCCCGCGCCCGACCGGCCCACGACGGCCACCGTCGAGCCGCCGTCGACGGTGAGCGTCACGTCCGTGATCAGGGGAACACCTCCGCGCACCACCCGCACCTGCCGCAGCTCCAGGTCACCCGGCCCGTCGGGCGGCAGGACGGCGGAGCCGTGGGTCACCGGCTCCAGGTGGGCGAGTTCGGCGGTGCGATGGGCCGCGCTGCGGGCCCGGACCAGGGTGCCGAGGGGCGCCGCGACACCTCCGATCCCGGCGGCGAGCGCCGCGTACCGGGACGCGGCCATCAGTTCGCCCACGCTGACGTCACCCGCGGCGAGACCCGCTCCCGCCACCGCGACGACGGCCACGGTGAGCAGCGGGAGCAGGACACCGCTGCGGGCCACGGCACGGCCGTGGACGAGCCACATGCGCGTGCCGTGCAGGCTCAGTTCCGGCAGGAGGGCGAGGACGCGGTCCTCCTCGCGGCGTGCCGTGTCGGCGGCGGCGATGGTACGGGCGCCGCCGAGGGCTTCGGCCAGCCGGGCTGCCATGGCGCCCTGCGCCTGCTGGTACCGGCCGACCGAGTCGGAGGACTGGGTGGCGAACGCGCGCAGGAGCAACAGGAGCAGCGGGAGACCGGCGGCGAAGACCACCGCGGTCCAGGGGTGGATGAGCGCCAGGGCCACGAGCGCGCCGATCGGCACGAGCACGGAGGCGACCGAGGTCGCGAGGGCCGCCGGGGCGGTGCCGCTGTCGGTGGCGTTGACGCACAGCCGCGCGGCCACGTCGCCGCCCGAGTGGGGCGCCGCCCGGTGCGGGGCGGTGCCGAGGAGGCCGGCCAGTGCGCGCAGCCGGATCCAGGCGGTGGCACGGGCGTTGGCGAGCTGGGTCAGGAGCACGGTGCCCGTCTCCGCGAGGATCTCCGCGGCGAGCACGGCGGCGGTCCACACCAGCCACGTCCGTGCCCCGGGACCGTCGCGCAGCAGCAGGTCCAGGGTCCTGCCGGCGAGCGCGGGGACGGCGAGCGAGCAGGCGGCGCCGACGACGGAGCAGAGCAGCAGCGCCGCGGTGATGCCCGCGGTGTGCCGTGCGGCGCCGATGAGCAGCCGGTCGGAACCGGTCGGCGGGGCCATCCGATCCCCTCTCTTCCCTTCTCGTACCGGAACGCCCCCGCGAGGCCCCGACGGCCGGTGCCCCGGGAGCAGCGCTCCAGGGGCACCGTGACTCCGCGCCGGCGTTTCAGGGCGCCGTGCGGGAAGCCGGATCGGGTCAGTTACAGGTCGTCACGCTGAGGCTGCTGTCGCCGCAGAGCAGGAGGCTCGCGCGGCTCCCGGTCTCGACGTCACCGATGGCCTCGTCCTTGGGGGTCTCCAGCGACTGAAGGTCGAACAGGTTCATGATCGTTCCTTTCGTTGTCGGACGGTGTTGCGGGACGACCCCTTATGGGGCCGGTTCGTGGGGCCGCGGAAGCGGCGGGAGGAACGGCAGCTGCGCCGGGCGGTCGTCCAGCGCCGCCGCGAGGGCCAGCAGGACGCCGGCGGTGCCGGTGGAGAGGTCCATGGAGAGGCGCATCATCTGCTCACCGGGGAAGGCGAGGTGGCCCTGGTAGGACATGGCGTGCCAGGTGAGGCACCCGACCTGGCGGCGTACGTCCCCGGGCGTCGTCCCCGGTCCGCCGGCGTTCGTACGGGAGAGGTGGAGCACCATCCCGGCGACGCCGCGGAAGAGGCCCGGCTGGGCGTAGAAGGTGGCCTGCGCCGCCCGTACGATGTCGCGGCGGGCCCGGTCCAGGACGTCGTCCTGCCGGTGGAGCAGATAGTCGTCGATCACCATGCCGATGCCGACACTGCCCGCGCCGAGGTAGGGCATCGTGCGCCAGCCCTCGTCGACCTGCAGGGTCCCGGAGGCCCCGCGGACGCAGCGGGAGAGGTCGTCGTGGAGCGCCTCGGCGGCGAGGTCGAGGAGCGCGGAGTCCCGCGTGCGTTCGTAGAGCCGTACGAACAGCAGGGCGCGTCCGGCACCGCCGTGCAGCAGCCCCGTGCGCACGGTGCCCGGCGCCGCCGTCCCCGTCGTCCGGGCGGAGTTCCTGAGCGGGCGGGCCGTCAGCTCGGCGCAGCGCAGGGCCGCCGCGTGCAGGCGGCTCTCGCCGGTGGTGGCGGCCAGGGCGTCCAGGGCGAGGCCGATGCCGGCGGTCCCGCCGTGCAGGTCGGGGGCGAGGGCGTCGTGGTCCTCTTCCAGCACGAGTGCGGCCAGTTCGAGCGCGGCGGCGGTGTGCCCGAGCCGGTCGAGGGTCCACGCGACGCCGGTGAGCCCGTCGTAGAAACCGAGCGGCGTGCCGGAGCCGGGTTCCTTGGCGTACCGCAGCAGTCTGTCCTCGGCCTCCGGACATCGAGGGGCCCCGCTCTCCCGCAGGGCGTGGAGCACTCCCGCGGTGCCGTACGCGAAGGACATGCCGCCGCCGGCGGTGGCGAACTGGGCGATGTCGCCGGGAAAGAACCGGTCCTCCCTGTCCGGCGTCGCCGACGCGAGGACGGCGCGCACCAGGGAGTCACGGGCGGCGGGCCAGTCCCCCGGCTCCACGGGCAGGAACCGGGAGGGGTCCGGGTGTCGAGCGGCCACCCGGACGCCGTCGCCGGGCCGGTTCGCGGCCGGCTCGCGCGTGATCTCCCGCACCGCCTCGTCCAGGAACCCGGAGGGCACCGGGAACCGCGCCGCGGCGGCCTCCGCCAGGTGCGCGGCCTTGGCCCGGTCCACCGCCAGCAGACTGGTGAGGGGGATGAACAGGGCGATGCGGAGGCACGCGAGGGCGTACCGGTCCACGTCGAAGCCCCGCCGGTCGGCCGGTGCCACGAACGCCGGGTTGGCGACGGTCTGGCGGCCGCCCTCCGCGGCGGGCTTGGCGGCTTCGAAGTCCAGCAGCACCACCGAGGACTCGTCCTCGGACACCATGATGTTGAACAGATGGAGGTCGTTGAAGACGATCCCGCGTGCGTGGACCTCGGCCACGGCCCGCTCGACGAGCCCGTGGATCCTCAGGGCCCACTCCGTGTACTCCGCGAGCCTCTGCGCCGGCGGGTCGGCCTCCATGAGCGGATGCCGCCGGGCGAAGAAGGTGTTGAGCGGCTTGCCCTCCACGAACTCCAGCGCCAGGAAGTGGTGGTCGCCGACCGTGAAGCTGTCGAGGACCTCCGGTGTGCAGGCGAGCCCCGACAGCTTCTCCAGCGCCTCCCGTTCGCGGCGCAGCCGGGTCACGGCGTCCGCCCCGTCCGCGGCGAGCCCGGCGTACGGGCGCGCCTCCTTCAGGACGACCCGCCGACCGGTCGGCCGGTGCACGGCCTCGTACACTCCGCCGCCGTTGGAGAAGTGCAGCGCCTTCTCGATCTCGTACGGCAGGTCCCGCACGGTCACCGCGGCCCGTGCCGCGAGGTGCGGCAGCAGGAAGGCGGGCGGGGTCACCCAGTCGGGCACGTGGAAGACAGGACCGCGCAGATCGGGTACGAGCGTCCCGGAAGCGTCCTCCAGGGCCGGCCGCAGCTCCCCGTTCCCGTCGTAGCAGTGGCGGCGGGTGAAGCTTCCGTACCGCAGGTGCACGGGACCCCGGCCCCACCGCAGGTCGCTCAGGATGTACGGGCCGGCCTCGCCGTCCAGGAGCCCGGCCAGGTCGGTGGCCACGCGCTCGCACTCCCGGTCGTCGGCCGGGTAGACGGTGATGAACTTGCCGCTCGCCGAGCGGTCCGCGTACTTGGCGTTGCGCTGGTGCAGCAGGTAGCGGCTGGGGACGAACTTGAAGGCGACCTCGTGCTCCAGGCAGTACTCCCGGACCGTGGCGAGCACCGCCTCCGCGTTGTCGAGACCGGCCGAGACGTGGATCTTCCAGCCCTGCGGAGGGAGCGGGCGGTCCAGCGGACGCAGGGCGAGCCAGTCGCCCGTCCGGTGCGAGGTCCAGCCCTCGGGTACGGGGAGGGTGGCGGCCCGGTAGAGGGAGCCGCCGCTCCCGGTCTCGCCGAAGACGAGGCGGTGCGGCGCGTCGTAGAAGTGACGGTCGGCGTCGCAGAAGACCGCGTACCCCTTGTTCACTGCGCACTCCCTCGGTCGGTGACAACACGACGTTGTCACGTCCCCCACGGGCCCCGACAGTCGCCGCTGTCACCTTCCGTGTGTGCGGAACGCATGGGTAACCAGGGCCGATCGGACACCGGCGGAGTTCCCTTCCGGACCGGGCCGCGGTCGCCGTTCGCGGAACGGGGCGCCGCCGAGGCGTCACAGGAGAAGCAGGACCGCCGCACCCCACAGCACGGACAGGGCCGACAGCGGCGGCCCGACGGGCATGCCCTGCCGCCCGGCCGATGCCTTCCCGAGCGGCCGCAGCTCCGGTCGGAGCACGAGCGCCCGCAGCTCCTCGGTGGCGCGCACCGCCCGCGGCTCGCGGCCCAGGCGGCGCTCCAGCCAGGCCCAGCCGGTGGGGGAGAGCTCGACGGGGGAGTCCTCCGCCCGGTCCACGCGGATGCGGTCGTCGGAGTGCCGCACCCCGGTGATGACGTCCCACGGCACCTGCCGCACGCGCCAGGCTCCCATGACCCACAGCCCGTCGCGGTCTGCGGTGACACGCCAGGTGAGCGCCGTCGCGACGGCCGTGAGCAGCCACGGCAGGCCCAGCGGCAGCCACAGCCAGGACCACGAGGGCCCGTCGTCGAGCGCGGCCCAGATGCCGCCGCCCTGCACCACGAGCAGAGCGAGGCCCACCGCGCGCGAGAAGCCGTGGGCCCGCCACACCCGCGGGGCCGACGTGGGCGGGGCGACGCCGCTCCCGTCACGGGGCCGGCGCCGGCTCGATCCCGTACGGTGCCAATCCTCCGCCGACGCCGGGACGGCCGGCTTCACCGCGGTGACGCTGCACTCCACCGACACCTCGTCGCCGTCCGGCCCCTCGGGCGCGACGAAGACGAGTTCCGCGCCGGTGCAGGGGACCCCGTACAGGACGGCCTCCCGCAGCGGGGGGAGAGGGTCCTCGCCCCTGAGGATCTCCACGACCTTGTCGAGGGCGACCGCGGCCTCCAGGTCGTCGTCCTCCTCGGCATCGTCCTCGTCCCGTTCCCCGAAGGCGTGCAGGGAGTGGAAGGACAGAATCGGCCGCAGGCCCTCCCGGTCGTCGGCCGCGAACACCCAGGTACGGCCGTCGTCATGACCTTCGCGCACCAGGACACGCAGCACCGGCAGCGGTTCGCCCCGCAACCGCTTCGCACGTGTCCGCCCGTCCACACCGTTGGCGAGGAACGCCGTCCCCGCGACGGAGCCGGCCAGCACCAGCAGCTCCCAGCCGAAGACGTCGTACGGCTCCGCGACCAGTGCCGCCCAGTCACCCGCCACGACGATGTCCACCCGGCTGCCCACGGGGAAGTCCTCGGGGTAGGCCGTCTCGAAGCGATGGGTACGTCCGCCGGCCTCCACCTCCAGGACGTCGGTGTCGGCGTCCTGCTCCAGGCCCGTGACCCGTCCGGTCAGCTGGGTCGCTCCCGCGGCCCGTTCCTCGTACGCGCCGGCGATCTGCCCGGCCCGCAGGAAGCCGAACGCGGCGACGGCCAGCAGCAGCGCCGCGAGAACGAAGGAGAACCGGCCCCGCCGGAACGTCCCCGCCGCGGCGGGCAGCGGATGCACGACCGGTCCGGCGGCGGCGAGCGCCCGTGCCCGCTGCCGGCCGGCGGCGGCCAGCCGGTGGACGAGGCCGGCGGCGGTGAACGCGACCGCCAGCAGGAACGCGAGCGCCGACGGTTCGCCGAAGGCCGCCGTGAAGCCGCCCTGCACGGCGAAGACCGCCAGCGTGCCCCCCAGCCCGGCGAGCGCGAGCCGCGGCTGCCGCCACACCCAGTACCACGTCAACACCAGCACGGCGGCCGCTCCCAGCCCCGGCCAGTCGGTACCGCAGGGGTCGGCGGAGGTGCACGGCGCGACAGGAGCTGCCGCCACGTCCCACGCGAACGAGCCGGCCAGCGCCGCCAGCGCCCACCCGGGATGCGCCCATCCGGCGGGCACCGCGGCGAGCCAGCGCCGGGCGTCGGGGGTCCGCCAGGGGACGGCACCGGGGGGTATGTGCTCGGCGGCCAACGGCACGGGGTGTCTGCTCACCCGCGCATTATGACCGCGCACCGGAAACCGGACGGCCGCGGGGCCCCCTCCGGGCGGCGGCCGCCTTCCGCGCTCCGCTCGTCCCCGATTCCCCGCACAGTCGTCTCGGATCCGGGCACCGAACGGCACCGGTCGCGGTCGGCCCGCAACCACCCTGCCTGCGGGCCGTCTTGGCCTCGCACGGGTCGGGGCCGGTACGGCGCGGACCGGGTCGCCGCGCGCATGAGGGGCATGGCAGGATCGCGGCCATGTCCCTCAGCGTTCCCCGCCTCCGGATCGGCTCGACCGAGATCATCGCCCTGGCCGACGGCGAGGGCCCGTTCTTCTCGCCCCGCGAGGAGGTCTTCCCCGAGGCCACGGCCGCCCAGTGGGCCGAGGCCGACCGCTTCGATCCGGGCGCGGTCGACACCGAGGGCCGCTGGCGGCTGCAGTTCCGGGCGTACGCGATCCGCAGCGACAAGGGCGTCACCGTCGTGGACGCCGGTATCGGTCCCGCCGACGGTCCGGCAGCCTCGTGGGCGCCCGTGCCCGGCGCGCTCCCCGCCTCGCTCGCCGCCGCGGGCGTCGACCCGGCGGACGTCGACACCGTGGTGCTCACCCACCTGCACACCGACCACGTCGGATGGGCGGTCGTGACCGAGGCAGCCGTCCCCCCGGCGGGCGGCGCGGCGGACGGCGGCACCCCGGGCCGCCGCCCCTACTTCCCCCACGCCGAATACCTCCTCCAGCGCACCGAGTTCGACGCCCTCGACTCGCTCAACCCGCAGCTCCGCGAGACCCTCATCGACCCGCTGTCGGCCGCCGGCCGGCTCCGGCTCCTCGACGGCGACACCCCGCTGCGCGCCGGACGCGCGGTCGCCACACCCGGTCACACCCCCGGCCACCAGAGCGTGCTGGTCACCGCCGGCCACGAGCAGGCTCTCGTCACCGGCGACCTCCTGGTGCACGCGCTCCAGCTCCTCCACCCGGATCTCGCCTACGCGCACGAGGTCGACCCCGGGGCCGCGCGGGTGTCGAGACGGCGCATGCTCGGCCGCGACCCGGCCGCCACGCTGCACCTGGCGACGCCCCATCTGACGGAGCCGTTCCTCCCGGCGTGATCGCCGCCGTCGCGTGGCGCGGCGGACACGCGGAGCCGGCCGGGGTCAGCAGGGCCGGCGCCAGACGTCGAGTTCCGGGTGCTTCAGCATCGACGACAGGCGCAGGGCTCGGGCCTCGGGGCAGAAGCGGTGGGCCGGCTCCGTGTACTCCACGTGGAAGACGGCCTTCCCGGCGGCGACGAACGGTTCGAGCAGGGCGCACTCACCGAACTCCGCGCACTCCTCGTTGACCGCGAAGTCGAAGTCGCCGACGAGCGCGGGGATCTGGGCCAGGTCGTTCTTCAGTCCCACCGCAAGACCCCGCTCATGGGCGATGGCGGCGATCATGCGGTTGTAGCGGAGCTGGTCCCGGGCCGTCAGCGGGAACCCGGTGTCGTTCGCGTATCCCTCGACCAGGTCCGGCTCGACGGCGTCGAACCCCTTGTCACGGCACATGTCGAAGCGCCGTTCCATGAGCGGGCGCAGCACCTCCAGGCGGCGGATGTCGAGCCAGCGCTCCCCGTCCCAGCCGTTGGGGCGGCCCAGGACGGACCGGGGGAAGGCGTCGCGGTCGGGGCGGAAGTCCTCCCAGGCGCCGACGTTCACGTAGCAGATGACCTTCCGCCCGGCCCGGTGCAGCCGGGCCACGTCGGCGGCGCCGTTCTCGAACCCGTCGATGTCGTACACCGCCACGTCGACCGAGGGATCGACCCGGCCGTCGAGCTGCCACTGCCAGCTCAGACCGGGCCGCGGCTGCCACCTCCGGCCGGCGGGGGGAGCGCCCCCGGGCCGCGCCGTACGCTCCGGGGCCGCCGTACGGCCGGGGGAGCGGGTGGGGTCCGGGGACGCCGGCCGGTCGGACGGAGCCGTACGGGCGGGAGCCGTCGGGGCCGCACCGGCATCCGTCCCCGCCCCGCCGCACCCCGCGAGCGCGGCCGGCAGCAGCAGGACCGCCACGGCGGCCGCCCGGAGGCCCCGGCGGTTCACCGTTCCGCCTCCGTCAGCGCGGGGGTCAACCCCGCCCATGGGTTGGGCAGTTCGCCCGTCACCGGACCGCAGACCGCCGCTCCCCGCTCCCGCGCCGTCCGCACGGCGAGCGGCACCAGCGGCCGCGGCACCCCGTACACGAGGTGGCACAGCCGGCCCGAGGACGGCCGCGCCGCCCACCCCGGCCGGCTGAACCCGGACACGTACGTCGACCACGGCCCCTCGAAGGTGACGGTCAGGTCGGCCAGCCGGGCGTAGCCGGGGGCCGGGTGGACGCCGGGGTTGAGGACGACGGCCGTCGCCCCGGCCCGGCGCAGCCCGCGCACCAGGCGCCGGCACTCCGCCAGCCCCTCCCGGCGGGCGGTCGTCCGGTCCAGGAAACAGCCGTCCACCCCGTACCACTCGCGGTGCCGCCTCCAGTCGGCGATGACGCGCTCCGTCCCGCGCACCCCGTAGTCGGTGTCCACGTAGCCGAGGAGCCGGGCCCCGGTGGCGCTCAGGGCCCGGGCCGCCGCCGTGAAGGCCGGATCCGGCGCGTCCCCGGGACCGCTCGCCGGGTTGATCACCACCCCGTAGGTCCGCTCGGTCGCCGTGAGCAGCCGCCGCCACGCCTCCGGGTCCTCGGCGGGGTGGACGTACAGCGGGATCAGCAGGTTCACGGCGCGGCCACCTCCTCGGGGGCGCGGGCCGGTGCCCGCGCCGCCCACAGCGCGGCGGCCGAGTCGCCGAGGGAGTGCGCGGGCCGCCAGCCGAGGGCCTCGCGGGCGGCGGTGACGGAGGAGCACTGCCAGGAGACGCGGGCGGACCGCTCGGAGCCGCCGTCCCCCTCGTCGATCCGGCCGGTGAACCCGGCCGCGTCCGCCAGGCGCCGCACCAGTTCCCGTACGGGCACGGCCTGCCCGCCCGAGACGTTGAGGACGGGCGGCAGGGGGCCGGCGGCGGTGGCCGCCAGCTCCACCGCGCGCGCCACGTCCCGCACGTCGACGAAGTCGCGGTACGCCGACAGGTCACCCAGCCTCAGCACCTGCTCCGCCTCCGCCCCCGGCCGCCGGGCCGCCAGGCCGGCCAGCAGGTCCGCGACCCGGCCCGGCAGCCCGGTCGCGGGCGCCCCGGGCCCCACCGGGTTGCCGACCCGGAGCACCACGGCGTCCAGGCCGGACGCCGTCACCGCCACCGTCCCGGCCAGCTTGGTCGCCCCGTACGGCCCGGCCGGGGCGCACGGGTCGGCCTCCGCCGCCGGACGGCCGGGGTGGCCCGGACCGTACTCGGCGGCGGAGCCGAGGTGGACCAGCCGCGCGCCGGGCGCGGCCTCCCGCAGCGCCGCGCACAGCGCGGCCGGGCCGCGCGCGTTGGCCTCCGCGAGGTGGACGGCGTCGCCGCCGGTCGCTCCGGCGCAGTTGACGACGGCGTCGGGCGCCGCCGCCGCGAGCACCCGGGCCATCTCGCGGGGACGGCCGGCGGCGAGGTCCACGGGGACGTCGGCCGCCGGGGAGCGGCCCCCGGTGAGCACGGTGGTGCCGGGGCGGGCCCGCAGCCGCTCGGAGACATGGCCGCCCAGGTATCCGCCGGCGCCGAGGAGAAGGATGCGCATCGGTGCTCAGGCTCCCTTGAGCAGCATGGCCTTGCGGCTGGTGAATTCGGCGTTCGCCCGGTCGTAGTCGTCGGGGCGGCCGATGTCGAGCCAGTAGCCGTCGAACTCGTAGGCGTGCGGCGGGGTGTGCGCGGCGAGCAGGTCGAGCACCAGCTCGTCGAAGCCGAGCGGCAGCCCGGGCGTGTAGGCGTCCAGGGTGGAGAGGGAGACGCCGTAGACGCCCATGGACACCCGGTAGTCGATGCTGGGCTTCTCGGTGAAGGCGACCACCCGGCTGTCGGCCGTGGTGAGCACCCCGAAGTCGATGTGCACCTTGCGGGCGTAGGTGGCGATGGTGAGGGGGGCCGCCGAACGCCGGTGCTGCCGCAGGACGTCGGCGTAGTCGAGATCGGTGAGGACGTCCCCGTTCATGACCAGGAAGTGTTCCGGCAGCCGGTCCCGCAGGGTGAGCAGCGGGCCCATCGTGCCGAGCGGGCTCTCCTCCGTGGCGTAGTCGATGCTCAGGCCCCACTGCGAGCCGTCGCCGACGTAGGCGCGGATGATCTCACCCAGGTGGCCGATGGCGAGGGTGCAGTGGGTGAAGCCGGCCGTGGAGAGCTGCCGCAGCACGATCTCCAGGATGGCGTGCTGGTCGCCGATCGGGACGAGCGGCTTGGGAAGGGCGGTGGTGTACGGCCGGAGCCGCACGCCCTTTCCTCCGGCCAGGATCACAGCGTGCATGGCATTCCTCCTGCGGGGTGCGTGCCGGTGGAGCGGACGGTGAGGGTGACGACGCGTCAGATGTTGTAGATGCCGGTCTTGTAGCGGGCCAGGTGGGCCGGGTCGGTGAACCACTCGGCGGTCCGGGCCAGGCCCTCCTCCAGGGAGTGGCCCGGCCGCCAGCCGGTGGCCTCGGTCAGCCGGGACGCGTCGGCGACCAGCCGCATCACCTCGGAGGCGGCGGGCCGCAGCCGCGCGGGATCCTCGCGGACGTCCAGCGGCGCGTCCATCACCTTGCCGATGAGGGCGACCAGGTCGCCCACGGAGATCTCGCCGCCCGTCCCGGCGTTGAAGGTGCGGCCCACGACCCGCTCCGCGGGGGCCGTCCCCACGGCGAGGAACGCCCGCGCGGTGTCCTCGACGAAGGTGAAGTCCCGGGTGGGACGCAGGTCTCCGAGGGTCAGGGTGCGCTCCCCGGCGGCGACCTGCCCGATGACGGTGGGGATCACCGCCCGCATCGACTGGCGCGGCCCGAAGGTGTTGAACGGACGCAGGGTGACCACGGGCGTGCCGAAGCTGGCGTGGTAGCTGTCGGCCAGCCGGTCACCGCCCGCCTTCGAAGCGGCGTACGGGGACTGGGTGTTGATCGGATGGTCCTCGGTGATGGGGACCGTCCGGGCCGTGCCGTAGGTCTCGCTGGTCGAGGTGTGCACCAGCCGGGGGGTGCCCAGGGCGCGCACCGCCTCCAGGACGTTGAGCGTGCCCGTGACGTTGGTGTCCACGTAGCTGTGCGGCGCCTGGTAGGAGTACGGGATCGCGATCAGCGCCGCCAGGTGGTAGGCGCAGTCGGCGCCTTCGAGCAGCCCGCGCACGGAGCCGGGGTCGCGGACGTCACCGAGGACGATCTCCACCTGGTCGAGGACGTCGGGGGCGAGGGTCTCCAGCCAGCCGTAGGAGGAGAAGGAGTTGTACTGGGCCATGGCCCGCACCCGGTGGCCGGACGCGACGAGCGCCTCGGTGAGGTGCGAGCCGATGAAGCCCTCGGCTCCGGTGACGGCGGCGAGCGGTGCGGAGGTCATGGACGGGTCCTTTCGGGACGGGACGGCGGGAGGGGTCGGCCGGGCGGCCGGGCGGGTCAGACGTGCGGGGACGGCCGGCCCAGGACGGTGACGGCGAGGGCGACGAGACAGACGGCGGCCGGACCGCAGACCGCCGGCAGGAGCGCGGCCGGACCGGGCGGCCCCGTCGTCCAGGCGACCGTCCCGGCGACCGTGGCGGCGGCGAGGCAGACGAGCGCCGGCGGCCACGCCACGCCGAACGCCTGGAGCAGGAGCGCCGTCCACAGCGCCGCCGCCAGGGCGAGCAGGGCCGCCGGATCGGAGCCGGTCAGCAGTGCCGCCGGCAGCAACGGCAGCAGGTAGCCGCCGACGCAGCCGGCGAGGACGCCGCAGGAGCGGAGCAGGAACGCGCCGGGCGTGGCGGTGGCGCGCAGGGCACTCACCGACCAGCCCCGGTAGCGGTGGAGCAGCCACTCGGCCGGTCCCATGCTGAGCGTCAGCACGATGACCGCGTACGGCTCCTCGCGGCCCAGCAGCATCGTCAGCACGGCCGCGGCCAGACCGAAGAGGCCGTACGGCACCGAGGCCCGCAGCCGGGGCCGGGGAGCGCCGCCGGGCGCGGCGGGCGCGGCGAGGCAGCCGGAGAGGACCCTCGCCGCCGCCGCGAGCGTCAGCAGGAGCGCCAGCAGCGGCAGGGCCAGCCGGATCAGGGCGCCCGGCTCCCACCAGGGGAGGACGGCGGCGCCGGCGATCAGCGGGGTGAGCGCGAGGAGCAGCAGCCGCTCCCGGCCGAGGACCAGGAGCACGCCCGCGCCCGCCAGGTAGAGCGACTGGGCCGCCGCGACGGCCGTGACCGGGCCGCCGCCGGCGGGCACGGCGGCCAGCCCGGTCGCCACGGCCGCGCCGAGCGCGGAGCCGGCCAGCAGGGTGCGCCCGGCCTCGCGTCGGCCGGCGACGAGCCGGAGATGGGCCCGGTGCCCGAGACCCTGCCCCCATGCCCAGGAGACGGCGCCCGCCACCATGAGGACCGGGGCGCTCCGGCCCACGTTCCACAGCGGAGCGGTGAGGAGGTAGGCGAGGGCGGGCAGGGCGAACAGCAGCCCGCGCAGCAGGCACCGCAGGGTGTCGGGGCGCCAGGGGTCGGGCGAGGCGGGCGGTTCCGGGAAGGTCCGGGGCACGCGCGCGTGGAGCGCGGCGGCCAGGGAGAACAGGGTGGGGTGGCCGTACCGTTCCTTGACGACGGTGGCGGAGAGGCCGTCCGCCTCCAGGAGCGCGGCGACCTCGTAGGGGTGCACGGCGGGGCCGATCCGGTCGGCGAGTTCGGCGGCGAGCGCGCTGACCGCCTCCTCGTCGGGGCCGCCGCCGGGCAGCCGGATCGCCAGGGTGGGGGAGTCGAGGAGGCGCCGGCGCGGACGGGGCGCGGCCAGCCGGATGGCCAGCGTGTCCTGTTCGGTGCCGCCGGGTTCCAGGGACATCGGGCCGCTCATCCGGCGAGGCTCCCGGTGCCGGTGACGGCCGGGGCGGGCAGGACGACGCGGGCGGGCACGGCCTCCACCGCACGCCGTCCGTCGGCCAGTTCGTGGTAGATGGCGCGGAAGGTGTCGATGGTCTGCCGGAGGGTGAACTGCTCGATCACCCGCAGGCGGGCGGCCTCCCCCATGGCCTTGCGGCGGCCGGCGTCGGCGAGGAGTTCGAGCGCGGCCGCCGCCATCGCCCCGGGGTCGCGCGGCGGGACGACGAGACCGGTGTCACCGACGGCCTCCCGGACGCCCCCGACGTCCGTGGAGACGGTCGCCCGGCCGCAGGACATGGCCTCGATCAGGGTGAACGGGAAGCCTTCGCTGATGCTGGACAGCATCACCACGTTGCCGGCCGCGTAGGCGTCGCGGATGTCGTCGACCCGGCCCTCGAAGGTCACGGCCTGCGCGTGGCCGAGCGAGGCGGCGAGCGCCTCGCAGCGCTCCCGGTAGGCCTCCCCGCCGCGCGGGGTGCCGCCGAAGAGCCGCAGGCGGACGTCCGGCAGCCGGTCGCGGACGAGCGCGAAGGCGCGGATGAGCGTCTCCAGGTCCTTGATGGGGTCCACCCGGCCGGCCCAGCTGAGGGTGAGGGTGTCCGGTTCCGGCCCGGCGGGCGGGAAGGCCGCCGGGTCGACGCCGTTGTAGACGGTGCGGATGGCCGCCGGGTCGGCGCCGCCCTCCTCCTCCCACAGCCGGTTGTAGCGGTTGCCGGGGGTGATGAGGGCCGCCCGTCGGTAGCTCTCCTCCGCGAGCAGCCGGAAGAAGCCGAGGATCACGGCCTTGACGGGCCAGCGGTAGGGGGCCGTGCGGTAGCCGAGGTAGCGCTCGCGCAGGTAGACCCCGTGTTCCGTCAGGAGCAGCGGCACGCCGTGGCGTTCGAGCGCGGCGAGCCCGGGCAGGACGGCCACGCCGCCGCTGACGGCGTGCGCGACCCCCTCGGCCGGCGGCGGCGCGGCCAGCGGGCGCAGGGCGTGCTCCAGGAGGCCGGTGGCGGTGAGGGCGTCGTGCACGGTCGGCCGCGCCTCGCGGACGGCGAGCCCGGGCCGCCGCCAGACGGAGGTGAGGACGGATATCGCCGTGTCGCCGCGGAGGAAGGGGCCGAGCAGCCCGTCGGCGGCGGCCCGCGCCAGGCCGTGCAGGGCCGGGCCGAAGTGGTGCTCGGCGGCCGGGTCGAGCAGCGCCTCCAGGAACGTCTCGTACGTGGCGGCCAGCCGCTTGCGGGCCCGGCCCCGTGGCGCGTGGCCGGGCGGCGGCGTACCCCACATCGGTACGGACAGCACGTTCCCCACGTTGGCGGGCGGCTCCCACGCCAGGGGCTCCCGGCCGGTGCCGGTGACGGCGATGACGTCGAACCGGATGTCGGGCATCCCGGTGACGAGCTGGTCGCACCAGACGCTCACCCCGCCGTGGCTGTGCGGGTACGTGCCTTCGGTGAGGAGGGTGACGCGCGGGGCGCCGTCGCGCCGGACGCCCTGGGGTATGTGCATGGGTGTGCTCCACGGCCGTGGTGGGGGTGGTGGTGCCGGTCCCGGCCGCGGGTGGGCGGCCGGGACACGGGGGACGTGCGGTCAGCCGCCGGCGCCGGGCCGGACCTGGGCGGTGACGCCCTCGGGGACCCGGACGGGGGGCGCGGGGGCCGGAGCGGGGGCCGGGGCCGTGGCGTCCGGATCGCCGGCCGGGGCCGCGGCGGGCGCGGGGAGCGCCAGGCCGAGCGGGGCCGTGGTGAGGGCGGTCCAGCCGGAGCGGGTGCCCGCGTACGCCTCCCCGAAGGCGGAGCCGGCCCGCAGGGTGCCCTCCGGCATGGTGGCCGGGACGTCGAGGCCGGCGGGGCCCTCGACGGTGACCGTGGTGCCGACGCGGTGGGCGGTGACCCGCCCGTCCCGGACGGCCGTCCCCCAGGCCTCGCGCCGCTGGAGCTCCCGCCCGATGTCCCGCATCCGCAGGTTGACGACGGGGGCCGCCGGGGTGAACAGGGCGTCGTAGGAGTCGAGCACACCGTCGAGGACGGGGTAGGCGATGCGGTCCTCGGCGAGGTTCGACTGGTGGATGAAGTGCGGCTTCGGGTCGTTGGCGAGGACGTGTCCGAGCGCGATCCGCCGCTCCACCGGCACGATGTGGCCGGCGTACCCGGTGGCCGGGTCGAGCGGGGCCGGCAGGCAGGTGGTGGTGGCCGGGTTGTCCTCGCAGATGCCGCTGCCGCCCTGGGCGCGGCTGGTGTAGATCCAGTTGTACTCGTCGACCTGCTCGGCCGCCCGGCCCGCGTTGTAGAAGACGTTCATCGGGTACCGGGGGACGGTGGTGGCCGGCCCGACCCGCCGCTGGCCGCCGCTCTCCCGGGAGTTGTCCGAGGCCAGCCAGGTGACGCGGTTGTCGGCGAGGGCGGGGCCCAGGTGAGGGTTGTCGACGGGCTGCTGCGGCAGGACGCGCAGCCCGGAGTGCTCACCGGTGACGAGTTCGCCGTTGTCCAGGGGGAGCCCGGCGACCTGGCCCCAGACGCGGTTGAGCGCGATCTCGTCGGAGACGTCCTCGCGGCTCACCCACTTCACGGAGCCGTCCGGGCGGGTGGCGCACCGCCAGGGCACGACGGTGGTGTCCTGCTCGCAGCCGAGGAAGGCGTGGGTGTAGGTGTGGTTGATCCAGCGGAAGTCGTCACGCCGGGCGAGGAAGCGGTCGGCGAGCGGATCGGCCCCGCCGTTGTCCTCCCGGTGGTCCACGCTGCCCGCGCCGTTGTAGGCCATGTCGAGGGTGAAGCCGCGCGCGGCCTGCCAGGCGGCGGCGTGGTCGACGTCGGCCGGTGTCATCCGGATGGGGTCGGGGGTGGCGTTCGGGTCGGTGCAGTCGACGTCGCCGGGGGTGCAGTTGAGCACCGAGTTCCAGCGGTCGTCGGCGGCGAAGACGTCGTCGACATGGACGGCGAAGTAGTTGCGGGAGGCCCCCAGGTGCACGCCGCCGGTCATCCACTCCACGATGCCGCGGGCCAGCAGGCGGTACTGCTGCTGGTGACGGTTGTAGACGAAGGTGACGACGAGCTCGCGCCGCCCGTCGTGGCGGTACTCGCCGACCAGCGAGCCCCGCCTCGTGGTGCCGGGGATCGTCGCCTGGACGTACGGCGTGAAGTCCGCGCCGGTGACCGGGGCCGACAGGTAGGCGTAACTCTCGCCCACGGTCGGCGAATTGTCCTCGAAGGGAACCGCTCCGTCCAGGTATCCGAAGGGGCCGGAGCGGCCCGCGGGGGTGACCTGGGCGGTCACTCCGTCGAGGCTGCCGGAGTAGCCGCCGTACACCGGGTACTGGAGTCCCGCCTCGGGCCGGGCGTAGGTGTAGGCGTCGACCTGCGGAATGCCGTAGGTCCGCTCGTACGAGGCGAGCGCCGCCATCTCGGGCGACCGGGCCGGGAACGGGTTGTCGTTCGGCAGGACGACCGCCTGGAACCTGGCCCGGGGCCGGCCGTCGACGGTGTCCGCGAGGTATCCGGCGTCGATCACCGGACGGTCGGCGCGGGTGAGGTCGATCCGCGTGTACGGCGTGCCCGCCACGTCCAGTTCGGCGGCGATGGCCTCGGTGGCCGGGCCGCCGTCGGAGACGACCAGGACCCGCAGGTCCAC
Organism: Streptomyces sp. NPDC012827; assembly: GCF_042900905.1. Classification (NCBI taxonomy): domain Bacteria; kingdom Bacillati; phylum Actinomycetota; class Actinomycetes; order Kitasatosporales; family Streptomycetaceae; genus Streptomyces; species Streptomyces sp. NPDC012827. The sequence continues at coordinate 44,368 of NZ_JBIBBY010000008.1, read as the reverse complement.
GCGCGGTTCCGGCGCGGCGGCACGGGCCGCCGTTCCCGGCAGGACGAGTCCTGCCAGCAGCGCGCCCGTGGCGAGCAAGGTGGTGCCTGATATCCGCTTCATGCGGTGGGTGTCCCCTCCCGGAGCACAGGGGTGGTCATGGCTCCGCGGAGCGGACGCACCCCCTCGTGCGACGCCGGCATCCCCCTCGAAGGCCGGTCGTCCACGCGTCCGTCGCGTCAAATGGTGAGGTATCTGTGGAGCTTTCGTGGTCGTGCTGCTCAAGCTGGCGGAAAATCGTGGTCGGTCCCTGGCGTCCGCACGCCGACCGGGCCGGGCTCCGACGGCTCCCGGGCCCGCCCGTGCCGGTTGCCCGGGGGGCCTCCCGGCCAAGCGGGACGGGAAAGAGTTCCACCGGCGGGCCCGGGAAGCCGCCGGTGGAACATTCAGAGGTCCAGACCGGTCGGGTGAGCGGTCCTTGGCCGGATCACGGCCCCGGTTCGGCCCGGAGCCGGGGCCGTCAGGCGCAGAGGACGCGCGTCTCGGGGGTGTGGACCGGGCCGCCGCTGACGTTCGAGCTGTCGCTGAACTCGGCGTAGAAGTACGAGTAGAAGCCGATGTTGCCGTTGCAGCCGGAGTCGGCGGCGACCTTGAGGGTCAGCGTGACGGTGCGGCTCTGGCCGGGCGGGATGGTGGCCCCGTAGTTGGCGCCCAGGTCGGCCGGGCCGGTGCCGGAACAGGCGCTGCTGCCGCTCGGACCGGTCAGGGTGCAGCCGGTGAACGCGTACTTCAGGTCCGGGCGCTGGTTGGTGAGCCAGGTCGGGTCGATGGTCTGGTAGACGAACCAGATGTCGTAGGTCTTGTTGTTGGTGAGCGTCATCGAGAGCTCCACGGAGCCGCCCGGCGTGGTCGTGGCGGCGCTGGTGCTGAACGTCAGCTGGGCGGCGGCCGGGGTCGCCGCGCTCGCGGACGGGGCCAGGCCGAACAGGGCGAGGCACAGGGCGAGGACGGTGGTGAGCCCGAGGCGTCGCGTGAGGAGTGATCGCATGGCCCGGGAGGCTAGGCAGCGCCGCGACCCGCCGTCTTCCCCGCCGGGAGCCCCCGGAGAGGCCGACGGCCGAAAGCGCGCATCCCGTGAAGGCCTCGCGGAGAAAACGTGAAGCACCGGTCCGGAGGGCCGTTTCCGCACGCCACACGCCTCGCTCCGCACCCCCCGCCGGCTGTGCTCGGCGGGGCCGGCCGGAAGTTCCCCCACGCGCACTATTGGCGTGTACGCATCGGACCACGCCCGGCGGGCGGCGCGCCACACCGCCTCCCCACCGGCGCCTCCCGGCCACCCGGCGCGATTCCGCCGCGAGAGGCCCGCGTCCCGGTTCCACGTCCGGGGCGGCCGGCGGGGCCCGGGCGGAGGGGTCCGTCCGGGCCCCGCCGGCGACGGTCAGCCGCAGGCGTTTCCGTTGAGGGTGAAGACCGTGGGGGAGGGGTTCGCACCGCTGTGGGTCCCCTGGACCCCGAAGCTCACGGTCGCGCCGGGGGCGAGGGTCCGGTTCCAGTCGGTGTTGCGGGCGTCGACGGCGCCGCCGCTCTGGGTGACGGTGGCGTTCCAGGAGCCCGTGACGCGCTGGCCGCCCGGGTACGTCCAGGCCAGCTGCCACCCCTCGACGGCCGTCGGGCCGGTGTTCCTGACGGTGACGGTCGCGGTGAAGCCGGTGCTCCAGGCGTTGTCCACCCGGTAGGTGACCGCGCAGGAGGCGGCCGGCGGTTCACCGCCGCCGGAGGCCCGCTCGGCGGCGTAGGCGGCGAGCCAGGCCAGCGGGGCGTTCCAGTTGATCGCCACTTCGTTGGTCGAGTACGAGTCGACGTGGTCGATGTAGCAGGCCGCGGGGGCGCAGCCGGCGAGCCTCTCCTGGGCCACCGGGTCCTGGAGTCCGCTGTTGGGCCCGCCCGCGAGGGAACCGGCCGGCGGGCGGGGCAGCGAGGGGTCCAGCTGGTGCGCCCAGAAGCGGTGGTGCTGGTTCTGCGAGGACGTCTCGCCGTGGCCGGTGACGTAGGACAGGCCCAGGGCGTTGCGGCCCAGCAGGTAGTCCATCGTCTCCAGGGCGCCGGCGCGGTAGCGCGCGTCACCCGTCAGCTCCCCGGCGACGGCCATGACGATCGCGTCGTTGGCGACCTCGCCGTTCGAGCCCCAGAAGTACCCGTCCGCCGGGACGGGCACGGCGTACCCCTGGGCGGCCATCCTGGCCAGGTAGCCGTCGGCCGCGGCGGTCACGGAGGAGCGGATCCGGGCGGTGTCGGCCGCGGGCAGTCCGGTGGGCACGGTGGCCAGCACGAGCCGGCCGAGCGCGGCGGTGTCGGCCCAGCCGAATCCGTAGGGGCTGAAGGCGTCGGCGGAGGTGTGCCAGGGCGAGGAGGTGACCGCGTCCCGGTAGGCGCTCTCACCGGTCGCCGCGTACAGCTCGGCGGCGGCCCAGTAGAACTCGTCGGTGACCCGCGTGTCCCCGTAGGGCCCGCCGCCCGTGCTGTCGGAATCCGGCGCGTACACCGCGGGGTTGGCCCTCGCGGCGCTCCATGCCTGGCGGGCGGCCGAGAGGCAGCGGTCGGCGTAGGCGGAGTCGTACGGCCGGAACACCCGGGCGCACTGCGCGGCGGCCGCCGCGAGGTTCAGGGTCGCCGCCGTCGACGGGCGGTGCAGTTCACGCGGCTGGGGGTCCAGCTCGGGGCGCATCGGCATGCCGGTCCAGGCCGCGTCGTGGATCTTGTGGAACGCCATGCCCGCGTACGGCTTGCCCGCCGGCACCTGCATCCGCATGAGGAAGTCGAGCTCCCACCGGGCCTCGTCGAGGACGTCGGGTACGCCGTTCCCGCGCTCGGGCACGCGCAGGGTGGAGTCGCCCAGCGCGGCTCCCTTGCCGGCCCGGTCGGCGCGCTCGAAGGAGTTGACGAGCAGCCAGGTGGAGAGGCCGCCGTTGACCACGTACTTGCCGTGGTCGCCGGCGTCGTACCAGCCGCCTCTGACGTCCCGGGTGTAGTCGCACACGGTGGCCTGGCAGGGGACGGAGGTGTCGCCCTTGTTGGGCGCGACGCCGAGGTGTCCGGCCGGGCGCGCGTGGGCGGAGCCCACCAGTGAGGCGTCGATCGCGATGCCGCTGCGCTGGTGGTGGAAGAACGCCATCGCGTCGGAGCGCAGCGTGTCGTAGAGGTTCGCGCGGATGTCGAAGGGAACGCTGCTGCTGCCGTCCACGGTCAGGACGTATCCGCTGCCCGTCTCCCGGTGGGACGAGAAGTCGGCCACCTGGAGGGACTGCCCGGAAGGGGCGTCCGCGCCGCGCGGGACGGTCGAACCGGAGGCGACCACCGTCCCGGCCGCGTTCCGCAACTGCCAGCCGAGCGCCTGTGCCGCCGTGGTGACGACGGTGGCGCGCTTCGGCCCGTCGGGCAGGTAGCCGACCTGGTTGACGCGGACGGCCGTGGTCGCCGCCGCCGTGGTGGACGCGCCCGCGGCGGCGGGCGCGGTCGTGAGTCCGCCGAGGAGGAGCGCACCCGTCAGGAGCGCGGCGGAGAGGTGGAGAGGGCGGCGGAGTAAGGGGGGTGCGGTGCGGTGCATGTGCGGCTCCTTCGGGAGGGGGAGTGTGCCGGGGCGGGCAGGTCCCTGTGCCGGGGGGGCGGGAGGTCCCTCCGGCGGCCGGACGCCCGCCCGGCCGGACGGTGTGGGAGCGCTCCCAAAACAGGCGGTGGTGAACGAGGGTCGTGGTGCGGGGATCGGGGCGCAGAGTAGTGACGCCCCGCCGCCACCGTCAACGGTCCCGGCGGCACCGGAAAATGCCTCGGACCGGACGCGTACGACGGCACCCCGCCCTCCGTCCGGCGCACCGCCCCGAACCGGCCGTGCCCGTCGCTCCGGTGGGAGCGACGGGCACGGGACGGATCAGGCCCGGGACCAGCGCTGGTTGGCGCCGTTCCAGCAGGAGTAGAGCTGGATCAGGGTCCCGTTGGCGGTGCCGTTGGCGGCGGCGTCGAGGCAGAGGCCGGACTGGACGCCGACGATCGACCCGTCGGAGTTGAGGCGCCACTTCTGGTTGTCGCCGCCCCAGCAGCTGTAGATCTGCACCTTGGCGCCGTTGGCGGTGCCGGCGGCGTCCAGGCATTTGTCGCCGAGGACCCGGAGTTCACCAGCGGCGGTGTAGGTCCACTGCTGGTTGGTGCGGTTGTTGCAGTCCCACAGCTGGAGCTGCGTGCCGTCGGTCGTGGTGGATCCGGGGACGTCGAGACAGCGGCCCGAAGCGACTCCCTTGATCGGCCCGGTGCCGGGGGAGGGGGTCGGAGGCGGCGTGGAGGAGCCGGCGTTGAGCGCGTTGAGGACGGAGGCGTACGCGGGCTTCTTGCTGCCGTCACCGTTGAACAGCAGCGGCGTGTGTTCCGCCCGCCACGAGTCGGTGTCGCGCACGCCCCAGACGGTGATGCCGACACAGCGCGGGACGGCCAGGCAGTCGTTCACCACGTTGGCGTACGTGGTGGGCGAGGCGCCCTGGATGTCGAGCTCGGTGATGGCCACGTCGACGCCGAGGGCGGCGAAGTTCTGGAGTGTGGTGCGGAAGTTGCTGTGGTAGGGGCTGTCGTTGTTGAAGTGGGACTGGAAGCCGACGCAGTCGATGGGCACACCGCGCTGCTTGAAGTCCCGCACCATGGCGTACATGGCCTGCGTCTTGGCCCAGGTCCAGTTCTCGACGTTGTAGTCGTTGTAGCAGAGCTTGGCGGCCGGGTCGGCGGCGCGCGCGGTACGGAAGGCGACCTCGATCCAGTCGTTGCCGGTGCGCTGCAGGTTGGAGTCGCGCCGGGCGCCCGAGGTGCCGTCGACGAAGGCCTCGTTCACGACGTCCCACTGGGTGATCCTGCCCTTGTAGTGGGCCATCACGCCGTTGATGTGGTTGATCATGGCCTGGCGCAGCGCGCCGCCGCTGAGGTTCTGCATCCAGCCGGGCTGCTGGGAGTGCCAGGCCAGGGTGTGCCCCCGTACCTGCTTGCCGTTCTGGACCGCCCAGTTGAGGACACGGTCACCGGCGGTGAAGTTGAACTGCCCCTGCTGCGGTTCGGTGGCGTCGATCTTCATCTCGTTCTCGGCGGTCACCGAGTTGAACTCGCGGCTCGCGATCGTCGTGTACGCCGTGTCGTTGAGCCGCCCCGAGGCGATGGCGGTGCCGAAGTAGCGGCCGCTCTGCGCCGCCGCGCGGCCGAGCGTGCTCTCGGCGGCGTGCGAGGGCGGAGCCACCAGCACGGTGGCGGAGCCGAGGAAGCCGACGATCAGCGCCGCGCACAGGCTGCCGATTCTGCGGCGGACGGCCGGCGGGGAAAGGGTGGGTGAACGCATGAGGGAACCTCCAGGACGGACATCACGCGGGGAGGGGTGCGGCGGAGTGAATCCGCGTCTGCGGCGTCCGCGTCCAGGGAAAGGGCGCGTTCGTCAGGGCGCGGCCAGGTCGAGGCCGGCGCCGTGGCGGAGAAAAGGTGTGACACCGCTTCGGAATTCAGTCTGAAAATACCGCAGGGACATGTCAACGGTTTCGAAGGTTTTCGGAATCGCGATCCCCCGGAGTGATCCCCGGAGGATTTCGTGAACCCGCTCCGTATCGACATGCTTGCGACGTGGAGCGCCACCTGAGCTGCGACGTCGCGCGCGGGGCGCGGCGGCGTCGCCGTCGGCGCACGCATCGGTGACCTCACGGTGGAGTATTTCCCCGGGCGATGCGTCACCCGTGAAGGGCGGACACGGCCCGCTTTCCGTGAGCGGGCGGCATCACGAGGAGGATGTTTTCCGTCGACTCCGCCGGGGGCAGGACGATTTCCGCCGGCGGGAATACGTGAGGTCGATCCACGGGAAACGGGCACGGCGAGTGGACGGGCGGCCGTGCGACGTGGCGTACCCACCGAACTGGACGCCGGTGAACAGGGGTACGAGGAACGGGGCGACGAAACCGGCCGGGTCCTGCCGGGCGCCGCCCCGCGCCGCGCAGGCGAAGGCGTGGCGGAAACCGCGGACGCGTGCCCCCGGGCGCAGGGGGCCCGGGGGGACGGGATCGCCCGAGAAGCTCATGGCACCGGGGCGACCTCGACCGGCACGGACAGCACCCGGTCGGCCCCCGGGTGACGGACCGGGCCCCGCAGAGTGAAGGAGCCCTGGAGCGGAAGGTCGCCGCTGGACCGCCCCACGGCCACGCCGATCTCCCCGGGTTCCACTCTTCTCCGCAGGTCGACCCCGGTGAACGAGGTCCGGTCGGCATGGACGGAGAAGGTGACCCGGGCGGCCGCGCCCGGCTCCAGCTCGACCCTGCCGAAGCCGGCGAGCCAGCGCTCCGGCCGGACGACGGACGCCTCGGGATCCGAGAGGTACAGCTGGACCACCTCCGTCCCGGCCACCTCGCCGACGTTGCGCACGGTGACCGCGACGGTGACGGTCCCGTCCGTCGCCGCGACGGGGTCCACCGCGAGCTCGGAGTAGCCGAACCGGGTCCAGCTGAGACCGTGCCCGAAGGGGAACAGCGGAGTCGGGTCCACCGAGCTCCAGTCGGTGGGCCCGGCAAGCCTCGAACGCAGGTAGGTGCCGGGCTGGCCGCCGGCCCGCCGGGGGAGGGAGAGCGGCAGCCGTCCGGACGGCTCCGCGGCCCCGCTGATGATCCGGGCCAGAGCCGTCCCGCCCTCCTCGCCGGGGAAGAAGGCCTGGATCACGGCCGACGCCCGCTCGGCCAGGGAGCCGAGCGCGTAGGGCCGCCCGGAGACGAGGACCAGGACGGTCGGCACCCCGGAGTCGAGCACGGCGGAGGCGAAGGCGGCCTGGTCACCGGGCAGATCGAGGGTCTCGGCGTCGCAGCCCTCTCCCGAGGTCCCCCGGCCGAACATGCCGGCCCGGTCACCGAGCACCAGCACGTTCACCTCCGGGGCGTCCGCGGTGACCGTGAACCCGGCGGTGGTCAGCGCCTCCCCCAGCGTCGGTATCTCCAGGCCGGGGTCCCCGGGCAGCGCGACGTGGTTGGGGAAGGAGTAGCAGCCGAGGAAGGACTGCGGATCGTCGGCGTACGGCCCGAGGACCGCGACCCGGCACGGCCGCAGCGGCAGGACGCCGTCGTTGGCGAGCAGCACGGTGGACCGTTCGGCCAGCAGCCTGGCCAGTGCCCGGTTCTCCGGCGGGTCGAGGTCGACCGGCCCGGGCTCGACGGGCTCCCAGCCCGGGTCGAGCAGGCCCAGTTCGGCCTTCTGCAGCAGGACGCGTTCCGCGGCCCGGTCGACGAGTTCCTCGGACACGCTCCCCGCCCGCACGAGCGCGGTCAGCGGCTCGCCGTAACAGCGGGCCGTGGGCAGTTCCACGTCGATTCCGGCGGTCAGCGCCAGCGCGCCGGCCGCACCACGCGAATCGGTGACGCCGTGCCGGGTCTCCAGGAAGGAGACGGAGTAGTAGTCGGCGACCACGACCCCGCCGAAGCCGAGTTCCCCTCTGAGCAGATCGGTCAGCAGCCGTTCGTCGGCGGCCACGGGGACGCCGTCCACGTCGGTGTAGCTGTTCATCACCGACCGGGCGCCCCCCTCGCGCAGGGCGCGTACGAAGGGCTCCACCAGCACGTCGGCGAACTCGCGGGGCCCCGAGGAGACGGGCGCCATGTTCCGGCCGCCGCGCGAGGCCGAGTACCCGGCGAAGTGCTTGAGCGTCGCCACGACGCCGGCGCCCTCCAGGCCCTGTACGTACGCGGTGCCGATCGCCCCGACGAGATAGGGGTCCTCGCCGATGCACTCCTCGGTCCTGCCCCACCGGTAGTCGCGGACCACGTCGAGCACCGGTGCCAGCCCCTGGTGGACGCCGACCCGCCGCATCCCGGCGCCGATGGCCGCGGCCATCCGGCGTACGAGACCGGGATCGAAGGACGCCCCCCAGGCCGGCGGCCCCGGGAAGACCGTCGCTCCGAACGTCATGAACCCGGTCAGGCACTCCTCGTGCGCGACCGCGGGGATCCCGAACCGGCCCGAACCGGTCACCTGCCGCTGGAGCGAGGCGAGCCGCTCCATGCCGGCTTCCGCGGTGACCGGGGCGGTGCCGAACACCCGGGTGAGCTGACCGAGCCCATGGGCGACGATGTCGTCGAGGCCGGGCGCGGGCTCGCCGGAATCGTCCTCCATGGGGGCGACGGGCGCTCCCGGATCCGAGGGCAGCGCCCAGAAACCGGCGAGCTGCCCCACCTTCTCCTCCAGCGTCATCCGCTTCAGCAGGTCGGCGACGCGTACGGACGCGGGCAGGAGAGGGTCGCGCCAGAGCTCGTTCAAGAGGTTCTCCTAGGGACGGGGCGGGGCGGTGGAGAGCCGGACCTTCAGTTCGGTCGAGAGCTCCATCCGCGGGCTGACCAGGGACTGGCCCTCCAGGAGCTGGAACAGGGTGCGGGCGGCGACCCGGCCCATCTCCTCCAGCGGCTGGCGTACCGTCGTCAGCGGCGGTGACAGCCAGTCGCACATCGGCAGGTCGTCGAAGCCGACGACGCTGAGGTCCTGCGGGATGCTCAGTCCGCCCTGCCGGGCGGCCTCGTAGACGCCCATCGCCTGCTGGTCGCTGCCTGCGAAGACGGCGGTCGGGGGCTCGGGGAGGGCCAGCAGCTCCCGGGCGCACCGGAAACCGCCTTCGTGCTGGAAGTCGCCGAACCGGATCAGGTCACGGTCGACCTCGATCCCGGCCCGCTCCAGGGCGGCCCGGTACCCGTCGATGCGGGCCTGGCTGCACAGCATCTCCTTGCGTCCGCCGATCGCGGCGATCCGGCGGTGCCCCAGCTCCAGCAGGTGCTCGGTGGCGGCGAGGCCGCCGGCCCAGTTGGTCGCTCCCACGCTCGGCACGCCGTTGCCCGGCAGGTCGATCGGGTCGATGACGACGAGCGCCACTCCGGCCCGTTCGACCTGGGCGCGCTGGGCACGGGTGACCGAGGCGGTGACGAGGATGACGCCGTCGCTGTGGTGCAGGACCGGCAGCGCCGCCCAACTGGACGGCGTGGCCTCGCCCGGCGGAACCAGCGACACGACGGTGCCGACGCTGCGCTGGGCGCACTCGGCCTCCACACCGCGCAGGATCTCCACCGCCCACGCGCTGTCCAGACCGCCGATGATCAGGTCGACGAGCCCCGATCTGCGGGCCCTGCCCTGCCGGCCCGGCGGGAGGTAGTTGTGCGCGTGCAGCAGACCCTCGATCCGTTCGCGGGTCGAGGGCGCGACATCGGAGCGGCCGTTGATCACCTTGGACACGGTGGCCTGGGACACCCCCGCCTCCGCGGCGATGACGGCCAGGGTCGGGCGCTGCTCACTCAACTTCTCTCCTCTGCGCGGTGCCTTCGGCCGGCGACAGGTATCGCAAACTTTCGATGAGTTTCCGGGCGGCTCGACCTGCTTGTCAACCCTGCGAACACCACGTCGCGCCAAGATAATTCGGCGCGAGGCCTTGACCGATAAGCCGCACGTTCCTAGTTTGTGGCAGCACGTAATTCGAGAGTATTTCGAAACATTTTCGGGCACGAACCGGCATTCCCCACCCCGGAGGTCCCATGGCCAGCACCCTTCCGAGCCGACGGAGCTTCCTCGCTCTCTCGGGCTTGTCCGCCCTCTCCGTCGCCCTGACCACGGCCTGCGGAGCCGGTGACTCCGGCGGCGGACCGGCGGGCGACGGCACCGTGTCCTTCGCGTGGTGGAACATCGCGACGACGGAACCGGGCAAGTCCCTCTTCCCGCAGATCTCCGCGGCGTTCACGGCCGCTCACCCGAACATCACGATCGACACGACGTCGTTGGAGAACGAGGCGTTCAAGTCCAAGCTGACCGCCACCACTTCCTCGGGCAGACTCCCCGACGTCTTCCAGACCTGGGGCGGCGGTGTGCTGCGACAGCAGGCCGACGCGGGACTGGTCGAGGACCTCACCGACCTCCTCGACTGGTCGTCCCGGCTCACCCCGGTCTCCCTGGAGGCCTACCAGTTCGACGGCCGGACCTACGCGGTGCCCTACGACATCGGCATGGTCGGCTTCTGGTACAACAGGAAACTCTTCGCCCAGGCCGGGATCACCTCCCCTCCGGCCACCTGGGCCGAACTCCTCGAGGACGTCAGGAAGCTCAAGGCGGCCGGCATCACCCCGATCGCCCTCGCGGGCAAGGAGAAGTGGCCGGGCCACTACTACTGGGCCTACCTCGCGATGCGGGTCGCCGGGCTCCCCGCCCTGCAGGAGGCGGCCACGCGCAAGGACTTCACCGGAGCCGGATTCGTCCGGGCGGGTGCCCACCTCAAGGAGCTGGTCGACCTCCAGCCGTTCCAGCCGGCCTTCCTCGGAGCCGGTTACGCCACCCCCGGCGGGCAGGCCGCGACCATGGGCAACGGCAAGGCCGCCATGGAGCTGATGGGGCAGTGGGGTCCTTCCGTGCAGAAGGACGCGGGCGCCGACCTCGGAGCGGACCTGGGCTTCTTCCCCTTCCCGACCGTGGAGGGCGGTGCGGGCCGGGCCACCGACGTGTTCGGCGGTGGCGGCGGCTTCGCGCTGCGCAAGGGCGCCCCCAAGGAGGCGCTCGACTTCCTGAAGTTCTTCGTCCTGGAGAACGAGCCGAAGCTGCTGGCCTCCAACGGGTACCTGCCGGTGGTCAAGGGCGCGGAGAGCCTCCTCACCGACGCCAACAAGAAGGTGGTGGCGGAGAGCCTGACCAAGGCGACGGGCTTCCAGCTCTTCCTCGACCAGGCCTACCCGCCGGCGGTCGGCCAGGAGGTCAACGACAGCGTCGCCGACCTCATCGCGGGCCGGAAGACGCCCGAGCAGGTCACCGCGTCGATCACCGAGGCTGCGAAGGGTGCCTAGCGCCGAGACCACCCTGACGAAGGAGCGGACGGACAGGGCCGTACCGCCGCACCCGCCCGCCCCGGTCCGGTCACGCCCGCGCGCGTGGAGTAACTGGGCCTCGGTCGCGTGGTTCCTCGTCCCGGCTCTGGCCCTCTTCCTCGTCTTCGTCCTCGCCCCGATCGTCGTCGCCGTCTACACCGGCTTCTTCAAGTGGGGCGGCATCGGCCCCCTGGACGACTTCGTCGGCTTCGGCAACTACACCAAACTCTTCGGCGACCAGGTCTTCCTCGGCGATCTGGGACGCGGCCTGTACCTGATCGTCCTGTCGATCACGGTGCAACTGCCGTTCGCCCTGTTCACCGCTGTCCTGCTCAACCAGAGACTGCGCGGCCGGGCCGTCTACCGGATGCTGTTCTTCGCGCCGTACATCCTGTCCGAAGTGGTGACGGCGGTCCTCTTCACGATGATCTTCCTGCCCGGCTCCGGCATGGCCGACCACCTCGTCGGGCTCGTGGGCCTGGAGGGGTTGCAGGGCAAATGGCTCGCCGACCCCTCGACGGTCATGCCGACCCTGTTCGTGGTCATGATCTGGAAGTACTTCGGCTTCCACATGATGCTCTTCCTCGCCGGACTGCAGAGCATCCCGTCCGAGATCCTCGAGGCCGCGGCCATCGACGGCGCCAACCCCTGGCAGCGCTTCCGGCACGTGACGCTGCCGTTGCTCGGCCCGACGATCCGGATCAGCGTCTTCCTTTCGATCATCGGGTCCATCCAGCTCTTCGACCTCGTCTGGGTCATGACCGCGGGCGGGCCCAACCACTCCTCCGAGACGATGGCGATCGCGATGTTCCAGTTCGGGTTCAAGCGGTACCAGGTCGGCTACGCCAGTGCGATCAGCGTGGTGCTGTTCATGATCAGCCTGGTCTTCTCCCTCTTCTACCAGCGTTACGTGCTCCGCCGTGACCTGAGCGGCGCCGTCACCGCGGGAGGCGGCCGATGAACGCCCGCAGGGCGGCACGCGGCCTCTCGCTGCACGCCGTGGTCTGGCTGATCGGCGCGTTCGTCGCCGTACCGCTCATCTACGCGGTGATCTCCGGGTTCAAGAGCACCGGCGAGCTCACGACGAACCCCTTCGGGCTACCGGAACGGTGGAAGGCCGGCAACTACACCGGCATCCTCGGCGACGGAATGTTCTGGCGGCAGATCGCCAACAGCGCGGGCATCGCCGTCGGCACGGCGTTCTGCACGGTGGCGGCCTCCGCGATGGCGGCGTTCGTTCTGGCCCGCTACGCCTTCCGGGGCAGGGAGTTGTTCTACACCCTCTTCACGATCGGTTTGATGTTCCCGTTCGCCGTGGCCGTCCTGCCGCTCTTCCTCATGCTGCGCACCTTCGGCCTGCTCGACAATCCGCTCGGGGTGATCCTCCCGCAGGCGGCCTTCGGACTCCCGATGACGATCGTCATCCTGCGCGGCTTCTTCCGGACGATCCCGGCGGAGATCGAGGAGGCGGCCGTCATGGACGGCTGCGGCAAGTTCCGCTTCTTCTGGAAGATCCTCCTGCCGATGGCGCGCCCGGCACTCGGTACGGTCTCGGTGCTGGCGGTCGTCGCGAGCTGGAACAACTTCTTCCTGCCGCTGCTGGTGTTCAACGATCCGAAGTGGCAGACGATCCCGGTCGGCGTCCAGCAGTTCCAGGGCCAGTACTCGACCGACTACGCGCTCGTCCTCGCCTACATCGTCCTCGCCATGGTCCCCGCGCTCGCCTTCTACGCCGTCGCCGAACGCCAGCTCATCGGCGGCCTCACCGCGGGCGCCACCAAGGGCTGACCCGTCCCGCGCGACCTCCACCCCCGAGGAGACCCCGTGAAACGCCTGATCACACTGACCGCCGTTGTGTTAGCGCTCACATCGCTGTCGGCGCCCACCCCCGCGGCGGACCGGCCGGGCCCCGTCGTCGACTTCCGTGCCGCACTCCAGCCCATCGACGGGTTCGGCTTCTCCATGGCCTTCCAGCGGGCCGACCTGCTCTACGGCGCGCGCGGCCTCAGCCCCGCCAAACGGCGCGAGGTGCTCGACCTGCTGCTCAGCAAGGAGAAGGGCGCGGGCCTGTCGATCCTGCGCCTGGGCATCGGGTCGTCGACCGACCGGGTCTACGACCACATGCCGACGATCCTTCCGGCCGATCCCGGCGGGCCGGACGCCACCCCCGCGTACGTCTGGGACGGCTGGGACGCCGGCCAGGTCCGGCTCGCCAAGGACGCGAAGGCGTACGGCGTCGAACGCTTCTTCGCCGACGCCTGGAGCGCGCCGGCCTTCATGAAGACCAACGGCAGCGAGAACGACGGCGGTGAACTGCTGCCCGCGTGGCGTCAGGCCTACGCGAACTACCTCGTCCAGTACGTGAAGTTCTACCAGCGGGAAGGGGTCAGGATCACCGACCTGGGGTTCACCAACGAACCCGACTGGACGGCGACGTACGCCTCGATGCGGTTCACCCCGCAGCAGGCCGTCGACTTCCTCAAGGTGCTCGGACCGACCGTCCGCGCGTCCGGACTGAGGACCGGAATCGTCTGCTGCGACGCCGCCGGCTGGGACCGGCAGGTCGCCTACACCGAGGCCATCGAGGCGGACCCCGAGGCCGACAAGGCCGTACGGACCGTCACCGGCCACCGCTACAGCGGTCCCACCGACGTCCCGCAGCCGACCGACAAGCGCGTGTGGATGTCGGAGTGGTCGCCGGACGGCACCACCTGGAACGAGAACTGGGACGACGGCAGCGGTTACGACGGCCTCACGGTCGCGGCCGACATCCAGAACACCCTGACCGTCGGCAACGCCAACGCCTACGTCTACTGGACCGGCGCCTCCCTCGGCGCCACCCGGGGGCTCATCCAGCTCGCCGACCCCGGTGACGCGTACCGGGTCTCCAAACGCTACTGGGCCCTGGCCGCCTTCAGCCGCTTCATCCGCCCGGGCGCCGTCCGCGTACCGGTCACGAACACCGACCCGGCACTGAAGATCACGGCCTTCCGCAACACCGGCGGCAGCCGCGTGATCGAGATCCTCAACACCGCGACCACCGAGACCTCCGCCGCCTTCACCCTCCGCGGCGGGCACGACCGGCACCCCGACGCCTACGTCACCGACGGGACCCGCTCGATCACCCCCGCCGACGTCGTCTCCGTGCGCGGGACGACCCTCACGGCGACGCTCGCCCCGCGCGCGCTGACCACGATCGTCCTCGACTGACCCCCCACACCCGAGGAGTCACCCATGTCCCTGTCCCGGCATCTCGTCGCCCTGTCCGCCGCCCTCTGCCTCGCGGCGGGCCTCGCCGCCGAGCCCGCGGCCGCCGAACCCCGTCCCAGGACGCTCGCCGAACTCGCCAGGAAGCACCACAAGTACTTCGGATCCGCCACCGACAACCCCGAGTTCACCGACGCCGCCTATCTGAAGATCCTCGGCAGCGAGTTCGGACAGACCACTCCCGGCAACGCCATGAAGTGGTACGCCACCGAACCCGAACGCGGCGTCTTCGACTTCACCGCCGGCGACGAGGTCGTGGCCTTCGCCAGGGCCCACCACCAGAAGGTCCGCGGCCACACCCTCGTCTGGCACAGCCAGCTCCCCGCCTGGCTCACCGAGCGCAGCTGGACCGCCGACGAGCTGCGCGCCGTCCTGAAGAACCACATCCGGACGGTGGTCCGGCACTACAAGGGCCAGGTCATCCACTGGGACGTCGTCAACGAGGCCTTCAACGAGGACGGCACCTACCGCGAGTCCCTCTTCTACAGAACGCTCGGCCCCGGCTACATCGCCGACGCCCTGCGCTGGGCCCACGAGGCCGATCCGCACGCCAAGCTGTACCTCAACGACTACAACGTCGACGGGATCAATGCCAAGAGCGACGCCTACTTCCACCTGATCAAGCAGCTGAAGGCCGACGGCGTCCCCGTGGAGGGCTTCGGCATCCAGGGCCACCTGGCGCTCCAGTACGGCTTCCCCACCGGCGTCCGGCAGAACCTGCAGCGCTTCGCCGACCTCGGCGTCGAGGTCGCGGTCACCGAACTCGACATCCGGATGACGCTCCCCGCCACCCCGGAGAAACTTGCCACCCAGGCCACCTGGTACGCCGACTACGTGCGGGCCTGCCTGGCGGTCAGGAAATGCGTCGGCATCACCCTCTGGGACTACACGGACAAGTACTCGTGGATCCCCGCCGTCTTCCCCGGGGAGGGCGCCGCGCTGCCCTACGACGAGAACCTGGCACCCAAGCCCGCCTACCACGCGATCAGGAAGGTGCTGGGCGGATGATACGAACGGCGATCGTCGGTACGGGCGGCATCGCGGGCATCTGCCACGTACCCGCGCTGCGGACGCAGGCCCACCGGGCCGTGCTCGTGGCCGCCGTCGACGTGGACGCGGCGCGCGCCGAGGCCTTCGCGGCCGAGCACGGTGTCCCCGCGGTCTACACCGACCTGCGCACGATGCTCCAGGAGCAGAGCCCGGACCTCGTGCACCTGTGCACCCCGCCCTTCCTGCACGCCGAACAGGCCGTCGCCTGCCTGGAGTCGGGCGCGTGGGTGTGGTGCGAGAAGCCGGTGGCCCTGTCGCTGGCCGAACTCGACCGGATCCACGCCGCCGAGGGGCCCGCCGCCGCGGGCGCCGTGTTCCAGCACCGGTACGGCCCGGGGGCCCGCTACCTCCGCGACCGGATCACGGCCGGAACCCTGGGCCGTCCGCTCGTGGCCCAGTGCGTCACCGCGTGGTACCGCGACGACGCCTACTACGGCGTGCCCTGGCGCGGCAGCTGGCGGAGCGAGGGCGGCGGCCCGACCCTCGGCCACGGCATCCACCAGATGGACCTGATGCTCCACGCGCTCGGCGCCTGGTCCGAGGTGCGCGCCATGGCCGGCCGCCTCGACCGCGACGTCCAGACCGAGGACGTGTCCGCGGCCCTGGTCCGCTTCGAGAACGGAGCCATCGCCACCGTCGTCAACAGCGTCCTCTCCCCGCGCGAGGAGAGCTACCTGCGGTTCGACCTCACCGACGCCACGGTCGAGCTCCGCCATCTGTACGGCTACTCCCCGGCGGACTGGACCTTCACCGCCCGGTCGCCCGGCGTGACCTGGGAGCCGCCGGACGGTCCGCCCAGTTCGCACGCCGCCCAGCTCGCGGACCTCCTGGACGGCTACGAGGCGGGGATCCGGCCCGATCTCGGCAGGCCCACGATGGAACTGGTCACCGCCCTCTACAAGGCCGCGATCACCGGCCGGCCCGTCCGGCGGGGCGAGATCGACGCGGCCGACCCGTTCTACGGCTCGCTCAACGGAGGCCGCCCGGAGGTGTTCCGATGACGCTCACCCTCCGGGCGGCCGGGGACTCCCTGACCGTCCGGGCGCGGGGGGTCGACCTCTTCCGCTACGTCCACCGGCCGGTCATGGACCCTTTCGAGGCGCCGAAACCCTACCTGCATCCGGTGCGCACGCTCGCCGGCGACGTGGTCACCGGTTACCGGCCGCACGACCACCGGTGGCACAAGGGCATCCAGATGACGGCCTCGTGGGTGTCGGGACAGAACTTCTGGGGCGGCGGCACCTACCTGCGCGGGCAGGGCTACGTCGACCTGCCGAACCTCGGCACGATGCGCAGCCTCACCCTGTCCGCCGAGACGGGCCACGGACACGCCGTGATCACCGAGGACCTGGCCTGGCAGACGAGCGCGGGGGAGCACTGGATCGACGAGCGCCGCACCCTCACCGCACGGGACGTCGAGGACGACTCCTGGACCCTGGAGGTCACCACCGCGCTCACCAACGTCCACGACGCCACCCTGACGTTCGGCAGCCCGGGCACCCAGGGCAGGGAACTCGCCGGATACTCCGGACTGTTCTGGCGCGGCCCACGGGCCTTCACCGGCGGCGACGTGACCGGACCCGCGATGGGCGAGAAGGGCGACCGGCTGGCCTTCACCGGCCACCACGACGAGGTCGACCGTTCCTCCACGCTCCTGTTCCTGGACGATCCGGACAACCCCGGCCGCTGGTTCGTCCGCAGTGAGCCCATCCCCGCCGTCAACCCGTCCCTGGCGTTCGACGAGGAACTGCCCCTGGCCCCGGGCGCCACCCTGGCCCGCCGCTACCGGATCGTCGTGGCCGACGGCGCGTGGACCCCCGCCCGCCTGGCCCGCCACGTCGAGGAGCACCCGTGGTGACCCCGCTCCCCGGCGGTGTGGGGCTCTCCGACCTGACCGTCTACGACTGGGAGGCCGCCGACGGGCTGCGCGGCGGCACCCCCCACATGCACCTCGTCTGCTCCGAGGCCTACGTCGTCACCGGCGGCGAGGGCAGCGTCCAGACCCTCACCATGGCCGGCTTCGCCGACACCCCGCTCCGCCCCGGCGACGTCGTCCGGTTCACCCCCGGCACGATCCACCGCCTGGTCAACGGCGGCGGACTGCGCCTCCTGGTCCTCATGCAGAACGGCGGACTGCCCGAGGCGGGCGACGCCGTCCTCACCTTCCCCGCCCCCGTGCTGGCCGATCCCGAGGCCTACCGGGCGGCGGCCACCCTGACCGGCGACCACGCCGTGGCGGCGCGCCGCCGCAGAGACCTGGCGATCGAGGGATTCCTCGCCCTGCGCGAAGGAGGGCTGCGGGAGTTCCACACCGCGGCCCACCGCCTGAAGAGGGACCTGCTGGCCGACTGGCGGACACGCTGGCGGGCCGGCCCCCTGGCCGCTGCCACCGGGACCGGCCGCCAGCTGGAGCGCCTGCGGGCCGGAGACCTCTCCCACCTCGATCACGGCGAAGTGTCACGACTGGAGCGCCCGGAGGAACCGCTCCACGGCATGTGCGGCCTCCTCCGGCCCTGTTCCGTCCCCGACCTTCCGGCGCGGCCGCTCAGCGGTCCGTCGGAGCCACCCCACCCCCAACCCCCGAAGGAGCTCCTCCGGTGAGATTGCGCCGCCCACCCCTCGTCCTGACTCTCGTCCTCGCGGTCCTGTCGTCCTTGCTGCTCGGGGCGAGTCTCCTCACCGCCCCGCCCGCCGCCGCGGCGACCGTCGACACCAACGCCTGGTACGTGCTGGTCAACCGCACCAGCGGCAAGGCCCTGGACGTCCACAACCTGGCGACCAACGACGGGGCCCGTATCACCCAGTGGACCAGGAACGACCAGAACCAGCAGCAGTGGCAGTTCGTCGACTCCGGCGGCGGTTACTACCGCGTCAAGTCCCGCCACTCCGGCAAGGTCCTGGACGTCCACAACCTCTCCACCGCCAACGGCGGCGCGATCGTCCAGTGGACCGACCTGAACGGCACCAACCAGCAGTGGCGCCTGGCCGACAGCGCCGACGGCCACGTGCGTCTCATCGCCCGCCACAGCGGCAAGGCCCTCGAAGTGCAGGGCGCCTCCACCGCCGACAACGCGAACATCGTGCAGTACGACGACTGGGGCGGCGCCAACCAGCAGTGGCAGCTCGTCAAGGTCGCCGGCGGCACCCCCGGCACGTGCGCCCTGCCCTCGACGTACCGCTGGTCCTCGACCGGCGCGCTGGCGCAGCCCAAGGCGGGATGGGCCTCGCTCAAGGACTTCACCGTCGCGCCCTACAACGGCAGGCATCTGGTCTACGCGACGACGCACGGCGCGGCGGGGACGGGTGCGGGATGGGGCTCGATGAACTTCAGCCCGTTCACCGACTGGCCGGAGATGGCCTCGGCGAGCCAGAACACGATGTCGAGTTCCGTCGTCGCGCCCACGCTCTTCTACTTCGCGCCGAAGAACGTCTGGGTGCTCGCCTACCAGTGGGGCAGGACCGCCTTCTCCTACCGGACGTCGACCGATCCCACCAATCCGAACGGCTGGTCGGCGGAGCGGGAGCTCTTCTCCGGAAGCATCTCCGGCTCGGACACCGGTCCCATCGACCAGACGCTGATCGCCGACGGGACGAACATGTACCTGTTCTTCGCCGGTGACAACGGCAAGATCTACCGGGCGAGCATGCCGATCGGGAACTTCCCGGGCAGTTTCGGCTCGTCCTACACGACGATCATGAGCGACACGAAGAACAACCTGTTCGAAGCCCCTCAGGTGTACAAGCTCCAGGGCCAGGACCGCTACCTCATGATCGTCGAGGCCATCGGCGCGCAGGGCCGGTACTTCCGCTCGTTCACGGCCACCAGCCTGAACGGCGCGTGGACCCCCCAGGCCGCGACCGAGAGCAACCCCTTCGCCGGCAAGGCCAACAGCGGCGCCACCTGGACCAACGACATCAGCCACGGAGAACTGATCCGCACGAGCGCCGATCAGACCTTCACGGTCGATCCCTGCAACCTGCGGTTCCTCTACCAGGGACGCGACCCCAGGTCCGGCGGCGACTACGGCCAGTGGCCCTACCGGCCGGGTCTGCTGACGCTGCAGCGCTGACGGCGTGACAACGGCCCGTCTCCCCGCGCGGAGGCGGGCCGCTGCCCCTCAGGCCGCGATACGGAGCAGGAGGGCGGTCAACTGCCGCACCGCGCCCTCGGCCTCGGCGAACTGACCGGGCGTCGGGTGCGAGGTGTCGAAGTTCCGACCGCCGCCCGACGGCAGGGCCCGCCAGTGGAGAACCGGCGAAAGGGCCTCGATGCAGGCGGCGAGGAACCACGCGAGGCGACCGTGGGTGCGGGCCAGGGCGATCGCCAGCGCGGCCAGGACTTCGCGCAGGTGCGCCAGGCGTTCCAGGTCGGCCAGGGCCTCCTGGTCACCGGTGTGACCGACCGCCTGCTGGAGGCGGGTCGCCGTGGCGAGCGCCAGGTCCCGGTCGCCGGGCGTGAGGTCCCACCCCTGCTCGTGGAGCTGCTGCTCCGCCTCTTCGATCAGCGCTCCGACCGCCGTCCGTACTCCCATGTCCTCACAATATTGCCACAACCCGCCCGGCAACTCCCCGCGGTCTTCACATGCGGGTGGTGCGGCTGCCGGAAGGGCCGGGCTCCTCGGACGTACGGTCCGGCGCCGGTCGCTGCCCGGGGCCCCAGGGTCGGGGCACCCGGGGACCACCGGAGGGCGTCAGTGCTCGCAGAGGGAGAACTCCCGCTCGTAGAGCTGCTCGTTGTGCTCGTCCACGAAGAACTTGCGCTCCCGCATGAGCTGTTCGCGGAAGTCCTTGGCCTGTTCGAGCGTCATGGTCGAGGTGTCGGACCAGGGCTGCTGGGGAGGCACGTCGGAGGTCGAGACGATCGTCTCCGACGGGTCGACCAGGAAGAACGCCAGGATCTTGCGATGCCCGGGGCGGCTGGGATCCGCCAGGCGGAAGGAATCGACCCGGTGCTGCAGGACGTTCGGGAACGCCAGGCAGCGCCCCGCCGGGGTCGCGACCGATCCCAGCACCTGGTTCAGCGTGTCCTCGTTCTCCAGCCCGTAGACCTCGCGCACACCGTTGTCGTCGTTCTGCTCGTACTCCGGGTCGTCGAGCGCCGCCCGGAATCCGAGGCGGCTCTCGGTGATGTTCTCGCTGTCCCAGTAGAAGATGCCGGTGGAGACGATCCGCTCGTTCAGCATCCCCTCGACGTGCCAGGAACCGCCGGCGTACTCCGGCTTCTCCGGGGTGAGATGCAGGGTGGCGAGCTTGACGACGACCTGGAGGCGGCGGCCGCGCAGGTCGACGCGGGCCGACGCGCCCGGCGGCTCGGGCGCGGTGAAGGCGGGGGCGTCGGGGACCACCGGGCTGCGGTTCTCCCACCAGTCGTCCATGGCCGTCTCCCAGGCCCGGACGGCCTCCCGGTAGGCGGCGTCATCGCTGTGGGCGGAGGCGTCCGGGCGCTCCGGCCCGGAGCCGTACCACCCGTAGGGGTCGGCCTCGATCCGCGGGGGCCGCGGGTGACGCAGATCGGTGAGGACGTTTTCCAGCAGCGGCCGGAAACGCGCGAACACGTCCGGCAGGACGGAGAGCAGCGCGCGGTGCTTCTCGGGATGGACGTTGTTGACGTACGAGCGGAAGGTGGCCTCGCCGTCCGCGCTGATGTCGACGTCGGTCGGCAGCCACTGGAACCTCTCCGAGAACTCGTACTTCGAGTAGTGGTTCGTCGGGTTCCGCCACGCCCGCTCGGGCCCGCCGCTCACCTCCCTGACGAGGCAGAACAGTGACGGGTGCACCAGATCCAGGACCTGACCGCCGGATCCGGGATGCCAGTCCTTCTCCTCCTCCGGTACCTCTTCCAGCACCCGGACCGCCTCGCGCAGGCGGGACCTGAGTTCGTCGTCGACCAGGGTGTCCGACTGCCACACCCCGTCGACGCCGGACACCTCCGTGCCGGTCCGCTCGTCCCGCAGCGCGGCGTAGTGCGCGAGCTCGTCGAGCACGTAACGGACCTGCGCCTCGGTGAGCCCCTGGTCGAGCGCTTCCCGCGTCCATCTGGCGACGATCCCGGCGTCGTTCATCTTGTCGAACCACCCGGGCTTCTCCCGGATGTGCGCGCTGCACCGGATCATCTGGCGCTCCCGCACCGTCCGGGGAGTCGCGAACGGCAGGGAGCGGGAGGTGTGAAAGGGCAGCGGGAAGGCGGGCAGGCCAGACAACTCTCTTGGTCCTCCGAGTCGGTGTGCGGTGGCCGGAAGGATACGTGAGCGCACCGACACCGCCGCCGTGGCCCCTGCGGCGGCCGGAACGCTCCGGACCGGGCGCGGACGGTTCCGTACGGCACGGTTGACGGCCGCCGAGGCGGGCAGCCGGACGGTGAGACACGTACGGAACCGAGGAGGAGTCCCCGATGCAGAGCGCACCCGAGCCGGAACTGCCCGATCCCGTGCCGTCCGACCCCGACGCGGTGACGCCGGACCTGCCCGCCCCGGGACCGGAGGCACCCGACATACGGATCGCCCGGCCCGAGCGGCCCCGGACCGAGGAGGCCGCCGACGGCGCGGCGGGAGGCGACACCCGGGAAGCGGCCGGGCACGACGAGGAGCGGAAGAAGCCGGAGCGGGGCGGCGACAGCACGGCGGTCGCCGGCCCGGGCACCCCGGCGCCCCAGGAGCAGACCGGCTGACGCCGGATCCCCCGGCCCGGGCGGGCGGCGAGGCGGTGCACGTGCGGGCCCCGCGCCCGCGCGCTCCCCGGGCCGGTGGAACTCGGCCATGGTGAGCGGGGTGGTGCGACGGGTCGGGGGATCGGAGGTACCGGACATTTCGCGGCCTGCGGCACGTGAGGGGCGCGCACCTTCTTTCAGGCAGAGAAACATGCGATGACCTGCTTGTTAAAGGGGCGGTGCCGGCGTGTCTGAAAGTCCTTGCAGCAACTTGCGGAAAGTTCTTTCCTCGGGTGAGGTGCGGGGCATGACGAACCGCATGAAGCACAGAGCGCGCACGACCACCCTCGCCGCCACCGCCGCGGCGGGACTGCTGACGGTGCTGACCTCCACCCCGCCCGCGGCGGCCGCCGACTCCGCCGCGCCCGCGTGCGTGGAGTACCACCAGAGCTGGCGCTACACCGATGTGCACAACACGTGCGCGGAGACCGTCGCCGTCACGGTCGACTACACGAACGGCCAGTGGGCGCCCTGCCGGGTCGTCGAGCCCGGACAGCGGGCCACCTTCGCCGGATACGGCACCGACGGCAACTACGTGACGGGGCTGCGGACCTGCGACCCCGCCGCGCCGAGCGGCGTCTGATCCGGCCGGCTCCGTCCCTCGCCACGGAGCGGCAGGGCCCGGCGCACCGCCGGGCCCTCCTCCCGCACACGAAGGGGGCTCCGCCCGCCCGGCGGGCACCACGGCGGAGCGCCCCCGTCCGGTGGGCCGGAGCGGGCGCCGCGGGTCTCCGGGATGGTCACCGTGCGGCCGGGGGCGCAGCATGGAGGGTGTTCAGCCGGTGGCGGCCCTCCCCGCCGCCGGGCCGTGGGCGAAGGGAGCAGGCCATGAGCGACGGCGCGCCGCCCGGGCCGGACGATTCCGGGACTCCGGAGGCCGGCGCCGACCGGCCGGCACCCCGGCGGGGCCTGCTGGACTTCCTGAACGTCGCGGCGGTCGTCCTGGACGCGAACGGCCGGATCGTCTTCTGGAGCCCGCAGGCCACCGACACGTTCGGTTACACCTCACAGGAGGCGCTCGGCCGGTACGCCGCGCGGCTGCTGGTGGGGGAGGAGAACCGTGACCGGGCGGTGGAGCTGTTCGGCGGCGTCATGGGTACGGGGAAGCCCTGGTCGGGCGTCTTTCCCGTCCGCCACCGCGACGGTGCGACGCGGCCGGTGGAGTTCCGCTCCATGCGTCTCCTGGACGACCTCGGGGACGTGTACGCCCTGGGGATCGCCGTCGACCAGGCCGCCCTGCACGACGTGGAGAGCCGGCTGGCGCTCTCCGAGCAGCTGGTGTCCCAGGCACCGGTCGGGTTCGCCCTCCTGGACACCGATCTGCGCTACCGGCTGGTCAACCGGGCACTGGAACGGATCAACGGCGTGCCGGCCGGCGAGCACATCGGGCGCCACCCCCGCGACATCCACCCCGACGCGCAGGTGGAGATCGTCGAGCAGGCCCTGCGGCACGTCCTGGAGACCGGCGAGCCGCTCATCGACCAGCACTTCGTCGGACGCACCCGGGCCGATCCCGCGCACGACCGTGCCTGGTCGGTGTCCCACTACCGGATCCACGACCCGGCGGGCGAGGTGATCGGCGTCGCCACCTCGGTGGTCGACATCACCGAGCGCCACCGGGCTGCGGCCGAGGCCGAGCAGGCCCGTCGGCGGCTCGCCCTGATCGCGGACGCCTCCACCCGGATCGGGACGACACTCGGTGTCGAACAGACCGCCCGGGAGCTCGCCGAGGTCGCGGTGGGAGACCTCGCGGACCTGGCCGCGGTCGACGTCCTGGACGGCGTGCTGTCCTGCCGGACCGCCGCACCGCGCGCGGACGGCCCGGAACTCTTCCGGGCCCTCGCCGTCGCCTCCGCCTTCCCCACCCACCTCACCGCCGTCGCGGACCCGGTCGGCGAGGTCGCCGCCTACGGCCCCGAGCGGCTGATCACCCGGTGCGTGCGCACCGGCCGGCCCGTCCTCGTGGCCCACTGCGGCGAGCAGGACCTCCGGCGCATCGCCCGCGATCCCCAGGCCGCCGCGGCCCTCGCCAGGAGCGGGGTCCACTCCTACCTCGCCGTTCCGCTGATCGCCCGCGACGAGATCCTCGGCGCCCTGGACCTCCTGCGGGTCCGCAACCCGGCACCCTTCGACGCGGACGACGTGCTCCTCGCCCGCGAACTCGCCGCCCGGGCCGCCGTCGCCATCGACAACGCCCGCTGGCACCAGAACGTCCGCACCGCCGCCGAGACCCTCCAGCGCAGCCTGCTGCCGCCCGCCCCGCCCCAGCGTCCCGGCCTGCGGATCGCCTCCCTCTACCGGCCGGCCCGGGCCGCCAACGAGGTCGGCGGGGACTGGTACGACGTGATCTCCCTGACCGGCGACAGGACCGCCCTCGTCATCGGCGACGTCATGGGCAACGGCATCGACGCGGCGGCCACCATGGGCCGGCTGTGCACCGTCGTCCGCGCCTACGCCGCCCTCGACCTGCCGCCCGACGAGATCCTCCACCACCTGGACGACCTCACCGACGGCCTGGAGCACTACATCGCCACCTGCCTCTACGCCACGTACGACCCGCACACCGGCCAGTGCCGGATCGCCAACGCGGGACACCTCCCGCCGGTCCTGACCCGCCCGGGCCACCGCCCCCAGCTGCTGCACCTTCCCAGCGGCGCGCCGCTCGGCGTCGGCGGAGTCACCTTCGACACCACCACCGTCCCTCTGCACCCCGGTGACCAGCTCCTCCTCTACACCGACGGTCTCGTCGAGACCCGTGACGACCCCATCGACGAGCGCCTCACCACCCTGCTGGCCGCCCTCGGCCCGGCGGGCCGCGACTTCGACTCCCTGTGCGGGCGGCTGGTCGACGCCATGCGCCAGCCCGAGGACCCGGACGACGTCGCTCTCCTCCTGGTGGAGGCGGGGGACCACGAAGGCTGACCGTCCCGGCCGACCGGCGGGAGCGACGGACACCGCGCACCGGTGGGTACCGGTCGAACCGCTCGGCACGAGCACCGGCGAAGGCCGCCTCACACGACGGAGGTCTCTTCCCGCCCGACCGGCTGACCGGGGGCCGCCGGCCGGGTCACCCCCCGGGGGAGACGACGAACGGGCGTGCGGCAGGGGCGCTCCGGTCCGTGCGCGTCTCCTTCACCGGGCCGGCCCGCCGGCCGGCGTGCGGGGCTCCGGCCGGGGGCCGGGGAGACGCGGCCGGTCGCGCGGGAAGGGGGAGGGGCCGCGCTCCAGGTGGTCGAGCAGGCGGCTCAGGGCGGAGTGGGCCTGGGGCGCGTCGAGACGGGCGCCGAGCTGGGTGAGGGCGCGGTGGGCGCGGTGGCGGGCCCGGGCGGTGCGGCCGGTGTGGTGGTCGGTGAGGGCGCGGGCGTACTGCGCGAGGGCGACGGCCCAGGTGTCGTGGCAGGCGGACGGCTGGGCGAGGGCGCGCCGCGCGGTCCGGGCGGCGCGCGCGGGCGAGAGGTGGCTCTGGACGACCGCCAGGGCGGCCAGGCTGACCATCCGGGTGGGGCCGCCCGGGGCGTGTTCCGGGATGGTGTCGGCGGCGTGCCGGTAGTGCCCGGCGGCGGCGGGCAGGTCGCCGCGCCGCCAGGCGAGCGTGCCGTGCGCGTGCGCCACGCGGCCGACGAGGGCGTCGTCTCCGGCGAGGACGGCGGTGGTCCAGGCCCGGTCCACCAGGGCGCGGGCGGTGACCGGGTCGGCGCCGGCGGTGAGCCAGCCCGCCAGCCACTGGCCCCGGGCGGCCTGATGGCTGTCGGCCGGGAGGAGGGGCAGCAGTGCCAGGAGATGGCCGGCGCCGTCCCGGGCACGCTGCTGGCTCACCCACCAGAACCACAGGTGGAGCGCGGTCTCCAGGGTGATGTCGGCGCGGTCGGGACGGTGGGCGGCGCGGCGCAGCAGGGCCTCCAGGTCCGGGAGTTCGTCGTGGACCAACTGGACGGCCTGCTGCTGCAGGCCCGTGTTCCACAGCGTCTCCGCCACCGCGGCCACGCTCCGGCAGTGACGGGCGTGCCGTTCCTCCGCCGCGGGTGCCTCGCCCGCCGCGGCCAGGCGCTCGGCCCCGAAGTCGCGGGCGGCCCGGGTGAGCCGGTAGCGCGGTTCGCACACCGCGCCGGGCTCCCCCCGCCGGTCCAGCACCCCGTTCGCGGTCAACTCGGCGAGTGCGCGCGGTACGGCCTCGGCGGCGGGACCGGCGCTCTCGCACACGAAGGACGCGGCCTGCTCGGTGAAGGAGCCCGCGAACACGCTGAGGCCGCGCCAGACGGCCCGTACGGACGGTGCGCACAGGGCGTGCACGGCGCCCAGGGACGATCTGACCGAGCGGTGCCGCGGGACGGCCGGGCCGGGGCCGGGGGCGGTCAGCCAGCACTGCCCGTCCGCCAGGCGGGCGGCGAGCACGCGCACGCTGGTGTGCTCCAGCTGCGCCGCGGCCAGTTCCAGAGCCAGCGGTACGCCCTCCACCAGCGCGCACACCCGGTCCACCGCGTGCCGGTCCTCGGGGGCGATCCGGCCGTGCCGGAGCGCCTGGGCGTGGAACAGCGCGGCGGCGGGGGAGAGGCCCGCCGACGGCGGGTCGGTGGACAGGGGGCCGAGGCGCAGGACGTGCTCCGGGCCGAGGCCCAGGGGGCGTCGCGCGGTGACGAGCACCCGCAGGGCCGGCAGGCTCAGCAGGAGGGACTGGGCCAGCCGGGTGCAGTCGGCGTGCACCGCGTCGACGTCGTCCAGGACGAGGAGCAGTTCGCCGCCGATCACGGACCGCATCGCGGTGGCGAGGTCGGGGGAGGCGGTCCGGTCCGGCCTGCCGGTCGCCGCGTCCAGGGCCCGGGCGATCCGAGCCGCGAACGCCCAGGGGCCGGCCGGGACGCCGTCGTGCCACCGGACCCGGACCGTCGTCCGCCACGGACCGGCCCCCGGCGCGGCCACCGCCGCCAGGGCCAGTCGGCTCTTGCCGACGCCGGCCGCGCCCGTCACGGTGACCAGCCGGTGCGTGGCCAGGGCCGCTCGGAGCGCCGCCGTCTCGGCCTCCCGTCCCACCAGGCCGGAGCTCGCGCCGGGGCGGTCCGTGGACCGGACGTCGTATCCGTGGCCTGCACGAGGCACGTTCGCCACTCCCATGATCAGTTCGTCTCCCGTTCGTGACGCCCGGGCGGCAGGAAACGCTGCCCGGAGTCCGCAGGTCCCGGTTGCAGAACCGTCACTGCAGAACCGTCACTGCACCCCAACGTCTCCCCGGCGCGGGAAGTAGCGCCGGCGCCGTCCGCATCACCCGTCACGGTGAAAAGCAGGGCGTGCGGGGGTCGCGCGGTGGGGCCGTTCCCGGATGGGGTGAGGCCTTCGGCTGGCTTCACTCGAATGCCGCGTTCCCTGCCCTGGGGAGGGTCGTTGTGCGGGGTGCGACAACGGAAACGCGAATTCTTTTCGAATGTGACGACTCTTGATCCCTGAAATGAGGAACCTATGTACGAAGGAACGATTCCCCTTGAGGACTTCCTGCGCACCATGAACGAGTTGCAGGCGGACTTCGAGCGGCGCCTCGGAGGGATCGAATGCGGGGCGGATTCGGTTCCTCCGGCGACCGGACGCGAGCAGGAACGTTCCGGCTCGTCGCGGTGGGCGGAGCCGGACGACGACCGCCCCCTCGGCCTGGAGGCCATCTGGAACACCCCCCGCCGCTCCTCCGCCGCGCGGGCCGGCGAGGGGTGGCGTCCGGCCGCCGCGTACCGGCCGCACGCGCCGGACGCGCCCCCGGAGGAAGGGTTCGTCCGGCACCGGTGAGGACGCCCGCGCGTCCGGTGCTCACGCCGGGGCAGAGGCGAACGCCCCCGGCCTTCCACGCGCGTGCGGCCGGTCCGTGGGCGAGGGGCTCAGGCCGTGGAACGCCGGACGCATTCGATCAGATAGTCACCGGACTCCGGGTCGACCGTCACCCCGTGGGCCTCGCTGTGGAAGCCGGGGAACTCCCGGTCGAACGCCTCCAGCGCCCCCAGATACCGCAGCAGCGGGCCGTCGGGGGCGCCGATCGACTCGCCGGGCATGAGGACCGGGATGCCGGGCGGAGTCACCGTCACCATCGCGGCTGCGACCCGGCCCGCCGCCTCCGCCGGACGCAGCCGCTCGGTGCCGCCCCGGACGAGCCGCTGGTAGCAGCGCTGCGGCGGCTCGACCGGCTCGGGAAGTTGCTGGAACGCGGCGTCCAGGGACGCGATCAGCTCCCCGCTCGCGAGGTGCTCGTGCATGTCCTGGCAGAGTCCGCGCAGCGTCCCGCCGCCGTAGCGCAGCGGGAACTGCTCCACCAGGCCCGGCAGCGCCTCCTCCAGCGGGGCGTCGGCGTCGTACAGGGCCTTGAAGTCCATCAGGGCGTCCATGAGCGTGCCCCACTTGCCCTTGGTGATGCCCATGGAGAAGAGGATCAGGGTGGTGTAACTGTCGGTCTTCTCCACCACGATGCCGCGATCCGCCAGGTACGCGGTGAGGATCCGCACCGGGATGCCCCAGGGCGAGGTCTCCCCGGTCGCGCCGACCCCCGGGCAGGTCAGCGTCACCTTGATCGGGTCGAGCATGCAGTAGCCCTCGGTGAGCCCCTCGAACCCGTGCCAGGCGGCCCCCGGCTCCAGTTGCCAGCAGGACGGCTCGGAGCGCAGCAGCGCGGCGGGCGCGTCGGCGAAGGCGACCGGGGTGCCCGTGGCCGGATCGGTGACGGTGTGGGGCTGCCACACGCCGAAGAACCACTCGGGGCGGTCGCCCGCCTCGGCGATCCGGCGGCCGGTGCGGACGACGGCCTGCCGGAAGCGGATCGCCTCGGTCACCGCCTCGTCGATCAACCACTCGCCCTGGGGGCCGTCCATCATGGCCGCCGCCACGTCGAGGGAGGCGATCGCCGGATAGAGCGGGGACGTCGTCCCGTGCATCATGTACGCCTCGTTGAAGCGTTCGTGCTCGACGGGAGCCCGGGGCGACGACCGGACGTGCACCATCGCGCCCTGCGACAGCGCGGCCAGTAGTTTGTGGGTCGACTGGGTGGAGAACACCGTGGGCCGCTCCGGGCCGGGGAGCGTCTCGGGGCCGACCGCCATCCCGTACCGCCCGGCGTACAGCGGATGGAAGCGGGCGTACGCGAACCAGGCCTCGTCGAAGTGGAGGCGCGGCGTGCTCGGGGCGAAGGCGCGGGCCGCCGCCACCGTGTCGTAACACAGCCCGTCGTAGGTCGAGTTGGTGACCACCGCGTACTGCGCCTCCGGCGCGACGGCGCCGGCCGCCAGGGGGTTCTCCGCGACCCGGGCCGCGACCGCCCCGGGTGCGATCGCGTGCGGGGGAAGCGGGCCGGCGAGGCCGTAACCGTTGCGGGTGGGCACCAGGTAGACGGGACGGGCGCCGGAGATCACCAGCCCGTGCAGGACCGACTTGTGACAGTTCCGGTCGACCAGGGCGATCTCGTCGGCGGTCACGCTGTAGTGGCCCACCATCCGGTCGGCGGTGGAGTTGCCGTGCAGGACGAAGTACGTCCGGTCGGCCCCGAAGACCCGGGCGGCGTTGCGCTCCGCGTCGCCGATGGGCCCGTTGTGCTCGAAGAGGGAACCGAGCGCGCCGACGGAGATCGACAGGTCGCTGCGGAACAGGCGCTCGCCGAAGTACTCGAAGAAGGCGCGGCCGGTCGCGGACTTGAGGAAGGCGACACCGCCCGAGTGCGCGGGGGTGTGCCACGAGTACTCGTGGGCGTCGTCGAAGCGCCGCAGGGCCTTGAAGAACGGCGGCAGGAGGTCCTGGTGGTAGGCCTGGGCCGCCGTCACGATGCGCCCGGCGATGAAGGTGGCGGTGTCCTCCAGCGGCCAGACGTAGCCGATCACCGCCTCCGAGACCCACAGCGGGAGCCGTTCGAGGTCCTGGTCGGAGTCGTCGTTCATCAGCAGGAAGACCGGCAGCCGCTTCCAGCGGCGCTGGATCTGGCGGAGTACGTCCGCTCCGCCGCCCTCCCCGTCGGTGCCGCCGGGCAGGTCCCAGGCGATCACGGCGGCGGAGAGTCCGGCCTCGGTCCGCAGGGTGGCCTTCGCCTCCCCGGCGCCGGTGGCCCAACGCGGCTCCAGGCCACGGTTGTCCAGCTCCTTGCCGATGCGGCGTACCTGCTCGGTGCCGGCGCCGCCGGCCAGGGGGTTCTCGCGCAGTGCCAGCAGCACGCTGTTTCGTGTCATGTGTACGCCTCCGGTGGGGGTGTGCCGATTCGTCGCGCATGTCGGCTGCGGCACAGTGTGGGGGGCGCGGGGGGCGTGAACCGATCGTCGCCGCCGCTTTCACCCGCAGAGGTGGCTGCGGCGCGGGCTGCGCGACGTCGCGCTCCTGCTCGCGGCGCCCGCCCTGGCCCGCCTCGCCGGCGGACGCCGGCTGCCCCGAGGACCGCGCCACCCCACCGCTTCGCAGGGCCGCCCGTGGGGGAGACCCCTCCGCGCGGGCACCGTTCCTCTCAGCGGCGGGTGCCGCCCGGGGCCCGGCCGAAGGCCGTCACCGCGCAGGCACCGGCGGCGAGGGCCGCGCCCAGACACAGCACGGCCCCGACCCCGGCCGTGTCCGCCGCGAGGCCCCCGGCGAACGCCCCCAGCGCGATCGAGCCGTTGAAGGCCCCGACGAACAGCGCCGACGCCGCCTCCCGGGCGTCGGGGGCCGCGGCCAGCAGCCACGTCTGGGTGGCGACCGACACCCCGCCGTACGCGACGCCCCACACCGCCAGCAGCACCCCGGCCACCGGCACCGAACCGCCGAACGACGGCAGGGCGCCGACCGTCACCGCCGTCACCAGGCCGATCACCAGGAGCGTGCCGCGCGGCGAGCGGGAGACCACGGACCCGGCGGCGAAGGTGCCGACGACGCCCGCGAGGCCGTACACCAGCAGCAGGGTGCCGATCGTCGTCGCGCCCGCGCCCGCCAGCCGCTCCAGGACCGGACGGACGTACGTGTACGCGGCGAAGTGCCCGGTCACCAGGAGCGCCACGACACCGAGCCCGGTCGCCACCGGCGGCCTTCCGGCCAGCCGCAGCACACCCCCCAGCCGCAGCTCCCCCTCCGCCGGGAGCGCCGGCAGCAGCGCCGCCAGGGCCACCAGCACCACCAGCGCGAGCCCGCCGGCCGCCAGGAACGCCGCACGCCACCCCGCCAGTTCGCCGAGGAACGTACCCGCCGGCACGCCCAGCACGGAAGCCACCGCGATGCCGCTGAAGACCAGCGAGGTGGCCCGGCCCACGGACCGCGCCGGGACGAGCCGTACCGCCAGACCGGCCGCGACGGCCCACACCCCGCCCATGCCGACGCCCACCAGCACCCGCGCCACCACCATCACCGCGAAGTGCGGGGAGAACGCGGCCAGCAGATTGCCCGTCACCAGCACCCCCATCAGCCCGCACAGCACCCGGCGGCGGTCGAAGCGGCTCAGCGCGGGCGTGAGGAGCGGTGCCGCCACCGCGGCCACCAGCCCCGTGACGGTGAGCGTCAGCCCGGCCGTGCCCTCGCTCACCCGCAGCGCGCCGCCGATCGGGGTGAGCAGACCCACCGGCAGCATCTCGGACGTGACCACCGTGAACGTCGCCCCCGCCACCGCCGTCACCGCCGCCCAGCCCCCGTGCCGCGTTCGCGCCCCGCCGGCCGCCGTACCCGTGATGTCCCCTGTCCCTGTCATGCGACCAGCCAACGCGGCACGACCCGCGGGAACAACAGCCGATCACTCATGCTTCGATGAGCGGGGCTCATCGATCGGCGCGGCGGCGGGAAAGGGGTCCGGGGCATGGGAGGTCTGGAGATCCGCGAGCTGGAGGCGTTCCTCGCGCTCGCCGAGGAACTGCACTTCGGCCGGGCGGGGGAGCGGTTGTACGTCTCCCAGAGCCGGGTCAGCCAGCTGCTCCGGTCCCTGGAGCACCGGATCGGCGCCCCGTTGGTGGAACGGACCAGCCGCCGGGTGAGCCTCACGCCGCTCGGCGCCTCCTTCCTGGCGTCGCTGCGTCCCGCGTACGACACCCTGCGGGCGACCGTCGAGGAGGCGCGCGCGGCGGCCCGGGGGGCCGTCGGGGTGCTGCGCGTCGGCTTCCAGGGGGCGGTTGACGACCGGGTGGCCGGGGCCCTCGCCCTGTTCGAGGAGCGCCACCCCGCGTGGACGGCCGAGGTGGTGGAGATCCCCCTCGCGGACCCCTTCGGGGCGCTGCGCCGCGAGGAGGTCGACTGCGGGGTGGTGCTGCTGCCGGTGGCGGAGGAGGACCTGGCGCTCGGGCCCGTCTTCTCCCGGCAGCCGCAGACCCTGGCGGTCTCCGTCCGGCACCCCCTGGCGGCGCGGGAGTCGGTCGCCGCGGAGGAGCTGGCGGACTGCCGGCTGATCGGCGTCCAGGACTCCGCCCCCGCCTACTGGCGGCTGGCCCAGGCCCCGCGCGAGACGCCGGGCGGCCGGCCCGTCCCGGCCGGGCCCCTGGTCACCACCCTGCAGGAGGGCCTGTCGCTCGCCGCGGCGAACCGGGGGGCCATGCTGCTGTGCCGGTCCACCGCCGAGTACCACGGCCGCCGGGGCTCCCTCGCGTTCGTCCCGGTCGACGGCCTCCCCGACTCCTGGCTCGGCCTGGTCCTGCGCCGTACGGATCCGGCCCCGCAGGCCCGCGCCTTCTCCCGCGCCCTCGCCGACACCCTCGCCCGCGCCGACCCGGCGCCGGACGGACCGGAGCGCGCTCCGGGTGCGGGGGAGGCGAGGCGGACGGCGGCGAGCTCCGCGGGCTGACGGGGACGAGCCGGCGGGCCCGTACCGCTCGCGCGGACGGACACGGCCCGACGGTCGCGGGCGGGTGAGCGCCGACCCGGGAACGGCCCGCGTGCCGGTTCCCTCCGGACGGCGCGGGGCCCGGAAACGGCCCGGGGCAGGCCCGGCGCCGCTCCCCACCCGCGCATGGGGGCGCGACGTCGGGGTACTCGGCACGCGATCACCTTCGCCGCGGTGCGGGGGCCGGCACGAGAACGCGCGCCCGCCCCCGTACCGGCGCGGACCAGTCCGTCGATGGGAGAGATGCCATGATCGCCACCAGTCCTCCAGCCGTCCCGCTCGCAGCCTCCGGTTCGTCCTCGATGCTGATGCCGCTCGTCGGGATCGCGGTGGTCCTGGTGCTCATCGCGGCGTTCTGGTGGGGGAGCAAGCGGGTCGCCCGCAGGCGCCGGACCGTGGGATCGGTCCAGCCGCCGGCCGCCACGCGGCGGGGGGAGGGCACGCGATGAAGAAGACGGCGATCCTCTACAAGCCCGTCTCCCTGACCTTCGGCACCGCGGGCGGCCTGCTGGCCGGAGCGGCCTTCAAGCGGGTGTGGCGGCTCCTCGGGCATGACGACACCGACGCGCCCAACGCCACCGACGAGGACCGGGGGTGGGGCGAGGTGCTGCTGGCGGCGGCGATCCAGGGCGCGATCTTCGCCCTCGTGAAGGCCGCCGTCGACCGGGGCGGGGCCACCGCCGTGCGCCGGGTCACCGGTGCCTGGCCCACCTGAGCACCACCGCGCACCGCACGAGCCCCCGGACGCGACGCGTCCGGGGGCTCTCGGCATCCCGGACACCGTGACGTCCCGCTGTGCGCCGGGACGCACCTCTCGCCGTGCCGACCCGCCCCCGGACCGTGGAGCCGTGCCACCGCGCCGCTCGCACACCTCCGGGCCGCCGGGGAACGCCTCGGAGCGCGGGAGAACGCCCCCGCACACGGCTTCGCCCCGCACACGCTTCCGTGTGCGGGGCGAAGGGTGCCCGGGAGCCGGAGCGTGTCCGGTCCCCGTCCTGGCGTGCGGTCCCGAGGGTGCGGGGCCGCGCGGTGAGGGCCCGCGGGGCGGCCCCTCACGACTGTCAGGCGTGATGCGTGCGACGGCCGGCGACGGCGCGGTAGATCAGCAGCAGGATGATCGAACCGATGATGGCGGCCACCCATGTCGAGAGCTCGAAGAACCCGTCCACGGCCTGGACGCCGAAGATCACCTTGCCCAGCCAGCCTCCGAGCAGGCCGCCCGCCACGCCGATGAGGGTCGTGACGACCAGCCCACCAGGATCCCGGCCGGGCGTGAGTGCCTTCGCGATGAGCCCGGCCAGCAGCCCGATGATGACCCAGGCGATGATTCCCATGATGTGCCTCGTCTCCTTCGAGTTCTGCGTTGTGCCTCCCTCTTCGGGTGGACCCGAACAGCGCTTCTAAACCCTCCGGCCTCGCGGGAGGCGCCGCGTCCGGCGGGCGAACGCCCCGGAGTGAGGCGTCCCGGGCCGAGTGCGATGCGCGCGAAGATCGTCGTACGCATGAACGAAAGGGCGTCCGCGCCGCCATGTCCGGCTCCCCGAGCTCCGCGCCCCTCCCGCCCTCCTCCTCGCCGTTGCCCTGGTGGCGGACGGGCACCGCACGGGTGGTGGCGATCGCCGCCGTCCCGTTGGCCGGGCTGATGAACGACCGCCTGGGCGGTGTGATGCTGCTGATCGCCCTGGTGCTGCTGTGGTGGCGCAGCCCCTGGCCCAAGGGGGGCCGTCCCGTCGCCTCGGTGGTGGCCGCGGCCCTCCTCGGGGCCGTCCTGCCCGATCGGCCGGCGCCCGCTCCGGACCGCGCCGGGGCCGCCGCCCGCGCCGACGCGAAGCCCCTGGTCTCCCCGAGCCGCCTCCCCGGCTTCCCGCGCCCCTCGCGGACGACGCCGGAGCCCACCATGCCGGCCGTCCCGGACTTCACGGGCGACTCCCTCGACATCGCCTTCCCCCGCTCCCGGCGGCTCGGACTCACCGTGAGGTACCACGACGCCTCCGACGGGAAGCGGAGGGTGGGGGGCGCTCGCTGTGGAAGGTGTGCTTCCAGAAGACGTCCGGCACCCCCGGCGACCCGGCCGTCGACTGCGCCGTCGTCCGCGACGAGGAACCCTGCCCGCCGGCCGAGGGCAGCCCGGTGCCCTGGCCGCGGATGCCCGAAGTGGTCTGGACGACCTGGCGCGCCGCCGTCGCCGAGGTGGTGGGCGCGGGCGTGCCCGAGGACCGGCTGTACGCCGGGACGGCGTACCTCGACGACGTGCTGCCCGCCGAGGGCGCGTACGAGGAGTGGCGGGTCTGCCGGCAGGACCCCGCGGAGGGCGAACCGGTCACGGACGAGGTCCGGACGGTGACGCTCTCCCTGACCGCGCCCGGCACCGGCTGCCCCGACCCCGACCGCGGCCGGGACGCCCGGCTGCCGGACCGCGACGGCGACGGGGATCCCGACCGCCTCGACCCGTACCCGGGCGACCGCGACCGCACCCGCCTCCACCCCGACGGGCGGCCGGGCGGCTCGGACTCCTGGAGCGGCTCCGGGGGTTCGGGCGGCTCCGGCGGCGGCTGGAGCCCCTGCCGGCACACGCGGTGGTGCTGACCGCTCCCCGGTGACCCGGGCGGCGCCGGTCGGCCGGCGCGTGCACCGGTCCCCATGTCCCCGACGCGGAACGCCCGCTGATCCCCCGTCGGAAAGCGGCCCGTTCCCCGTCGGCCGACACCGGACCCTTCTCCCTCCGGGCACCGCCCGCGCGGACCCGAGCCCCTCCTCACCCGCGTGTGGAACCTCACATTCGGCATGGAACGCGAACGCCGGGTGAGGCACCCGTCCGCAAGGACGCGCCGCAAGGGCGCTGACCAGGAGGAACGAGAAGCATGCCCGAACTCTTCATCGGCGGGGCCTGGCGGTCCGCACTCGACGGCCGGACCCGGGAGATCCGGTGCCCCGCCGACGGAAGCCTCGTCGCGGTCGTCGACGAGGCCGGCGGCAAGGACACCGTCGAGGCCGTCGCGGCCGCCCGCCGCGCCTTCGACGAGGGACCGTGGCCCACCACTCCGGCCGCGGAGCGGGGCGATCTGCTGCTGCGCGTCGCCGGCCTGCTGGAGCGCGACAAGGACGCGCTGGCCCGCGCCGAGTCCCTCGACACCGGCAAGCGCCTGGTGGAGAGCGCGTACGACATCGACGACGTCATCGCCTGCTTCCGCTACTTCGGACGGCTCGCCGGGACCGAGACCGGCCGGGTCGTGGAGACCGGCACCCCCACGGCCGAGAGCACCGTCGTGTACGAGCCGGTCGGGGTCTGCGCACTGATCACTCCCTGGAACTACCCGCTGCTCCAGACCGCCTGGAAGGTGGCCCCGGCCCTCGCCGCCGGCAACACCTTCGTGCTCAAGCCCAGCGAACTCACCCCGCACACCGCCGTCCACCTGGTGCGGCTGCTCACCGAGGCCGGGCTGCCCGGCGGCGTCGCCAACCTGGTGCTCGGCGCGGGCCCCGAGGCGGGCGCGCCGCTCGCCGAGCACCCCGACGTCGACCTGGTCTCCTTCACGGGCGGCGTGCGCACCGGCCGCCGCCTGATGGCGGCCGCCGCCGCCACCGTGAAGAAGGTCGCCCTCGAACTGGGCGGCAAGAACCCGAACATCGTCTTCGCGGACGCCGACTTCGACGCCGCCGTCGACATGGCGCTCACCGCGGTCTTCCTCCACTCCGGACAGGTCTGCTCGGCCGGGGCCCGGCTCCTCGTGGAGGACCGGATCCACGACCGGTTCGTGGACGAACTCGTCCGCAGGGCCGGAGACATCCGCCTCGGCGGCCCCTTCGACGAGGACGCCAGGACCGGGCCGCTCATCTCCGCCGAGCACCGCGCCAAGGTCGAGGCGTACGTGGAGAAGGGCATCGCCGAGGGCGCGGTACTGCGCTGCGGCGGAGCCCGGCCCGAGGGCGCGGACTTCGAGCGGGGCTTCTACTACCTGCCGACCGTGCTGGACGAGTGCCGGGCGGACATGGAGGTCGTCCGCGAGGAGTCCTTCGGCCCCGTCCTCACCGTCGAACGGTTCCGCGACGGCGACGAGGACCACGCGGTCGGCCTGGCCAACGACACCATCTACGGCCTGGCCGGCGCCGTCTGGACCGGCGACGAGGCACGCGCCCGCCGGATGGCCCGGCGGCTGCGCCTCGGCACGGTCTGGATCAACGACTACCACCCGTACGTGCCGCAGGCCGAATGGGGCGGCTTCAAGCAGTCCGGCACGGGCCGGGAACTGGGCCCGGCGGGCCTGGCGGAGTACCGCGAGGCGAAGCACATCTGGCGCAACACCGCGCCGGAGCCGCAGCGCTGGTTCGAGTGATCCGCCCCCACCGTCGAGGAGTCCCCATGACCGCAGCACCGCCGGGGCCCGCCGTGGCCCATGACGACGACGAGCTCGCCGAGTTCGGCTACCGGCCCGAGCTCAAGAGAACGCTCGGCACCTTCCACACCTTCGCCGCCGGCATCTCCTACATCTCCATCCTCACCGGCACCTTCCAGCTGTTCTACTTCGGGTTCGCCAGCGGCGGACCCGCCTACTGGTGGTCCTGGCCGATGGTCTTCGCCGGCCAGTTCATGGTGGCGCTCTGCTTCGCCGAGCTGGCCGCCCGCTACCCGGTGGCGGGCTCCATCTACAACTGGTCCAAGAAGGTGGGCAATCCGCACATCGGCTGGCTCGCCGGCTGGATGATGCTCCTCGCCTCGGTGGTGTCGATCGCCGCCGTCGCCCTCGCCTATCAGCTGACCCTGCCTCAGATCTCCTCGGCCTTCCAGATCGTCGGGGACGGGACGGGGCCGTACGACACCGCGACCAACGCCGTCCTCCTCGCCGCCGTGCTGATCCTCTTCACCACGCTCGTCAACGCCTTCGGCGTGAAGCTGATGGCGCGGATCAACACCGCCGGCGTCTTCCTCGAACTGATCGCCACCGTCGTCCTCATCGTCCTTCTCGCCGTCAACGTCGTGCGCGGCCCCGAGGTCGTGACCGACACCGCCGGCACCGGCACCGGCCAGCCGTTCGGCTACCTCGGCGCGTTCCTCGTCGCCTCGCTCGCCTCGGCGTACGTGATGTACGGCTTCGACACCGCCGCCTCGCTCGGCGAGGAGTCCCTCGACCCCTCCCGCAACGCGCCGCGCGCCATCCTCCGCGCGATCGTCGCCTCTTTCGTCCTGGGCGGTCTCATCCTGATCCTCGCCCTCATGAGCGTCTCCAGCCTCAGGGGCGGGAAGATCTCCACCGACGGCCTCCAGTACGTCGTCCTCGACGTGCTGGGCCCCACGGCCGGCAAGGCGATGCTCTGGTGCGTCCTCATCGCCGTCACCGTCTGCGCGCTCGCCGTCCACACCGCCGCCGTCCGCCTCGCCTTCGCGATGGCCCGGGACAACAACCTGCCCGGCGCCGCCCGCCTGTCGAAGGTCAGCCCCCGCTTCGGCACCCCGGTCCTGCCGACCGTGATCATCGGCGTCCTGGCGCTGGCGATCCTGCTGGTCAACATCCGTCAGCCGCAGATCTTCACCGTGGTCACCAGCATCGGCATCATCATGATCTACCTCGCCTACCTGCTGGTCACGGGCCCCATGCTGGTCGCCCGGCTGCGCGGTCGCTGGAAGCCGGCCGAGGGCAAGTTCTCCCTCGGCCGCTGGGGCCTGCCCGTCAACATCCTCGCCGTGCTGTGGGGCGCGGGCATGACCCTCAACCTCATCTGGCCGCGCGCCGCCGTCTACAACGCCACCGCCCCCCACCACTGGTACCTGCGCTGGGGTGCCGTCCTCTTCGTCGGCGCCATCGCGCTCGGCGGATTCACCTACTACTGGTTCGTGCAGCGGCACCGCACCGGAGTCCTCGCCGAACACGCCGCCGCCCCGGCCGCCCCCGAACAGCCCGCCGCACCGAAGGAAGTCGCCGCCCGATGACCGATGCCACCCGCACCCACGACACCCACGGCACCCACGAGACGTTCGACTACGTGGTGGTCGGCGGCGGCACGGCGGGCAACGTCGTCGCCGCCCGGCTGAGCGAGGACCCGTCCGTGTCGGTCTGCGTCCTGGAGGCCGGCCCCAGCGACGTCGGCGACGACAACGTCCTGAAGCTGGAACGCTGGATGGGCCTCCTCGAATCCGGCTACGACTGGGACTACCCCGTCGAACCCCAGGCCAGCGGCAACAGCTTCATGCGCCACGCCCGCGCCAAGGTCCTCGGCGGCTGCTCCTCGCACAACTCCTGCATCGCCTTCTGGGCCCCCGCCGAGGACCTGGACGACTGGGCGGCGGCTGGCTGCGCCGGCTGGAGCGCGGCGGACCTCTTCCCGCTCTACCGGCGCCTGGAGAACAACGACGCGCCCGGCGACCACCACGGCCGCACCGGTCCCGTGAAGCTGCGCACCCTCAAGGGCGGCGACCCCTGCGGCACGGCGCTGCTGGAGGCCTGCGCCCAGGCGGGCATCCCCACCACCCCGTTCAACACCGGCCGGACCGTGGTGCGCGGCGCGAACTGGTTCCAGATCAACTCGGACGAGAACAACATCCGCCAGTCGTCCTCGGTCGCCTACCTGCACCCCGTCATGGGCAAGCGCCCCAACCTGGAGATACGCACCGGCGTGCGCGCCAAGCGGCTCCTCTTCGACGGCGACCGCTGCACCGGAGCCGAGTACCTCGACCCCGACATGATCCACAGCCGGACGGTCCGCGCCCGCCGCGAGGTCGTCGTCTCCTGCGGCTCCATCGACACCCCGAAGCTCCTGATGCTCTCCGGCATCGGCCCGGCGGAGCACCTGCGCGAGGTCGGCGTGGACGTCCGCGTCGACGCGCCCGGAGTCGGCGAGAACCTCCAGGACCACCCCGAGGGCGTGATCATGTGGGAGGCCAAGCAGCCCATGACCACCACCTCCAGCCAGTGGTGGGAGGCCGGCATCTTCTACGACACCGAGCCGGGGCTCGACCGCCCCGACCTGATGTTCCACTACGGCTCGGTGCCCTTCGACATGAACACCGCCCGGCACGGCTACCCCACCTCCGAGAACGCCTTCTGCCTCACCCCGAACGTCACCCGCGCCAAGTCGCGCGGCACCGTGCGGCTCCGCACCCGCGACTACCGTGACAAGCCGAAGGTCGACCCCCGCTACTTCACCCACGAGCACGACGTCCGCGTGATGACGTACGGCCTCAAGCTGGCGCGCCGCATCGCCGCGCAGCCCGCGCTCGCCGGCTGGGCGGGCGCCGAACTCGCCCCCGGGCCCGAGGTCCGTACCGACGACGAACTGCTCGACTACATCCACAAGACGCACAACACCGTCTACCACCCGGCCTGCACGGTGAAGATGGGCGCGGACGACGACCCGACGGCGCCGCTCGACGCCCGCCTGCGCGTCAAGGGCGTCCGCGGCCTGCGCGTCGCGGACGGCTCCGTGATGCCGGACCTCGTGACCGTCAACCCGTGCATCACGACGATGATGATCGGCGAGAAGTGCGCGGACCTGCTCCGCGAGGACGCCCGGGCCTGACCGGGACGCGGTCGTACGCCGGCCCGGACGGCCACCGGGCCCGCGTACGGCGCGGGGCACCCGGCCCCCGAACCCGGCTCACGCGGCGGGTTCGGGGGCCGGGTCCTGCCGCGACGGGCGGCGGTTGCCGATGCTCCGGTAGAGCGCGGGCGTGCGGTGAAGCACCGGGGCGGGCAGGCAGTTCTTGGCGTCGA
Organism: Streptomyces sp. NPDC012827; assembly: GCF_042900905.1. Taxonomy (NCBI): domain Bacteria; kingdom Bacillati; phylum Actinomycetota; class Actinomycetes; order Kitasatosporales; family Streptomycetaceae; genus Streptomyces; species Streptomyces sp. NPDC012827. The sequence continues at coordinate 4,012 of NZ_JBIBBY010000008.1, read as the reverse complement.
GAACGATCCGCGGCTCCGCCATCCGGGGCACCAGCTCCTCCCAGTCGGCGCCCGTGAGTTCCGGCCACGCGGTCAGCACCAGTACCGCGTGCGCTCCGGTCACCGCCGACGCCAGAGAGGCGTGCGCCACCGCGCGCGGCGCGGCGCGGCGCAGGTCCTCGGCCGTCATCGCCGGGTCCCAGACCCGTACCACCGCGTCGTGCTCGTGCAGCAGCGGGATCACCGCCCGGCTCGGCGCGGCCCGCAGATCGTCGCTCCACGGCTCGTACCGCAGCCCGAGCACGGCCACGTGCAGACCGTTCAGGCGCCCTCCGGCGCTCTCCAGGAGCGTCCGCACGAGCAGCCCCGGCCGGCGGACGTTGGTCTCGATCGTGGCGTCCAGAAGCGGGGTGTCGAGGGCCCGCTCCCGCGCCCAGTGCGCGAGCGCGAGGGTGTCCTTCGGCAGGCAGGAGTCGCCGAAGCCCGTCCCCGGCGTCAGCAGGGCGGGGCCGATCCGGGGATCCAGGCCGACCCCGAGGATCACGTCGTCGATGTCGAGGTCCCCGTCGGCGCAGAGCCCGGCCACCTCGTTGGCGAAGCTGATCTTCGTCGCCAGGAAGGCGTTGCTCGCGTACTTGATCATCTCCGCGCTCGCCGGGGTCGTCGTCACCCACGGACAGCTCACCCACGCGTAGAGCTCACGGCACCGGGCGAGCGCCGCCGGGGCGTGCGTGCCCACGACGGTACGGGCGGGGGCCTGCCAGTCGTCCAGGGCCCGGCCCTGGTTGAGGAACTCCGGGTTGTACACGAACCGGTCGCGCAGGTGCGGGTGCTCCTCCAGCAGGGCGTCGCTCGTGCCGGGCGGCACCGTCGACTTGAGCACCACCAGCGGCGAACCCTCCAGCCGGGCCGCCTGCTGCACCGCCTGGCGGACATGGGAGAGGTTGGCCGTGCCGTCGGGCGCGGGCGGCGTCCCCACGCTCAGCAGCACCGCGTCGACCGGATCCGCGGCGGTCGCCTCCTCCAGGCACCCCACGAAATCCAGCCGCCCCGTCCGCAGCACCGACGCCAGGTGCTCCGCGAGCCCCGGCTCGTACACCGCCGGCTCCCCGGCCCGCAGCCGCGAGAGCCGCTCCGCGTCCTGCTCCACACCGACCACCCGGTGCCCGTGCCGCGCGAGCGCCACCGCGCCCGTCAGGCCGACGTACCCCTGCCCGATGACCGCTACCCGCATGGCACTCCTCGACGCTCGTGGGTCCCCGTCTCCCACCGAAACACAGAACGTGAGGACATGCCCTGTTCTGGTCACCCTCCGCCGCGCCCGGGCGGCGGACGCCGGCGGTGCCCGGCCCGCGTCACCGGGCCCGGGTCACCAGCCGAAGCGGCGGTCCGCCCAGGTCGCGAACTCCTCGAAGGTGAGCACGCAGTCCCCGTTCTGGTCGGCCGCGTCGAAGAGGGCCGCCGAGGCGTCGACGTCCCCGACGCCCCAGGGCGGGATCACGCCCCGCGCCGCGAGGGTCGGCCCCTTCTCGCGCAGCGCGCGCATCACCTCCATCCGCGTCAGGGTGCCGTCGTGGTCGAGATCGAGCGCGTCGAAGAGAATGCGGGCCTTGTCGCTCATCGCTGTCCTGCTTCCGTGTGACCGTACGCGCCGTCCGGCCGACGCCGCCTGACCGGAAGGACGCCCCCCGCGCCCGCCGGGTTGCCCGCGTACCCCCTGTGCTACGACAGGCTCCGCGTATGAGCCGTGGCCGACAAGGACGTTTCCGTGCCGCTCACCCGCCCCGCCGGGAGGGCCGGGTGGTGGCCTCGGGCGAACCGGCCGGCGTCCTCACGGAGGAGCTGATCGCCGACGTGTGCGGCGTCCGCGCGGCCGTCGCCCGCCCCGACCCGGCGGGACCGCCGCACATCCGCTTCCTCGGCACACTGACGTCCCGGGCGGACGGCCTCGCGGGCGGCCGGACACCCCGGGCGGACCGACGGCGGGGCGCCGGCGGACGCCCGGCCCACCGGCGCACCGGCGGCCCGCCCGGGCCGGCCGGGGAAAGGAGCAGGTGGGGGGCCGTGGAGCCGGGGGCCGGGGGGTCGGTACAGTCGGCGTCGCCCCGGCGGTGGCCGGACGTACGGGGCGACCTCCTCCGACCGGCAGGGGTAGCCATGACCAGTACACCCAGCACACCGGACCCGGCCGTCGGGACCGCCGCCCCCACCACCCCGGCCGAGCGCAAGCAGCGGATGCGACGGCGCCTGGAGCGCCTGATCGGCATCGCCGCCACGGAGGGGAACGCGCTGCGCGCCCTGCGCAACGGCGACGAGATCTTCCCGGCGATGCTCGACAGCATCCGCTCGGCCCGGCACACGGTGGACATGATGACGTTCGTGTACTGGCGGGGGGACATAGCCCGGCAGTTCGCCGAGGCACTGGCCGACCGGGCCCGGAACGGCGTGCGGGTGCGCCTGCTGCTGGACGGGTTCGGCAGCCGGCTCATCGAGCGGGACCTGCTGGACCTCATGGACCGGGCCGGCGCCGAGGTCGCGTGGTTCCGCAAGCCGCTGGTCCTCTCCCCGCTGAAGCAGAACCACCGCTGCCACCGCAAGGCGCTGATCGTGGACGAGTCCGTGGCCTACACCGGTGGGGTGGGCATAGCGGAGGAGTGGTGCGGCGACGCCCGCGACGAGAACGAGTGGCGCGACACCCACGTCCAGGTGCGGGGCCCCGCGGTGGACGGCATCGCGGCCGCCTTCGCGCAGAACTGGGCGGAATGCCACGACGTCCTGTTCGACACGCACGACCGCTTCACCGAGCACGAGCCGCAGGGCGACTCCGTCGTGCAGGTGGTCCGCGGCTCGGCCAGCCTCGGCTGGCAGGACATGCAGACCCTCATCCGGGTGATGCTCGAATCCGCCGAGCACCGCTTCCGCCTCGCCACGGCCTACTTCGCGCCCGACGCCTACTTCGTCGACCTGCTGTGCGCGACGGCCCGCCGGGGCGTCGACGTGGAGATCCTGCTGCCCGGACCGCACACCGACAAGAGGGTCTGCCAGCTCGCGGGACGGCGCTTCTACGAGGACCTCCTCGCCTGCGGCGTCCGGATCTTCGAATACCAGCCGACGATGATGCACGCCAAGATCATCACCGTGGACGGGGTGGCCGCACTGGTCGGGTCGACCAACTTCAACCGCCGCTCGCTCGACCACGACGAGGAGGTCATGCTGGCCGTCCTCGACGAGCACTTCACCGCCACCCTGGACGGTCACTTCGACGAGGACCTTCAGGCCTGCGAACGGATCAGGGCCGGACGGTGGAAGAAACGCTCCGCCTTCCACCGCGCGCAGGAGGCGGCGGTCGTCCCCATCCGCCGCTTCCTGTGACCGCGCGGGGCGCGGGGGCCCGTGCCCCGCACGCCGCGCACGGCTGAGGAGACGGGCGGCACAACGCGCGTACCGGCAAGGCGTTTGTCGGGGACTTCGGGGCAAGAGGGGCCGTACGACGAATCCTCGGCACCGAGACCAGAGACGAGTGTGATGACGTTGTCCTTCTCCTCACCCACCCAGCCCCACGACCCCGCCCGGCACCCCGGAGAGACGAGACGGACCAACGGCATGGCCATCGCCGCGCTGGTCCTCGGCGTCGTGGCGCTCGTCCTCTTCTGGACCGTCTTCGGCGGCATCGTGCTGGGCCTGGCCGCCGTCGTCCTCGGCATCATCGGCGCACGCAAGGCGAAAGGCGGCCGGGCGCCCCACGGCAAGATGTCGGTCGTCGGCGCGGTCCTCGGTGCCCTGGCCCTGATCGTCTCCGTCGTGATTCTCGCGATCGGCGCGTCGATCCTCGGCTCGGACGAATACAAGAACCTCGACGAGTGCGTCCGGGACGCCACGACGCAGAGCGAACGCGAGGCCTGCGAGAAGGACTTCGAGCGGGACATCAACGACTGACACCATCACCGACACGTCCTTCCGTACCTTCGCCACGGGCACCCTCGAACTGCCCGGCGGCGTCACGCTGACGTACAGCGTGCTCGTCGCCCTGGCG